>NZ_JBIRSJ010000093.1:0-1000 GCF_044334165.1 Streptomyces sp. NPDC020845 | reverse complement strand
CCAGTAGCGCTGTCGTTGGAAGGGGTAGGTGGGGAGGTTGGGTGGTTCGGTGCCTGGGGCTGGTGGTGTGGGGAACCAAGTGTGCCAGTTGATGGGGAGGCCGGTGGTGTGGGCGTGGGCGAGTGCGTGGGCGAGGTCGGTTGGTGTGCCGTGGTTGCGGTGGAGGGTGGGGATGGTGGCGGTGGTGGCTGTGGTGTCCGTTTCTTCGAGGGTGTCGTGGATGCCGGGGAGGAGGACGGGGTGGGGGCTGATTTCGATGAAGTGGCGGTGGCCGCCTGCGAGGAGTGTGGTGAGGGTGTCGGTGAAGCGGACGGGTTGGCGGAGGTTGGTGTACCAGTAGTCGGCGTCGAGGGTGGTGGTGTCGAGGGGTTGGGTGGTGACGGTGGAGTGGAACGTGATGTCGGAGGCGACCGGTGTGAGTCCGTGGAGTGCGGTGAGGATGTCGTTGCGGATGCGGTCGACGTGGGGGTTGTGGGAGGCGTAGTCGACGTCGATGGTGCGGGTGCGTGCGCCGTGTTCCTGGGCGGTGGCGAGCACGGTGGTGATCTGGTCGGGTGGTCCGGAGATGACGGTGGCGTGGGGTCCGTTGTGGGCGGCGATGGCGACGCCTTGTGCCGCCTTGCCGAGTTTGTTGATGAGTTGGGTGGTGTGGTGGGCGGTGAGGGTGAGGGAGGCCATGGCGCCGTGGCCGGCGAGGGCGCGTAGGGCTTGGCTGCGCAGGGCTACGACGCGGGCGCCGTCCTCCAGGGTGAGGGCTCCGGCGACGCAGGCGGCGGCGATTTCGCCTTGGGAGTGGCCGATGACGGCGGTGGGGGTGATGCCGTGGTGCTGCCAGAGCGTGGCGAGGGAGACCATCATGGCCCACAGGGTGGGTTGGATGACGTCGACGCGGGTGGGGTCGGTGGTGGTGTCGGTGCCGCGTAGTACGTCGGTGAGTGACCAGTCGATGTGTGGTGTCAGGGCGTGTTCGCATTCGGCGATGCGGGTGGCGAAGACGGGG
>NZ_JBIRSJ010000092.1:0-1028 GCF_044334165.1 Streptomyces sp. NPDC020845 | reverse complement strand
GAACGGCTGGTGGCGGTGGCGCTGCCACGCTCGGCCGAACTGGTCGTCACCCTGCTGGCCATCCTCAAGACGGGTGCGGGATACCTCCCCATCGACCCGGACTACCCCACCGACCGCATCCACTACATGCTCCAGGACGCGGCCCCCGCACTCCTGGTCACCGACACCACCACCTCACCCACCCTCCCCCACATACAGAACCTGCCCCACACCGAACTCGACGCACCGGACACCCGTGCCGCAATCACGGCGCAGACCAGTGCGGATGTCGGGGATGCTGATCGTGTGGGTGGGCTGCTGGGGCAGCATCCCGCCTATGTGATCTACACCTCCGGGTCCACCGGCCACCCCAAAGGCGTGGTCATCCCCCACCAGGCCCTGCTCAACTACACCGCCCGATGCCCCCAGGCCTACCCCAGCCTCACCGGAGCCACCGTCCTCCACGCCTCCGTCTCCTTCGACGCCGGCGTCACCGTCCTGTACGGCGCCCTCATCTGCGGCGGACGCGTCCACATCACCACCCTCACCCCCACCACACCCCACACCCACACCCCCGGTGACACACCCGTCACCTTCATGAAACTCACCCCCAGCCACCTCCCCCTCCTCGAACACACCACCCTCCAACCCACCGGCCAACTCATGCTCGGCGGCGAAGCAGTCCCCACCGAAGCCGTCCACACCTGGCAAACCCAACACCCCCACACCCCCGTCATCAACCACTACGGCCCCACCGAAACCACCGTCGGCGCCACCGACCACCCCATCCCCCCACCCACCACCAACACACACGCCACCACACCCACCACCGGCACCGTCCCCATCGGCCGACCCATGTGGAACACCCACACCTACATCCTCGACCACACCCTCCAACCCACACCCATCGGAGTCCCAGGCGAGCTCTACATCGCCGGCACACAACTCGCCCGCGGATACCTCCACCGCCCCACCCTCACCGCCGAACGCTTCATCCCCAACCCCTACGGCCCACCCGGCACCCGCATGTACCGCACCGGCGACCTCGC
>NZ_JBIRSJ010000091.1:0-1111 GCF_044334165.1 Streptomyces sp. NPDC020845 | reverse complement strand
CTGTGCGCGGTCAAGTCAGCGGCTGATGGTCTTCTACAACTGCTCTCCTACTCAAAGCTGCTGATGCAATCCGAGATTCCTGTAAATCTCGAGTGTCGCCGTGGAGTTGTTGAGCGTGATGAAGTGCAGCCCGGGGACACCCTCGGACAGCAGCCGCGCGCAGAAATCTGTGGCGAACTCGATGCCGATGGAGCGTACAGCGGCAGGATCGTCCTTGACCGCGAGCATGCGCTCTTGCACGGCGGCGGGGAAGACTGCGTTGCTGAGTTGCGGGAGCCGGTCGAGCTGCTTGATGCCCACAACAGGCATGCACTCCGGGATGATCGGGGTGTCGCAGCCCGCCTTCTCGACCCTGTCGCGCAGCCGCAGATAGTGCTCCGGATCGAAGAACATCTGGGTGATCGCATAGTCGGCGCCCGCGCGGCACTTGTCCACGAAGTGCCGGATGTCCGCGTCCCAATCGGCCGAGCGCGGGTGCATCTCGGGGAAGGCGGCGACGCCGACGCAGAAGTCCCCGGACTCCTTGATCAGCCGGACGAGGTCGGCTGCGTACCGCACGCCCTGCGGGTGCGGAATCCACTCACCCATCGGGTCGCCAGGCGGGTCACCGCGCACCGCGAGGATGTTCCTGATGTCGGCATCGGCGTACTGACCGATCATGTTGCGCAGTTCAGCGATGGTGTGGTTGACCGCGGTGAGGTGCGCGACGGGCGTAAGCGTGGTGTCGGCCGCGATCTCCTGGGTGGCCTTGACCGTCCCGGACCGGGTGGAACCGCCGGCCCCATAGGTCACGGAGACAAAGCTCGGGGCCACCGCCTCGACCCGGCGCAGCGCGTTCCAGAGGTTGCGCTCGCCCTTCTCGTTCCTCGGCTCCCAGAACTCGAAAGAGTACGACGAATTGCCGGTTGCGAGCAGTTCGCGCACTGTGCGGGTGCGCACTATTTGGGTCGAAGGTGTTCCAAGGGCCATAGCCGCAGGCTAGCCACGCTCGGACGGGCACCCAACCGCAGTCCACCCATCGGACGCCACTCACTCCGCTGGCAACACGAGAGTCTGTCAGAGCCCCTGCCCGCACCGGCCACGGATTTCGTGACCCTTCTAGTCCGATAGT
>NZ_JBIRSJ010000090.1:0-1217 GCF_044334165.1 Streptomyces sp. NPDC020845 | reverse complement strand
CGAGGGTGAGGCCGGCGGTGACGGCGTTCCAGTCCTTGTCCAGTCCGGTCGCGAAGGCTTTGAGTGAGGGGAGGTCTTGGTTGCGGACCTGGTGCGCCCAGGTGTTGAGGTGTCGGCCGTTGCGTCTGGTCATGATCTGGGCGAAGGCTCGGACGTGCTGGTGCAGGGCGTTCAGCTCGGGGCAGGCTGCCAGTGCGGTCTTGAGACGCTGCTGGTCATCGGAGTTCAGGGTGGCGGGGTGGCGCATGATCCAGCCGACGAGCCGTCGGGTTGGAGGCGGGGCAGGTTCCGGGGTGGGCAGGGCTCCGTTCGCTCGGAGGGTGCGCAGGTAGCGGGTGACCAGCCGGATGCTGCACTGCGGGCCCCGCTGGGTGAGTTCCTGGTGGAGTGCTGTGGGCGAGTGGCACCCTTCGGCCCATCGCTGGTGCAGGTAGTCGCGGTGTGGGTCCAGTTTGCTGGGGCGACGGCCGGCGGCGTGAGCGAGGAGTTCTTCCACGTGTTCAGCCCGGGCGAAGGTCTGCACGGTTTTGTGGTTCAGCCGCAGCTCACGGGCGATCTCCTTTAGCGCCCAACCCTGCTTCAGCAGGGCATGGACCTCGCGGTAACGGCGGCGGGTGCGTGCCTCCAGCGTTCCTTGAGCGGACAGAGCCTGCGCAGGCAGACCTTCGAGTCCGGTCTGGTCAGCAGGTGTTCGGTTTGTAGTCGCTGAATGCAGGCATCCGCGGTGGCGGGCGATGTCCTTCTCCACATGCTGGCCGAGGTTGTGCCACAGGTGCCAGCGGTCCGCGACCTGCACGGCAGCCGGCGCGGCGCGGGCGGCAGCCTCGGCATGGGCACCTGCCCGGTCACGGCAGATGACCTGCACACCAGGATGATTCCTAAGCCACACGGCAAGCGGCTCGGCGTCCCGACTGGGCAGCAACTCCAGCACCCGCCGCGTTGTCCCGTCCACCAGCACCGTGCCCCACACGCCGCCCCTGCGCAGAGCGAAGTCGTCGACACCGAGCACTCGGGGAACCTTCCAGTCCGGGTCCGGCAACGCCATCACCAGCGCTAACAGGGTCACCCGGCTCACCGCCACGTGCAGGACCGCCAGCAGCCTCGCCCCGGCGGACCCAGCCAGTGCCAGCCCCACCGCCTGGAGCAGCGCCAGCAGCAGCGGCGTATAGCGCCCGTACCGCACGGACAGCCCGTCCACCTGCTCCACGAACGTCCGC
>NZ_JBIRSJ010000089.1:0-1221 GCF_044334165.1 Streptomyces sp. NPDC020845 | reverse complement strand
CGTACGGGGAGTGTGTTGATGAAGAGGCCGACCATGGTTTCGATGTGGGGTATGTGTGGGGGTCGGCCGGCGGTGGTGGCGCCGAAGGTGATGTCGTGTTGGTTGGTGGTGTGGTGGAGGAGGATGGCCCAGGCGGTTTGGATGAGGGTGTTGAGGGTGGTGTTGTGGTGGCGTGCGGTGGTGGTGAGTTGGTGGGTGGTGTGGGGGGGGAGGTGGTGGGTGTGGCGTTGGGGTGGTTGGGGGGTTCGGGTGGGGTCGTGGGGGGTGAGTCGGGTGGGTTGTTGGAGGTTGTGGAGGGTGTGGCGCCAGGTGTTTTCGGCGGTGGTGCGGTCTTGGGTGGTGATCCAGGCGAGGTAGTCGCGGTAGGGGGTGGTGGGGGGCAGGGTGGCTGCGGTTTCGTGGCCTTGGTGGGCGTAGAGGGTGAACAGTTCCCGCATGAGGACGGGGAGGGACCAGCCGTCGAGGAGGATGTGGTGGTTGGTGAAGACCAGGCGGTAGGACTGGGGGGCGAGGTGGATGAGGGTGAACCGGATCAGTGGTGGCTGGTCGAGGTTGAACCGGCGGCTCTGGTCTTCCTCCAGCCAGGTGGTGAGGGAGGTTTCCTGTGTGTCGGGATCGAGGTGGGTCCAGTTGAGTTCTTGCCAGGGGAGCTCAGTGGTGGTGGGGATGATCTGGATGGGGTGGGTGAGGTTTTGGTGGTGGAAGCCGGCGCGGAGGTTGGGGTGGCGGGTCAGGAGGGTGGTGAGGGCGGTTTTGAGGGTGGGGATGTTGAGGGGGCCGGTGATGCGGAAGGTTTGCTGGGAGGCGTAGACGTCGTGGCCGTGGGTGTCGTAGAGGGCGTGGAAGAGGAGGCCTTCTTGCAAGGGTGCGAGGGGCCAGATGTCGGTGGTGTGGGGATATGTGGTTTCGAGGTGGTCGATGTCGGCTTGGGTGAGGTGGAGGAGGGGGAGGTCTGAGGGGGTGCGTCCGCCGGTGTCGGGGAGGGTGGTGTGGCGGGCCAGCGCGGTGAGGGCTTGGTGGTAGCCGTCGGCGAGTTGCTGGATCTCCTCACGGGTGAGGAGGGTGTTCGGCCAGGTGAGGGTGGTGGTGAGGGTGGGTCCGTGGGGGGTGTCCTGGGTGAGGGTGTTGATGGTGAGGGTGTGGGTGAGGGGCATGTCGGGGTCGGGTCCGGAGCCTGCGGCGGTGGAGTGGGCGGCCGGGGCCCAGTCGGCGGCATGGCCG
>NZ_JBIRSJ010000088.1:0-1294 GCF_044334165.1 Streptomyces sp. NPDC020845 | reverse complement strand
GCTCTTCCTGGGGCCTTGACCTGGGCTGTGGTAGGTCCTACGTTATCGGCGAATAACATTCGAAGGAAGGGTCGGCATGGACTTCATCCTCATGACCGAGGGGGACACCCCAGTCGGGCTCACACATGAGCACCGCTACCGGGAACTGGTCGAGGAGGTACTGCTCGCCGAGCGCGTCGGCTTCGATGCCTTCGGCAGTTCCGAGCAGCACGTCGCCCTCGGGACGGCCTCGGTCTCCGCTCCGGAGGTGCTCTACCCGTACCTGATGGCTCTCACCAGCCGGATCCGCTTCATCCACCTCGTGACACTGCTACCGACACGGATGAACCACGCACTGCGCGTGGCCGAACGCGTCGCGACCGAGGACATCCTCTCCAACGGCCGCGTCGAACTCGGCACCGGACGCGGCAACACCACCCTCGCCCTGCGCGCCTTCGAAGTCGACCCGTCCGAGAACAAGTCCCAGTGGCGAGAAGGCGTCGAACTCATCCGCCGCGCCTTCCTGGACGACCCGTTCTCCTACGTCGGCGAGCACTACAAGATCCCGCCCCGCAGCCTGGTCCCCAAGCCCCTCCAAACCCCCTACCCGCCCATCTCAGCCGCCGCCGGCAGCCCCAGCTCCGTCGAAACCGCGGCCACCATGGGCATCGGCGCCATCATGGGCGGCCTCTACCTCGGATTCGACCTCGTCGAAAACATGGTGAAGCTCTACGACAAAACACTCGCCGCCACCGACCACCCCCACCCGATCACACCACGCAAGATGGTCGCGATCTCAGGCGGCATGCACTGCGCCGAGACAACAGCACAAGCCCGCACCGAGGCCAAACCCCTCTTCGAGATGGCCAAACTCTCCACCGACGCCTACGAACGGCTCTCCAAGCTCTCACAGGACTACGCCTACATGGGCGCCGTCAAAGACATCGACTTCCACGACGAGGAGTACATGTTCGAACGCTCCCAAGGCTTCATGGTCGGCGACCCCGACCACTGCATCGAACACGTACAGCGATACGCCGACATGGGCGTCGACGCACTCGTCCTACGCGTCGACAGCCTCCCCCACCACCAACTACTGCGCTCGATCGAACTCTTCGGCAAGTACGTCATCCCCCACTTCAAAAACCCCCGCAACGTCGTCCGCCCCGCCGACGACGTACTCGCCGACATCCGAGCCGCACGCCCCGCCCACCAAGAAGCACTCCGCCAGTTCCACTCCCAGCACAACCCCACACACCACAAGGAGACCAGCCGATGACCGACCTCTACAACCACGGCACCGGCGACATCCTCA
>NZ_JBIRSJ010000087.1:0-1325 GCF_044334165.1 Streptomyces sp. NPDC020845 | reverse complement strand
TGAGGTTCCCGACTTGTATTGGCTGTAGCGGTGCGCGGTCGGGTTGGCCGCTCGTAGCGTGCCGTAGGACGCTGGGTTGGATGGCTCGTGAGGTTCCTGCCGCCCCTCGGGGCTGGCCCGCTCGGGGTGTGCCGCCGGCCCGGTGTCCGGCCACGGTCTGACTCAACAGAGGCGTGTCCCGACCAGCGGTTCCCGAAGTCGGTGTGTCGGCCGTGGATGTCCCGTCTTCCGGCCGTGAGGAACGAACTCCCGTGATACTGCTCGGCGTTGACCCGCACAAGTCCACTCACACTGCTACCGCCGTCGACCCTGTCTCGAATCAGCAGACGGGTTCGCTGAGGATCGAAGCCACCCTGGCGGAGTACCGGCGGCTCCTGGCCTGGGCCCGCCGCTGGCCGCAGCGCACGTGGGTGGTGGAGAACGCCAACGGGCTCGGCCGCCACCTGGCCCAGTGGCTCATCGCCCGCGGGGAGAGCGTCGCCGACGTTCCGCCCTCGGCGACCAGCCGCATCCGCCAGCTCACACGTGGCGGCGGCCGCAAGAACGACCGGATCGACGCCGCCGCTGCGGCTACGGCCTACGTGCACGGGGACGGCCGCGAAGTGGAGGCGGAAGGCCACACCACGGCCCTGGCCTTGCTCGACGAGCGACGTGTCAACCTCGCCCAGGCCCGGGTCCGCACCGTCAACCAGCTGCACGCAGTGCTGCGTGATCTGCTGCCCGGCGGGGCTCCGCCTCAGCTCTCGGCGGACCAGGCCGCCGCGCTGCTGCGCACGGTTCGCCCTGCCGGCGGCGTCGAGCAGGTCCGCAAATACCTTGCCCGCGACCTGGTCACGGAGATCCGCGCGCTGGACAAACGACTGGCCGAGAACGCCGCGCGCATGGAGGAACTCGTCAGGTCCTCGGGCAGCACGCTGACGAACACGCCCGGCGTCGGGCCGGTGCTGGCGGCGCGGATCGTCGGCCGCGTCGGACGCGCCAGCCGGTTCGCCACCGCCGCGGCGTTCGCGAACTACACCGGCGCCGCCCCGATCGAGATCGCCAGCGCGGACAAGGCACGCCACCGGCTCTCACGCTCCGGTGACCGTCAGCTCAATTCCGTACTCCACACCATCGCGGTCGTCCAGATCAGAATGCCGAATTCCCCTGGGCACGCCTACTACCAGCGGAAACTCTCGGAAGGAAAGACACCCAGGGAAGCCAAACGCTGCCTGAAGCGCCGACTCGCCGACCACGTGTGGCGCGTGATGATCGCCGACGAACGCAAGGCCAAACACCAGTCATCTCAGGCGACTTGACAAGACACAGAGGCACCCCGAGATGCG
>NZ_JBIRSJ010000086.1:0-1340 GCF_044334165.1 Streptomyces sp. NPDC020845 | reverse complement strand
GCTGTGGTGGTTTTGGTGGGGTGGGGGAGCCAGTGGTGTTGGTGTTGGAAGGGGTAGGTGGGGAGGGGGATGCGTCGGGGGTGTTGGGTTTGTGGGTTGTGGTTGTTCCAGTTGGGTGTGGTGCCGTGTTGCCAGAGTTGGCCGAGGGTGTGGGTGATGGTTTGGGTGGGGGTGCGGGGGTCTTTGGGGTGGGGGAGTGAGGTGAGGGTGGGGGTGGTGTTGTGGGTGGTGTGTCGGGCGAGGGTGGTGAAGGTGTTTCCGGGGCCTATTTCGAGGAGGATGGGGTGGGGTGTGTTGTGGGTGGCGGTGGTGATGGTTTGGGTGTAGTGGACGGTGGTGGTGATTTGGTGGGCCCAGTGGTGGGGGTTTTGGGCTTGTTGGGGGGTGAGGTGGGTGCCGGTGGTGTTGGTGATGATGGGTGTGTGTGGTGGGTGGTGGGGGGTGTTTTTGAGGGTGGTGTGGAGTTGTTGGGCGGCGGGGTTCATGAGGGGGTGGTGGAAGGCGTGTTGGGTGGTGATGGTGCGGGTGGTCCAGCCTTTGTGTTTGATGGTTTGTTTGTATTGTTGGATGTGGTGGGTGGGGCCTGATATGACGCAGTCGTTGGGGGTGTTGTGGGCTGCGATGGTGAGTTGTGGGGGGAGGGTTGGTTCGATGTGGTGGCGGGGTGCGTTGATGTTGATCATTGTGCCGGGGGGTTGTTGTTGCATGAGTTGTGCGCGTTGTGCGGTGAGGTGGAGTGCGTCGGGGAGGGTGAAGATTCCGGCGGTGTGGGCGGCGATGAGTTCGCCGAGGGAGTGGCCGATGAGGGTGTGGGGGGTGATTCCCCAGTGTTTCCAGAGTTGTATGAGGGCGTATTCGGTGGTGAAGAGTGCGGGTTGGGCCCATTGGGTTTGTTGGAGGAGGTGTTGGGCGGTGTTGGTGTCGGTGGTGTTGGTGGGGTAGAGGATTTTTCGGATGTCGTGGTTGAGGTGGGGTTGGAGTATTTCGGCGCAGGTGTCGATGGCTTGTTTGTAGGTGGGGTGTTGTTCGTAGAGTTGTTGGCCCATGTGGGGGTGTTGGGGGCCTTGGCCGCTGAGGATGAAGATGATGTGGGGGTTGTCGTGGGTGGTGTGGTGGGTGGTGGTGCGGCGGGGGTCGCGTGTTTCCAGGGCGGTGGCGATGTGGTCGGGGGTGGTGCCGTGGACGATGCGGCGGTGCGGGAATGTATGGCGTCCCTGGGCGAGGGTGTGGGCGGTGCGGGGCAGGTCGGGCTGGTGGGCGCGGAGGTGGTGGGCGAGGCGGTCGGTCGCGGCGTCGAGGGCTTGAGGGGTGCGGGCGGACAGGACGAGGAGGTGTTCGGT
>NZ_JBIRSJ010000085.1:0-1345 GCF_044334165.1 Streptomyces sp. NPDC020845 | reverse complement strand
CGGCCGGATCGACTGGAAATACGCCCTCGGCCTCCAACTGACCGATCCTGGCTTTGATTTCTCGGTGCTCAGCGAGTTCCGTGACCGGCTGATCGCCCACGGCCTGGAACAGCAGATCCTGGACGCCATCCTCGCGCAGTGCAACGAGCGGGGTCTGCTGCGGGCCGGCGGCCGGGCCCGCACCGACTCCACCCATGTCATCGCCTGCATCCGTGATCTGAACCGGCTGGAGTTCGTCACCGAGACCATGCGCTGCGCCCTGGAGGCTCTGGCGGTGGCCGCTCCCGCCTGGCTGGCCGGCACCGACGCGGTCAACGCGGACTGGCTCGCACGCTACCGGCAGCGCGCCGACTCCTACCGGCTGCCCAAGGGAGAGGCCGAGCGCACCGCGTTCGCCGAGAATGTCGGGGGCGACGGCTATGAACTCCTCGATTCTCTCGACGATCCCACGGCCCCCGCCCACCTCTGCGGCCTCGAGGCGGTCGTGCTCCTGCGCTCTGTGTGGGCCCAGGAGTACCAGCGCGACGCCCGCGGGGTGCGCTGGCGCGGACACAAGCAACGTCCTCCGGGAGCGGCGCGCATCGTCTCCCCGCACGATGGGGACGCGCGCTGCGGGGTGAAGAGGGGATCCGCCTGGGACGGCTACAAGACCCATCTCACCGAGAGCTGCGACGACGACCTCCCCCACCTGATCACGTGCACGGCCACCACACCGGCCACGACGGACGACCACCAGCTCACCGCCACCGTCCACCAGACCTTGACCGAGCGGGGCCTGAAGCCGGCCGAACACTACGTGGACGGCGGTTACACCAGCGCGAAGATCATCCTCCAGGCTCGTGCACTGGGCGTCGAGGTCATCGGGCCGGTCAAGCAGGCCGGCGGCCGACCGGCCCTGCAGGGCAGCGGCTACGCCGCCACCGACTTCCGCATCGACTGGCAGACCCGGCAGGTTACCTGCCCGCAGGGCCGGGTCAGCACCCGCTGGAGTGACACCGTCATCGGCGGCGAACCCCGCGTCCACATCGACTTCTCCCGGGCCGGATGCACCAGCTGCCCGGCCAAGGACGCCTGCACCACGGCCGCCTACCGCGTCCTGACACTGCTCCCGCGCGAAGAGCACGAACTCCTCCAACAACGTCGGGCAGAACAGCAGACCGAGGAATGGAAGAAGCGGTACCACACCAGGGCCGGGGTGGAGGGCAGCATCTCGCAGGCGGTACGGCGCACCGGTGCCCGGCGCACTCGCTACCGCGGCCTCGCCAAAACCTCACTGGCCCAGGTCCTGACCGCAGCCGCCCTCAACCTCTACCGCCTCGACGCCTGGTGGACCGGAACCCCCCTG
>NZ_JBIRSJ010000084.1:0-1362 GCF_044334165.1 Streptomyces sp. NPDC020845 | reverse complement strand
AACCTCACGAGCCATCCAACCCAGCGTCCTACGGCACGCTACGAGCGGCCAACCCGACCGCGCACCGCTACAGCCAATACAAGTCGGGAACCTCAGCCCACACCCGCATCAACCGCCTGGCTGAGAGTCTCGAATGCCACGAGAAAGCGCTGCTGATCCGGCGAGAGCTGGGTGACCGCCTGAGCGAAGCCCGCTCGCTCAACCTGATCGGCCTCGACCATCTCCGCGGCAGACGACTCGACGCCGCTGCCCGCCACTTCGAGCAGGCCATCGCCGTATTCCAGGAGCAGGACGCCGCCCACTGGGCCGCTACCGCGCTGTCCAACCTGGCGACCGCCCACTACCGCGCCGGACGGCTTCCAGAGGCAGCAACCGTCATCGACCAGGCCCTGGCAGCACACCGAGCTCTCAGCAACCAGCGCGGTGAGGGCAACATCCTGCGCGTGCTGAGCGACGTCCGGCGTGAGCAGGGCGATGCCGAGGAAGCCCTGGTCTTTGCCCAGGCCGCCCTCGATATCGCCCTTGGCCTCCGCAACCTGCGCCTGGAGGGCTTCTGGCTGCTGACTCTCGGCGATGCCCAGCAGGCGAAGGGCCAGTTCGCCGAGGCCCTTATCTCCTATCAGCGATCCGCCACGCTGCACCGACGCCTCGCGGACCGCAGCCGAGAGGCACTGGCCTGGCAGGGCGTGGGCGAGGTGTACTGCCGGCTCGGACGTCATGCAGAGGCGGCCGACTTCTACCGTCAGGCCACCTCGACGCACCGCGAACTCGGTGATGAGTGGCACCAGGCCCTGGCCCTCGCCGGCATGGGCTCGGCCGTACTCGACGAAAGCCCGGAGGAAGCCCATCGGCACTGGGCACAGGCGCTCAGTCTGCTTTCCGACTTCGGCGATCCTCGCGCAGTGGCGGCGCGTGAGCGAATCGAACGTCGGCTGGCAGAAACAAGCTGAAGTAGCGTCTGAGGCGGAGGCCGCCATCACTGATCGACCGCCCGTATGGCTTTCGGTACTCGGTGCTGACCACGTCGAACGTGGGAGTGGCCCCACGGAGGTAGCGGTCGGGCAGGCAATACCTCGGGTCTCGGGGCCTTTGCTTTAGCTTCTGCGCGCTCGTCACACTCTCAGGGGCAGGCAGGGAGGACATGGCGGAACTATGGCCGTAGTGCCAGAATCCTCCCACTGCAAGATCCGAGGGGGGATATGCCAAACCAGCGCGATGCCATCCGGAGCAGGGTTGATGAGGACCATGGGGTTACCGCTGTCTCCATGTGTCGGCGACGGGCGAAAACTGACCGCCATACGACGGATGAAACGGGACCCGCCGGAGTAGATCCGATTCTTCTCGCGATCGTCTGATCATTCT
>NZ_JBIRSJ010000083.1:0-1380 GCF_044334165.1 Streptomyces sp. NPDC020845 | reverse complement strand
ACGCGACGCGGCTGCTCCGTCTCCGGCCACTGACGTGCCTCGGTCAGCAGCTCCACCGCACCCGCCGACCAGTCGACCTCAGGCGTCGGCTCGTCGACATGCAGGGTCTTCGGCATCAGTCCGTGCCGCAGCGCCAGTACGGACTTGATGACGCCCGCGACACCGGCGGCGGCACCCGTGTGACCGAAGTTGGACTTCACCGAGCCGAGCCACAGCGTCCGGTCGGCCGGGCGGTCCTGGCCGTAGGTGGCCAGCAGCGCCTGCGCCTCGATGGGGTCGCCGAGCGTGGTGCCGGTGCCGTGCGCCTCGACCATGTCGACGTCCGCGGCGGACAGGCCGGCGTTCGCCAGCGCCTGGCGGATCACCCGCTGCTGCGACGGACCGTTCGGAGCACTCAGACCGTTCGACGCACCATCCTGGTTCACGGCCGACCCACGGACCACCGCCAGCACCTCGTGCCCGTTGCGGCGCGCGTCCGACAGGCGCTCGAGGACGACCAGGCCGACGCCTTCGGCCCAGCCGGTGCCGTCCGCGGACGCCGCGAAGGCCTTGCAGCGGCCGTCCTCAGCCAAGCCGCCCAACGTGTCGAACCCGAGGAACGCGCCCGGCGTGGCCATGATGGTCACGCCGCCGGCCACGGCCAGACCGCACTCGCCGTTGTGCAGGGACTGCGCGGCCAGGTGGAGGGCGACCAGGGAGGACGAGCACGCCGTGTCCACCGTGACCGCCGGCCCCTCCAGACCCAGCATGTAGGAGACCCGGCCGGACATCACGCTGCCGAGCGCGCCGGTCATGCCGTAGCCGCTGGCAGCCTCGGCCGAGCCCATCAGCACCGTGGGATAGTCCAGCGGGCCGCCACCGACGAAGACCCCGGTGGGGCTGTTGCGCAGCGAGCAGGGGTCGATGCCGGCCTGCTCGAAAGCCTCCCACGACACCTCCAGCAGAAGCCGCTGCTGCGGGTCCATGCTCGCGGCCTCACGGGGCGAGATCCCGAAGAAGGCGGCGTCGAAGTCCCCGGCCTCGTGCAGGAATCCGGCCTGACCGACCGCGGGCTCACCCCAACGTTCCCAGCCGCGGTCGGTGGGGAAGTCCGACAGTTCGTCGCGGCCTTCGGAGACCAGTCGCCACAGGTCCTCGGGATCGCGGACGCCACCCGGGTAGCGGCAGGCCATACCGATGATTGCGAGCGGTTCGTCGTCCACCGGCCGGACCGTCGTCGCGACGGCGCCGGCCCCCGGAAGACCGTCGATGAGCGCCGTACGCAGCAGGGAAGCCAGTTGCTGGAGGTTGGGGTAGTCGAAGACGAGGGTGGCGGGCAGCCGGAGTCCGGTGGCCTTGGACAGCCGGTTGCGCAGCTCCATCCCGGTCAGCGAGTCGAAG
>NZ_JBIRSJ010000082.1:0-1501 GCF_044334165.1 Streptomyces sp. NPDC020845 | reverse complement strand
ACCACGTGTGGCGCGTGATGATCGCCGACGAACGCAAGGCCAAACACCAGTCATCTCAGGCGACTTGACAAGACACAGAGGCACCCCGAGATGCGAGGAGTGGTGACAGCAGGTCAGATGAATCTCACGAGAGGAGATCTGACGATGCCTGCCCCCAGGAAATACCCGCTGGAGTTGCGTGAACGTGCGGTGCGGATGTACCGCGCGTCGGAACCGAAGCCTGTCATCCGCCGCATGGCCGAGGAACTCGGCGTGCATCACGAGGCCCTGCGCGGCTGGATCCGGCAGGCCGAGGCGGATGCCGGCGAGCGGGACGACCTGCTCACCACCGAGGAGAAGGAAGAGCTTGCCCAGCTGCGCCGCGAGGTGCGCGAGCTGCGCAGGGCGAACGAGGTCCTGCGGACGGCCTCGGCTTTTTTCGCCGCGCAGCTCGACCCGACCCGGCCCAGGTGAGAGCGCTCGTCGATGAGCACCCGCACCTGGGGGTCGAGCCCGTACTCCGGGAACTGCACATCCCCACCTCCACCTACTACCGCCGGCTCCAGGCGGAGAAGGAGCCGTGCGACAGAAGACGTCAGGACGCGGAGCTGACCGAGCAGATCCGCCAGATCCACGAGGACTCCGGAGGCATCTACGGCTCACCGCGCGTGCATGCCGTCCTCAAACGCGACGGCGTGGCGATCGGCCGCAAACGGGTCGAGCGGCTGATGCGGGAAGCCGGCCTCGCCGGCATCAGCCCCCGCCGCACCGGCAAGGGCTTCACCCGCCGTGACCCGGACGCTGACCTTGCCCCGGACCTGGTGCGGCGCGACTTCACCGCGAGCGAGCCGGACCGGCTGTGGGTCACCGACCTGACCATGGTCTCCACGCTGGAAGGACCACTGTGGCTCTCGGCGATCAGGGACGCGTTCTCCCGCCGGGTGGTCGCCTGGGAGACCTCCGCCCGCGCGGACGCCGACCTGGTCCTGACCACGCTGGAGTACGCGCTCGCGTCCCGTGAGGTCGAGCCCGGCACGCTCATTCACCATGCGGACCACGGCTGTCAGTACACGTCCATCAAGCTCACAACACGCCTGGTGCGGGCAGGAATTAAGGCATCCATGGGATCGGTGGGCGACTCCTACGACAACGCGCTGGCCGAGAACCTGTGGATGCTGATCAAGACCGAGTGCGTCCGCGGCCGGGTGTTCGCCACCCGGGCCGAGGCGAACCTCGCGCTCTTCGAGTACATCGACGGGTTCTACAACCCCCGCCGCATCCAGAAACGACTCGGCTACCTCAGCCCCATCGAGTTCGAGGAGAAGCACTACGCCAACCAGGCAGCGGCCGAACCAGTGAACCTGAGACCCCGTAAACCCGCCCTGACCAGCTAGTCAGCACCTCCCACACAGCGGGGGAAGCTCACCTTAGTGGGCGGTTCGTAAGGCTATGTCCGTTTCCGGCTGGGGGTGGGCGCAAGGTCGCTGGTGGAGGTTCCGTCGGCTATTGCTTCCGGGTGAAG
>NZ_JBIRSJ010000081.1:0-1815 GCF_044334165.1 Streptomyces sp. NPDC020845 | reverse complement strand
CCGCACCCTCCGGGACCGACTCCCCGACTACATGGTCCCCACCACACTCATCACCCTCGACCACCTCCCCCTCACACCCAACGGAAAACTCAACCGCAAAGCCCTCCCCACCCCCGACTACACCACGATCACCACCCAACGCCCACCCCGCACACCACGCGAGGAAATCCTCACCCAACTCTTCGCAGAAACCCTCGGAATCACCCAAGTTGGAATCGACGACAACTTCTTTGCGCTGGGCGGGCATTCGCTTCTCGCGACTCGGCTGATCAGTCGCATTCGCAGTGCCCTGGGTGTGGAATTGAGCATCCGTGCTCTCTTCGAGTCGCCGACCGTGGCCGGCCTGGACGCGCATCTGGATGAGGGCGCGGATCGGGTGCGGCTGCCGTTGGCCGCAAGGGTGCGGCCCGAGGTGGTGCCGGTGTCGTTCGCGCAGCGCCGGCTGTGGTTCCTGGGGCAGATGGAAGGGCCGTCTGGCACCTACAACACTCCGTTGTCGCTTCGACTGCGGGGGCAGCTTGACGTCGATGCGCTGCGCCTGGCTCTGGGAGATGTGGTCGGGCGGCACGAGAGTCTGCGGACGATCTTTCCGGAGGCCGACGGCCAGCCCTGTCAGCACATTGTTGAAGCCGGTGCGGCCGTGCCGTCGCTCGTGGTGATTGAGGCCGCTGAGGAGGAGCTGGCCGAGGCGCTGGTCAGGGAGGTCGGTGCTGGGTTTGACCTTTCAAACGAGCTACCGGTGCGCGTGCGGCTGTTTGTGTTGGGGCCGGATGAGTTCGTGCTGCTGGCCGTGGTGCATCACATCGCCGCGGATGGTTGGTCGCTGGCGCCTTTCGCCCGGGACCTGACCACCGCCTACCAGGCCCGTACCAACGGCGAGGCACCCGGATGGCAAGCGCTGCCGGTGCAGTACGCGGACTACACCTTGTGGCAGCGTGAGGTGCTGGGGAGCGAAGACGACCCGGACAGTGTGATATCGCAGCAGCTGGCCTACTGGACGGCTGCCTTGGCGGGTGTGCCGGAGCAGCTGGAGCTGCCGGTGGACCGGCCGCGGCCGGCGGTGGCGTCGCATGAGGGTGGCAGTGTGGGGGTGCGGGTGCCGGCCGAGGTGCACACCCGGCTGGTGGAACTGGCCCATGGCACCGGCACGAGTGTGTTCATGACCGTCCAGGCCGCCCTGGCCGTCCTGCTCACCCGGATGGGCGCGGGCACTGATATCCCCATCGGCACCCCAATCGCCGGGCGTACCGACGACGCCCTGGACGACCTCATCGGCTTCTTCGTCAACACGCTGGTGCTGCGTACGGATGTGAGTGGGGATCCCACGTTCCGTGAGTTGGTGGGGCGGGTCCGGGAGACGGACCTGGCTGCGTTCGCGCATCAGGATGTGCCGTTCGAGCGGTTGGTGGAGGTGTTGAATCCACAGCGGTCGATGGCGCGGCATCCCCTGTTCCAGGTGATGCTCTCCTTCCAGAACAACGCCCAGCCAGATCTCGACTTGTCTGGTCTGGACGTCACCCATGAGCCTTTGGGCGGTATCGCCGCCAAATTCGATCTCACGGTCAACCTCGGCGAACTACGCACGGCGAATGGCGCTCCCAACGGGCTGACCGGGCAGCTCGAATACCGTACCGATATCTTCGACCCTGCCACGGTCGAGGAGCTTGCCAATCGGCTGATCCGCGTCCTGAAAACGGTCACCAGTAATCCCGACATTCCTGTGGGTCGGGTTGATGTGTTGGGTGAGGTTGAGCGGCGGCGGGTGTTGGTTGATTGGAATGATACGGGGTGGCCGGTTTCGGGTGTGGTGGTGTC
>NZ_JBIRSJ010000080.1:0-1828 GCF_044334165.1 Streptomyces sp. NPDC020845 | reverse complement strand
CAAGCGTACGTCCAGCAGTCCGGACGTCTTCCCAGCTCAGAAGGGATGTGAACGATGTAACCGGACGACAAGCTCAGGGTAGCCAGCCGGTGCGAGTCCGGCCCGGGGAGACGCCAGGGTCCCCGGTAGCTGACTCCCGGCGTCGCTCGAAAGGGTGGCGTCGAAGTGGAGTGACAAGCGCCCTTCGGGGGCGTGCAACCGGCCAGTCCGCAACATGAAGTGAAGCCTGCAGCGCCGTCATTTAACCCCCGCCCGCGGGCGGGCCAAGGAGGAGCCGAGCCTGTGCTTGAAAGGCGAAGGCCATGGAAGGCGATCTTGGACCTGGAGCGGTCGCCGAAGAACCTCCCGGCGTAAGGGGCGTGGAATGGTCGGACGGTTGTCCTGGGAACTGGAGAGAGCCTCCTCGGCCCCGCGCATGCGGCGGGGGAAGCGTGGCCTGCCTATAACCGGCGGAACCGGGAAGTGGCGGCCTGTCGAGAGGCAGTCGGAGGGGGCCGTAGTAGTGCCGATCGGCGGGACAACACAACCCGCTGGGAGCGAAGGGCCCCTGCTTCATCGATGCGATCCGCGAACAGGGAGGGGCCCGGATGAGTGCCGTTTCGGCTAGATCCATCCGCCGGGAGGAAGGCACCGCAAGACCGGGTGGCCGTCCTTTGGACAAGGTCCGAGCCTTGCAGCGGACGCTGTACCACTGTGCCAAGCGAGAACCCGAACGCCGGTTTCATGCCCTGTATAGCCATGTCCACCGCATGGACGTCCTTCGGCGGGCATGGGCCGGTGTGTGCGCGAACCGAGGAGCCTCCGGCGTGGACGGGGTGACCGTCGACGCGGTGGCGGCCTCGGGGGTGGACGCATTCCTCCAGGATCTGGCCGAGCGACTGCGGACGTATACGTATCGTCCGTCGGTGCTGCGGCGGGTCCAGATTCCCAAACCGGGGCGGCCGGGGGAGTTCCGGCCGCTGTCGATTCCCACGGTGGCGGACCGGGTGGTGATGACGGCCGCGAAGCTGGTCCTGGAACCAGTCTTCGAGGCCCAGTTCACCGAGGCGAGCTACGGATTCCGGCCCAAGCGGTCCGCGATTGACGCGTGCGAGGCCGTGCGCGTTGCGGCGAACCAACGGCGGGAATGGGTCTTCGAGGCCGACATCCGGGACTGCTTCGGCACGATCGACCACGACGCGCTCATGGCCCAGGTGGCCCGGCATGTCGTGGACCGGCCGATGCTGAAACTGATCCGGACCTGGCTGCGGATGGGAGTCCTGGAGGGCGGGGTGACCTCCCCGACCGGGGCGGGAACCCCGCAGGGCTCACCGATTTCCCCGCTGCTGGCCAACATCGCCCTGCACGTCCTCGACGAGGTGTGGCAGGACGAAGGCCGCCGGCTGGGGGTGCTGGTGAGGTACTGCGACGACTTCGTGGTCCTGTCGCCGACCAGACAACGGGCCGAGCAGGCCCAGCAGTTGGTGGCGAGAGTGCTGGAACGGCTCGGGATGCGACTGCACCCCGAGAAGTCCGGCATCACCTGCCTCACCCGAGGTGGGCAGGGCTTCGACTTCCTCGGTTTCCATCACCGGAAGGTGGAATCGTGGAAATGGCGAGGCAGGTTCTACATGCAACGCTGGCCCTCGGCCAGAGCGATGCGGGTGCTGCGGGACAAGGTCCGCGCGGCCACCGCCCGCTCGAAGACCGAACGGCCGGTGTCCGCCGTGGTCGCCGACCTCAACCCCGTGCTGCGGGGCTGGGCAGCGTACTTCCGCAACGGAAACTCCGGGCGGAGATTCAACGCGGTCGACGGCTACGTCCACGAACGACTGGCCATCTTCGCCAG
>NZ_JBIRSJ010000078.1:0-2313 GCF_044334165.1 Streptomyces sp. NPDC020845 | reverse complement strand
TGTCGGCGGCGGCTGAACCGTGACCCATTTTGGACGGTTGAGTTTGGACCCTTTCGCGTCGTCGGTGGTCTTGTTCAGTCTTTGTCGGTGGCAGTGGGGACGCGGCCGAGTTCGCGGCCCCGCATGCGGTAGGACTCGCCCTTGAGGGAGTGGACCTCGGCGTGGTGGACGAGGCGGTCGATCATCGCTGCTGCCACGGTCTCGTCGCCGAAGACCTCTCCCCAGCGCCCGAACGGCTTGTTCGAGGTCACGATCACACTGGCCCTTTCGTATCTGTTCGAGATCAGCTGGAAGAACAGGTTCGCGGCCTCGGCCTCGAAGGGGATGTATCCCACCTCGTCGATCACGATCAGCGGGTAGCGGCCGAGTTTGATCAGTTCGTTTTGGAGCCGGTTGCTGTGGTGGGCGGCAGCGAGGCGGTCGACCCACTGGGCGGCGGTGGCGAACGCGACCCGGTGGCCGGCCTGGCAGGCCCGGACGGCAAGCCCGGTCGCCACGTGCGTCTTGCCGGTGCCCGGCGGCCCCAGGAAAACAGCGTTCTCCTTGGCCGCGATGAAGTCCAATGTTCCCAGATGCGCGAGTTGCTGGCGCGTCAGGCCACGCAGGTGGGTGAGGTCCAGTTCCTCCAGTGTCTTGATCGCGGGGAAGCGGGCGGCGCGGATACGGCTCTCGCCACCGTGGCTGTCGCGGGCGGCGGCCTCGCGCTGGAGGCAGGCGACCAGGTATTCGAGGTGGGTCCAGGACTCGGCCTGAGCCCGTTCGGCCAGGCGTTCGGCGGCGTCCAGCAGGGCGGGGGCCTTCAGAGCGCGGGCGAGGAAGGCCAGGTCGGCGGCGGTTTGCCGGCCCGTGCGGGCCGCGGCACCGTCAGGCTTGGCGGGGTTGCTCGTGGCTGCGGAGCCGGTGGTGGTGCGGGCCATCAGGTGGTGTCCTCCTTTCCGGCTCCGCCTTCGATGAGAGTGAACATGCGGTCATAGGTGGCGAGTTCACGTTGTTCGACGTCGATGCCGAGGCTGTCGGGGCCCAGCATCGCGGCGTGGGCGGTGGCGGCTCGGGCTGCCTGCTGGTGGATCGCCTGGCCGCGCAGGATGTCGGCCGCGGCGGCGTGTTCGGGGTCGGTGAGACTCTGGTGCCTGGCCCAGCAGCGGGTATGCCGGGCCACGACGTCATTGCTGCTGGCGATGACGGTGACCTCTTCGTTGTCCGCCCGGACCATCACCGTCCTTCCGATGGCCCGGGGGTGGACGGAGTAGTCGTTGGTGTCGACGCGGACGTAGTGGTCGCGGCCGATGCGGGTGTGGAAGCGCCACCAGTGGGGCGGTGAGACGGGCGGGACCTTGAGCATCGCGGCGCGGTCCGCCTCCCAGCGGTCGACGGGCCGGGCGGTGATCGAGCGGTGGATGCGCCGGTTGGCGATCTGCAGCCAGGCGTTCAGCTGGGCGTTGAAGTCGTCCGGGCCGGTGAAGACCCGGCCGGGCAGGAAACTGGTCTCCAGGTAGCCGTTGGCGCGCTCGACCAGGCCCTTCGCCTCCGGGTCGCGGGGGCGGCAGAGGTGGACCCTGACCGCGAGCAGTCCTGCGAACGCGGCGAACTCGCTGGTCAGCTTGCCTTTGCCGACGCCGGCTTCGTTGTCCCACACCAGTGTCTTGGGGACCGCCTGCCAGCCGTCGGCGAGCAGGCGCCAGTGCCCGTCGATCAGATCCCCGGTCTGCCGCGAGGGCAGCATCCGGCCGGTGATCATCCGTGAGTAGCCGGAGACGATGACCAGGACCGGGGGCCGACCGGACTGGCCGTAGCCGAGCGGGATGTCCACCGGCGGGAACCACAAGTCACACTGGGCGAGCTCGCCCGGCTGATAGGCCGTGCGGGAGACCGGATCGGCGGGCAGGTAAGCCGGCCTGAGCTCGCGCACGCGTTCCTTGAGGATCGTCATCCCGCGGCTCCAGCCGATCCGCTCGGCGATCACTGTCGCGGGCATCGTCGGGGTCTGCTTCAGCAACTCGCGGATAGCCGGCTCGAACGCATCCACGGCCGAGCCCTTCAGCGGGCGCTGGTAGACCGGCGGCCGGTCGGTGGCCAGGGCACGCTTCACCGTGTTCTTCGAGATGCCCAGGTGACGGGCGATCGCCCGGATCGGCATCTGCTCGGCCCGGTGCAGTCGGCGGATCTCAGCCCAGTCCTCCACATGAATCACCCTCTCCTCCTGACCCTCGGCGAGGATCAGAATGATCAGACGATCGCGAGAAGAATCGGATCTACTCCGGCGGGTCCCGTTTCATCCGTCGTATGGCGGTCAGTTTTCGCCCGTCGCCGACA
>NZ_JBIRSJ010000077.1:0-2495 GCF_044334165.1 Streptomyces sp. NPDC020845 | reverse complement strand
GGCGCCAACGCCGCCTCACACTCCGCAATCCGCGCCGCGAACACCGGCGACGAACCCAGCAACCCCACACCCATCCCCCGCCACTGCGCCCCCTGACCGGGGAAGACGAGAACGGGACCGGCTCCGCCGGAGGCAGCCGCGCCGGTGCCGGTGACGACGGCGCCCGAGGGCGCGCCACCTGCCAAGGCGTCGAGCGCGGTCAGCAGTTCGTCGCGGTCGCGCCCGACGACGACGGCGCGGTGGTCGAGGACCGACCGGCTGGCCACCAGCGACCAGCCCACCGCCGCCGCATCCGCGTCCGAGGTGACGGCGAACTCCGCCAGCCGCGCCGCCTGCGCCCGCAGCGCGTCAGGGGACTGCCCGGACACCACCCACGGCACGACACCGCCCAGCGGCAGCAACTCGACGGCCTCGCGGCTCTCCTCCTCTTCCGGTGCCTCCTCCACGATCACGTGGGCGTTCGTCCCGGAGATCCCGAACGCCGAGACGCCCGCCCGCCTCGGACGCCCGGCTTTCGGGAACGGGGTTGCGTCCGTGAGCAGTTCGATAGCCCCGCTGCTCCAGTCCACGTGTGGCGTGGGGGCGTCGATGTGCAGGCTGGCGGGGAGCATTCCGTGCCGCAGTGACTGCACCATCTTGATCACGCCGGCGACCCCGGCGGCGGCCTGCGTGTGCCCGATGTTCGACTTGATCGACCCCAGCCACAACGGCCGCTCCTCCGGCCGCCCCTGCCCGTACGTCGCCAGCAGCGCCTGCGCCTCGATCGGGTCACCGAGGGTGGTGCCCGTCCCATGCGCCTCGACCGCGTCCACCTCGGCGGCCGACAACCCGGCGTTGGCCAGGGCCTGCCGGATCACCCGCTGCTGCGAAGGCCCGTTCGGCGCCGTCAGGCCATTCGACGCGCCATCCTGGTTGACGGCAGAACCCCGCACCACCGCCAGCACCCTGTGCCCGTTCCGCCGCGCATCCGACAACCGCTCCAGCAGCAGCACACCAACGCCCTCGCTCCATCCCGTTCCGTCGGCGGCGGCGGCGAAGGGCTTGCACCGGCCGTCCTTCGCTATCCCCCGCTGCCGCGAGAACTCCACGAACCCTCCCGGTGTCGCCATCACCGTGACGCCACCCGTCAGGGCCAGCGAGCACTCCCCCGCCCGCAGCGCCTGCACCGCCATGTGGAGGGCGACCAGCGAGGAGGAGCACCCCGTGTCCACCGTCACGGCCGGGCCCTCGAAGCCCATCGCGTACGAGAGCCGGCCCGAGACGATGCAGCCCATGTTGCCGGTGCCGATGTACCCCTCCACGTCGGCACTGGAGTGGTTGACGATCGAGAGGTAGTCGAAGATGGTCGCGCCCGCGTAGACGCCCGTGTTGCTGCCGCGCAGCGTGCCGACGTCCATCCCGGCGTTCTCGAAGGTCTCCCACGCGGTCTCCAGCAGCAGCCGCTGCTGCGGGTCCATCGCCAGCGCCTCGCGCGGCGAGATCCCGAAGAAGCCCGCGTCGAACCGCGTCGCGTCGTAGAGGAATCCGCCCTCGCGCACGTAGCTGGTGCCGGGCCGGTCGGGGTCGGAGTCGTAGATCGTGTCCAGGTGCCAGCCGCGGTCGGTCGGGAAGGGGCCCACCGCGTCCGTGCCCGCCACGACCATCTCCCACAACTGGTCGGCGTTGGAGACGCCGCCGGGGAAGCGGCACGCCATGCCGACGATCGCGATCGGGTCGCCGGCGTCGGCGGGCAGCGCGTGGAGGTGGGTTGGGGCCGTGCCGGGCTCGACGCCGGAGATCTCGGAGAGGAGGTAGCCCGCCAGGTCGTCGGCGGTGGGGTAGTCGAAGATGAGGGTGGTCGGCAGCGGGAGGCCGATGCTGGAGCTGAGCTTGTTCCGCAGCTCGACGGCGGTCAGGGAGTCGAAGCCCATCTCGTTGAACGGGCGGGTCGCCGTGATCGCGTCGGGACCGGCGTGGCCCAGGACGCTCGCCGCCAGCGCCCGCACGTGCTGCGAGAGCACCTGCCGCCGCTGGGCCGGCGCGGCGGCCTCCACCTGGCGGCGCAGCGGACTGTCGGCCCCGGCCCGCGCGCCCTCCTCCAGCGCCTCGGCCACCTGCGGGATATCCACCAGCAGCTGGCTGGGCCGCTGGGCGGTGAAGGTCTGGGCGAACCGCACCCAGTCGATGTCAGCGACGGTGAGCACCGAGTCGCCCTGCGCGAGGGCGTCGCCGAGCACGCGCAGCGCGGCGTCGGGCGCCATCGCGCCCAGACCACGGTCGCGGAAGAAGGAGGATGCGGTGTCGCTGGCGACCATGCCGACGCCGACCCAGGGGCCCCAGGCGACGGACAGGCCGGTCAGGCCTTCGGCGCGGCGGCGTTCAACGAGCGCGTCCAGGTGCGCGTTGGCCGCCGCGTACGCGCCCTGCTGCCCACTGCCCCAACTGGCCGCCCCCGAGGAGAACATCACGAACGCCGACAGCTCCACCCCCCGCGTCAGCTCGTCCAGCCACCGCGC
>NZ_JBIRSJ010000076.1:0-2524 GCF_044334165.1 Streptomyces sp. NPDC020845 | reverse complement strand
GCAGCACCTCCGTCAACGACCAGTCCACAAACGGCGCCAACGCCGCCTCACACTCCGCAATCCGCGCCGCGAACACCGGCGACGAACCCAGCAACTCCACACCCATCCCCCGCCACTGCGCCCCCTGACCGGGGAAGACCAGCACAGGCCCGGTGCCCGCCGCCACGGCGTTGCCGGTGATCACGCTGCCGGAGGGCGCCCCCTCCGCCAGAGCACCCAGCCCCGACAGCAGCTCGTCGCGGTGCTCACCGACAACGACCGCCCGGTGATCGAGCACCGACCGGCTGGCCACCAGCGACCAGCCCACCGCCGCCGCATCCGCGTCCGAGGTGACGGCGAACTCCGCCAACCGCCGCGCCTGCGCCCGCAACCCCTCGGCCGACTGACCCGACACCACCCACGGCACCACACCACCCACCGGCACCAGAGGCGCGGACACAGGCTGCGCCTCCTCGATGGCCTGCTCCAGGATCAGGTGCGCGTTCGTGCCGGAGACCCCGAACGAGGACACGCCGGCCCGCCAGGGGCGTTCGACCTCCGGCCAGGGCCTGGCCTCCGTCAGCAGCTCCACCGCGCCGCTGCCCCAGTCCACCTCCGGGGTCGGCGCGTCGATGTGCAGGCTGGCCGGCAGCACACCGTGCCGCAGTGACTGCACCATCTTGATCACGCTTGCCACGCCCCCCGCGGCCTGCGTGTGCCCGATGTTCGACTTGATCGACCCCAGCCACAACGGCCGCTCCTCCGGCCGCCCCTGACCGTACGTCGCCAGCAGCGCCTGCGCCTCGATCGGGTCACCGAGGGTGGTGCCCGTCCCATGCGCCTCGACCGCGTCCACCTCGGCGGCCGACAACCCGGCGTTGGCCAGGGCCTGCCGGATCACCCGCTGCTGCGAAGGCCCGTTCGGCGCCGTCAGGCCATTCGACGCGCCATCCTGGTTGACGGCAGAACCCCGCACCACCGCCAGCACCCTGTGCCCGTTCCGCCGCGCATCCGACAACCGCTCCAGCAGCAGCACACCAACGCCCTCACCCCACCCCATGCCGTCGGCGGCAGCGGCGAACGCCTTGCACCGGCTGTCGTTCGACATCCCCCGCTGCCGCGAGAACTCCGTGAACACTCCCGGCGTCGCCATCACCGTGACGCCACCCGTCAGGGCCAGCGAGCACTCCCCCGCCCGCAGCGCCTGCACCGCCATGTGGATCGCCACCAGCGACGACGAACAGGCCGTGTTGACGCTCAGGGCTGGGCCCTCAAGCCCCAACTCGTAGGCCACCCGCCCCGAGACCACGGCCCCGTGGTTTCCGACCGCGATATAGCCGTCCATCTCGCTGCTCGACAGGGCGCTGATCATCATGTAGTCGCCCCCGGCCACGCCGACGAAGACGCCCGTGCTGGAGCCCGCCAGGCTGTGCGGGTCGATCCCGGCGTTCTCGACCGTCTCCCAGGCCGTCTCCAGAAGCAGCCGCTGCTGCGGATCCGTGGCCAACGCCTCACGCGCCGCGATGCCGAAGAATCCCGCGTCGAAATCGCCGGCGTCGGAAAGGAATGCCCCCTCGCGCGCGTAACTCGTCCCCGGCCTGTCCGGATCGGGGTCGAAGAGGTTTTCCAGATCCCAGCCACGGTCGGTCGGGAATGCCCCGATCGCGTCCCCTCCGGCCGCCAGCAGATCCCACAACCGGTCCGCATTGGTCGCGCCGCCCGGATAGCGGCACGCCATTCCCACGATCGCGATGGGATCGTCCGCCGCCGATTCCCGAGTCGGCGCGACGGCGTTCGCGCCGGGAGCCGCCTGCTCGCCGAAGAGTTCGGCGAGGACGAAGCGGGCCAGGTCGTCGGCGGTGGGGTAGTCGAAGATGAGGGTGGTCGGCAGCTGCATCCCGAGGCTGGAGCCGAGCTTGTTGCGCAGCTCGACGGCGGTGAGCGAGCTGAAGCCCATCTCGTTGAACGGCCGCCGCGCCGCGATCGCGTCCGGCGCGGCGTGGCCCAGGACGCTCGCCGCCAGCGCCCGCACGTGCTGCGTCAGCATCTGCCGCCGCTGGGCCGGCGCGGCCACCGCCTCAAGCTGACGGCGCAGTGGGCCGTCCCCCTCCGGGTTCTGCTCCTGCGTCGCCGTCTCGGCGATGCCGGGGATCTCAGCGAGCAGCTGGCTGGGCCGCTGGGCGGTGAAGGTCTGGGCGAACCGCACCCAGTCGATGTCAGCGACGGTGAGGACCGAGTCGCCCTGCGCGAGGGCGTCGCCGAGCACGCGCAGCGCGTCCTGCGGCGCCATCGCGCTGATGCCCCGCTTCTGGAAGGCGGAGGAGACGGCGTCGTTGGCGGCCATGCCGACCTCGCCCCAGGGGCCCCAGGCGACGGACAGGCCGGTCAGGCCTTCGGCGCGGCGGCGTTCGACGAGCGCGTCCAGGTGCGCGTTGGCCGCCGCGTACGCCCCCTGCTGCCCACTGCCCCAACTGGCCGCCCCCGAGGAGAACATCACGAACGCCGACAGCTCCACCCCCCGCGTCAGCTCGTCCAGCCACCGCGC
>NZ_JBIRSJ010000075.1:0-2636 GCF_044334165.1 Streptomyces sp. NPDC020845 | reverse complement strand
ACCACCTTGCCCAGGTCACCCGGCTTCCTCGCGGTACCGGTGACGACAGCGGTGTGGGCTTCGTCAGCCGCCAAAGCATCCAGACCACGCAGGAACTCCGCTCGGTCGGAGCCGATGACCACTGCGCGATGTGCGAAGGCCGACCGGTGCGTGGCCAGTGAGTATCCGATGTCCGCGAGCCCCGGACCGGAACCGGCTTCGGGAAACCCGGACACGAACTCCCGCAACTGGCGCGCCTGGGCACGGAGCGCGTCGGCCGACTTCGCGGACAGCAGCCAAGGCATGGAGACAGTGGACGCCCTCACGCCTGGTTCCTCCGCGGCGGGCGCGCCAGTCGGCTCTGCCACCCCCGTACCGTCGGGCTCGTCGGTGGGCGCCTCTTCCAGAATGAGGTGCGCGTTGGTGCCGCTGACGCCGAAGGAGGAGACACCGGCACGCCGAGGATGCCCGTTCCGTAGCCACGGCACGGCATCGGTCAGCAGCCGTACCGCCCCGGCCGACCAGTCCACATGTGGCGATGGCTCGTCGGCATGCAACGTACGGGGCAGCGTCTCGTGCTGGAGGGCCATCACCATCTTGATCACACCGCCGACACCGGCCGCCGCCTGCGCGTGTCCGATGTTGGACTTTACTGACCCCAGCCACAGGGGATGGTCCTCGGCCCGGTCCTGCCCGTACGTCGCCAGCAGCGCCTGGGCCTCGACGGGGTCGCCGAGGACCGTTCCGGTGCCGTGCCCCTCCACCGCGTCGACCTCGGAAGGAGAGAGCCCGGCGCCGGCCAGGGCCTGGCGGATGACGCGCTGTTGCGCGGGGCCGTTGGGGGCGGTGAGGCCGTTGCTGGCACCGTCCTGATTGATCGCGCTGCCGCGCACCACGGCCAGAACGCGGTGGCCGTTGCGCCGGGCGTCGGACAGCCGCTCCACGAGGAGCATGCCGACGCCTTCCGCCCAGCCCGTGCCGTCGGCGGTGGCCGAGAACGCCTTGCACCGCCCGTCGGGGGACAGGCCCCGCTGGCGGGAGAACTCGATGAAGGTCGCCGGGGTGGACATCACCATCACTCCGCCGACGAGCGCGAGCGAGCACTCCGCCGTACGCAGCGCCTGACCGGCCATGTGCAGCGCGACCAAGGAGGACGAGCAGGCCGTGTCCACCGACACCGTCGGCCCCTCAAGGCCGAAGGCATAGGCGATACGGCCGGAGGCGACGCTCCCGGAACTGCCGGTCAGCGCATAGCCGGCAACCGCCTGCGGTACCTGCCGCACATGAGCCGCGTAGTCCTGCACATTGATTCCGACGAAGACTCCGGTCTGACTGCCGCGCAGGGTCGACGGGTCGATTCCTGCGTGTTCGAACGCTTCCCACGAGGCTTCAAGCAGCAGCCGTTGCTGCGGGTCCATGGCGAGGGCTTCGCGCGGGCTGATGCCGAAGAACGCCGGGTCGAACTCACCCGCGTCGTAGAGGAACCCGCCATGCCGGGTGCAGCAGGTGCCCTCGTGATCGGGGTCCGGGTGATAGATCCGCTCGACGTCCCAGCCGCGGTCCGTCGGGAACTCGGTGATGGCATCAGTGCCCGAGGCGACCAACCGCCATAGATCCGCGGCCGACCGTACTCCGCCCGGATAGCGGCAGGCCATCCCGACGATTGCGACGGGCTCGTCCAGAGGCGCTGCCGCTTGGGTACGCTCGGCCGATGTGCCTGACACGCCCTCGCGCGGTTCGTCGTCGGTCCCGCCGAGCAGCGCCGTACGCAGATGTGTGGCGCACTCCGTGGGGCTTGGATGGTCGAAGACAAGGGTGGTCGGGAGAGCCAGGCCGGTGGCGGCCGCGACGCGGTTTCGGAACTCGACGGCGGTGAGGGAGTCGAACCCCAGCGCGCTGAAGGCTTGCTGAGCGTCGATGGATTCGGGGCTGGAATGACCGAGCACGGCGGCCACGTGAGTGCGGACGATATCGAGAAGGGCCTGCTGTTGTTCCTTGGGCGAACGCTGTGCCAGTTGCTTGCGAAGAGAGTCGGCGGAGGGCGGGGCGGTATCGCCGCGTAGTACCTGGCGGACCTCGGGGATGTCGTCGATGAGCGGTGCCGGCCGCCGGGCGGTGAAGGTGGTGGCGAAGTCCTCCCAGTCGACATCCGCGACGACAGTTGCGGTGCTGTCGGGGCCGTGGCCGAGGATGCGATCGAGCGCGGCAAGGGCGAGATCAGGGGACATGGCCCGGAGGCCGCGGCGGCGCAAGTGAGCGCGTGTGTCCCCGTCCGCAGCCATCCCCGCGCCGTCCCAGGGCCCCCAGGCGATGGAGGTGGCGGGGAGTCCTTGGGCGCGGCGGTGCTGGGCCAGGGCATCGAGATACGCATTGGCGGCGGCGTATCCGGCCTGGTTCGCGCTGCCCCAGGTGCCGGCAATGGAGGAGAAGAGAACAAAGCGCTCGATCGTGTCGTGCTCGCGCAGCAACTTGTGCAGAAGCGCTGCCCCGGTCGCCTTCGCCCCGGCAGTCTCGGCGAGATCCGCCGCACTGAGATCGGCGATGGCCGACTTCAGGTTGATTCCTGCGGTGTGGATGATGGTGGTGAGGGGGTGGGTTGGGGGGATGGTGTTGAGGAGGTTGGTGAGTTGGTTGGGGTTGGTGGTGTCGCAGGTGGT
>NZ_JBIRSJ010000074.1:0-2640 GCF_044334165.1 Streptomyces sp. NPDC020845 | reverse complement strand
TCACCCCCACCACCAAACACCACATCCCGCAACGACCAATCCACAAACGGCACCAACGCCCGCTCACACGCCACCATCGACTCAGCAAAAACAGACGAAACCTCCCACAACTCCCGCCCCATCCCCACCCACTGCGACCCCTGACCAGGAAACACAAAGACAGCACGGCTGTCGGCAGCGGTAACACCGGAGACCACGCCGGCGAACGAGCCCTGTGCGGTGAGCCCGCGCAGGCCGTCGAGCATTTCCGACGTGTCACGGCCGAGCACCACGGCGCGGTGTTCCAGACTGGCTCGCGTCGTCGCCAGGGAGAACGCCGCGTCGGTGAGGTCGAGGCCGGGTTCGTTCTCCGCCAGTGCTGACAGGCGCTCGGCCTGGCCGCGCAGGGCTCCGTTCGACCGTCCGGAGAACACCCACGGAACGACCGGTGTCGCGAGTGCGGGGGCCGCCGGAAGGTCGGTCCCGGGCTGGTCCGAGGATTCCTCGGCCGGGGGTGCCTCCTCGATGATCACGTGGGCGTTGGTACCGCTGATCCCGAACGAGGACACACCCGCACGCCGCGTACGGTCCGTCTGGGGCCATTCCCGCCCCTGGGTCAGCAACTCCACCGCTCCCGCCGACCAGTCGACCTTCGGTGTCGGCTCGTCCACGTTCAGGGTCATCGGCATGACGCCGTTGCGCAGGGCGAGGACGGACTTGATGATGCCCGCCACACCCGCGGCAGCGCCCGTGTGCCCGATGTTGGTTTTCACGGAGCCGAGCCACAGCGGTTGGCCGTCGTGTCGTTCCTGACCGTAGGTGTTCAGCAGGGCCTGCGCCTCGATGGGGTCGCCGAGCGTGGTGCCGGTGCCATGCGCCTCGACCATGTCGACGTCCGCGAGGGTCAGCCCGGCATTGGCGACCGCCTGCCGGATCACCCGCTGCTGCGACGGACCGTTCGGAGCACTCAGACCGTTCGACGCACCGTCCTGGTTGACCGCCGACCCGCGGACCACCGCCAGCACCTCGTGCCCGTTGCGGCGCGCGTCCGACAAACGTTCCAGCACGATCATGCCGACGCCTTCGCCCCAGCCGATACCGTCGGCGGACGCTGCAAAGGCTTTGGTATGGCCGTCGGACGACAGTCCGCCAAGCGTGTCGAACTCCACGAACCCGCCAGGTGTGGCCATCAGACCGACACCACCGGTGAGCGCGAGGCCGCACTCGCCGTTGCGCAACGCCTGGGCGGCGAGGTGCAGGGCGACGAGGGAGGACGAGCATGCCGTGTCCACGCTGACGGCGGGCCCTTCCAGGCCGAGGGTGTAGGAGACACGACCCGACAAAACGCTGCCGGAGGAGCTGGTGACGGCGTAGCCCTGGCCGGTCGGCGAGTTCATCAGCAATGCGCCGTACTCGACGGCCGTACCGCCCACGAAAACGCCTGTGTCACTGCCCCGCAGCGACTTGGGGTCGATACCGGTCCGCTCCACGGCCTCCCACGACACCTCCAGCAGAAGCCGCTGCTGCGGGTCCATGGTCGCGGCCTCACGCGGCGAGATCCCGAAGAAACCGGCGTCGAAGTCACCCGCCTCGTGCAGGAAGCCGGCGCGACGAAGGCTGGCGACGTTCCACCCCTCCCACCCTCGATAGGAGGGGACGTCGGTGAGCCCTTCCCTGCTCTCCGCCACCATCTGCCACAGGTCCTCGGGGGTCGACACGCCGCCCGCGTAACGGCAGGCCATGCCGACGACGGCCAGCGGTTCGTCGGACGAGCCGCGTACGACGACGTCGGCCCCCACGGGATCCGCGCCAACGCCGATCAGTTCGTCGCACAGATGGGCGGCAAGCTGTCGCGGATTGGGGTAGTCGAAGACAAGGGTGGCGGGCAGGCGCAGTCCCGTGGCGATGGTGAGCAGGTTGCGCAGTTCCATCGCGGTCAGCGAGTCGAACCCGAGCTCCTTGAACGGCCTCTCCGGCGTGATGTCGGCCACGGAGGCACCCGCCAGGATGCGGGTGACCTCACCACGCACCAGGTCCATGAGCGCGGCGAGCTGCTCGGCCCGGCCCAGTCCTTCCAGCTCGGCCCGCAGGGCAGCTCCGGCCATGTCGTTCGCCGGGTCGGCGGAGTCCTCGCTGAGCGCGCGGGTGGCTTCGGGGATGTCCTCGATCAGCGGGCGGCGGCGGGCCAGCGTGTAGCCGGGAGCAAAGCGCGCCCAGTCCATGTCGGTCACGGTCAGCGCGATCTCGTCGTGCTCCAGCACCTGCCGGAGGGCCGCTACCGCCAGCGCCGGATCCATCGGCCGGACACCGAGACGTGCCAACTGCTCCGCGGTCGTATCGGTCGCCAGACCGGTGTCCTTCCAGTTGCCCCACGACACCGACGTCGCCGCCAGACCACGCGCCCGACGCTCCTGCGCCAGACCATCCAAGTACCCGTTCGCCGCCGCGTAACCACCGCTTCCCGCACTTCCCCACACAGCGGCGCCGGAGGAAAAGAGAACGAACGCCTCCAGCTCCAGGCCGAGTTCGGCGGTCAGCTCGTCAAGATGACGGGCACCGAGGGTCTTGGCGGCCATCTCGGCATCCAGATCCGCCACGTCCAGTTCGCGGACCAGACCGTAGCCCGCGACCCCCGCAGCATGGAACACGGCGGTCAAAGGA
>NZ_JBIRSJ010000073.1:0-2677 GCF_044334165.1 Streptomyces sp. NPDC020845 | reverse complement strand
CCCACCATGCAGCGCGGGGCAAGACCATCTGGGTCGAACAGCGACGGTCGCGTTCCTGGTTCCACCGACCATGAGTGGCGGTGCCCCTCCTCACCCGTCGGCCACTGCCACACGCAGCGGCGCCCGGAATGACAGCAGGCCGAGCATCGGCGCCCCCTCCGCCCCCTTCGCGAGGCGCGCCTTCGGCAGGCTGCGAGCCGCCGCCCGCAGGGCCACCGCCGCTTCCGTTCGCGCCAGCGACGCGCCCGGGCAGCGGTGGCGACCGGCGCCGAAGGCCAGGTGGTGGCGGATGTTCACCCGGTGAGGACACATCCGCTCCGGGTCCGCGAAGACCTCCGGATCCGAACCGCTGCCCATGAGCATCAAGAGCAACTGCGCCCCCGCGGGCAGGTCCACCCCGCCGAGTTCCACAGGTCGCGCCACGACCCTCCGCCATGTGGTGACCGGCGGCTCGCGCCGCAGCACCTCCTCCACGCAGGCCCAGGACGCTTCCGTCTCCTGTGCCACCCTTGGCCACATCCCGGGCTCACTGAGTGCCCGGCGCAGCACGGTGGCGATGAGCTGTCCAGTGGTCGACTGGCCGGCGATAAAGACGAAGAAGCAGGCACCGACCGCCGTCTGGGCGTCCAACGGCGTTCCGTCGGGCAGACGGTGCCGGGCAAGTGCTCCGACGAAGGAGCCGTCGGCAGCCCTGCCGGTGCGCACGGTCTCGGTCAGCCATTGGTGGAACTGGCACACCTGGTGGGCCAGTTCGAGCTGTCGGTCCAGTGCGGGCCTGCCCCAGAACAGCTCCAGCGACGCGTCGCTCCAGCGGATCAGCGTGGCCGGGTCGACGTCTTGGATGCCCAGCAGCTCCATCAGCACTCGGCAGGGAAGGACCTGGGCGAAAGAGGCGAACAGGTCGTATTCGCCGTCGGTGTCGAGCCGCGCCCGCGCCGCGTCGAGCAGTTCCCCGGCCAGGCGCTCGATCACCGGTACGGCGGCCTCGACGCGTCGGGCGTTGAAGAACCGGGTGATCACCCGGCGTAGACCGGGGTGGCTGTCGGTTCCGTTGTTGGCGAGTGCGGGCGGGAGCTGGAAACCGGCCCGGGCGAGCACCCGCAGCACGGCCACGGGCAGCGGGGTGACCGCGTGCTGGGCGTTGTCCGGACGGAAGGCGTCGGGGTCGAGCAGAACCCGGCGGATGTCCCGGTGGCGGCTGATCAGCCACAGACCGGTGCCCGCGTCGTGGTGCACGGGTGCCTGGGAGCGCAGCGTGTCCAACCACGGGTAAGGATCGCGGACAAAGCCGTCCCCGAACAGGTCGAGAACGCCCAGCGGATCGTGTCCGGCGCCGGGCGGTACGGGCCCCGCCGCCCCGCTGTGGGGCCCGGCGACGCGGACCCCCGTACCAGGTGCGGAGGTGTCCAGGGCCGGTGTGATCACGGACGGACGGTAACACGTGACCGCTCGTCCACCGCCGCCGTGTGCGCGGCATCACTGGGGCATGCGGCGGCGGCCCCGGGCGGCCGGCCTGCAATCCTCCCCCACCCGCCGGCCGGCCACCGCGCGCGTGTCAGAGTGCAGGTCATGGCCCAGCACACCACCCAGCCGACCAGCCCCGCCCCCACCTCCGGCGCCCGGCCCCGCCCCGCGCCGGATGCCACAGCGCCCTCCGCGGACCGGACCGATCCGCACCGCGCCCAACTGAGGAGCGCTGCCCCTGCCCCAGCGGCGGTCTTCGACTGGATCGACCGGCGCGCCGAGTTGCGCCGCCGCGCCGGGCTGACCCGTTACCCGCGCCCACGACCGGCCGACGAACCAGTACTGGATCTGGCGAGCAACGACTACCTGGGCCTGGTCCGCCACCCGCGCGTGGTGCGGGCGGCCACGGAAGCGGTGGCGCGCTGGGGCGGTGGCGCCACCGGCTCACGCCTGGTCACGGGCACCACACAGCTGCACCTGGAGCTCGAGGAAGAACTAGCGGCCTTCTGCGGCTTTCAGGCCGCACTGGTCTTCTCCTCCGGATACGCGGCCAACCTGGCCGCCCTCACCGCTCTGACAGGGCCGGGGACGCTCATCGTCTTCGACGCCCACAACCACGCCTCCCTGGTCGACGGCTGCCGACTCTCCCGGGCGAAGGTCACACAGGTGCCGCACCGTGACCCGGCCGCGGTGCACGCCGCGCTCACCGGGCGCGGCGGGGGCCGTGCCCTGGTGGTGACCGACTCGGTCTTCTCTGTGGACGGCGATGCCGCGCCGTTGACGGAACTGGCCGAGGCATGCCGTGCGCACGGCGCCGCGCTGCTGGTGGACGACGCACACGGCCTCGGAGTGGTCGGCGACGGAGGCAGCGGCGCACTGTCGGCCGCCGGTCTGGCCGGTGCACCGGACGTGGTGGCCACCGTGACGCTGTCGAAGTCGCTGGGGTCGCAGGGCGGAGCGGTGCTGGGCCCCCGCAGGGTCATCCGGCACCTCACGGAGACGGCCCGCACCTTTATCTTCGACACCGGGCTCGCCCCGGCGAGCGTGGGCGCGGCCCTGGGCACGCTGCGGCTGTTGCGCGAGGAGCCGGAGCGCGCCACTCGGACCCGGGAAGTGGCCCGGCGACTGTCGGCGGGCCTGACCGCCGCCGGGCTGGAGGCCAGCCTGCCGGACGCCGCCGTGGTGTCCGTCCGCGCACCCTCACCAGAAGCCG
>NZ_JBIRSJ010000072.1:0-2696 GCF_044334165.1 Streptomyces sp. NPDC020845 | reverse complement strand
GAACCAACACAGTGGACGCGAGCAACTGAGGACAAGCCCTCGGCCTATTAGTACCAGTCAACTCCACCGGTCACCCGGCTTCCATATCTGGCCTATCAACCCAGTCGTCTACTGGGAGCCTTACCCTCTTATAGAGGTGGGAGCCCTCATCTCGAAGCAGGCTTCCCGCTTAGATGCTTTCAGCGGTTATCCCTCCCGAACGTAGCCAACCAGCCATGCCCTTGGCAGAACAACTGGCACACCAGAGGTTCGTCCGTCCCGGTCCTCTCGTACTAGGGACAGCCCTTCTCAAGACTCCTACGCGCACAGCGGATAGGGACCGAACTGTCTCACGACGTTCTAAACCCAGCTCGCGTACCGCTTTAATGGGCGAACAGCCCAACCCTTGGGACCGACTCCAGCCCCAGGATGCGACGAGCCGACATCGAGGTGCCAAACCATCCCGTCGATATGGACTCTTGGGGAAGATCAGCCTGTTATCCCCGGGGTACCTTTTATCCGTTGAGCGACGGCGCTTCCACAAGCCACCGCCGGATCACTAGTCCCGACTTTCGTCCCTGCTCGACCCGTCGGTCTCACAGTCAAGCTCCCTTGTGCACTTACACTCAACACCTGATTGCCAACCAGGCTGAGGGAACCTTTGGGCGCCTCCGTTACCCTTTAGGAGGCAACCGCCCCAGTTAAACTACCCACCAGACACTGTCCCTGATCCGGATCACGGACCCAGGTTAGACATCCAGCACGACCAGAGTGGTATTTCAACAATGACTCCACCATGACTGGCGTCACAGCTTCACAGTCTCCCACCTATCCTACACAAGCCGAACCGAACACCAATATCAAGCTGTAGTAAAGGTCCCGGGGTCTTTCCGTCCTGCTGCGCGAAACGAGCATCTTTACTCGTAATGCAATTTCACCGGGCCTATGGTTGAGACAGTCGAGAAGTCGTTACGCCATTCGTGCAGGTCGGAACTTACCCGACAAGGAATTTCGCTACCTTAGGATGGTTATAGTTACCACCGCCGTTTACTGGCGCTTAAGTTCTCAGCTTCGCCATACCGAAATATGACTAACCGGTCCCCTTAACGTTCCAGCACCGGGCAGGCGTCAGTCCGTATACATCGCCTTACGGCTTCGCACGGACCTGTGTTTTTAGTAAACAGTCGCTTCTCGCTGGTCTCTGCGGCCACCACCAGCTCCGAGTGCAAGACTCATCACCAGCAATGGCCCCCCTTCTCCCGAAGTTACGGGGGCATTTTGCCGAGTTCCTTAACCATAGTTCACCCGAACGCCTCGGTATTCTCTACCTGACCACCTGAGTCGGTTTAGGGTACGGGCCGCCATGAAACTCGCTAGAGGCTTTTCTCGACAGCATAGGATCATCCACTTCACCACAATCGGCTCGGCATCAGGTCTCACCCACATGAGAGACGGATTTACCTACCCCTCGGGCTACACCCTTACCCCGGGACAACCACCGCCCGGGCTGGACTACCTTCCTGCGTCACCCCATCACTCACCTAATACAGGTCTGGTCCGTCGGCTCCACCACTCCCCTTCACCCGAAGGATCCAGGGCGGCTTCACGGACTTAGCATCGCCTGGTTCAGCGTTGGCGCTTCAAAGCGGGTACCGGAATATCAACCGGTTGTCCATCGACTACGCCTGTCGGCCTCGCCTTAGGTCCCGACTTACCCTGGGCAGATCAGCTTGACCCAGGAACCCTTAGTCAATCGGCGCACACGTTTCCCACGTGTGAATCGCTACTCATGCCTGCATTCTCACTCGTGAACCATCCACAACTCGCTTACACGGCTGCTTCACCCGGCACACGACGCTCCCCTACCCATCACAGCGATCGTTGGACCTATATGCTGCAATGACACGACTTCGGCGGTACGCTTGAGCCCCGCTACATTGTCGGCGCGGAATCACTTGACCAGTGAGCTATTACGCACTCTTTCAAGGATGGCTGCTTCTAAGCCAACCTCCTGGTTGTCTCTGCGACTCCACATCCTTTCCCACTTAGCGCACGCTTAGGGGCCTTAGTCGATGCTCTGGGCTGTTTCCCTCTCGACCATGGAGCTTATCCCCCACAGTCTCACTGCCGCGCTCTCACTTACCGGCATTCGGAGTTTGGCTAAGGTCAGTAACCCGGTAGGGCCCATCGCCTATCCAGTGCTCTACCTCCGGCAAGAAACACACGACGCTGCACCTAAATGCATTTCGGGGAGAACCAGCTATCACGGAGTTTGATTGGCCTTTCACCCCTAACCACAGGTCATCCCCCAGGTTTTCAACCCTGGTGGGTTCGGTCCTCCACGAAGTCTTACCTCCGCTTCAACCTGCCCATGGCTAGATCACTCCGCTTCGGGTCTTGGGCGCGCTACTCAATCGCCCTATTCGGACTCGCTTTCGCTACGGCTACCCCACACGGGTTAACCTCGCAACACACCGCAAACTCGCAGGCTCATTCTTCAAAAGGCACGCAGTCACGACCGCCAAGCAAGCTTGACGGCGACGCTCCCACGGCTTGTAGGCACACGGTTTCAGGTACTATTTCACTCCGCTCCCGCGGTACTTTTCACCATTCCCTCACGGTACTATCCGCTATCGGTCACCAGGGAATATTTAGGCTTAGCGGGTGGTCCCGCCAGATTCACACGGGATTTCTCGGGCCCCGTGCTACTTGGGAAA
>NZ_JBIRSJ010000071.1:0-2973 GCF_044334165.1 Streptomyces sp. NPDC020845 | reverse complement strand
GTGGGTCGGGTTGATGTGTTGGGTGAGGTTGAGCGGCGGCGGGTGTTGGTTGATTGGAATGATACGGGGTGGCCGGTTTCGGGTGTGGTGGTGTCGGAGTTGTTTGAGGAGCGGGTGGGGTGTGATGCGGGTGCGGTGGCGTTGGTTTTTGAGGGTGAGGTGTTGTCGTATGGTGAGTTGAATGTGCGGGCGAATCGGTTGGCGCGGTATTTGATGGGGCGTGGGGTGGGTCCGGGGTGTTTGGTGGGGGTGGTTTTGTCGCGGGGGTTTGATTTGGTGGTGGTGTTGTTGGCGGTGTTGAAGGCGGGGGCGGGGTATGTGCCGGTGGATCCGGGTTATCCGGCTGAGCGTGTGGGGTTTGTGCTGGGGGATGCGGGGCCGGTGCTGGTGGTGACGGATTCGGTGGTGGTGGGGTCGGGTGTGCTGGGTGGGGTGGTGGGTGTGGATGTGGTGGTGGTGGATGAGGCTGGTGTGGTGGCTGGGGTGGCGGGTTGTGGGGGTGGGGATGTGGTGGCTGGTGAGCGGTTGGGGGTGTTGTCGGGTGATCATCCGGCGTATGTGGTGTATACGTCGGGGTCGACGGGGCGGCCGAAGGGTGTGGTGGTGCCGCATCGCGGGCTGGTGAATTTCCTGCGGGTGGCGGCGGGGTTCTGTGGGCTGGGTGTGGGTGATCGGTTGCTGGCGGTGACGACGGTGGCATTTGATATCGCGGTGCTGGAGTTGTTCTTGCCGTTGGTGTCGGGTGCTGGTGTGGTGGTGGCGGGGTCGGGGGTGGTGCGGGATGTGTTTGCGCTGGGTGGGCTGGTGGAGTCGGCGGGTGTGTCGGTGATGCAGGCGACTCCGTCGTTGTGGCAGGAGTTGGTCTCCGGGGTGCCGGAGTGTGTGGGTGGGTTGCGGATGCTGGTGGGGGGTGAGGCTCTGCCGTCGGGGCTGGCGGAGCGGATGTGTGAGCTGGGCAGTGAGGTGGTCAACTGTTACGGGCCGACGGAGACCACGATCTGGTCGACGGTGGCCGTGCTCAAGGAGCAGGACACCGGCACACCGGCTCCCGCCGGGGATGACAAGGCCGGGATGGGTGTGGGTGTGGGTGTGGGTGTGGGTGTGCCGCCGATTGGGCGTCCGCTGGGGAACACGCGGGTGTATGTGCTGGATGGTGGGTTGCGTCCGGTGGGGGTGGGTGTGGCTGGGGAGTTGTATGTGGCGGGGGCGGGTGTGGCGCGGGGGTATTGGGGGCGTGCGGGGTTGACGGGTGAGCGGTTCGTGGCCGATCCCTTCGCCCGGGTTCCGGGTTCGCGGATGTACCGGACGGGGGATGTGGTGCGGTGGCGGGCGGATGGGCAGCTGGAGTTCCTGGCGCGTGCGGACGCGCAGGTGAAGGTGCGGGGTTTCCGTATCGAGCCCGGTGAGATCGAAACGGTCCTGGCCGGTCATGGGGCGGTGGCTCAGGCGGTGGTGCAGGTCCGGGAGGACCGGCCCGGCGACAAACGACTCGTCGCCTACCTCGTTCCCACAGATGTCGGTGTGGGGGTTGATGTCGGGCAGGTACTGGCAGGGGCCAGGGATCGGCTGCCGGATTACATGGTGCCCTCGGCCCTGGTGGTGCTGGAGCGGCTGCCTTTGACGCCGAATGGGAAGGTGGACCGTAAGGCCCTGCCCGCCCCCGACTACACGACCGCACTCACCCGCCGCGCGCCGCGCACACCGCGCGAGGAGATCCTGTGCGGGCTGTTCGCGGAAGTGCTGGGTGTCGCCGACATCGGCATCGACGACAACTTCTTCTCCCTCGGCGGACACTCCCTCCTCGCCACCCGCCTCATCAGCCGCATCCGCACCACCCTGGACGTCGAACTCACCATCCGCGCGCTCTTCGAGTCCCCGACCGTCGCGGGACTGAGCGCACGAGCAGATCAAGAAACCAGCCTGGCACGCCAGCCATTGACCGGCAGGCCACGGCCCGAAACCGTACCCGTCTCCTTCGCCCAACGCCGACTGTGGTTCCTCGGCCAACTCGAAGGCCCCTCCGGCACCTACAACATCCCCATGTCACTACGGCTACGCGGCCAACTGGACACCGACGCCCTGCGCCTGGCCGTGGGGGACGTGGTCGGGCGGCATGAGAGCCTGCGGACACTCTTCCCCCAGACCGACGGCCAGCCCCGCCAGCACATCGTCGAGGGTGATGCGGCGGTGCCGCCGCTGACCGTGACCGAGACGGTCACGGAGGAAGAGCTGCCCGAAGCCCTGGCCCGCGAGGCCCGCACAGGCTTCGACCTCGCCCGCGACCTTCCCCTGCGCGTGCGGCTGTTCGTCCTCGGACCGCAGGAGTACGTACTGCTGGCGGTCGTGCATCACATCGCCGCCGACGGCTGGTCGATGACACCCTTCGCCCGCGACCTGTCCACCGCCTACCAGGCCCGCATCACCAACCACACCCCCCACTGGCCCGCCCTGCCCGCACAATACGCCGACTACACCCTGTGGCAGCGCGACGTCCTGGGCAGCGAAGACGACCCCGGCAGCCTCATCTCCACCCAGCTGGAGTACTGGACCACCACCCTGGCCGGCGCGCCCGAACAACTCGAACTGCCCACCGACCACCCCCGCCCGGCCACCGCCTCACACCACGGCAACAGCATCACCCTGCACATCCCCGCAACCACCCATACTCATCTGGCCGACCTGGCCCACGACAGCGGCGCAAGCCTCTTCATGACCCTCCAGGCCGCACTCGCCGTCCTCCTCACCCGCATGGGCGCCGGCCACGACATCCCCATCGGCACCCCCATCGCCGGACGCACCGACGACGCCCTCGACAACCTCATCGGCTTCTTCGTCAACACCCTCGTCCTCCGCACCAACACCCACGGCAACCCCACCTTCCGCGAACTCATCCACCGCACCCGAGAAACAGACCTCACCGCCTACGCACACCAAGACATCCCCTTCGAACGCCTCGTCGAGGTGTTGAACCCG
>NZ_JBIRSJ010000070.1:0-3154 GCF_044334165.1 Streptomyces sp. NPDC020845 | reverse complement strand
GCGTCGAGGTGGCCGATGTTGCCCTTGAGGGAGCCCAGGGCACACGACGCGGGCGGGCTGTTCCCGAACACCCGCGACAACGCCTGCACCTCGATCGAGTCACCGATCAATGTGCCGGTCCCGTGGGCCTCGACATAGTCGATCGACTCCGGGTCGAGGTCCGCCGCGGCCAGGGCCTCCGTAATCACTTGGGCCTGCCCCGCGACACTGGGAGCCGTAAAGCTTGCCTTCACGGCGCCGTCGTTGTTGACCGCGGACCCTCTGATCACTGCGTGGATGGTGTCGCCGTCGGCCAGCGCGTCCTCCAGCCGCTTGAGCACCACCACCCCGACCCCGTTTCCGAAGACGGTCCCGCGGGCGGCGGCGTCGAACGGCCGTACATGACCGTCGGGTGAGAGGAACGACCCCTCCTGGTGGAGATAGCCCGTGTTCCGGGGCACCTTGTAGGACACCGCTCCGGACAGTGCCATATCGCATTCGTAGTTGAGCAGGCCCTGGCACGCGGTGTGTACGGCGACGAGCGAGGTCGAGCAGGCCGTGTGGACGGGGATGCTGGGACCCTTGAGATCCAGCTTGTACGAGACCCTGCTGACCAGGAACGACAGCTCGAATCCGATACCGTAGTTCTCCCCGCGCAGTCGCTCACCGTCGTCGAGATTGCTGAAGATGTTGCCGAGGTACGAACTCGTACCCGCACCCGCATAGACGCCGATGCTGCCGGGGTAGCGCGCCGCGTCGTACCCTGCGTGCTCCAGCGCCTCCCATACGGTCTCCAGGAACAGCCGGTGCTGCGGGTCCATGACGCGCGCCTCGTGCGCGGAATAGCCGAAGAACTCCGCGTCGAACAGGTCCATGCCCTCGAATCGCGGTGCGGCTCTCACATACTCGGGCCGGTTGAACACGTCCGGTGCGACCCCGGCCGAGAGCAGTTCCTCGTCACTCAACGGCACGATCGACTCCACGCCGTCCCGCAGATTCGCCCAGAACTCCGTCAGATTCCGCGCACCGGGAAACCGCCCGGCCATTCCGACGATCGCAACTCCGTCCTGTGGATCGTCGGCGGAGGTCTCGGTCACGTCACTCATCCGTTCCCCCTCGCTGTACGCCGCCGTTCCTGCTGCTGACGTCGCCGCTGCATTTTCTTTCTGCGTTCCTTGAGCCCTTCGGCGTCCGTGCTGTCCGTATGCTGCTGATGGGATACCTCAAGGAGATCCATCAGACCGGCTACCGTCGGAGCCTCGTAGAGATCCGCCAGCGTGAGCTTTACCGACAGCCTGCTGTTGATGACGCTGATCAGTTGAATGGCGATCAGGGAATTCCCGCCGAGTTCAAAGAAGTTGTCGTGAGTTCCGGCCCGTTCGACTCCCAGTAGTTCACCCCAGATGCCGCAGATTTCCCGCTCGGCGTCACTGCGGCTTCTTGTGAGGTCCCCGGACATATCCGGGAGAGCCGTCGCGGGGCCCGGCGGAGTGGTGCCGTCGGCGCCCTCTCGGATCGGGCTGCCTCCGCCGTGCTCCAGCCTGAAGGTCTGGGCGAGCAGTTGGGAGAGGGCGACAGGAGAGACGACGATCTGCGGAGTGGCCGCGCCTGTGAGGACCGTGTCCAGAGCGCGTAAGCCCTCCTCCTCCGACATGCCGCGGTCCGCCGCGCTTCCGGATGGATCGAGCGCGTTCGCAGTCTCCTGGTCGGCCGCCATGCCTACGCCACGCCATGGGCCCCAGTCGATGGTCAGCATGCGGCGGTGTCTGCCACGGTCCTGCGCGAAGGCGTCGAGAAAACAGTTCGCGGCGCAGTAGTCGACCTGGCCGACGCTGCCGATATTCGCGGCGTTCGAGCCGAACAGCACCAGGAAGTCCAGGTCCAGCCCGGACAGCGCCTCCTCGAGGACCAGAGTCCCGCGCACCTTGGGATGGAGGACTTCGGCCGCGACCCGCAGATCCTTGAGCTGGATCAGTCCGCCGCCGGCCAGCCCCGCGGTATGGAAGACGCCGTGGATGGTGCCCCATTTGCTGCGGACCTGCTCCACGGCGGCCCGCATTGTTTTGGGATCACCGGCATCGGCCTGCACAACAAGCAGTTCGGCCCCGTTGTCGCGCAACCGCACCAATCGGCGGACCGCATCGGTGGTGCGCGTGTCCGTGGGGCGGGCCGCCAGCCAGTCGTCCCACTCCTCGGCAGGGGGCAATGGCGTACGGGCGGTCAGGGCGAGGCGTGCTCCGGCGGTGGCCAGGTGTCCGGCCACGGCCAGGCCCAGGCCGCCGGTGCCACCCGTGATGAGATAGACACCGCCGGGGCGCAGCGCCTCCGCCGGCCGTGCCGGCTTGGGAAGCCGCTGGGGCAGATAGTGCTGGGTCCAGCGGTGGATTCCCCGATGGGCGACCACTTCGGTGTCCTGGCCGGGTTCGGCGGCCAGTTCGCCTATGAGCCGGTCGAGTTGGTGCGGTGCGGGGGGCCCGGCGTAGTCGAGGTCGACAGCGCGGCAGCTGAGGCCCGCCATTTCGCGCGGCAATACGCGGCACGGTCCGAGCAGCGTGGCCTTCGTCGGGGAAAGCCGCTCGTCGCCCGTGACGTTGTGCAGCCCGTTGCTGAGGACCCACAGCCGGACGGACCCGACGGATTCCTCGCGGCTGAGCGCCTGCGCCAGATGTACCAGGCTCTCGAAGCCGAGCCGTCGGGTGTCCTCTTCGCTGTGTGCGGCGTCCTCGTCGTCCGAGGTGACGCTCCAGGCATGGACGAAGCATGTGGGTACGGCGCCGTTCTGCTCCCGCAGAGCGGAGAGCAGACGGCCGTAGTCGCTACCTTCGCGGGCGTCGATGGTCCATGGCCCCGACTCCGGGGCGGCCCAGAAGTCACCCGCGTACACCATGGTCACCCGGGCACCGGTGTCCCGCAGCCGCGCCGAGACCGTGGCGCCGACACCTGGGCTGTCGGCGAACACCAGCCACTGGCGGGAGGCGTCGGGCAGCGCGATGGGCAGCGCGACGCGCTGCCAGGACGGGACGTGGAACCAGTCCGCGAGATCACTGCGGCGTTCCGCGGTGTCCTTGCGTGCTGTGGTCGCTGTGGTGGTTTTGGTGGGGTGGGGGAGCCAGTGGTGTTGGTGTTGGAAGGGGTAGGTGGGGAGGGGGATGCGTCGGGGGTGTTGGGTTTGTGG
>NZ_JBIRSJ010000069.1:0-3551 GCF_044334165.1 Streptomyces sp. NPDC020845 | reverse complement strand
ACCTCACGAGCCATCCAACCCAGCGTCCTACGGCACGCTACGAGCGGCCAACCCGACCGCGCACCGCTACAGCCAATACAAGTCGGGAACCTCAAGGACAGGACCTGGCGTTGCCGAGGAGGCAGGCTCTTCAGTATCTGCAGCATGTCGTGGCGTGCTTCGAATTCCGCAAGCGCATCAGGGCTTGGCACCAAAGACGTCGGCTCCGGCAACTCATCGACGGGCGCTTCCATCTACACGCTTCCGACCCTGCGGGCCCACATCCGGCCTGCGGCTTTGCAGACATACGCACGTGGGTGCTTGACGCTGTCCCAGCGTCTGAGCAGCTCGATCATGCAATCCTGGGCGATCTCCGCGGCGATTGCCGCAGGAACGCCACTCACGATTAGATACACGATCAGCCGATCGCTTCCCGGTAGAACACGGCGAACGCCCGGCCGGCTGCTGCGCGCTCAAACGCCCGATGACTTTCCAGAGTCGGAAGGGGCGTGCTGGTTCGGCCAGGTTGCCAGCGCCCTCCGCCGAGTCGTAGATACTCACGCCGCGTTCGTCCCCCCGAGTTACAGGTGGACTTGATGCGGACGCTGTGTCCGTCGGGCCGCTGCTCCACGACCTCCGCCTGTCCGCCTTCGGCGATCGACTGAGTCACCGAAGTCAGGTACTGGCGCTGCACCTGCTCGTGCCGGGTGCGCCAGCGCAGACGCAGCCACAGGCCAACCAGCAGACACACCTTGCCAGAGACAATCGAGACGATGGCCAGGACCACGGTTGCCGTACCAATCCAGTTCCCCTCACGAAAGGCCGGGCCACCGCGCCCGGCACAAGTTAAGAGGCTCAACCCACCGTCACCGTGTAACCGCAACACCAGATTTGTCGCAATACCCTGGCCAGCAGCTCGTCACTTCGCGCACCACCGTCCAGGCACAACCCGATCATCCCACTGACCTTCCATCCCAAAGACGACCGAGCCGAAACCTTGCCCCCCTTGCGGAGACCCCTCAGCCGCCAGCCCAGCAGGCGCTTGACACACTATTTATGTGCGTGAGGGCACCTGCCGACTGTCTCGCCACGGCGCCGCAGAGCCCGATAGGGCGCTCACGCCCTGGGAGTGCCCCGTCTGCCAGCGGACATCAAGGGGCATTACCTCGCCTTGACACGGCAGGCACCTTGCTGCCGAGACACCCGAGCACCGGCTGCCTGCGGAAACACGCCGACCGAGGCCCTTAAGCCCGCAGCTTCCCCCTGTCGCATGGGGAGCACGAGATCGTGCTCCCACCTCGAAAGGGGGTCGAGAGCCGACAAGGGGTTCTTATACCTCTCGATGCAGAGAGCATCCGAATCGATCGGGTGACGTCGGGGGCTTGCAGTTGACGACGGCGCGTGGGGGCGCGGTACGGCGCGATAGGTCTACCGGATCGGGTGACGGACGAATCGGGCACCGTTGACACGTCTGCGAGTTGGGAGCACGAGGGCTCCCAGAGGGCTCCCACTTGCTCCCAGCCCGGAAACGGTTAAGGCCGCCTCCGCTACCCGCGGAAACGGCCTCCGACCTGCGATGATGCTGGTCGGGACGACAGGATTTGAACCTGCGACCCCTTGACCCCCAGCCCAGCGACCACTCTTGGTAGCCAACCGTTTCACTCTGTAGCGGTCCGCTCGGGGCGGTACGGAGCGATACACCGCCAGTCACAGAGGGAGCCCCGCACGCGTGTCACCGCCGTCGACAGCGGCGCCAACATTCACACTGCCGCAGAGGCCGAGGGGGCCGTTCACGTCGCGGGGTCGACATGTGATCCTCGTCGACACCGCCTTCACCCCCCTTCGCCCACACTCCATTCCCGCAGAGACGAATCACAAGCCGGCCCGATGGAGTCCCGCGCGGCATCGGTATATGATTTTTGGTATGGGTGAGCGGTACGAAATCGAGCTTGAAGCGGAAGTCCAGCAGTGGCTGGACTCGCTCCCACCCGCCGACTACCTGCGCGTGATGAAGCTGGCCGACTTCCTCGCCGACCATGCCGAGACACTCGGCGAACCCCAGACCCGCCACCTGGGCGGCAAGCTACGCGAACTACGGTTCTCCCTGCACCGCCGCGAACAACGCATCACCTACTGGCTCGCCCCCGCCCGACGCATCGTCATGCTCACCGTTTTCCACAAGACCCGCATGCGCGAAACCGCGGAAGTCGACCGCGCCCACGCAGCCCAGCAACGGTGTGAAGCCAAACACCGCCCCGCCGACAGCCACGAGATCTACGACCGCAACGTGAAGGAGGAAGAACTGTGAACCACTCCACATGGAAGACCCGCCGAACCAAGGAACTGGCCAACGAGGAGACCGGTCTCGCCCCCCAGGCTCAGCAGATCTACGACGAAACCGGGCTGGCCATCGAAATCGGCCGCACCGTCTACCAGCGCCGCACCGAACTGGGCTGGTCCCAGACCGAACTCGCCCGCCGCGCCGGCATGACCCAACCCGCCATCGCCCGCCTCGAAACCAGCCTCACCCTCCCCTCCACCCGCACCCTCCTGCGCGTAGCAACCGCCCTGGGCCAGCCCCTCCACATCACCATCGGCCACGCAGCCTGACCAGGAACGACGAGTTTCCGAACGGCACACGACCGGACGGGACCGGTGCTTGGTGCCACTTCCAGCGCACCAGACGACGGTGCCAGGTCAGCAGCGTGCCCGGGGTGACCAGCCGATGGCGGCGTACGGCGGGTGGGAGGTGCAGTGCGAGAGCGCAGAGCACGCCACGATCAGCCCAGGAGAGCCGCGGCCGTTCGATCTGCCAGCGAAGCACAGCGACCTCATGACGAAGCGCAAGGATCTCGGCGTTGCTCGCGGCGGGCGATCGGCCCAGCAAGAGGAAGCAGCCCAGCAGTCGGCAGAAGATCAGGTAGCGCAATCGCAGACCCACGATCACTGATCATGCCCATACTTGAGCGATCGAAAAGCCCCAGGTCAACCACCATGCGGCAATAAAGACACCCTTCACCGGTGTACTTGCTGTCCCGATCGCGAATCAGGAAACGCAGTGACTCCAAGCGCGGGCCCAGTTCGAGGGCGAGGTTGCGGGCTTGCTGCACCGTCCACCGCGCGGTCGGGTGAGCGGTGACGCCGGCGATATGCAGTCGGCGCGTGCCATGTTCGAGGAAAACCAGCGCGTAGACCCGACGGAGATCAATCAGGTCGATGTGGAGGAAGTCGCAGGCGATGATGGAGTCGGCCTGCGCCGTCAGGAAATCTCGCCACGTTGGCCCGGCTCTCCGGGGAGCAGGACCTACGCCAGCCGCGGTCAAGATCTTCAGACAGTCGAGGCTCCAACGTGATGCCCGAGCCGTACGAGCTCACCTTGGATCCGGCTACACCCCCAGCGTGGATTCTCCGCGGCCAGCCGCAGCACCAGCTCTTTGACCGCCTTCGTGGTCGGTGGCCGACCGGGCTTGGTCCGCCGTGTCGGCGGCGGCTGAACCGTGACCCATTTTGGACGGTTGAGTTTGGACCCTTTCGCGTCGTCGGTGGTCTTGTTCAGTCTTTGTCGGTGGCAG
>NZ_JBIRSJ010000068.1:0-4145 GCF_044334165.1 Streptomyces sp. NPDC020845 | reverse complement strand
CACCAACGCCCTCACCCCACCCCGTACCATCCGCGGCCCCGGCGAACGACTTGCACCGCCCATCCGCCGCCAGCCCCCGCTGCCGCGAGAACTCCACGAAGAGACCGGGGGTGCCCATCACCGTCACCCCACCCGCCAGCGCCAGCGAGCACTCCCCCGCCCGCAGCGCCTGCGCGGCCATGTGGATCGCCACCAGCGACGACGAACAGGCCGTGTCCACCGTCGCCGCAGGGCCCTCAAGCCCCAGCGCGTACGACAACCGCCCCGAGAGCACCGCGCCCGCCGTGCCGGTAACGAGGTAGCCGGTGATCTCCTCCGTCACCTCGCTGAGCTGGGCGGCGTAGTCGTGCACGCTCATCCCGGCGAAGACGCCCGTGCTGCTGCCCTTCACGTCGTCCAGGGTGAGCCCGGCCCGCTCGAACGCCTCCCACGCGGTCTCCAGCAGCAGCCGCTGCTGCGGGTCCATCGCCAATGCCTCGCGCGGCGAGATCTCGAAGAAGCCGGCGTCGAACTCGCCCGCGTCGTAGAGGAATCCGCCCTCGCGCACGTAGCTCTTGCCTGGACGCCCCGGGGTCGGGTCGTAGAGGGAGTCGAGGTCCCAGCCCCGGTCGACCGGCGGGCTGGCGATGGCGTCGACCTCGTTGGCGACGAGCCGCCACAGGTCCTCGGGGGAGGCGACCTTGCCGGGGTAACGGCAGGCCATCCCGATGATCGCAATCGGTTCGCGGTTCCGTTCCTTCAGGTCGTTCAGCTCTCCGAGCGCCTGACGCAGATCGGTGGTCGCCTGCCTGAGGTAGTTACGGAGCTTCTCGGTCTTCTCGGTGTCCGCCATGTCGCCCTCAGTCCCGTCGGGAGGTGTCGCCGTTGTCCGCGTGGTTCCGGGCGCCGCCGCCGTGGAGTCCGCTCAGTTCGTCGAGAACGTAGAAGAGTTCGTCGTCGGTCGCCGTGCCGAGGTCGTCGTGGTCGGGGGCCACCGAGGGCGCCGACGCGGCGCCCGCCTTGTGCGCCAGCTCCTGCAGCCGCCCGGCGATGGCGAGGTGGTGCTGCCGCTCTTCCCCGTCGCCGCCGTTCAGCACCCCCGCCAGGGCGGCCTCGATCCGGTCCAGCTCCGCGAGCAGCGAGGCGGCTGCGGCCTCCCCGTCGGGGGCGAGGCGTTCGTGGAGGTGGGCGGCGGTGGCGGCAGGGCTGGGATGGTCGAAGACGAGAGTGGCGGGCAGCCGCAGCCCGGTGTCCGCGTTGATGCGGTTGCGGAGTTCGACAGCGGTCAGCGAGTCGAATCCCAGCTCGCGGAACTTCTGGTCCGGCTGGAGCGCGGCCGCGCTGTCGTGGCCGAGTACTGCCGCCGCGTGGCCGCACACCATGTCCAGCACGGCCTGGCGCCGGTCGGCCTCGGGCAGGGTGAGCAGCGTCTGGCCGAAGGAGCCGGGGGACGCCGCCGACCGCACGCCGCCGGCGGCGCCCTGAGCGGCGGCGTTCGGCAGCAGGTGCCGCAGCACCAGCGGGACTTCGCTCCTGCGGGGGTGGCGGCGTATCCGGGCCAGGTCGAGCCGGGCCGGGACGAGGAAGGGCTCGCCGCCCGCGACGGCGGCGTCGAAGAGGGCGAGCGCCTCCTCGGGGGTGAGGCCGTTGACGCCGATCCGCGCGTTGCGGGCGACGACGGCCTTGAGGCCCGCCATGCCGGTGTCCTGCTCCCAGTAGCCCCAAGCCAGCGAGGTGCCGGGGAGACCCTGGGCGCGGCGGTGGTGTGCCAGCGCGTCGAGGAAGGTGTTCCCGGCGGCGTAGCTGCCCTGTCCCGCACCACCGATGACGCCGGCGAGGGAGGAGTAGAGCACGAACATCGACAGGGGCAGCCCGCGCGTCAGGTCGTGCAGGTGCCAGGCGGCCTCGGCCTTGACGCGCAGCACCTCGCGCAGCTCGTCGGGGGCGATGCTCTGCACGATGCCGTCCTTGACGATGCCCGCCGTGTGCACGACCGCCGTGAGGGGGTGCTCGCCGGGGACGGCCGCCAGCAGGGCGGTCAGCGCCGCGCGGTCGCCGATGTCGCAGGCGGTCAGCGTGACCTGGGCGCCGAGGTCGGTGAGGTCGGCGGCCAGCTCGGCGGCGCCGGGCGCGTCGGCGCCCCGGCGGCTGGCCAGGAGGACGTGGCGGGCACCGTACCGCGTGACCATGTGGCGCGCGATGACGGCGCCGAGCGCGCCGGTGCCGCCGGTGATCAGCACGGTGCCGTCGGGGTCGAACGCCGGGAGCTCGGGGTCGGCGGCGGTGGGCTCGGGATCGCCGGCTGGGTGCCGGGTGAGCTGGGGGGCGTGGATGCTGCCGGCGCGCAGGGCCAGTTCGCGCTGGTCGGAGGTGAACGCGGCGGCGAGGGCGGCGGGCAGGGCGCGGAGCGAGGCGTCGCTGTCGTCCAGGTCGAGGAGGACGAGCTGGCCCGGCTGCTCGGACTGGAGGCTGCGGGCCAGGCCCCACAGCGCGGCGGCGGCCAGGTCGGGTACGTCCTCGCCGGGGTGGGTGGCGACCGCGCCCCGGGTGACGAGCGCGAGCTGGCTGGTGCTGAGGACCGGGTCCGCCAGCCACGTCTGGAAGGCGGCGAGGTGGGAGCCGGTCACCTCCCGCGTCCGCTCGGCGGCGTCCTGGGAGCCGGGGACCACGGCGAGGATCAGCTCGGGAGCGGTGCCGGAGTCCGCGATCGCCTCGCGGAGGGCGGGCAGGTCGGGGCAGGTGAGCGTGGTGTCCGGCAGGACGCCGAGAAGCGGCTCGTCCGCGTCGGCCCCGACGACCGCCATCCGTAGGTCGGGGAGGGGCGGCGCGAGGGCGGGCGCCGGGAGGGGTGCCCACACGAGGTGGAACATCGAACGGCGTTCCGCGCCGCCGCCCGCGGGCTGCAGCTCCGCGAGCCTGACCGGGCGCATGGCCAGCGCCTGAAGCGTCGCGACCGGCGCGCCCTGGGGATCGGCGGTGGCCAGGCTCAGCTCCTTGTCGGCGCTGACGCGGACGCGGACCCGCAGGTCGGTGGCGCCGACCGCGTGCAGGCGCAGCCCGCTCCAGGAGAAGGGGAGAACGATCTCCTCCTCGTCGTCGCCGCCCTGGCCCTCCGCTCCCCGCTCCGCGCCGAGGGCAACGGCCCGCAGCGCGGCGTTGAAGAGCGCGGGGTGCAGGCCGTACGCCGTCGCGTCGGCGCGTTCGGCATCGTCCAGCGCGACTTCGGCGTACAGCTCCTCGCCGAGCCGCCACAGCCCGGCGATGCCCGGCTCGGGCACGGGCGGCCGGATGGGGGTGGCGTCGGCCGGTGGCCAGACGCCGTCGAGGGGCTCGGGCGCGGGCGCGGCGTCATCCGGGCGCGTCGCGAGGGTGCCGCTGGCGTGCCGCGTCCACGCCGCCTCGTCCTCGTCGCCGTCGAGGCCGGTGGCAGGCCGGGAGTGGAAGGTGATGGACCGCTCGCCGGACTCGTCGTTCTCGCTCGGCGGTCCGACGGTGACCTGGAGGTGGATGGCGCCCTCGTCGGGGATGACGAGCGGGGCGTGCAGGGTGAGTTCGGAGACGTGGTCACAGCCGGCGCGGGCGGCGGCGTGCAGCGCCAGGTCGGCGAAGGCGGCGCCCGGCATCAGGACGCTGTCGCCGACACGGTGTTCCGCCAGCCACGGCCAGGTGTGGGTCTCGCGGGAGAGGCGGCCGGTGAGCACCAGCGTGTTCTCGTCGGCGAGCTGCATCGCGGCGGCGAGCAGCGGGTGATCGGGGTTGGTGAGGCCCAGTTCGGTGGGTTCGCCGGTCCGGTCGGCGATCAGCCAGTGGCGCTGTCGCTGGAAGGCGTAGGTGGGCAGGTCGAGCAGGGGCGGGGCGGGGGCGGCGGGGTCGGTCACCCCGAACCACGCCTTCCAGTCCACGGGCAGTCCGGCGGTGAACGCCTGGCCGAGGGCGCGGGCGAGCTGCGCGGGGCCGCCCTGGTCGCGTTGCAGCGTGGGGACGACGGCGACCGGAACGTCCAGTGCCTCGGCGGTCTCCTGCACGCCGACGGCGAGGACGGGGTGCGGGCTTGCCTCGATCAACACCCGGTAGCCGTCCGCGAGGACAGCCTCGACGGCGGTGGAGAAACGCACCTGATGACGCAGGTTGTCCACCCAGTACGCGGCGGTCAGCGTCGAGGTCTC
>NZ_JBIRSJ010000067.1:0-4170 GCF_044334165.1 Streptomyces sp. NPDC020845 | reverse complement strand
CGACCAGGCAGCGGCCGAACCAGTGAACCTGAAACCACGTCAACCCGCCCTGACCAGCTAATCAGCCACACCCGCACAGCGGGGGAACCTCAGGTCGGGCTCTACGGAACCCTCCCGGCTGTCGTGATCCAGCTGGTCGAGGAGACCAACGGTCGCCGACGCGCACGCAAGACCTGGACCGCCCGGGGCAAGGTCGAGGGCCCGGCATCCTGAGAAGCGTCCATCCTGGCCCGTGCGGTGCGGAGCATCTCCCCCACGACGTGGACCATCCTCGTGGCCACTGTCACCGCGGTGGTGATGAACCACCCCAGCTACCCGACGGAAACGCTTCGCCTGCCGAAGCGGACAGGCGGCGCCCACGGCGTCGACCCGCTTCAGCTTACGCTCGTCTTCGGCATCGACGAGAAGACAGCCATCTGCCAGGCGAACTCAGCATGCGCGCTTCTGGGAGAAGCTGCTGAGCAGCCAGCGCAGTGAAACCCATTCGACCTGCTCACCCCGCTGACGAGACCATGCACAGATGCCGTCGACCGAACCAGCATCCCGCAAGCTTCAGGATCGTGCCGTTCTCTGGAGCATGGGCGAGATCTGCGCAACCGACATCGTCGCTGCTGCCTGCGACGCGCTCGTTGTCGGCCTCGACAGTCCTGCCCTGCGGATCCTGGCCGCATGCACACGCTCAGAGGCGCAATACGACGTCCCCCGCCTCCTTCCTCCGGCACTCGACGAGCTGGGCCTCACCTTCTGTCCTGTGGACAGGTTGCCGGAAAAGAAGCCGTCGCACGAGCACTTGCCGCCTGGATACTGGCCGGCGAGCTGACACCACGCGAGCTGGCCTTCCGGATCCACCAGCGCCTCGGGCACGAACTGCCGCTGGCCGAACGTCTCGCCGGACTGGACGACGAGTACGACATCCTCGAATACGGCGACAGAACACCGGAACGGCATCACCATCGGCCCCGCCGCGACCCGACGCGCGATGCTCAGGCTGCCGAAGTCGGTGGCATCATCCGGTCAGGCGGCCCAGCAGCTGGCCGGCCTGGGGGCCGAAGGTGGCGTCCCCGGTGTCCCTCGCCCGCTCCAGGTACCGCACGGCTTGGTCAGTGTCGCCGTCCCGGCTGGCCATCTCCCCGAGCCGGTAGGCGGCCTCGGCGACCAGATCCGGGTTGCTCCTGGTGGAGTCGAGGGTGCGCTGGTAGAACTCACGTGACTGGTCCCCGTCGCCGACCCAGTAGTACAACTCGCCGAGGTGGGCCAGAGCGAGCTCCCGCTGGAACAAGTCACCGGAGTCGATCACCCACTGGTACCAGCGCCGCGCCTCGGCCACGTCCCGGCGGTCCTTGGCGTCGCCGCCCAGCATCATCGCCCCCATCGCGGCCGTACCCCGATCGGCGTTGTCGACCATGTCCAGGTAGCGGCGCCGGGCTTCCTCGGTGTCGCCGGACAGCGTCGCCAGTTGGGCCAACCGCAGACGGCACACGCCGACGACCGTTTCGCCGTCCTCCCCCAGCCTGGCCCCTACGTCGGCGCCGCGCTGTTGGGCCTCCTTGGCCAACACGAGATTCCCCTGGTCCTGGTATAGACAGCCAAGTTCGTACCAGGCCATGCCGCAGGAGAAGGAGTCCTGGGTCGCACCGGCCCGCTGGTAGGCCGCGATCGCCGCGTCGGTGTCACCTCGGCCCGCGTGCGCCTTGCCCAGGTAGCAGTTGGCACGGACCGCCCAGGTGATGTCGTCGGTGTCGGCGATCAGCCCCCAGGCGAGGATGGCCTCGTCGATCCGCCCCGCGCCTTCCAGATCGGTGCCCAGCTTGAAGCAGTGCTCCGGATGAACGTCGGCCGCCAGCAACTCCTGGGCCTCCTCGTGCCGGCCCTGGTGCCGAAACAGCACGCCGAGGTCGACGGCCGCCTTGCTACGCGCCTCCGGGAAGTCCTGGGTGTTGACCCGCTGGTACAGCTCGATCGCCTGGTCCAGGTCACCGGCAAGGTAGAAGCGGCGGGCGGCCGCCAGCACCCCGCCGCCCGGGGGGCCGCCGCGGCGCAGGTTCGACGCCTCCCTGGCGACCAGTTCGCCGTCCAGATCGTGTTGGATCTGACAGACTTTGATCAACCGCTCCGACACCTTGTAGGCCAGAGGTGTGCTCTGGTCGCCAAGGTCGGCCAGCACAAGGAGGGCCCGCCGGGTGACGGCCGACTCGTCGGGCAGCTTCCAGAGCACCGACATGCAGCACTCGGAGGCTATGTCCAGCGATCGGTCGTCCCACCGGGCCAGCCGCTCGAACACCGACCGCATGCCGTCGACGTCCTCGTCCAGCAGCAGCCGTACGGCCAGGGCCGGGGCACCGAACTCGGGGTCGGACTCGGGAATCCGCTCCAGCGCCTCCCGTCCGCCGTCCAGATCGTCCTGATAGGTGATCATCTTCTCGGCCGCCAGCCAGGCGAGCGGCGGAACCGCCTCGGCGGGCAGGTCGCCGGTCAGCAGTTCCTCCGCCAGCTCGTACCGCTCTTCCGCCGACCAGCTGTCCGCCGGCGAGGAGTTGAACAGCCCGGCCGCGGCGCGGGGCACGAGCGCGCGGTGCCCTGTCTCGAGCACGCCCGTGAAGAAGGACTGGCTGTCGCCGCTCCCGTAGCCGTTGGTCAGGCCCGCCTCGCCGAGCCGGACGGCGGCCCAGGGCAGCACGGCGGGCGCGGATTCGCAGGCTTCGGCGAGCGCGTCCACGACGCGTTCGGTGTTGTCCCACATCGTCAGGTTGATGGCGGTCAGGTAGGCGGTGTAGCCGGCCGCCAGCCTGTCCTCGGACTGCACAGCCCTGGCCTGCCAGTGGGCCGCTCCCGACCCAGGCCGGCCGTCGTCGAGCAGGTCGCCGAGCAGGGCCGCGAACACCCCGGCCAACGGGTGCCGACCCTGGGCCAGTGCTTCCAGGTCGGCCAGTACATCCTGGTCGCGGGTCAGGTAGCGGGCGAGCGCGCTGACCGGGCCGACGGTCGTGGTGGTGTCCGGGGGCGCGGCCTCGGCGGCGTCCAGGATGGCCAGAGCCACGGCCGCGCGCGGGCCGTGAGTGAAGTCGGCGGTCTCGGCGAGGTCGCCCAGGAGTTGGCGGGCGGCGGTGAGATCGCCGTGCCGCAGTTCGATGCCTGCGAGCAGGATGCCGGCCTGGTGCGCGGCGTGACGCCAGTCGCCGGCGGCGATGGCGCGCAGCTCGGCACGGGCGGCGGCCAGGTCCCCGGCGCGGTAGTGGTCAAGACCAGGCCGGACCGTGGCCAGCCAGAAGGGCGGCGCCTCCGGGTCGTCCAGCGGGGCCAGCGCGAGATCGACCAGGTCGGGCGCGTCGGCCTCGGGGCCGGCGTGGTCGAGGACTCGGGAGGCGCTTTCGTGGTCGCCCGCCTCGCGCAGCAGCTTGGCCAGTGGCGCGGCGGCCCGCGGCCGGAACCAAGGGTGGCCGGAGTCGACCACGGCCTGGTAGGCGCGGATCGCCGCCAGGAAGTGCTGCTCACCGCGCAGCAGCCGACCGAGCTCGACACCGGCTGCCGGAGCCAGGTGCGGGTGCTCGCTGTGGGCGAGCGCGGCCAGTTGGCCGGGGGCGGAGTCGGCCTCCCAGACCTGCGGATAAGCGACCGATTCGCCGGCCGCGATCCTGGCGATGTTGGCCCGCAGCGCGGCGAACCCGCGCACGTCGGACCGCCGGCTCAGGTCCTTGGCGCGCTGGTGCGACTCCACCGCTGCGGCGAACTCGCCAAGCTCGAACTGGGCCAGGCCAACGCAGTTCAGCGCCACGCCGCGCAGGTTTACATGCCCGGCGGCGAGCACCTGGTCGTGGACGGCGTGCGCGGCGGCCAGGGCCGCCCGGTGGTCGCCCTTCCGCAACTGCTCGGCGAACACCGCGAACGCCGCCCGATGCGCCTGGTAGCCGCTGTCCACCCCCGACGAACCGTCCACCACTGCCCCCAACTTCATGATCCGCTCTGGTCGTCTGCTGCGCAGAGCATAGGCGACAGGTTCGACAGCGGGGTTGCGGCGGCGATCAGTAGGGTCGGGGACTGGCGCGGTGGCTTCCGCTCCGTTTCCAGCCCCCGCCGCTTCAAACCGTGCGTGCGGTTCTCCCGCACACGGCTTTCCGACATCGTTCACCGACTGGCATGCGCCGTCGCCCTGTGCACGTTTCCGGTGAGGCG
>NZ_JBIRSJ010000066.1:0-4426 GCF_044334165.1 Streptomyces sp. NPDC020845 | reverse complement strand
GTGGTGATCCAGGCGAGGTAGTCGCGGTAGGGGGTGGTGGGGGGCAGGGTGGCTGCGGTTTCGTGGCCTTGGTGGGCGTAGAGGGTGAACAGTTCGCGCATGAGGACGGGGAGGGACCAGCCGTCGAGGAGGATGTGGTGGTTGGTGAAGACCAGGCGGTAGGACTGTGGGGCGAGGTGGATGAGGGTGAACCGGATCAGCGGCGGCTCATCCAGCTGGAACCGGCGGCCCAGGTCCTCCTCCAGCCAGGCCGCGAGAGAGCTCTCATGCGCATCGGGGTCGAGATGCGTCCAGTCGATCTCCTCCCACGGCAGTTCCACCTCGCGGGGAATGACCTGCACCGGGCGTGACAGGCCCTCGTGAAGGAACCCAGCCCGCAGATTCGCATGGCGACGAAGAAGCGCCTGCACGGAGGCCTTGAGAACCGGTACATCCAGTGGTCCCTCCACCCGGAAGGAGAACTGGGTCGTGTACACGTCCCGGCCATCGGTGTCGTAGAGAGCGTGGAAGAGCAGACCTTCCTGCAACGGCGCGAGAGGAAGAATGTCTTCCAGTTCGTGCTGAGTCACTTCTTCTTCCTCCACACCTTTTCCAGACGGTCGATGTCCGCCTGATTGATTCCGAGTAGGGGCAGGTCCGAGGGGGTACGGCCACCGGCGTCGGGGCGGGTGGCGTGGCGGGTGAGAGCGGTCAGCGCCTGGTGGTAGCCGTCGGCGAGCTGCTGGATCTCCCCACGGGTGAGAACGGCGTCCGGCCAGGTGAAGGTGGTGGTGAGGGTCGGGCCCTGCGGGGTGTCCTGGGTGAGTGAGCCGATGGCCAGGGTGTGAGACAGAGCCATACGGGGGTCGGCGCCGGAACCTGCCGCGGTGGACTCGGCAGCCGGTGCCCAATGGGCGGCCTGCCCGATGGGGAGGCGGCCGAGGTAGTTGAACCCGATCTGCGGGGCGGGGAGGCCGGCGAGGCCGGGGCTGGTGGCGGGGTTGAGATAACGCAGGAGTCCGTAGCCCATCCCGTCCTGCGGAATGGCGCGGAGCTGTTCCTTGACGCGCTTGAGGACACGCCCCAGGTCGTCCCCGCCACCCCATGCCTGAGCTTCATCGAAGCTTCCTGGGTCCAGCCTGACCGGGTATTGAGAGGTGAACCAGCCCACCGTCCGCGAAAGCTCGGCTGCCGTGATGCTCTCATGGCGTCCGTGGCTTTCAAGGTCGACCAGCACTCCGCCATCTCCGCCATCTCCGCCGTCTCCGCCACGTCGGCCGCGCTCGGCCCGCCAACGAAGCACGGCCAGTGTCAGGGCAGTCAGCAGGACATCGTTGACACCGGCATGGAACAGGGTGGGGACCTGGGTGAGCAGAGGCTCGGTCTGCTCCGGGGCCAGGGTCACCGTCAAGCGTTGCGCGGTGTCGAGGGTGTCCCGGGCGGGGTCCAGGGGTCGGGTACCGAGCTGCGGCTCGGGCGATCGGAGGATGCCCTGCCACAGGGGTAGTTCCCGCTCCTGCTCCGGATCCTGGGCATACGCGGTCAGATCGCTGGCCCATTGACGGAAAGAGGTGCCTACCGGCTGGAGTGTGGGGGTGGTCTGCGCGGTGGCTGCTTCCCAGGCCGCCTGGAGGTCGGGCAGCAGGATTCGCCAGGACACCCCGTCGACGACGAGGTGATGCACGACGATCAACAACCGCCCGGCCGCCTCGGGGCCGGCGTCGAACCACACGGCCTGAACCATCGCCCCCGACCTGGGCGAAAGCCGCTCCCGGGCGGACTCTGCCTCCGTCGCGACGACCTTGCTCAGAGCATCGTCGGCCAGACCGGAAACGTCGACGCGTTGCACGCACTCTGCCGCCCGCACCGCGCCAGCAGCGGGAATCTCGAGCTCCCAGGCGTCGCCCTCCCGCTCCACGAGGCCGGCGCGGAGAGCGTCGTGGTGGTCCAGCACGGCCTGCACCGCCACGATCAGATTGTCCAGGCCCAGCCGCTCAGGAACCTGGAGCAGTACGCCCTGGCTGAATCGCTCCACCGGCCCGCCACGCTCACGTAGTTGGTGCATGATCGGCGTCGGCACCACGGTGCCGAGAGCTTGGTCGGCGTCCCCGCTCGGAGCTGTGGCGCCGATGTCCGTTGCGACCAGGGCGAGGGCTTCCACGGTCTTACGCTCGAATACGTCCCGGGGTGTGAAGACCAGACCGGCAGCGCGTGCGCGGGCGACGAGCTGGATCGACACAATGCTGTCGCCACCCAGGTCGAAGAAGCTGTCGTCGATGCTGACGTTGGGTGTGGCGAGGACGTCGGCGAAGAGTGTGCACAGGGTCTGTTCGCGTGGTGTGCGGGGGGCACGTCCGGTGGTGGATGGGGTGTGGTCGGGGGCGGGGAGGGCGTTGCGGTCGAGCTTCCCGTTGGGGGTGAGCGGCAGGCGTTCGAGGGTGATGAGTGCGGTGGGCACCATGTAGTCGGGGAGTCGGTTCCTGACGGTCTGCAGTGCCTGAGCGGTGTCGATCCCTGCTTGCGCGTCGGTGGGTACGACGTAGCCCACGAGCCGTTTCTCCCCCGGCTGGTCCTCGCGCACGAGCACAGCGGCTTGAGCGACCGTGTCATGGGCGGTCAGGACGGCTTCGATTTCGCCGGGCTCGATACGGAAGCCGCGTACCTTGACCTGGGTGTCGGTGCGGCCGAGGTGTTCGAGTGTGCCGTTGGTGTTCCAGCGGGCGAGGTCGCCGGTGCGGTACATGCGGGTGCCGGGCGGGCCGAACGGGTCCGGGACGAAGCGCTCGGCTGTGGTGGCGGGCTGGTTGACGTAACCGTGCGCCAGGCCGGTCCCGGCGATGTAGAGCTCGCCCGCCACCCCCGCCGGTACGGGGCGCAGGGCGTTGTCCAGGACGTAGGTGCGGGTGTTGTCCATGGGCCGGCCGATGGGGACCGAGGTGCCGGGTGGTGTGGCGGGGGTCATGAGGTGCTGGGTGGCGCACAGGGTGATCTCCGTGGGCCCGTACAGCGATCGCACCCTGACGTGCGGGCAGGCTTGGAGCACGCGTTGGACGGCCGTGGGGGAGACCACGTCACCGCCGGTCAACACCTCCTGGACCTGGCCGAAACACCCGGGATCCTCCTCCGCGATCACCCGGAACAGCCCCGCCGTCACATGCACCGCACTCACCCCACCACCCGCCACCAGCTCACGCAGCGCCTGAGTGTCGACCTGCTCGTTGGGGGCTACGACGATTCGGCCGCCGGACAGCAGCGGCACCCAGATCTCGTAGTCGGAGGCGTCGAAGGCATGCGGAGCATGCATCAGCACCCGCTCATGCACACCATCCGTGTCCCCGGCCCACGCCCTGTCCAAAGCCAGCTCCACCACACCCCGGTGCGGTACCGCCACGCCCTTCGGCTCGCCGGTCGAGCCCGAGGTGTACATCACGTAGGCCAGCTGCAGCGGATGCCTGCCGTTCAGGGCCGGGTTGCTTTCGTCGGCATCGGCAGTGGTCAGGATCTCGTCGGTCACCTCGACCAGGCGCGCGTCTGCGGCGAAGCCGGCGGCCTGTGTGGGCCGGTCGGTGAGGAGTACGTCGGCGCGGCAGTCGCGCATGACCGAGCGCAGCCGTTCCACGGGATAGCCCTCGTGCAGCGGTACGTAGTATCCGCCCGTCTTCAGCACCGCCAGCAGGACGGCTATCAGATCGGCGGAACGCTCCATCCACACCGCCACCGCATGCCCCGGCTCGACCCCCAGCCGGATCAGGTACCGCGCCAGCCGATTCGCCCGCGCGTTCAGCTCCGCGTACGTCAGCTCCTGGCCCTGGAAGACGACCGCAACCGCGTCGGGGGTACGCGCCACCTGCGCCTCGAACAACTCCGACAGCACCGCATCCGGCATCCGACGGGCGGTGTTGTTCCAGTCGACCAGCACCTGCTGCCGCTCGGCCTCACCCAACACATCAACCTGTCCGACCGGTACATCGAGATCGGTGGCCATCGCTTCCAACACCCGCACCAGGCGATCAGCCAGCGCCTCCACCCACTCACGCTCAAACAGATCGCCCTGATACTCCAGGCGGAATACGAGTTCTTGCCCGGGCATCACGATGAGGCTGAGCGGGTAGTGAGTTCCGCTGCGGCCGCGTTCTTTGACGAATGTCAAGCCATTCTTGTCGGGATCAGGAGCGTCTGAGACGTTGAGTGGGTAATTCTCAAAAATTACGACGGTGTCAAACAGCTCGTCATGCCCTGCCAAGCGTTGGACCTGCGACAGCCCCAGGTGTTGGTGTGGCATGAGGCGGGTTTGTTGGTCTTGGAGTTGGGCGGCTGTTTGGGCGAGGGTTTGGGTGTTGTTGAGTTGTATGCGTACGGGGAGTGTGTTGATGAAGAGGCCGACCATGGTTTCGATGTGGGGTATGTGTGGGGGTCGGCCGGCGGTGGTGGCGCCGAAGGTGATGTC
>NZ_JBIRSJ010000065.1:0-5164 GCF_044334165.1 Streptomyces sp. NPDC020845 | reverse complement strand
CGATCGCTGTACGGGCCCACGGAGATCACCCTGTGCGCCACCCAGCACCTCATGACCCCCGCCACACCACCCGGCACCTCGGTCCCCATCGGCCGACCCATGGACAACACCCGCACCTACGTCCTGGACAACACCCTGCGCCCCGTACCCCCAGGAGTCGCAGGCGAGCTGTACATCGCCGGAACCGGCCTCGCCCACGGCTACATCAACCAACCCGCCACCACAGCCGAACGCTTCGTCCCCGACCCCTTCGGCTCACCCGGCACCCGCATGTACCGCACCGGCGACCTCGCCCGCTGGAACACCAACGGCACACTCGAACACCTCGGCCGCACCGACACCCAAATCAAAATCCGCGGCTTCCGCATCGAACCCGGCGAAATCGAAGCCACCCTGACCGCCCATGACGCGGTTGCCCAAGCCGCCGTCCTCGTTCGTGAAGACCAGCCCGGCGACAAGCGTCTGGTCGGCTATGTGGTGCCGACGGATACGGAAGTGGGAGTTGACACCACTCAGGTGCTGGGGGTGGCCAGGGACCGGCTCCCCGACTACATGGTGCCCACCGCACTCATCACCCTCGAACGCCTGCCCCTGACCCCGAACGGCAAGCTGGACCGCAAGGCCCTGCCCGCCCCCGACTACACCACATCCACCACCCGCCGAGCGCCCCGCACACCGCACGAGGAGATCCTGTGCGGTCTCTTCGCCGAAGTCCTCGCGGTCCCCGACGTCGGCATCGATGACAGCTTCTTCTCCCTCGGTGGACACTCCCTCCTCGCCACCCGCCTCATCAGCCGCATCCGCACCACCCTGGACGTCGAACTCACCATCCGCGCCCTCTTCGAAACACCCACCGTGGCCGGACTCGCCGAACACCTCCACACATCCAACGGCCACACCACACGCCCCAAACTCACCACCCAAACCCGGCCCGAAACCGTACCCGTCTCCTTCGCTCAACGCCGACTGTGGTTCCTCGGCCAACTCGAAGGCCCCTCCGGCACCTACAACATCCCCATGTCGCTGCGGCTACGCGGCCAACTGGACACCGACGCCCTGCGTCTGGCCCTGACCGACGTGGTCGAGCGGCATGAGAGCCTGCGTACGGTCTTCCCCCAGCACGACGGCCAGCCCTACCAGCGCATCCTCCACGGCGACGCGACATCGGTGTTCGAAGTGCTGGACGTCGCCGAGGAAGACTTGGCGGAGGCGCTGAAGCGGGAGGCCGCCACTGGGTTCGATCTCGGCCTCGAGCTGCCGCTGCGCGTACGGCTGTTCGTGCTCGGGCCGGACGACCACGTAATGCTGGCGGTCGTACATCACATCGCCGCCGACGGCTGGTCGATGGCACCTTTCGCCCGCGACCTGACCACCGCTTACCAGGCCCGCGCCGGCGGCAAGGCACCCGGATGGCGCGCGCTGCCGGTGCAGTACGCGGACTACACCCTCTGGCAGCAGGAAATCCTCGGCCACGAAGACGACCCCGACAGCCTGGTCAACGCCCAGCTGGAGTACTGGGCCACCACCCTGGCCGGCGTGCCCGAGCAGCTGGAGCTGCCGGTCGACCGCCCCAGGCCCGCCGTAGCGTCGTACGAGGGCGACAGCGTGGCGCTGCGCGTGCCGGCGCCCGTACACGCCCGGCTGGTGGAGCTGGCCCACGACAGCGGCGCAAGCATCTTCATGACCGTCCAGGCCGCCTTGGCCGTTCTTCTGAGCCGCATGGGCGCGGGCCACGACATCCCGATCGGCACACCCATCGCCGGACGCACCGACGACGCGCTGGACGATCTGGTCGGCTTCTTCGTCAACACCCTTGTCCTGCGTACGGACACCAGTGGCGACCCCACCTTCCGCGAACTCATCGAACGCGTACGGGAAACGGACCTGGCCGCCTACGCACACCAGGACGTGCCCTTCGAACGCCTCGTGGAAGTACTCAACCCGCAACGCTCCCTGGCACATCACCCCCTGTTCCAGGTGATGCTCGCCCTCCAGAACAACACCCACCCCAACCTCGACCTCCCCGGCCTCCACGTCACCCGCCAGCCCTTGGGTGGCACCGCCGCCAAATTCGACCTGACCGTCAATCTCAGTGAGCACCGCGCCGCGGACGGCGCCGCCGACGGCCTCACCGGACACCTCGACTACCGCACCGACCTCTTCCACCCCACCACCATCGAGGCGCTGGCCACACGGCTCGTCCACGTCCTGGCGACAGTCACCGCCGATCCGGACACCCGAGTCAGCCAGATCGACATACTCGGCGAGGCCGAACGGCACCAGGTCCTCACCCAGTGGAACGACACCGCACGCCCGCTCCCGGACGCCCTGCTGCCCGAGCTCTTCGAAGCCCAGGTCAAGCGCACCCCCGACGCGGTCGCGGTCGTCTTCGAAGGCCAGGAGGTTACGTACGCTGACCTCAACGCCCGAGCGAACCGGCTGGCGCGGTATCTGATCGCCCAGGGCGCCGGGCCGGAGCGGCTGGTGGCGGTGGCCCTGCCACGCTCGGCCCAACTGGTCGTAACGCTGCTGGCCATCCTCAAGGCGGGCGCGGGGTACCTCCCCATCGACCCGGACTACCCCACCGACCGTATTCACTACATGCTCCAGGACGCGGTCCCCACACTCCTGGTCACCGACACCACCACATCCGCCGCCCTCCCCCCAGCCGACGATCTGCCTCGGCTGAGAGTGGATGACGAGTGGGCCGCTCGATACGACGATGCGGATGTCGTGGACGCCGACCGCACGGGCAGCCTGCTCCCCCAGCATCCCGCCTACGTCATCTACACCTCCGGCTCGACCGGCCGCCCCAAGGGCGTGGCGGTCCGGCAGCGGAGCGTGGTCAATCTCATCACCTGGGCCGCCTCCGAATTCGGGCCCGAGCGATTGACTCATGTGTACGTCTCGACATCTCTCAACTTCGACGTCTCGGTCTTCGAGCTCTTCACGCCGCTCATCACTGGCGGACGCGTCGAGGTGGTCCGCGACCTGCTCGCTCTTGGTGGCAGTGTGCCGAGCAGCGGGTCTTCCTGCCTCATCAGCGGTGTTCCTTCCGTTGTCTCAACTCTCCTCAGCAGCGGTGGGAACATTGACGCGGGAACGGTGGTGTTGGCCGGCGAGGCCATCACGCCGCACGTGGCGAACGCCATTCGTGCCGCCGTTCCGGGAGGTCTGCTCGCGAACTGCTACGGGCCCACCGAAGCCACCGTCTACTCCACGTCATGGTTCACCGACGATGAGCTCACCACCGCTCCCCCCATCGGTCACCCCGTGTGGAACACACAGGTGTATGTGCTGGACGCGACGCTGCAACCAGTGCCGGTGGGGGTGCCCGGCGAGCTCTACATCGCCGGCGCGCAACTGGCCCGAGGATATCTGGGGCGGCCCGGCCTGACGGCGGAGCGGTTTGTGGCGAATCCGTTCGGCACGGCGGCGGGGTCGCGGATGTACCGGACAGGCGATGTGGTCCGGTGGCGGGCGGACGGGCAACTGGACTTCGTGGGGCGTGCGGACGCCCAGGTCAAGGTGCGTGGCTTCCGTATCGAGCCCGGTGAGGTGGAGAGCGTCCTGGCGGCGCACGACGCCGTGGCGCAGACCGCCGTCCTGGTACGGGAGGACCGGCCCGGAGACCGGCGTCTGGTCGGCTATGTGGTGCCCACGGACGCAGGTGTGGGGCTTGACGCCGCACAGGTGCTGGAAGTGGCCAGGGGCCGACTGCCGGACTACATGGTCCCCTCAGCACTCGTCGTACTCGAACGGCTGCCCCTGACCCCGAACGGCAAGCTGGACCGCAAGACCCTGCCCGCCCCCGACTACACCACCGCACTCACCCGCCGCGCCCCGCGCACACCGCGCGAGGAGATCCTGTGCGGGCTGTTCGCGGAAGTGCTGGGTGTCGCCGACATCGGCATCGACGACAACTTCTTCTCCCTCGGCGGACACTCCCTCCTCGCCACCCGCCTCATCAGCCGCATCCGCACCACCCTGGGCCTGGAGCTCGGCATCCGCGCGCTCTTCGAGTCTCCGACCGTCGCGGGACTGAGCGCACGAGCAGATCAAGAAACCAGCCTGGCACGCCAGCCATTGACCGGCAGGCCACGCCCCGAGACCGTACCTGTGTCCTTCGCGCAACGCCGACTGTGGTTCCTCGGCCAACTCGAAGGCCCCTCCGGCACCTACAACATCCCCATGTCGCTACGGCTACGCGGCCAACTGGACACCAACGCCGTGCGCCTGGCCGTGGGGGATGTGGTCGGGCGGCATGAGAGCCTGCGGACACTCTTCCCCCAGACCGACGGCCACCCCCGTCAGCACATCCTTCAAGGCAACGTCGCATCGGTGTTCCAGGTGTTGGATGTGGCCGACGAGGACCTGGCCGAAGCGCTGATAAAGGAGGCTCGCGCCGGGTTCGACCTCTCGTGTGACCTTCCGCTGCGGGTACGGCTGTTCGTCGTGGCGCCCGATGAGTACGTACTGCTGGCAGTCGTACACCACATCGCCGCTGACGGCTGGTCGATGGCCCCTTTCGCCCGCGACCTGACCACCGCCTACCAGGCCCGCACCAACGGCGAGGCACCCGGATGGCGAGCGCTGCCGGTGCAGTACGCGGACTACGCCCTGTGGCAGCGTGAGGTGCTGGGTAGCGAAGACGACCCGGACAGTGTGATATCGCAGCAGCTGGCCTACTGGACGACTGCCCTGGCGGGCCTGCCGGAGCAGCTGGAGCTGCCGGTGGACCGGCCGCGGCCGGCGGTGGCGTCGCATGTGGGTGGGAGTGTGGGGGTGCGGGTGCCGGCCGGGGTGCATGGGCGGCTGGTCGAGCTGGCGCAGGGCAGCGGAGCGAGCGTCTTCATGACCGTCCAGGCCGCCCTGGCCGTCCTGCTCACCCGGATAGGCGCGGGCACTGATATCCCCATCGGTACCCCGATCGCCGGGCGTACGGATGACGCTCTGGACGATCTGGTCGGCTTCTTCGTCAACACGCTGGTGCTGCGTACGGATGTGAGTGGTGATCCCACGTTCCGTGAGCTGGTGGAGCGGGTGCGGGAGACGGACCTGGCCGCCTACGCGCATCAGGATGTGCCGTTCGAGCGGTTGGTGGAGGTGTTGAACCCGGAGCGGTCGATGGCGCGGCATCCGCTGTTCCAGGTGATGCTCTCCT
>NZ_JBIRSJ010000064.1:0-5692 GCF_044334165.1 Streptomyces sp. NPDC020845 | reverse complement strand
CGCTGGAACCGAGAGCAGCTTCCGTGTGACCTGATACACCAGTGAGACGATCACCTGGACATGGCCCCAGCGCGCCCGCAGACCCCGCCAGACCGTCTACGACCTGCAGTGACACATTTCTGAACGGCACACCTGCGGCGGCAGACTCGGACGGCCGTTGGGCGACGGATACATGTCTGCGAGCATCGACGGTGGAAACAGCGCCTCACGGTGCTCGGCCAGGAACGCGAAGACACTCCCTGCCGGGATCAACTCCTGGCAGATCTCCCCCACATCGGGCCCGATCATCTCCCCGGCCCATTCCCCCGGCATGCCTACAAGACTGGCCCCGACTCGGCCGAGTCGGGGCCAGACTCCGAGATTTCATCAGTCTTCTAGGGGCTGGGCCCGCCGGGGCAGCAGGGCTACGAGGCAGCAGCTGACGGCGATGGCGGCGGCAACGACCCAGAGGCTGTTGGTCATCGCCCTGGCGTCCCCGTCTGCGCCACCCCCCGACTGCGGGGACCTGAAGTAGACGGTGGTCACCGCGGCCGCGCCGATCCCGTTGGCGAGTTGCTGGACGGCGTTCAGCGATCCGCTGGCGCTGCCCGCCTCGTGAGGGTTGATGTCGCCGACCGCGATCGTATAGATCGTACCGAAGCAGGCGCCCATCCCGAGCCCGATGACGAAGGCGGGAGGCACGAGCGCCCAACCGCCCGTCGCCGTACCTAGGGCCAGGACGAGAGTCAGCAGCCAGGCCGTGCCGAGCAGGGTGACGCACAAGCCGATCAGGACGAGGGTGCGGCCGAGCCGGGCGATGAGCCGGTACGAGGCGAAGGATGAGATGACGATGCCCACGGAGATCGGCATCAGGCCGAGTGCCGCGTGGAGGGGCGTACGGCCCAGGTCATGCTGCAGGAACAGCGACAGTACGTAGAGGAGCCCGGAGACTGCGGCGAAGAAGGCGACGCCGAGAATGAGTCCGGAGGTGAAGCCCCGGTTCTTGAGCAGTGAGGGCTCGATCAGAGGGTGGGGGGTGCGGAGTTGGCGACGGCAGAAGAGGGCGAAGCAGGCGGCCGCGGCGGCCATGCACAGCAGGGGCGCGCGCGTCCAGCCGTGCTCGGAGCCGTCGATGAGGCTGTAGAGCAGCCCGAGCATGGTGGCGCCGAGTAGCGCGGACTCGAGGCCGTCCACGGTGGTGGCAGGGTCGCCGGTATCGTGCGGGAGCAGCCGGGCTGCCGCGATGACCGCGCAGCCGCCGAGCACGATGTTGATCAGGAAGATGGTCCGCCAGCCGAGGCCGAGTATGTCCGCGTCGAGCAGAAACCCGGCGAGGATGGGGCCGCCGACGGAGGAGGCGCCGAGCGCGGGGGCGAAGACGCTGAACGCTTTGCCGATCTCGTTGCGAGGGAAGACCGTCCCCAGGATGCCGAAGCCCTGAGGGATCAGCAGCGCGCCAAAGGCCCCCTGTGTGAGCCGGGCCAGGACGAGGGATTCAGGGTTGACGGCCAGTCCGCAGGCGATCGAGGACAGGGTGAAGCCGGTGAGGCCGGTGAGGAACAGCCGACGCCTGCCGTATTTGTCGCCGAGCCGGCCGCCGACGACGAGCAGGACGCCGAGAGCGAGGGCGTAGCTTGCGCCGAGCCACTGCACCAGGGACTTTCCTCCGCCCAGGTCCTCGGTGATGGCCGGGGCGGCGATGTTGGTGATGGTGGCGTCAATCAGATCCAGGACGCTCGCCGCGAGTACGACGGCGAGTACGGCCCATCGCCTGCGCGCGGAGGTGGTATCCGGGTCGGCGTGGGTGCGCGTGAGAGTGGACAACGGGGTGCCTTTCGGTCCGTCGGCGGGATTGCGGGGTGCAGTCCGAGGCAGGGGCGGGCGGCGGGGAAAGGCATGCGTGGCCTGCGAAAATGCCTAGCGAAACGCACCAACCGGAGATATTGTGTGACGCGAATATTGTGTCGCGCAAGCGTATTTAGAGAGTGGAGAGGTCCCGGATGTCACAGCGGGCGGAGCTGCTCGAGCGGATCATCGACGAGAGCCGACGGCACTACGCGGCGTGGACGCTGTTCAACCAGACCATGGCCGACCGGCTCGGCCTGCACCCCACCGATGTGCAGTGCCTGAGCCTGCTCGACACGGAGCCGGATCCGCTGAGCACCGGAGACATCGCCCGGATGACCGGTCTGACCCCAGGGTCGGCCACCCGGCTGGTCGACCGCCTGGTCAAGGCGGGACTCGTCGAGCGCCGGGCCGACCCTGCCGACCGCCGTCGCGCGCTCGTAGCCCTCGTGCCCGGCGCTGTGGAGAGCCTGGGCGCGGCGTGGGACGAACCCGGTGAGGCGTACCGCGCGGTGCTGACGAGCTTCGGCGACGAAGAACTGGCTGTCATTGGTGAGTACTTCCGCCGCGTGGCCGAGCTCGGGCAGGAGCAGGTCGAGCGTCTGTCGTCGGAGTAGCCCTCGTCACGCTCCTGTTCCGGATCTGGTCGCCGCGCTCGGCAGGTAGGGGTGGCCGAGGGGAAGCCGCGAGTGGGTCGAGTCTGCCACGAGCGCCGCATGCTCACTGGTACGTTTCTAGACCTCGGGGCCCTGCTCATGACCACATCCGTCCTCGCCCCGGCGGCCGCCGCAGCCCCGGTGCCGGTCACGGCGCTCAACTGCGACGGAACACGTACAAGTGCACGGTGAAGCTCCAGCACGGCGACGGGAAGTAGGGTGGCCGACTGGTCGGTGAACGTGTGCCACCAGGGCTAGAAGACTGATGAAATCTCGGAGTCTGGCCCCGACTCGGCCGAGTCGGGGCCAGACTTGTAGGCAGGCAGGGGGAATGGGGGAGATGGTCGGGCCGGAAGTGTGGGAGACCTGCCGGGAGTTGATCCCGGCAGGGAGTGTCTTCGCGTTCCTGGCCGAGCACCGTGAGGCGCTGTTTCCACCGTCGATGTTCGCGGACATGTATCCGTCGCCCAACGGCCGTCCGAGTCTGCCGCCGCAGGCCCTGGCCGCGACCGTGGTACTGCAGAGCCTGCAGGGGCTGTCGGACTTCGAGACGGTCCGGGAACTGCGGTGTGACCTGCGGTGGAAGGCTGCCTGCGGGCTCGGTCTGTACGACACCGCGTTCGATCCTGAAGGGTGTCATTACTGCCGTACGGCGGCTGACCTGGGGCTTTGTGATGGCCCGAATATGGGCGTGATCGCTGATCGTGGGTCTGCGACTGCTCTACCTGATCTTCTGCCGACTACTGGGCTGCCTCCTCTTGCTGGGCCGATCGACAGCCGCGATCAACGCCGAGATCCTCGTGCTTCGCCATGAGGTCGCCGTCCTGCGCCGGCAGATCGAGCGGCCGCGGCTCTCATGGGCTGATCGTGCCGTCCTCTCCGCTCTCGCGCGGCACCTGCCACCCGCCTTGCGCCGCCATCGGCTGGAGACCGTCTTCCTCAGACGTCTCTATGTCCTGGGCGTCACAGCCCACCCCACCGGCGCATGGGTCACCCAACTCGCCCGTAACCTGCTCATGGCCCTCGGAGACAGAGCTGGGTGCTTCCGGTTCCTCATCCGCGACCGGGACAGCAAGTTCACCGCCGCATTCGACGCCGTCTTCGCCGACAATGGCACAGCCGTCATCCCGACTCCGCCGCAAAGCCCACGGTCCAACGCGTTCGCCGAACGATGGATACGCACAGCCCTGTGCGACTCTGTCGCGCGATTCTTCGGAATGCGCTGACCTGTGGGTTTTCGGTGTGGGATGGTGTTGGGGATCGGCCTGTTCGCGGGGAAGTGAAGAGGATCGGCGGTGTCGCTGCATCCTGTCCCCGCTCCCGGGATCCCTGCGACGACCGCGCGGGTCGCAAGGGCAGCGTTTCCCAAGGGCTGCCTGGCGATGCGGGTCCGTGACGAGTTGGGCGTGCTGTTTCAGGACGCGGACTTCGCTGCCGCGTTCCCGGCCCGCGGAGGGCCTGGGCTGGCGCCGGGGATGCTGGCTGTGGTGTCGGTGATGCAGTTCGCCGAACGCTTGACGGACCGCCAGGCTGCGGATGCGGTCCGCGGTCGCATCGACTGGAAATACCTGATGGGGCTGGAGTTGGGGGACGAGGGCTTCCACTTCTCCGTCCTGTCCGGCTTCCGGACACGCCTGGTCGAGCACAGCCACGAGCAGGTGATCCTGGACCGGCTGCTGGCCAGGCCGTCCGAACTGGGCTTCCTCCGGACGGGCGGCGCGTGCGAACGGATGCCACCCACGTCCTGGCTCTGGTACGGGACTTGAACCGGCTGGAGTTCTGCACCGAGACCCTGCGGTGCACGCTGGAGGCCCTGGCGGTTGCCGCCCCGGACTGGCTGCGCGCTGTCGGCGTCGCGGACGCCTCCTGACAGGAGCGATACGGGCAGCGCGCGGACTCTTACCGGCTGCCGAAGGGCGAGCCGGAGCGCGGCACGTTTGCGGTCCAGGTCGGGACAGGCGGCTACGCGCTCCTTGAGACGGTCTACCGACCGGATGCGCCGCAGTGGCTGCGGGAACTACCGGCGGTGCAAGTCCTGCGCCAGGCGTGGATCCAGCAGTACCACCGCGGCGAGGGCGAGCAGGGTCAGGAGGTGCGCTGGCGGGAGGGCAAGGACCTCCCGCCGGGCAGAGATCGGCTGGTCAGCCCACACGATGTGGACGCTCGCTGCTCGGTCAAGCGCGGCATGATCTGGGACGGATACAAGGTCCACTACAGCGAGACCTGCGATGATGACCTGCCCCACCTGGTGGTGAACGTGGCCACCACCCACGCGGCTGTGGACGACTCCCGCCTGGTCGGGACGGTCCACGACAACCTCAAGCGTCGCGAGGTGAAGCCGGGCGAGCACCTGGTCGACGGCGGCTATACCTCCGCCGCGATCATCCTGACCGCCCGCGCCCAGGGCATTGACCTGGTCGGGCCGCTTCCCCCGGCCAGTGACCGGCAGACCCGCGCCGGAGAGGGTTTCGCGCTCACCGACTTCCAGATCCACTGGGAGGAGCAGTACGCCGTCTGCTCCACGGGAGCCAAGAGCCGCTACTGGGGCAGTACCCGGATGGACGGCCACCCGCGGACAGTCGTCATCTTCCCCGAGTGGGACTGCCGCAACTGCAAAGTCCGCACCTCATGCACCAGCGGCTTCACCCGCCGACTGATCCTTCACCCCCGTGACGAGCACGAGTTCCTGCAACACCAGCGCGCTGAACAGGGAACCGACGCCTGGAAGCAGCGTTTCCACAAGCGGGCCGGCATCGAGGGAACGATCTCCCAAGCCGTCCGCGGCATCGGCATCCGGCGCAGCCGCTACCGAGGCCGAGCCAAGACCACCCTCGCCCATATCTTCAGCGCCGCAGCAATCAACCTCCACCGCATCGACGCCCACCTGACCGGTCACCCCGCAGGCACCACGCGCCGCACCCACTTCGCTGACCTCGACCTCGATACCCCACTACGCAGGAAGCCCCGCAGACGCCGCCCGTGAATCAGACGACAGAGTCCCACAGCCACAGGGTCCGGCTTGGCTGGACGTGGGACTGGAGTCGGGCTGGGTGATCGCCCCGGCGGGGACTCGCTGCTGACCAAGCTGGTTGTCATCTGGGCCATTCGTACCCGGGCGCTGAAGCGGGCGGCCCCGGCGACTCCCCGGGTGCTGAAGACCGCGGGCTGATGGCGTCGGTGAGTCAGGCGTCCGTGCCGCCGCGCGGGGCCCA
>NZ_JBIRSJ010000063.1:0-5742 GCF_044334165.1 Streptomyces sp. NPDC020845 | reverse complement strand
TCCGCGAACTCATCCACCGCACCCGAGAAACAGACCTCACCGCCTACGCACACCAAGACATCCCCTTCGAACGCCTCGTCGAGGTGTTGAACCCGGAGCGGTCGATGGCCCGGCATCCGCTGTTCCAGGTGATGTTCTCCTTCCAGAACGACACCCACCTAGACCTGGACCTGCCCGGCCTGGACATCGCCGAGCAGCCGTTGGGCGCGGTGCCAGTCAAGTTCGATCTGACGGTCAACCTCAGCGAAGACCGCACCGCCGACGGCACCCCCAACGGGCTGACCGGGCGCATCGACTACCGCACCGACCTCTTCCATGCCACGACCATCGAGGCGTTGGCTGCTCGGCTGGTGCGGGTTCTGGAGTCGGTCACCGCGGATCCGGATCTGGCCGTCAGCCAGGTCGACGTCCTCGGCGAGGCCGAGCGGCATCAGGTCCTCACCCGCTGGAACGACACCGCACACCCGCTTCCGGACGCCCTGCTGCCCGAGCTCTTCGAGGCCCAGGTCAAGCGCACCCCCGACGCGGTCGCGGTCGAATTCGAAGGACAGGCTCTGACGTATGGCGACCTGAACGCCCGGGTCAACCGGCTGGCGCGGTATCTGATCGCCCGGGGCGCCGGGCCGGAGCAACTGGTAGGGGTGGCGCTGCCACGCTCGGCTGAACTGGTCGTAACCCTGCTGGCCATCCTCAAAACCGGCGCGGGCTATCTGCCCATCGACCCGGACTACCCCGCCGACCGCATCCACTACATGCTTCAGGACGCGGCCCCCGCACTCCTGGTCACCGACACCACCACCTCACCCACCCTCCCCCCGGTCGACGATCTGCCCCGCATAGAACTGGACACGGCCGACACCCGTACGGCCATCACCGCACACCCCGCCGCCGACATCACCGACGCCGACCGCATCGCGCGCTTGCTGCCGCTGCATCCCGCCTACGTCATCTACACCTCCGGCTCCACCGGCCACCCCAAGGGCGTGGCGGTGCCGCACCACGGCGTGGTGAATCGATTGCTGTGGATGAAGACGGAATATGGTCTGGCTGCCGATGATCGGGTGTTGCAGAAGACGCCGTCCGGGTTCGACGTGTCGGTCTGGGAGTATTTCCTTCCGCTGATCGCGGGAGCGGTGTCGGTTGTCGCTTCACCCGGTGTCCACCGGGATCCCGCCGAGCTTGCCGCGCTGATCCGCGATGCCGGGGTTACCACGGCGCATTTCGTACCGTCGATGCTGCGCGAGTTCATCCAGGAGCCGACCGCGTCTGCGTGCGGGAGTTTGCGGAACGTTGTGTGCAGCGGAGAAGCACTCCCGGCGGAGCTGCAGAACACGGCCCTCCGCACGCTGAACTCGAGCGTGCACAATCTCTACGGGCCCACCGAGGCCACCGTGGATGTGACCTACTGGGAGTGCCGGGAGAGCGGCGACGCCTCGGTGCCCATCGGCCGTCCGGTGTGGAACACGCGCCTGTATGTGCTGGACGACCGGCTGTCACCGGTCCCTGTTGGAGCTTCCGGCGAGCTTTACGTGGCCGGCGCGCAAGTGGCGCGAGGCTATCTGGGACGGCCGGGTCTGACAGCCGAGCGGTTTGTGGTGGATCCGTTTGGTGAGGCCGGGGCGCGGATGTACCGGACCGGGGATGTGGTCCGGTGGCGGCCGGACGGGGCGCTGGAGTTCCTGGGGCGTGCGGATGGCCAGGTGAAGGTGCGTGGCTTCCGTATCGAGCTGGGTGAGGTGGAGAGCGTCTTGGTGGCGCATGACGCCGTCGCCCAAGCCGCTGCCGTGGTGCGGGAGGACCGGCCCGGCGACAGGCGCTTGGTCGGCTATGTCGTGCCCGCGGGCGGGGGAGCGGTGGTCGACACCGTCCAGGTGCTTGACCTGGCCAGGGACCGGTTGCCGGACTACATGGTGCCGTCGGTGTTGTCGGTGCTCGAGCGGCTGCCGCTGACCCCGAACGGGAAGCTGGATCGGAAGGCCCTGCCCGCTCCGGACTACGGCGCGTCGGCTTCGGGACGGGCGCCGCGGACACCCAGGGAAGAGCTGCTGTGCGGGTTGTTCGGCGAAGTCCTCGGCGTTCCCAAGGTCGGCGTCGATGACAGCTTCTTCGACCTAGGTGGCGACAGCATCGTGTCGATCCAGCTCGTCGCCCGCGCACGGGCAGCAGGCCTCGTCATCACCCCGCGGGACGTGTTCGAGCGGAAGACCGTGGAGGCATTGGCACTGGTCGCGACCAATGCCGAGGCGGCGGTGGCGGACACGAAGAGCGACAGCCCATTCGGCGCTGTGGCCCTGACACCGGTCATGCATCAGCTGCGTGAGCGGGGTGGCTCCATCGACCGGTTCAGCCAGGGGGTGTTGCTCCAGGTTCCCGGGCGACTGGGGCTGGAGGAACTGGTCGTGGCGGTGCAGGCGATCCTGGATCACCATCATGCGCTCCGTGCCCGACTGATCGACAGGGACGGAGAATGGGAGCTCCATATCCCCGCGGTCGGTGCCGTGCGAGCGGCGGAGTGTGTGCGGCGTGTGGACGTGGCCGGACTGGCCGAAGACGCTGTGGGCAAGATGATCGGGACTGAGGCGGAAGCCGCGCGAGAGCGGCTTTCACCGAGGTCAGGGGCGATGGTTCAGGCGGTCTGGTTTGACTTCGGCCCCGACGCGCCGGGACGGCTGCTGGTGGTGGCGCACCACCTGGTGGTCGACGGGGTGTCCTGGCGCATCCTGCTGCCCGACCTCCATACGGCCTGGGAAGCGGCCACGACCGGGGCCGACCCTGTCTTTCAGCCGGTGGGCACCTCGTTCCGCCACTGGGCCACCAGGCTGGTCGCGCAGGCGGACGAGCACCTTGTGGAGCTGCCACTGTGGGAGAAGATCCTCGATGCCCCGGATCCCCTGTTGGGTACGCGGGCGCTGCAACCGGGCAAGGACACCTGGGCGACGGCGGGGGACCTGACGTTCGCACTGCCAGTGGAGCAGACGGCCTCTCTCCTTACTCACATCCCCACGCTGTTCCGCTGCGGCATCGACGATGTCCTGCTGACCGCTCTCGCGCTCTCCATTGATGGCTGGAGAGATGGCACTGGGGCCGGCGGTGGTACGGATCTGCTGGTCGAGCTCGAGCGACACGGCCGCGAACACCGGGTGGACGGGACTGACCTGTCACGTACGGTCGGGTGGTTCACGAGTACGTTCCCCGTGCGTATCACCACGGAGACCCGGGGGAGGGGCGGCCTGCGTGGATCCGCTGTCGACGGCGCGCTGAAGAGCGTCAAGGAACAGCTGCGGGCTGTGCCACACAGCGGTATGGGATACGGGCTGTTGCGCCATCTCCATCCGCAGGGAAGCTCGGATTTGCGGCAAAAGAGCAGCGCTCAAATCCTCTTCAACTATCTGGGCAGAGTGGCTGTCACGGGGGAGAGCCATTCGCGGGCAGCGGCGAATTGGACCGTCGTTCCCAACAGCAAGGCGGGAGCTGGAGCCGATCCAGATATGCCGATGAGCCATAGCCTCATCGTCGATGCGGTGGTTCAGGACACCCATGACGGGCCGAAGTTGATGGTGACATGGTCGTGGCCGACCGGTGTGCTCACCGAAGAACGGGTTCAGGAGCTGGCGGACTCTTTCCTTGAAGTCCTCGCACTCATGGCGGACCGTGCGGCACAGCCGGACGCCGGAGGGCTCACCCCGTCCGATGTAGGGCTGCTCGACCTGAGTCAGGACGAAATCGACGAGTTCGAGCTTGCTGCGATGGAAGACGGAGCGGAAGGAAATCTGCTGTGAAGCGATCGAACATCGAGGATCTCCTGCCGTTGTCGCCCCTGCAGGAAGGGCTGTTCTTCCACTCTCTGTACGACAATGAGGCGGCGGACACCTACGCCGTTCAGGTTGTCATCCGGCTGGCCGGAAAGCTGGACACGGGTGCGCTCAGGCTCGCGGCAGAGGCGATGCTCGCGCGGCATGCGAGCTTGCGGGTCCGCTTTCGCTACCGTAAGTCAGGGAAGCCCATTCAGATGGTGATGGGCGAGGTTGAATTGCCCTGGCGTGAAGTTGATCTGGAACACCTTGAATCGGCTGAACGCGACGCCGAACTGACCCGGATCGCAGAGGAAGACCGGGCTCTGGGATTTGATCTGAGCAAGGCTCCGCTCCTGCGTTGCACGCTGGTCCGGACGCGCGAGGACGAGCACTGTCTCATCTGGTCGAACCATCACATCCTGCTGGACGGATGGTCCAATGCTGTTCTCTTCCGCGAGCTGTTCACGCTCTACAAGTGTTGCGGCGATGATTCACAGCTGCCGTTCGTGCCGTCCTATCGGGATTATCTGGCGTGGATAGCCAGGCAGGACACCGGAGCCGCGGAGACGGCTTGGCAAGAGGCATTGGCCGATCTGGACGGCCCCACCCGTATCGATATTTCGGGGAAGAAACAGACCGCTGCCGCTCCCGATCGGCTGACGCATACGGTTTCGCAAGAGCTGGCCGACGCGCTGAGCGCCACGGCACGCGCTCATGACCTCACGCTCAATACCCTGATCCAAGGTGCCTGGGCCATCTTGTTGAGCCGGATGACCGGGCGCGATGACGTCGTCTTCGGCGCCACTGTGGCCGGCCGACCGCCGGAGATCCCGAGCGTCGATAAGATGGTCGGGCTGTTCATCAACACTCTGCCTGTGCGTATACGTCTCGACTCTTCCCAGCCGTTGGGGGAGTTGCTGACACAGGTGCAGGACCAGCAGGCCCGTCTTATGGACCACCAGCACCTGGGATTGTCTCGCATTCAGCGTGCGAGCGGCCATGAGGAGCTGTTCGACACAGTCGTTGTATTTGAGAACTATCCAGTGGAATCCGCGGCGTCCGCGGCACTGGACGAAGAAGTACAGGTCGCGGACATCTCCGTGCGCGATGCCACTCACTATCCAGTCAGCCTCATGGTCGTTCCTGGGCGGGGGTTGGAACTGCGGCTGGATTATCAGCCTGTTCTGTTTGAGCGTGAGTGGGCGGAGGTGCTGGCCAGCCGTCTGGTGCGGGTGTTGGGGGCGATGGCCGCTGGTCTGGATGTGCCGGTGGGGCGAGTTGATGTGTTGGGTGAGGCGGAGCGGCAGCAGGTGCTGGTCGGCTGGAATGACAGGGCGCGTCGGATGCCGGATGTGGTGCTGCCGGAGTTGTTCGAGGCGCAGGTGGAGCGGACTCCGGATGCGGTCGCGGTGCTCTTTGACAGCCAGGAGTTGACCTATGGCGAGTTGAATGCACGGGCGAACCGGTTGGCGCGGCATTTGGTGGGGCTGGGGGTTGGTCCGGGGGATGCGGTGGCGGTGTGGATGGAGCGTTCCGCCGATCTGATCGCTGTGTTGTTGGCGGTGCTGAAGACGGGTGCGTTTTATGTGCCGCTGCATGAGGGCTATCCGGTGGAGCGGTTGCGCTCGGTGATGCGTGACTGCGGTGCTCGTGTGCTGCTGACCGACCGGCCTGCTCAGGCGGACGGGTTCGCCGAAGGCGCGCGTGTGGTCGAGGTGACCGGCGAGGTCCTGACCGGTGCCGGTGCTGGGGCTGATGAGGGCAATGTGGTGGTGGGCGGTCGGCATCCGCTGCAGCTGGCCTACGTGATGTACACCTCGGGCTCGACCGGTGAGCCGAAGGGTGTGGCGGTGCCGCACCGGGGTGTGGTGGAGCTGGCTTTGGACAGGGCGTGGGCCGGGGACACGGATGGTGTGCATGAGCGGGTGCTGATGCATGCTCCGCATGC
>NZ_JBIRSJ010000062.1:0-5974 GCF_044334165.1 Streptomyces sp. NPDC020845 | reverse complement strand
AACCACATCCGCCAACCCGTCCACTTCCACCCCGCCATCACCCACACCGCACCCCACACCACCGCCTACATCGAAATCGGCCCCGACCCCGTCCTGATCCCGGGCGCCCAACACACCCTCGACGCACTCGACACCCCGCCCGCGCACCCGCCCGTCCTCATCCCCACCCTCACCCGCACCCAGCCCGACGCCGACAGCCTGGCCCAGTCACTCGCCCGCCTCCACACTCTCAGCCCCGTCGACTGGCGCACCTGGTTCACCGACGGCACCACCACCCCGGCCACCATCGACCTGCCCACCTACGCCTTCGACCGCGAGCGCTACTGGCTGCCGACCGCGCCGTCCGTGCCGGCCGACGGCTCGGCTGACCCGGCGGAGGCCGAGCTGTGGGCGGCCATCGAGGGCCAGGACGCCGACGCCCTGGCGCAGTTGCTGGAGCCCGAGGGGGACGCGGCCACCGGCATCGAGGCGTTGCGGCCCGCCCTGCCCGTGCTGTCCGCGTGGCGCCGCCGCCACCGCGAACGCACCACCCTGGCGTCCTGGCGCCACCAGGTCCGCTGGACCCCGCTGCCCGAGCCCGGCGCGTCCGCGCTGCACGGCACGTGGCTGCTGCTCGTCCCCGCCGGACAGGAGGACCACCCGGCGGTGCGGACCGCGACCCGCGCACTGACCGACCACGGCGCCGACGTCGAGCCCCGCACCGCCGACGCCGGCGCCACCGACCGTGAGGCGTTCGCCCGTCAGCTGTCCGGACTGCCCTCATTGACCGCGTTCTCCGGCGTCCTCAGCCTGCTCGCCCTCGACGAACGCCCCCACCCCGGCCATCCGGCCGTTCCCGCCGGGCTCGCCGCCACCGTCGCCGCCCTCCAGGCCCTCGGCGACGCCGGGATCAACGCCCCGCTGTGGTGCCTCACCCAGGGCGCCGTCTCCACCGGCGGCGACGACCCGCTGACGAACCCCCTCCAGGCGCAGGCCTGGGGCGTCGGCCGCGTCGCGGCACTCGAACACGCCGACCGCTGGGGCGGCCTGATCGACCTCCCGCCCGAGCCCGACGAGCGGACCGCCGCCCTGCTGGCTGCCCTGCTCGCCGGCGTTCCCCCGGGCGGCCCGCCCGAGGACCAGGCGGCGATCCGGGCGCGCGGCCTGCTGGTCCGCCGCCTCGCGCACGCCCCCGGGCGTCCCGCGCGCCGCCCCTGGCGGCCGGAGGGCACCGTGCTGATCACCGGCGGCACCGGCGGCATCGGCGGGTTGCTGGCCCGCTGGGCGGTCGGGCACGGCGCTGGACACCTGGTCCTCACCAGCCGGCGCGGCCCCGACGCCCCGGGCGCCGCCGAGCTGGCCGCCGAACTCCGCGCCATGGGAACCTCGGTGACCATCGCCGCCTGCGACGCGGCGGACCGCGACGCGCTGCGGGGCGTGCTCGACGCCATCCCCGCCGAGCACCCGCTGACCGCCGTCATCCACGCCGCCGGCGTCGTCGAACACGGCCACCTCGCCGACGCCGACCCCGGCCACCTCGACCGCCTGCTCGCCCCGAAGGCGCTCGCAGCCCGCCACCTCCACGAGCTGACCAAGGGGCACGACCTCTCGGCCTTCGTGCTGTTCTCCTCGGTCTCCGCGATCTGGGGCAGCGGGCAGCAGGGCGCGTACGCGGCCGCCAACGCCTACCTCGACGCCCTCGCCGAGCACCGCCGCGCCGAGGGCCTGCCCGCCACCTCGCTGGCCTGGGGTCTGTGGGGCGAGGTCGGCATGGCGACCGCCGACGACGAACTCGACTACTTCCGCCGCCGCGGCGTGCACCCCCTCGACCCCCGGCTCGGCATCATCTCTCTCCACCAGGCGATCGAACGCGGGGACACCACGGCCGTCATCGCCGGGGTCGACTGGCGCCGCTTCCTGGTCAGCTTCACCGCGCTGCGCCCCAGTCCGTTCCTCGGCGACCTGCCCGAGGCCGCCGACCGGGAGGGGGACGACGCACCGGCACCGGCCGCCCAGGACGCCGACCCGCTGCGGCAGAAGCTCGCCGCGAGCCCGCAGGCCGAGCGGCACCACATCCTGGTGCGGCACGTGCGGACCCACGCGGCCGGCATCCTCGGCCACGCCTCCGCCGACGCCGTCCCGGCGACGAAGCCGTTCCAGGAGCTGGGCTTCGACTCACTCACCGCCGTGCGGCTGCGCAACGAGCTGAACGCCAGCACCGGGCTGAATCTGCCCGCCACTGTGCTGTTCGACTACCCCTCGGCCGAGGAACTCGCCCGCTACCTCCACGATCTGCTCGTCGCCGACGTCGCCACGAGCGAGGCGCGGATCATGTCCGAGCTGGACGGCTGGGACGCCTCCCACGCACCCGAGGGCGTCAACGAGGCCGCCCGCTCCCGGATCGCGGCCCGGCTGCGGCTCCTTGCCGAGCGGTGGAGCGAGCCGGTCGACGCCGACGGCGCCGCCGGGTCCCACGAGGACCTGGAGGAGGCCACGGCGGAGGAGATCTTCGACCTGATCGCGAGCGAGTTCGGCAAGTCCTGACCCGGCAGCCGCACCGAGCCGTTGGCCGTTCGAGTCATTGAGGATTGTTCCCGCGCAGCCGAAGATCGTTCCCCAGGGCACGAGCGCCATGCGGTTGGGCGATGCGTCCCTCTTCCGAGCGATGGCACCGAGCCAAGTTTCGAAGTAATTTCAAAGTCATGAGTTCCGAGAGCGCAGCCGTCAACTTCTCCGAGCTGGTGAACAAGAACAAGCAGACCCTTGCCCGGCTTCAGGAATCGCCGAGACTGCTCCTGCACCGCAGAGGCGGCGAGGATCTGGTCCTCACCACCGCGGCGCGGGCCGAGCAGGACCAGACCGTGGTGTCCGCGGCTACCCGGATGCTGGTCGCCATGGCGCGCCGGGAGCCCGGCAGCATGGAACTGCTCCTCGACATACTGCCGGACGCGTTCCCGTGGGTCCGATTCCTGCCCGAGTCCGATCTCCATGCCTTCGCCGTCGAACTGGTCGACACCATGCGCGCTGCCGACTCGATCAGCAGCAGCGCACCCGTCGCCCAGTTGCTCATTGCCTGGCAGCACACCGCCGAGGTCTACTCCGATCCCGCACTGCTGGCCGCGCTGACCAGGGATCACGGCGAAGACTACGCCCGGTGCCAGACCCGCGGGACGTCGCATGACCGCGGGTCGCGGCGACCGCGCCGCGCCTCCGGCACCGGACGGCCACTGGGAAGTCCGCTTCGCTGATGCCGCCTCGGCCAAGGGCTGGGAGAGCCTCGCCCAGCAGGCCCGCGAGAACACCTACCGCGCCTGGACCACCATGCGCACCGACCCCCGACCGACCACGGAGAAACCCCGGCACCACCGCCTCAAAGGCGCTCTGGCACATGGCGCCCACCGCGGGCAGACCTGTGAGCAGTGGCAGATCGAGGTGGCCGGCGGTGGCCGCATCTGGTACCTCCTCGACACTGTCCGGGAGACGTGCTGGATCACCTTCGCAGGAACGGGACATCCGCGAGCCACAGACCGGCGCTGACAGCCGGGTGGGCGGCGGAACGGGATCAGGAGGGCATCGGTTTCAGCGTGCTCCGGAAGGAACCCCGCAGGGGTCGCTGGTCCCCCCAGGACCGGCCCCAGGGAGCGCTCCAGGAAGCGAATTCTCCCAGCCACCCCTGACGAAGGGCGTCAGGGGTGGCTGCGTTCCGTGAGGGGTCAGGACTCGCCGAACTCGCGATCGATGAGGGCGAACATCTCGTCGGCGGACGCCGACGCCAGCTCGTCGCCCGTCTGCTGCTCGTCCTGCGGCTCGGCCCCGCCCTCGTACCGCCACAGCAGCACCCGCAGCCGGTGGGTGAGGCCGGAACGCCGGGGATCGTCCGCGTCCAGGGCCGCCAGCGCCGCCTCGATGCCGTCGAGGTGCGCGGCGGCCGGCTCCGTCCCGGAGTCCTCCGCCATCACCTGCGCGACCAGGTAGCCGGCCAGCGCGGTCGGCGTCGGGTAGTCGAAGACCAGCGTGGCAGGCAGCGTCAGGCCGGTGGCGCCGCGCAGCCGGTTCCTGAACTCGATCGCCGCCACCGAGTCGAACCCCAGGTCCTTGAAGGACTGCTGGGGGTCGAGCGACTCCGCCGACGCGTAGCGCAGCGCGTTCGCCACGTGGGTGCGCACCAGCGCCAGCAGCGTGCCGTCGCGCTCCTGCGGCGGCTGCGCCGCGAGCCGCTCACGCAGCGCCGCCAGGCCCTCCGCCGATCCGGCGTCGTCCTCGGCACCCCGCGCGGCCCGCCGGGCCGCCGGGATCTCCTCGAAGAGACGGCTGGGGCGCACCATGGTGAACACCGGCACGAACCGCTCCCAGTGCACGTCCGCGAGGACCGCGTGCCCCTCGCCGCCGTCCAGCGTCCGCCGCAGCGCCGTCAGCGCCAGCCCGGGGTCGAGGGCCGACAGCCCGTGGCGTTCGGCGCGTTCGGCCGCATCGGCTCGCACTGCCCCCTCGTCGTTCCACGGGCCCCACGCCACCCGGACGACGGGCCCGCCGGCCGCCTCGCGCCGTTGCGCCACCGCGTCCAGGTACGCCTCGGCGGCGGCGCGGGCGCCCTGCTCCCCGACGCCCCAGACCCCCACGACGGAGGAGAAGACCACCACCGGGTCGTCCGCCTCCAGGCCACACAGCTCCGGGAGGTGATCGACGTCGGCCACGGCGTTCGACAGCGCCTCGGCCAGCCCGTCCGGCGTGAGACCGGCCAGCGGCACCGGCTCGCCCGCGGTCCCCGCGTGGACGATGGTCCGCACGCGCGGCCCGGAGGCCGCGAGCTGATCGGCCAGTTCGCGCCGGGCGGCCGGCCCGGACGGCACGCCGTCCACGACGGTCGCCTCGGCGCCCAGCTCCGCCAGCGAGGCCACCAGCTCCGCGCCGCCGGGCGCGTCCTGGCCCCCCGGCGCGAGCAGCACGATGCGCTTGGTGCCGCCCGCCGCCAGCCAGCGCGCCACGTGGGCCGCGACCCCGGTGACCCCGCCGGTGACGAGCACGCCGTCCCGGGGCGTCCACGCCCGTTCGTCCTGTTCGTTCGGCCCGTCGAGGGGCGCGGGCAGCACCCGCCGCCCGTACACGCCCTCGGAGCGCAGCGCGACCTGGTCCTCGCCGTCCCGCCCGGCCAGCGCGGCGCGCAGCAGGCCCGGGGTGAGGTCGTCGGCCGAAGCGGGCAGGTCGATCAGCCCGCCCCACGCCGCGGGGTGTTCCAGGGCGGCCACCCGGCCGAGCCCCCACACCTGGGCCTGCGCCGGCGCGCTGGGCCGCTCCTCGCCGTCCCCGGCCGCCACCGCGCCCCGGGTCGCGGAGTACAGAGGGGCGTCCACCTCGGCCTCCAGCACGGCGCGCAGCAGGGCGTGGGTGGCGGTGAGGCCACGGCTCACGGCCGGGAACGCCGCCGCGTGCGGGCGTTCGTCCAGCGCCAGCAGCGACAACACGCCCGCGGGGGGCGGGCCGTCGGCCAGCGCGGCGCGCAGCAGGCCCGGGGCGAGGTCGCCGGCCGGCAGCAGCCGCACCTCCGCGCCACCCGCCGTCAGGGCCCGCTCGCAGGCCTCGGCCCACTCCCCGGCGCCCTCGGGCGGCACCACCAGCAGCCACGGGCCCTCGGCCGGGAAGGAGCCCTGGCCGGGGTCGGGCAGGCGGCGCCAGCCGACCCGGTAACGCCAGGCACTGACCGTCGACCGCTCGTGGCGTTCCCGGCGCCAGTGCGAGAGCGTGGGCAGCAGCGCGTCCAGCGACGCGCGCCGCCCGTCCTCCGCGCCGAGGCCCAACGCCTCGGACAGGCCCGGGAGATCCTGCGCCTCGACCGCGTGCCAGAACCGGGTCTCCTCCGCGTCCGCCCCGGCGGCCGGGGCGTCGGCCACCTCATCCGGCCCCCAGTAGCGCTGTCGTTGGAAGGGGTAGGTGGGGAGGTTGGGTGGTTCGGTGCCTGGGGCTGGTGGTGTGGGGAACCAAGTGTGCCAGTTGATGG
>NZ_JBIRSJ010000061.1:0-6027 GCF_044334165.1 Streptomyces sp. NPDC020845 | reverse complement strand
AACCACATCCGCCAACCCGTCCACTTCCACCCCGCCATCACCCACACCGCACCCCACACCACCGCCTACATCGAAATCGGCCCCGACCCCGTCCTTATCCCGGGCGCCCAACACACCCTCGACGCACTCGACACCCCGCCCGCGCACCCGCCCGTCCTCATCCCCACCCTCACCCGCACCCAGCCCGAGACGAACGCCCTCGCCCGCGCCCTCGCTACCCTCCACACCACCCACACCCCCGTCGACTGGACCCCCTGGCACCCGACCGCCCACACCATCGACCTCCCCACCTACGCCTTCCAGCACCAGCCCTACTGGCTGCGCGTGGACGGCGGACCGGGCGACCTGCGCAGCGCGGGGCTCACCTCGGTGGCGCACCCGCAGCTCGGCGCCGCCGTCGAACTCGCCGACGGCGGCCTGGTGATGACCGGCCGCCTCCCCGCCGCCGGAAGCGGCGGCGGCTGGCTCGCCGACCATGTCGTCGCCGAGGCCACTCTCGTCCCGGGCGCGGCCCTGGTCGAGTGGGCGCTGCGGGCGGCCGACGAGGCGGGCTGCGGCGGTGTCGAGGAGCTGGCGCTCCAGGTCCCGATGGCGCTCCCCGCGTCCGGCGGGCTGCGCGTGCAGGTCGTGGCGTACGCCCCGGGCGAGGACGGCCGCCGCGAGGTGGGCGTGCACTCCCGCCCCGACGGGGAGGCCTCCGCCCCCTGGACCTGCCACGCCACCGGGTATCTCGCCCCGGCGGCCCCGGAACCTGACCCGGCGGGCTCGTCGCTGGCGGGGGCCTGGCCGCCGCCGGGCGCCGAGCCGGTCGCGGTGGACGGCTTCTACGACCGCGCCGAGGCGCTGGGGTACGGCTATGGCCCGGCGTTCCGGGGCCTGACCGCCGCCTGGCGCCACGGCGAGGACCTGCTCGCCGAGGTCACGCTGCCCGAGGCGGCACACGAGGGCGCGGGCGGCCTCGGCATCCACCCGGCGCTGCTGGACGCGGCCCTGCACCCGGTGGCGCTGGACGCCGAGCGGGGCGGCGACGGGCAGCTGCGGCTGCCGTTCGCGTGGAGCGGCGTCACCCTCTACGCCACGGGCGCGCGCGCCGCGCGGGTCCGCATGTCGCCGCAGGAGCACGGCTTCCGGCTCCTGCTGGCCGACGCGGCAGGCAACGCCGTGCTCGGCGCCGACGCCGTGGTGGTCCGCGCGACGAGCGCCCGCCAGCTCCGCGAAGCGGGCGCCCGGCGGGTGGACGGGCTGTACACGGTGGCGTGGACCCCGCTGCCGCCGGCGGAGATTCCCGCGCCCGACACCGGCGACCTGGCGGTCCTGGGCAGCGACGACGACCCGCTCCCGTTCCCCTTCCGCGCCTCGCGGTCCGGGCCCGGCCCTGCGCGTTACGCGGGCATCGACGAACTGCTCCTCGCCACCGCGACGCCCGCCACCGTGCTCGCGGGCGTCCCGGGCGGCGACCCGGAGTCGGCGGACGGGGCGCTCGCCGCCGCCACCGGCGTGCTGTCACTGGCCCGCCGGTGGCTGGAGGAGCCGGAGCTGGCCGACGCCCGGCTGGTGCTCGTCACCCGGGGCGGGATCGCGCCCGGGTCCGGGGACGCCGACGACGGCCCCGACCCGGCGGCGGCGAGCGTGTGGGGACTGGTGCGCAGCGCCCAGTCCGAGAACCCGGGCCGCTTCCTGCTCTGCGACATCGACGGCGGCACCGGTCCTGCCGAGCTGCTGGACGCCGTGCGGCGCGCGGTCGCGCTGGACGAGCCGCAGGTGGCGGTGCGCGGCGGCAACGCGCTGGTGCCGCGCCTGGAGCGGGCGGCGGCGCCGGAGTTGGTGCCGCCGCCGGGTGAGCGGGCCTGGCGGCTCGCGTCCGGCGGCTCGGGCACGGTCGACGGGGTCGAGGTCGTGCCCTGCCCCGAGGCGCTGGAGCCGCTGGCGCCCGGCCAGGTGCGGATCGCGGTGCGCGCCGCCGGGGTCAACTTCCGCGACGTGCTGATCGTGCTCGGGATGTACCCGGACGAGGGCACCTTCCGGGGCAGTGAGGGCGCGGGTGTCGTCCTGGAGGTGGCCGGGGACGTGACCTCGGTGGCCGTCGGCGACCGCGTACTGGGCCTGTTCGAGGGCGCCTTCGGCCCCGTCGCCGTCGCCGACGCCCGCGCGGTCGTGCCGGTCCCGCCCGGCTGGACCGACCAGCAGGCGGCCGCGGTCCCCACGACGTTCCTCACCGCCTGGTACGGGCTGGTGGACCTCGCCGGCCTGGCGGCGGGCGAGAAGATCCTGATCCACGCCGCCACGGGAGGCGTGGGCACGGCGGCCGTGCAGATCGCGCGCCACCTCGGCGCCGAGGTCTACGCCACCGCCAGCCCCGGCAAACACCACGTCCTCGACGCCATGGGCATCGACGCCGACCACCGCGCCTCCTCCCGCGACCTCGCCTTCGAAGACGCCTTCCCCCAGGTCGACGTCGTCCTCAACAGCCTCGCCGGCGACTTCACCGACGCCTCACTCCGACTCCTCGGCGACGGCGGCCGGTTCATCGAGATGGGCAAGACCGACATCCGCCACCCGGAGGAGATCGCCGCGTCCCACCCCGGCGTTCACTACCGGGCCTACGACCTGGTGCCCGATGCCGGTCTGGATCACGTCGGGGAGATGCTGCGCACGCTCGCCGGCCTCTTCGCCGAGGGCACCCTCCGGCCGCAGCCCGTCCAGGCGTGGCCGCTGGCGAAGGCCCGGCAGGCGCTGCGCCACATGAGCCAGGCCAAGCACACCGGCAAGGTGGTGCTGGACATCCCGCGCACGCCGGACCCCGACGGGACGGTCCTCATCACCGGCGGCACCGGCACCCTCGGCGCCCTGACCGCCGAACACCTCGTCACCACCCACGGCATCACGCACCTCCACCTCCTCAGCCGACGCGGACCCGACGCCCCCGGTGCCGCACAACTCCGCGACAGGCTGCAGACCCTGGGTGCCCACGTCACCATCACCGCCACCGACGCCGCCGACCCCACCGCCCTGCGCGGCGTCATCGACGGAATCGACCCCGACCACCCCCTCACCGGCGTGGTCCACGCGGCGGGGGCGCTGGACGACGCCGTGCTGACGGCGCAGACGCCGGAGCGGCTGGCGGCGGTGTGGGCGGCCAAGGCGACGGCCGCCGCCAACCTGGACACGGCCACCCGCCACCTCCCCCTGGCCCTGTTCACCCTCTACTCCTCCGCCGCCGGCACCCTCGGCAGCCCAGGACAGGCCAACTACGCCGCTGCCAACGCCTACCTCGACGCCCTCGCCACCAGGCGACACCACACCGGCCTCCCCGCCACCTCCATCGCCTGGGGCCTGTGGGCGGCCAGCAGCGGCATGTCAGGCGACCTCGGCCAGGCCGACCTCGCCCGCATGAACCGCACCGGCTTCACCCCGCTGTCCACCCCCACCGCGCTGGCCCTCTTCGACGCCGCCCACCGCCACGGCGCCGCGTCCACGCTGGCGCTCGACCTCAACTCCCGAGCCCTGGGTTCACCGCCCTCCGACGCGGTGCCCGCCCTGCTCCGCGGCCTGGCCGCCGCCGGGGCCCCGGCCCGGCCCACCGCAGCCGCCGCGCGGCCCGTCGACTGGGCCGGCCGCCTCGCCGCGCTCACCGAGGCAGAGCGCCACCGCGAACTGCTCACCCTGGTACGCATGCACGCGGCGACCGTCCTCGGGCGCAGCGACCCCTCGGGGGTGCGGGCGGACAGCTCCTTCAAGGAGCTGGGCTTCGACTCGCTCACCGCCGTCGAGCTGCGCAACCGGCTCTCGATGGCCACCGGGCTGCGGCTGCCCGCCGCCCTGATCTTCGACTATCCCGACGCCGGGACCATGGCCCGCTACCTGGAGCAGAAGCTCGCCCCGGCCGACCGGCCCGCCTCCGAACCACCGGCGCGGGCCGATCACCTCGCGCCGATCCTGAACGACCTGACGAGGCTGGAGTCCACCCTCAGCGGCCACACGGTGGACGGCACGTCCCGCGAGACGATCGCGGGCCGGCTCCACGCACTGCTCGCCCGCCTGGAGGGCCGGGGAGACGGCGCGGGCATCGACGGCGAGGCGCTCGCGTCGGCGTCGGACGACGAGATGTTCGCCCTCATCGACCAGCAACTGGGCTCGTCCTGACGGGGAGTGACGGAGAAACCATGTCAGCCACCGAAGATAGGCTGCGCCAGTACCTCAAGCGCGTCACCCTCGACCTCGGCGAGGCCCGCCAGCGCCTGCGCAAGGTCGAGGAGCGCCAGCAGGAGCCCATCGCCATCGTCTCCATGGCGTGCCGCTACCCCGGCGGTGTCGCCTCCCCCGAGGAGCTGTGGCAGCTGGTGGACAGCGGCACCGACGCCATCGGCCCCTTCCCCGCCAACCGTGGCTGGGATCTGGACGGCATCTACCACCCCGACCCCGACCACCCCGGCACCGCGTACGTCCGCGAGGGCGGCTTTCTCCACGACGCCGACACCTTCGACGCGGCGTTCTTCGGCATCAGCCCGCGCGAGGCCCTGGCCATGGACCCGCAGCAGCGGCTGCTGCTGGAGACCGCGTGGGAACTGCTGGAGCGCGCCCACATCGACCCGGCCACCCTCAAGGGCTCCGCCACCGGCGTCTACGCGGGCTGCGGCGTTCCCGGCTTCGGCACGCCCCACGTCGAGAAGAGCGCCGAGGGCTTCCTGCTGACGGGCAACGCGCTCAGCGTCGTCTCCGGCCGCATCGCGTTCACCCTCGGCCTCGAAGGCCCGGCGGTCACGCTGGACACCGCGTGCTCGTCGTCGCTGGTGGCGATGCATCTGGCGGTCCAGGCGCTGCGCGGCGGCGAGTGCTCGCTGGCGCTGGCGGGCGGCGTGACGGTCATGCCGACCCCGAACGTGATCACGGAGTTCTCCCGGCAGCGCGGCCTGGCGCCGGACGGACGGTGCAAGCCGTTCGCCGCCGCCGCCGACGGCACGGGCTTCTCCGAGGGCGCGGGCCTGCTGCTGCTGGAACGCCTCTCCGACGCGCGCCGCAACGGCCACCAGGTGCTCGCCGTCATCCGTGGCTCGGCCGTCAACCAGGACGGCGCCAGCAACGGCCTGAGCGCCCCCAACGGTCCCTCGCAGCAGCGCGTCATCCGCGCCGCGCTGGCCAACGCCCGGCTGACCGCCGACCAGGTCGACGCGGTGGAGGCGCACGGCACGGGCACCACGCTGGGCGACCCGATCGAGGCGGACGCCCTGCTGGCGACCTACGGGGAGGACCGGCCCGCCGACCGGCCGCTGTGGCTGGGCTCGCTCAAGTCCAACATCGGCCACACGCAGGGCGCGGCGGGGGTCGCGGGCGTCATCAAGATGGTGATGGCGATGCGGCACGGCGTGCTGCCCGCCACCCTCCACGCCGACGAGCCAACCCCCCACATCGACTGGAGCGGCGGCGAACTGCGCCTGCTGACCGAGCCGGTCGACTGGCCACAGACGGAGGAACGCCCGCGCCGGGCCGGGGTGTCGGGGTTCGGGATCTCCGGCACCAACGCCCACGTCATCCTGGAAGAGGCCCCGGCACCCCCCGAGCCGCAGGAGCCACGTCCCGCTCAACCCGCCGTCCTGGGCGGCGTGGTCCCCTTGACGCTCTCCGCGCGCGGCCCGCAGGCCCTGGCCGAACAGGCACGCCGCCTGTCCGAGACCCTCGCCGACGCCGCAACCACCGACTCCGCCTCCGTGGCGTGGTCGCTGGCCACCACCCGCACCACCTTCGACCACCGCGCCGTGATCACCGGCACCGACACCCCCGGCCTCCTCGCCGCGCTCGACGCCCTGGCCACCGGCACCGAACACCCCCACCTCACCCAAGGCACCGCCCTCGACCCCGAACAGGGCCCCGTCTTCGTCTTCCCAGGGCAAGGCTCCCAATGGCGCGGCATGGGCGTCGAACTCCTCGACACCTCCCCCGTCTTCGCCACCCGCATCGCCGAATGCGAACACGCCCTGACACCACACATCGACTGGTCACTCACCGACGTACTACGCGGCACCGACACCA
>NZ_JBIRSJ010000060.1:0-6880 GCF_044334165.1 Streptomyces sp. NPDC020845 | reverse complement strand
CCCGCGCCCTCGCCTCCCAGGCCGCGGCGGTCGGGCACGACGCCGAGGGTCACCATCACGTCGCGGAAGTTGATCCCGGCCGCGCGCACCGCGATGCGTACGCGTCCGGCGGCCAGCGGCTCCTCCGCCTCCGGGAACGGCACCGGCGCGACGGCGTCGATCGTCCCGGCACCGGCTTCCAGGCGCCAGGCCCCCTCCCCGGCGGCGGGAAGGAGCAGCTCCGAGGCGGTCGCGCGGCTCAGCCGGGGGACGAGGATCCGGTCGCCGCGCAGTGCCAGCTGCGGTTCGTCGAGGTCGAGGGCGCAGCGGATCGCGTCGTCGACCGGGGCGTCCGTGTCCGTGCCGGTGTCGGTGTCGAGGAGGACGAATCGGCCGGGGTTCTCGGTCTGGGCGCTGCGGACCAGGCCCCAGACGGCCGCGGCGGCGGGGTCGATGGTGGCGTCCTCGTCCACGGCGACGGCCTTGCGGGTGACGATGACCAGCGGCGCGTCGTCCGGCTTCGGATCGGCCAGCCACTCCTGTACGAGCGTCAACGCCCGCCGTACGGCGTCCAACTCGCCACCCTCGCCCGTGGTGACGACGGTGCGGGACGGCGTCGGCGCGGGCTCGTCCACCCGGTCGGCGAGCGGGGAAGCGGGCGTCCACGCCAGGGTGAACAGGCCCTCGGGGAGGGGCTGCTGGGGGGAGGCGAGGCGGGTGGGGCGGGTGGTGACGGAGGCGGCGGTCAGGATGAGTTCGCCGGCCGGGTCGGTGAGGGTGAGGACGAGGCCGCCCTCGCCGTCCCCGCTCCCGTTCCCGGCGCGGGTGATGCGGGCGCGGGCGTGGGTGGCGCCGGTGGCGTGCAGGGTGACGCCGCTCCAGGAGAACGGCAGCCAGACCTCGCCGTCCGCGGTCCCGGCGGTGGCGATGAGGGGGTGGAGCGCGGCGTCGAGGAGCGCCGGGTGGAGCGCGAGGGCGTCGGTGGCCTCGCCGTCGGGGAGCGCGATCTCGGCGAGGAGGTCGTCGCCGTCGCGCCACAGGGCGTGGAGTCCCTGGAAGGCGGGCCCGTACGCGTAGCCGTCGTCGGCGGCGCGCTCGTAGAAGCCGGTGAGGTCGACGCGTTCGGCACCCGGCGGCGGCCAGGTCTCCTCCGCCCGCGTCCCGGCCGTGGGCTGGGCGGTGAGGGTGGCGGTCGCGTGGTGGGTCCACTCCGTCGAGGGCGTGGACGCCAGGCGGGTGTAGACGTGCAGTTCGCCGCCGGCGCCGAGGATGACCTGGAGCGCGAGGGGTTCGGTGGGGTGGAGGGTGAGCGGGTGGTGGAGGAGCAACTCCTCGACGTGCGGCGTTCCGGGGGCGTGGCCGGCGGCGCACAGCGCCAGCTCCAGCAGGGCGGTGCCGGGCAGCAGGACCGTTCCCGCGATGGTGTGCTCCGTCAGCCAGCTGGCGTGGTCGGCCGCCGGGACGTAACCGCTGAGCACCACCCCGCCGTCCGCTAGCGGCGCCACCGAGTCCAGCAGCGGGTGGTCGAGTGCCGTGCCGCCCGGGGAGGCGCCGCCGCCGGAGGGGCGCGGCGCGATCCAGTACGGCTGGTGCTGGAAGGGGTAGGTGGGGAGGTCGGTGACGTGGCGGCGCTGGTGCCAGGGGGTCCAGTCGACGGGGGCGTGGGTGGTGTGGAGGGTGGCCAGGGCCTGGGCGAGGGCGTGGGTGTCGGGCTGCTTGCCGGTGAGGGTGGGCAGGGCTGCGGCGGCGGTGGTCTCGGGGAGGGTGTGGTGGACGGCGTGGGTGAGGACGGGGGTGGGGCCGAGTTCGAGGAAGAGGCCGGCGTCGTGGGCGGCGGCGAGGTGGCTGATGGTCTGGTGGAAGCGGACGGGCCGGCGGATGTGCTCGGCCCAGTAGGCGGGGGTGGTGATGTGGCCGGGGTCGGCGGGCTCGCCGGTGAGGTTGCTGATGAGGGGGAGGGCGGGCGCGTGGAAGTCGAGGTCGGCGATGGCCTGCTGGAAGGGGGTGAGGATGGACTCCATCTGGGGGGAGTGGAAGGCGTGGGAGACCGGCAGCTCGCGGACCCGGCGGCTCTGGTCGCGCCAGTGGGCCGCCGCCGCCGCGACCTGGTCGGCGGCGCCGGAGATCACGGTGTGGGCGGGGGTGTTGGTGGCGGCGATGGCCAGGCCGGGGAAGTCGGCGAGGGTGGGGGCGACTTCGTCCTCGGTGGCGTGGAGGGTGGCCATGGCGCCGCCTTCGGGGAGCGACCCCATGAGGGTGGCGCGGGCGGCGACCAGGTGGGCGGCGTCGTCGAGTGACAGCACACCGGCGAGGTGGGCGGCGCTGACCTCGCCGATGGAGTGCCCGGCCACCGCGTCCGGGGCCAGGCCCATGGAGGTGAGGAGGCGGGCGAGGGAGACGTGGAGGGCGAACAGGCCGGTCTGGGTGTAGGTGGTGTGGTGGATGAGGTCGGCGGTGTCGTGGTGGGTGGCGAAGACGATCTCGCGCAGCGGGCGGTCGAGATGGGGGTCGAGGAGAGCGCAGATCTCGTCGAAGGCGTCGGCGAAGACGGGGAAGCGGGCGTGCAGCGCGGCGCCCATGCCGGGGCGTTGACTGCCCTGGCCGGAGAAGAGCCACACGGTCTTCCCCGGCGTCTCCGGGGCCTCGCCGCCGGGGGCGACGAGCGCGGCGTGCGGCGCGCCCTCGGCGAGCGCCGCCAGGGCCGCGGTCATCTCCTCCCGGTCCTCGCCCACGATCACGGCCCGGCGTTCGAAGGTGGCCCGGGTCGTGGCGAGGGACCAGCCGACGTCCGTGACCGGCACCTCCTCGTCCGCGCGGAGGCGTTCGGCGAGGCGGGTGGCCTGGGCGCGCAGTGCCTCCTCGCTGCGGGCGGAGAGCGGCCAGGGTACGAGGCCGGGCGTGGCGGCCGGGGCTGTGCCGGGCGTTTCGCCGGGGACCTGTTCGAGGATGAGGTGGGCGTTGGTGCCGGAGGCGCCGAAGGAGGAGACGGCGGCGCGGCGGGGGCGGCCGTCGGTCTGCGGCCAGTCGGCGGGTTCGGTCAGTAGCCGGACGTTGCCGCTGTCCCAGTCGACGTGGGGGGAGGGCTCGTTCACGTGCAGGGTGGGCGGCAGGACGCCGTGCCGCATGGCCATGATCATCTTGATGGCGCCCGCGACCCCGGCGGCGGCCTGGGCGTGCCCGATGTTGGACTTGATCGAGCCCAGCCAGAGGGGCTGGTCCTCGTCCGGCCGGTCCTGGCCGTAGGTGGCGAGCAGCGCCTGCGCCTCGATCGGGTCGCCGAGGGTGGTGCCGGTGCCGTGGGCCTCGACCGCGTCGATGTCAGCAGGGGACAGCCCGGCGCTGGCCAGGGCCTGGGTGATGACGCGTTGCTGGGAGGGGCCGTTGGGGGCGGTGAGGCCGTTGCTGGCGCCGTCCTGGTTGATGGCGGAGCCGCGGATGACGGCCAGCACCTGGTGGCCGTTGCGGCGGGCGTCGGAGAGGCGTTCCAGTACCAGCAGCCCGGCGCCCTCGCTCCACCCGGTGCCGTCCGCGGCGGCGGCGAACGGCTTGCACAGGCCGTCCGGGGCCAGGCCGCGCTGGCGGGAGAAGTTGGTGAAGACCTCGGGGGTGGCCAGCACCGTGACGCCGCCGGCCAGTGCCAGCTCGCACTCGCCGCCGCGCAGCGCCTGCGCCGCCAGGTGCATCGCCACCAGTGAGGAGGAACAGGCGGTGTCCACGCTGACGGCCGGGCCCTGGAGCCCGAGGGTGTACGCCACCCGGCCGGAGACGACGCTGCCCGAGTTGGCGAGCATGCTGTAGCCCGCCAGGCGCGGATCGGCCGCCAGACCGGTGCCGTAGTCGTGGTACATGACGCCCGTGTAGACGCCGGTGAGGCTGTCCTTGAGGGTGTGCGGGTTGATCCCGGCGCGTTCGAGGGCTTCCCAGGCGGTCTCCAGCAGCAGGCGCTGCTGCGGGTCCATGGCCAGCGCCTCGCGGGGGTTGATGCCGAAGAACGCCGCGTCGAAGGCGTCGGCGTCGTGGAGGAACGCGCCCTGGGAGGCGTAGCTGGTGCCGGGGTGGTCCGGGTCGGGGTGGAAGAGGTTGGCCAGGTCCCAGCCACGGTTGGTGGGGAAGGGCCCGACCACGTGCCGCCCGTCCGCGACCAGCTCCCACAGCTCCTCGGGCGAGGTCACCCCGCCGGGGAAGCGGCAGGCCATCGCCACCACCGCGATCGGCTCGTCGGTCGCCGCCGCGGTCCTTCCCGGTGTCGCGGCGGCGGCGGTGGTGCCGTCGAGGTGGCGGAGCAGGTGGTCGGTGAGGGCCTGCGGGGTGGGGTAGTCGAAGACGAGGGTGGCGGGCAGCCGCAGGCCGGTGGCGGCGGCCAGCCGGTTGCGCAGCGCCACTCCGGTGAGGGAGTCGAAGCCCAGCTCCTTGAACGCCGACTCGGAACGGATCGAGGCGTCCGTGGTGTGACCCAGGACCACGGCCGCCAGCTGGCGGACCGTGGCCAGCAGCGCCTCGCGCCGGGCCGTCGCGTCGAGGCCGGCGAGGCGGGCCGTGAGCGCGGTGCCGCCGGTGGCGCCGCCGGCCGGGAGGCCGGCGGCGCGGCGGCGGGCGGGCCGGGCCAGGGCGCGCAGCATCGCGGGAGCCTCGGGGCCGAGGCGGGTGGCGTCCAGGTCGGCCGCGACGACGAGGGGGTGGCCGGCGTGCAGCGCGGCGTCGAACAGGCGCAGGGCGTGCGGCGTGCTCACGGGGCGTGAGCCGGCGCCCGCCAGGCGGGCGAGGTCGGCCTGGGTGAGGTGTCCGGTCATGGCGGAGGTCTGCTGCCACAGCGTCCACGCCACGCTGGTGCCGGGCAGCCCGTCGGCGCGGCGGCGGGCGACCAGGGCGTCGCACCAGGCGTTGGCGGCGGCGTATCCGGCCTGCCCGGCGTTGCCCACCACCCCGGCGGCGGAGGAGAACACCACGAACATCCGCAGCGGCAGCCCGCGGGTGAGGGCGTGGAGGTTCCAGGCGCCCTCGACCTTCGGCGTCCAGACGCGGGCGAGGCGGTCGTCGTCCCACGCCGCGACGAGGGCGTCGTCGATCACGCCGGCGGCGTGGACCACGCCGATCGGCGGGTGGCCGGCGGGGAGCGCCGCGAGCGTGTCCGCGAGCGCGGCGTGGTCGGCGACGTCGACAGCCGCCACCTCCGCGTGGGCGCCCAACCCGGCCAGGCGCCGCAGGAGTCCGGCCGCCTCGGGGGCGTCGGCGCCCCGGCGGGAGAGCAGCAGCAGGCGTTCCGCGCCGTACGCGCGCACCAGGTGCTCGGCGATCAGGCCACCGAGCACGCCGGTGCCGCCGGAGATGACCACCGTGCCGCCGGAGAGGTCGGGGGCCTCGGCCGCGTCGGGTTCGGCGGCGGGCGTCAGACGGGGGACCGACACGGCGCCGTCCGGACCGATCGCGAGCTGCGGCTCGTCGGCGTCGAGCGCGCGCCGGACAGCCCCGGCCGGGCTCTCCCCGGCGCGGGGGTCGACCAGTGTGAACCGGCCCGGGTGCTCGGCCTGGACCGCGCGGACCAGGCCCGACACCGCCGGATCCGAGGTGACCAGCACCAGCCGGGAGTCGAGCAGCCGCGGCTGGGCCAGCCACTCCTGGAGGAGCCGCAACGCGCGCCGGACGGCCGCCGGGTCCGTTTCCGCGTCCCTGTCGGTGTCCGGCGAGGCGAGGACCACCGGGGGCGCGGGCTCGCCCGCGTCCAGCGCGTCCAGCAGCGCCGCCACGTCGGCGTAACGGCGCCCGGCCGCCCCGGCGTTGCCCGTCGTGCCGAGGCTCGCCCAGGTCTCGCTGGGCTCGTCCGGCGCGGGCGCCTCAGCCGGCAGCGGCTGCCACTCCACCGTGTACAGGCCGCCGGCGGAGGGTGAACGCCGCTGGGCCGCCCGCAGCGCCTCGCCGTCGGCGGGGCGCATCGCGACCGCCTCGGCGCTGAACACGGGGGCGCCGGCCGCGTCCGCGACCACGACGCCCAGCTCCCGGCCGCCGTTGCCGCCGCCCCGGAGGCGGACGCGGACGTGGCGCGCGCCGGCGGCATGCAGGGTGACGCCGCTCCAGGTGAACGGCAGCCACAGCTGCCCGTCCTCTTGCCGTCCGCCCAGCGCCGCCGGGTGCAGCGTGGCGTCCAGCAGCGCCGGGTGGATGCCGAACTCGCCAGTGTCGGTGTCGGTGTCGGCGTCGGCGTCGGGCAGGGCCACCTCGGCGAGGAGGTCGGCGCCATGCCGCCACGCCGCCTGGACGCCCTGGAACGCCGAGCCGTACCGGTAACCGGCCGCCTCCGCACCCGCGTACAGCCCGCCGATGTCGAGCGGCTCGGCGCCCGGCGGGGGCCAGGCGCCCGCCAGTTCCATCCCGGCCGCATCGCCCGTGACGGGCGGGGCGAGCGTGCCCGTGGCGTGGACCGTCCAGCCGTCCACGGCGGCGGGGGCGGGCTGCGAGCAGATGCTGACGGCGCGGCGGCCCTCGCCGTCCGGGGCCTCCGCCAACACCTGCACGCGCAGCTCGCCCTCCGGGGAGAGGGTCAGCGGCAGCTGGAGCGTCAGCTCCTCCACCCCGCCGCAGCCCGACTCGTCGGCCGCCCGCAGCGCCCACTCGACCAGGGCCGCGCCGGGCAGCAACGCCACGTCCGCCACCTCGTGTTCGCCCAGCCAGCCGGCGTTCCCGGCCGCCGGGAGAACGCCGGTGAGCAGCACGCCGCCGTCCGCCAGGCCGGTGGCGGCCGACAGGTGCGGGTGGCCCACCGGCCGCAGGCCCGCCGCGCTGACGTCGCCGGCCGGGCGATCGCCCGCCATCCAGTAGCGCTGTCGTTGGAAGGGGTAGGTGGGGAGGTTGGGTGGTTCGGTGCCTGGGGCTGGTGGTGTGGGGAACCAAGTGTGCCAGTTGATGG
>NZ_JBIRSJ010000059.1:0-7666 GCF_044334165.1 Streptomyces sp. NPDC020845 | reverse complement strand
ACCAGACCACCAACCGCGGACCGGCAGATTCCGCCCCACCGCCACACCATCAGGCGACAGCAGATCGACTCAAAGACTCACGAACCGCCCACTTACATCCGCCCGCATATGTTCCGTAAGACGATGGCGATGCTCACCGACCAGTTCCCCGGGTCCGAGATCGCCACCGGCATCCAACTGAAACACCTCGCCACCCGGGCTCTCGCCAACGCCAGCGCTCGCGGCTACGCCGCCTCCGACACGCAATGGGCCAAATACCTCGGTGATGCACTCGACAACGTCAAATTCCGTAAGATCAAGGATCTTTACGAGCGTCATACCGCTGGCGGGCAGATCGGGTTCGGGCCGGGCGCCGAACGTGTCAAGGACGCCTTCGACCAGATCAACGCCACTGTGAAGGCCCGCAATGGAGACGCCCGCACTGCCGATAGTCTCCTGCGAACCACCAGGATCCACATCCGCTTCGGCATGCTCAACAACTGCACCGCCGACCACACAAACCCTGTCGGCGCCGTCTGTCTCGAGAACGCGATCATCCCCGAAGGACACACCGGTCCCCTCGATGAACGCTGTCGGCCCGACCGGTGCGCCAACAGCATGATCGGTCCCGAGCACCTGCCGATCTATGACTCCCATCAGCGCACACAGCTCCAGATCATCAACAGCCCCGCCACACCCGTACACCGCCGAGACCTCGCCGAACGTGAACTGGACATCGTCCGCAACGTGCTCACGATGGCCGGCGATCCCCAGTGACCGACGTCCCGGCAGACCAGGTCAGCCCCAAGACCGCCGCCGCTCTCCGGGCAGCGATGACCCGCCTCTTCGAGGGCCGACCACAACGGACCGACGGCCGCCTCACGAAAGAGAACCTCTACAAAGAAGCCCAGGTCAGCCGCGCGACGATGAATCGTGCGCACACCATCCTGGCTGAATGGGACGCGCACCTTGCCACCCATGGCAAGACCACCCCAGGGGAGGCCAAACGCGACGCGACCATCGAAGCCCTCAAAAAGCGCCTGGCCAAGAAAACCCGTGACTGCACGCTCCTGGAGAAAAAACTCAAGGCCGCCCAGACCGCCATCGCCGCCCTCTATCACGATAACCAGGCCCTGCGGCAACAGCTCGATAAGGATGCCTCAGCCCGTGTTTCGCCCCTCCGCCCGCGGGGTTCTCAGCGACGCCGCTGAGGAATTCCGTACGCCGTGGCCGGCAATGGGATGCCATGACGGTCATGAAGCAGAGCGCACTGGCAGACAAAGCAGTCCGGGATGGACGACAGCGGTCGCACCCCGGCCCGGTCCCTGATGGCGGCCGGAGGCGTCAACCGGGACCAGGGTTAGGGCCTGTTGGGAAAGTGGATCTTGGTCGTGGATGATCACGCCTTGTGGGGCGTGGTGATCTGACGAATGGACAGTGGGCCCGCCTTGAGCCGTTGTTGCCGCAGGGCATCAAGCCGGGCCGTCCGCCGGTGTGGACGCGACGGCAGCTGATAGGCGGCATCCGGTGGCGCACCCGTACCGGTGCTCCCTGGCGTGATGTGCCGGAACGCTACGGGCCCTGGGAACGAGTCTACGACCTGTTCCGGCGCTGGCAGCGCGATGGCCTCTGGGCCAGGATCGTCACTCAGCTCCAAGCTCAGGCGGACGCGGAGGGCCTGATCATTTGGGACGTGAATGTCGACTCCACCGTCTGCCGGGCCCACCAGCACGCCGCCGGGGCCTCGAAAAAGGGGGTCTGCAAAAGGAACCGCCCGGCGGCATTGCCGTCGAGCTTGCCGACCACGGTCTCGGACGCTCCCGAGGCGGCCTGACCACCAAGATCCACCTTGCCGTCGAGCAGGGGCAGAAGCCGCTGAGCGTCGTGATCACAGCCGGTCAGCGGGGTGACTCGCCGCAATTCGAGCCGGTCCTGGAAGCCATCCGGGTACCTCGCCTTGGTCCGGGCAGGCCCCGCAGGCGGCCGGACCGGGTGCGGGCCGACAGAGCGTACGACTCCCGGCGCAACCGGGCCTACCTGCGCAGACGCGGGATCAAGGCGACCATCCCGGTCCCCGCCGACCGCGTCCGCAACCGCCAGAAGCTCGGCTCCCGAGGCGGTCGGCCGCCGAAGTTCGACAAAACCGACTACCGCGAGCGGCATGCCGTCGAGTGCGGGATCAGCCGCCTCAAGCGCCACCGGGCCGTGGCCACGAGATACGACAAGCTCGCCGTCCGCTACGAGGCGACCGTGTTGGTCGCAGTCCTCAACGAGTGGCTGTGACCAGCACCTTCCCAACAAACCCTAGTGGACCCTGACCACGTACTTGCCCCGCACCCCGCCCGCCTCCAGCGCCCGGTGTGCCGATGCTGTCTCTTCCAGCGGGAAGACCGTGTCCACCGCCGGCCGCAGCTTCCCCTCCGTCACCTGGCGGGCGAGGTCGTCGAAGAGCGCACGTTCGGGGTTGCCGCTGAAGAAGCGCACCCGGCCGCGTCCGTGGACGGCGCTGGCTGCGATGTAGCCCAGCGAGGCGGCGGGCCGCGTCAGGTCGAAGGCGATGGTGACCATGCGTCCGCCGGGCTTCAGCAACCGCCGTACGGTACGCAGGTCGGTGCCCGCCGTGTCGAGGACCACGTCGAACAATCCCAGTTCCGCGGGGGACACGGTCCGGTGGTCGGCGGCGTGGTGGGCACCGAGCGTACGGACGAAGTCGAGGTTGGCAGCGCGGGCCAGGGCCGTGACCTCGGCGCCGTACGCCTGTCCAAGCTGGACGGCGGCGTTGCCGACGCCGCCCGCCGCACCCCGTACGAGCAGCCGTTCGCCGGGGCTCAGTGCGGCCTTGTCGCGGAGAGCCGTGACGGCCGTGGTGGCCACTGGCAGTGCGGCGGCGGCCACGAGGTCCAGCCCGTCCGGGACCCGGCCGAGCCGCTCGGGCCGTACCGTCACGTACTCGGCGGCGCTGCCGAATCCGGAGTTGCGGCCCAGGGCGCCCCACACCCGGTCGCCGACCGCTACGCCAGTCGCGCCGGTGCCGAGTGCGGCGATTTCGCCAGTGAAGTCCAGCCCGATGCGCTGCGGGAATTTTCGGCCGGTGATGAGGCGGAGCCGACCGGAACGGGCGGCCAGTTCGGCGCCGTTCACGCTGAACGCGTGCACGCGTACGAGGACCTCGCCGGGTGCCGGTCCGGGGCGTGGCACCCGGCCCACGTACAGCACCTCGGGGCCGCCGAAGCGGTCGAACAGTACGGCTCTCATCGTGCGGTCGTCCATCGTTGTGTTCTCACCTTCGCCACAGTGGCCGTGCGGGGGGATCGTGGCGCCGAGCGTAGGCTGGCAAGCGGACGAGATCGTCCAGTTGACCGGAGGTGAGAGACAGTGGTGGGGGAATCCTCTCGGATCGCGGGGCAGGACAGTCTGCGGGCGGACGCCCGGCGCAACCGGCGGCGCATCCTCTCGGCTGCCCGCGTGGTTTTCGCCGAGCACGGCATCGACGCGCCCATGGCGACCGTGGCCCGGCGGGCGGGGGTCGGCGTGGCGACGCTGTACCGGCGTTTCCCGACGCGGGACGCCCTGGTGCGGGCCACGTTCGCGCACCAGACGGACACCTGTGCTCAGGCGCTCACCGAGGCGCTGGCCGACCCCGATCCGTGGCAGGGCTTCCAGCGGCTGGTCGAGACGGTCTGCGAACTACAACGGGAGGAACGGGGCTTCCCGGCCGCGTTCGTCTCGGCCTTTCCGGACACCACGCGAGAACACGCGCGAGTATGTGAACAGGCCGAGCGGGACTTCATGGCCCTGGTCCGCAGGGCTCAGGCGGCGGGCGCGCTGCGGGCCGACTTCCACCCCTCCGACCTTGCCGTAGCCCTGTTGTCCCACTGCGGTCTGGTCACCGCACTGCCGGGTGACCGTGCGGCGTCCCGGCGTCTGGTGGCCTACTTGCTCCAGTCGTTCCGCGCCGAGGCGGCCCACGGAGCGCTGCCGGCGCCGAGCGCACTGTCGCTGCGCAGTCTTCCGCTCGCGGCCGACGGCTCCCAGGGACAGCAACCCTCCAGAGCCTGATACAAAGCGGCGCCTGCCGCGTAGCCCGCTCTTCAGGCGACCGTGCCACTTTCGCAACCGGCCCTAGTACTGCAACGACACTCCGTGACGTGGAGTGTGCGGCGTCGTTGATCACTTCGTGGTGGAAGAGATAACTGACGGTTGGTCAGGTTACTTCGGTGACTTCGTGGCGCGGTTCGCAGGGCGGTTCGGGCGGGTGGAGTCTCGGCGGAGGATGGTGTCCTACCTGCGGGGACTGCTGAGTGAGACGGAACGCAAGAACGGCTGGACCCTGGCGGAGGCCGTCGGTGACACGGGTCCTCAGGGGATGCAGCGACTGCTGAACCACTACCTGTGGGACGCCGACGCTCTGCGTGACGATGTCCGCGACGCGGTCGTGGAGCACATCGGAGATCCCGATCGGGGAATTCTCATCCTTGACGAGACGGGATTTCTGAAGAAGGGCATCCGGTCGGCGGGGGTGGCCCGACAGTACTCGGGGACGGCCGGCCGGATCGAGAATTCCCAGATCGGGGTGTTCCTGGCCTATGGTTCAGACCGAGGGCGGGCCCTGATCGACCGCGAGCTGTATCTCCCGAAGGACTGGACATCGGACCGCGAGCGCTGCCGGGCTGCCGATATCGGGGACGATGTCGAGTTCGCCACCAAGCCGGACATGGGCCTACGCATGCTTCAGCGCGCTGTGGAATCGGGGATCCCTTTCGGGTGGGTGACAGCCGATGAACTCTACGGCCAGACGAGCCGGATCCGGATGTGGCTGGAAGAACACGACATCCCCCATGTCCTCGCCGTCCCGAAATCCCAGATGGTCATGACCATGGAATTCTTCGGCCAGGCCCGCGCGCACAAGCTGGTCAGCGAACTCCCCGACGACGCATGGGCCCATCTGAGCTGCGGTGACGGCGCCCACGGGCCGCGCGAGTACGACTGGGCGGCCGCCCCGATCCGGCCCTGGCGGCGGGAAGGCTGGGACCACTGGTTACTGGCCCGGCGCAGCCTCACCGACCCCGCGGACATCGCCTACTACATCTGCTTCTGCCCGGCCGGGACTCGGCTGGAGGAACTTGTACGGGTCGCGGGGTCCCGGTGGATGGTCGAGGAATGTTTCCAGACCGCGAAAAACGAAACTGGGCTCGATCACTACCAGGTCCGCGGCTACACGGCGTGGTATCGACACATAACCCTCTCCATGGCCGCCCTTGCCTTCCTCGCCATCCTGCGAGCAGAGGCAGAAAAGGGGATTGGGAAACCGGCAACGATCGATCCCTCATACCCGTGACCATGAACGAGGCTCGGCGGCTCTTCAACCGCGTCTCCTTTCCCATCCGCCACGGAATTCAGCACGTACTCGCCTGGTCGTTATGGCGTAGAAGAAGCCAAGCCCGCGCCCGCATCAGCCACTACAAACGCAGAGGACATCACGGAGTGTCGTTGCAGTACTAAGCCCGTCTACACGGCACCCAGCGAGGATGCGGCCACGGAGCGGTTCCTGGAGTTCCAGGAAGCGTGGGGTGCCAAGTATCCGGCGATCGTGAAGCTGTGGTCGGACGCCTGGGCCGAATTCGTGCCCTTCCTCTCCTTCGACGTCGAGATCCGCAAGGTCATCTGCAGCACCAACGCGATCGAGAGCGTCAACGCCCGCATCCGCAAGGCCGTCCGCGCCCGCGGGCACTTCCCCAACGAGGCCGCCGCCCTCAAGTGCATCTACATGGCATTGATGAGCCTGGACCCGACGGGGAAGGGCCGCAAGCGGTGGACCATGCGCTGGAAGGCACGGCTGAACGCGTTCCAGATCGCCTTCGAGGGCCGCCTGACCCCGAGCAACAACTGACACCTCAACAACCAAGATCAGCCGTTAAGTTGACACACCCTCGGCATCTGGATGCCGGTGAGCACGACTTCGATTCCCGCGTCCTTGAGGACGGCATCGACCAGTTCGGGGAACTTCCCGTCCCTGTCCCTGATCATGAACCGTGCCCGGCAGCCGAGGTCTTCGAGGTCCATGAGCAGGTTCTTCGCCGCTTGCGCTACCCAGGATGCGCTTGGATGCGTGGTGGCGCCCAGGATCCGGATCCGGCGACTGCCGTGTTCGATCACCACGAGCACGTACATCCGCATCCCCGACAGGGTGACTGTTTCCATGAAATCGCAGGCCAGCAGCGCATCAGCCTGGGAGCGAAGGAAGGTGGCCCAGGTGCTGGAGTTCCGCTCGGGCGCAGGGTCGATGCCGGCCTCCTTCAGGATTTCCCAGACGGTGGACGCGCCCACCTTCACCCCCAGTACGAGGAGCTCGCCGTGCAGGCGTCGGTATCCCCAGCTCGGGTTCTTCTTCGCCAGGCGCAGCACCAGGACGCGGATCGAGCGCACTGTAGGGGGTCGTCCCGGGCGTTTGGGCCGGCAGGAGGCGGCGTGGCGGCGTGCGACGAGGTTGCCGGTGCCAACGCAGTACCGTGTCGGGGCGTACGAGCAGCCGTGACCTTCGCAGGACGTGCCGCGGCAGCCGGTGTAGGAGCGCTGCCAGGAATGCCCGGTCGCTCGGGGTGAACCGGATCTCTTCCTTGCCGAGTTGGCGTTCCAGCACGGTGATCTGGTGGCGCAGGGCGAGGATCTGCGCGTCCTTGTCCCGGTCGGTCATCGGCAGCAGGCACAGCATCGTAAATGCGTTCGACACGCCCAAGTAAGCCAGTCGCAGCAGCACGATCGATCATCATGACGTGCTGACGGCAGCTGCGCGAGAGCGTCGGCTCAGACGACCGCGGCCAGATTTCGGGAAATCCGATGCACCGGCCCCTACCAGGACGGATGAGGTTTCTGGCAAGGGCAGTGTCTTCTCTCGCTGGACGACAATCTGCCAGGCGTCGAGGTCGTCGGCTGTGTCGACACATTGATGATGGGCACATCACACGCTGCTGCGGTTTTCACATACCTTTCTGTACATGAGGATCATTGAGTTGATCTCTGACAGAACCTTTGTGAAGGCCGCGAACGTCACGACTGCGAGGCCCCATTCAGTACTGAGAAAGACGTACCAGGCAGCCCATCGGGCCGCTCCGTGGCCGTCGATTGCTGCCCAGAGGAATGTGATCGTCAGCGCACTGGCCAGGAGTACGGCAGTGAGCATCCAGACAACTACGGCGGTCAGCCGTAGGGCGACTTTCTCTTCGACTGTGCGCGTGGCAGCGGTAATTGCCACAGGCAATCCAGGCCCATTCTTCGTCCGCACCTCTTCCGCTTCGATGCGTTCCTTGGCTGATTGCAAGTAGAAGTGCAGCTCAACGAAGCCCAGCAGGAGGAGCGCCGCGATGCAGGCCGAGGTCATGGCCGCGTAATCGTCGGTCATCCTCAGGCGGTCCTCGTCGAAGATGCCGAAGACGAAGGGAATCACCACCACGATGACGATGCTCGTGATCACAGCTAACCAGCGGCCGAACCGCCAGACCTGATCCAAGTTGCTCTCGAATGCCAACTCGTCGCTGTCCACCCGATACCTTCCTACCTCACTGACAGAGCAACATTCTTGCCCGCCGCGGCGTTGAGGTTCCCGACTTGTATTGGCTGTAGCGGTGCGCGGTCGGGTTGGCCGCTCGTAGCGTGCCGTAGGACGCTGGGTTGGATGGCTCGTGAGGTT
>NZ_JBIRSJ010000058.1:0-8683 GCF_044334165.1 Streptomyces sp. NPDC020845 | reverse complement strand
CGGGGCTGGGCAGCGTACTTCCGCAACGGAAACTCCGGGCGGAGATTCAACGCGGTCGACGGCTACGTCCACGAACGACTGGCCATCTTCGCCAGCCGGAAACACCGACTCCGAGGCCGGAACTGGACCACCCGATTCACCTACGGATGGATCACCCGGCTCGGGGTCTACCGCCTCACCGGAAACGTGCACAGGGCGACGGCGCATGCCAGTCGGTGAACGATGTCGGAAAGCCGTGTGCGGGAGAACCGCACGCACGGTTTGAAACGGCGGGGGCTGGAAACGGAGCGGAAGCCACCGCGCCAGTCCCCGACCCTACTCAGGGTGCCCGCGACATCATCGACGGCATCCCGCCCTGACCCTCCCCGGCACACCACGGCGCCCCCGCCCTCATCAGGGCAAGGGCGCCGCCCATGCGTACGCGCACGGTTCAGGCGTCCACGACGCCGTCAGGCTTCGGCCACTCCGGGATCATCCGGGATCAGGGGTTGGCCTGCCGGACCCACTTCTGGCTGTTGCCGCCGTTGCAGGTCTGCTGGACGAGCAGGCTGCCGCTGCCGGTCGCGACATCGATGCACAGGCCCGAGTCCGCGGCGCGAAGGGTGCCGTCGGGGTAGAGCCGCCACTGCTGGTTGGTGTTATGGGAGCCGCATCCCCAGACGGTCACCTTGCCGCCCGGAGTGCTCTCGCCGTTGTTGTCCAGGCACACGGCGTAGCCGAGGGGGTCCGTCGCTCCCAAGCGCAGGAAGCCCTGGATCACGCCCTGGGGGCTGAGGGGGGTGGTGGGCACCGGGGAGGTGGACACGCTCGGGGAATTGGGCAGGAACGTCCAGATCTGCTTTCCGGTGCCGTCACAGGCCACGATGTTCGTCTGCGCGCCCCAGGGCTCCTGGCTGGGGGAGTTCAGGCAGAGACCGGAGGCCGAGCCCTTGATGGGGCTGGTACTGGTGAAGCCGCGCACGACGTGCTGGCCCGACCCCGAGGGCGTGCTGGCGAAATTGGACTGCCCCGCGCAGCTGCCGTACTCGTAGACGTTGTTGACCACGCCGGACAGACCGCCCGCGTCCGTGCTGCTGGGGCCGCCGAAGTAGGCGTCGGACACCGTGTTCTGAGCACAGGTGCCGGCGGCGTTGTAGTAGACGTACTCGACGAACCCGTTGCCCGAGGAGGTGAGCAGACCGCTCGGCACCGTCCAGCTGCCAATGTGGGCCACGAGCTGCTGGGGGTTGGCGGAGTCGTACACGTCGCCGGTCCAGGTGTTGGTGGTGGACGTGCTCGCGGTCCGCTTCACCGTGAGGTTGTAGGTGTGGCCGTATACGGCGTTGAAGAGGACGGAGCACGACTGGCCGGCGTCGCCGTCGGCGCCCGGTCGGCAGTTGGGGTCGTTGCTGGAGGTGTCTCCGGGGGTGCCGGCGCCGCCGGAGGCGAACACCGAGAAGATGGCACGGAACTGCTGGGTGTTGCCGCTGGTCGGCTGGGGCTGCAGGCCCGTATAACCGATCCGGCCGTTGGCGACGCCGAACTGCTGGGCGTAGTAGAGGCCGGTCTGCTCGCTCGCAGGGTTGATCGCCATCGGGAAGGTGATGTTGGTCAGATGCCCTGAGGGAGCGTTCGGGACCGACCAGCCGAGGGATACGTTGCCGCCGAGGCCGAAGTCGACAGCCGACGCCGGCGCCGGCGTCGGGGCGAGCAGCAAGAGCGCCGCGGCCGGCGCTGCGGCGCCGCAGCGCCGCAGTCTCGAGGGGAGGGACATGCGAGTTCCTTCCTGCCGCCCGTGCGCGAGAGGCCATCAGCGGCGCATGACTGGAGGTGCTGGTGCGAACTGGCGGGAGAAGCGCTTCGAGCGGAGCGATGACGCGAGCCGGAGCTTCCAAGGCCCGTACACACGTCCTACCACGATGCGATGCACACAGCATCCACACAATCACCGCCAGTGAGGAACCTTTTCTTCAAATCAGCCACCTCCCATCCGTGAAATGACGGAAATCCCCACTATGACCGTCATCAAGGAGAGAGGTGTGATAAGGCGGGCAACCGCGACACTCGTACGGCCTGACGGCCTGACACCGCAGGGGGCGACCCCGCTCTCCCGAAGCTACGGCGCAGTGACTAGTAGCTCTGGTCGGTGTACGAGGCCGCGACGGCCGAGTCGGACAGCGGCCGGCCGCTGTGGCGGGTCCAGGGAACCAGCGAGGCCCACCGCGACCTGGACGACGCGATCCGTTCCCTGCGGCGCCCATCGTCGTGGACCCGCGAGCGCGAGCAGGTCGCCGCCTGGGCCCGCCGCCTCCTCGCCGACGAGACGCTGCTGGCCATCGACGTGGAGACCACCGGGCTGGAGAACGCGTACGCTACAGGGCCGCCTCGCCCTGCCCCTCGGGATTCACGCAGGAAAGAACCAGTGCGTGTTCCACCGTTGGAGTCCCCGCCGCTGACCGCACCACCGAACTGTGCGGCCTCCGGTTAGGGGCGTTGGACCCAACACCGCCAATACCGCCAGCGCTGCGGAGACGATCCACGCGGACTAGGGTGAGCAATAGTCCCCGGGTTCCGTGTTCGTCCGCAGTTCCCTGGCACGACTGAGTGGCTGTTGTCGTTCCGATCTTGAGCGGTGTTGGTCGAACGGGGGTCTCGTTCGGATGATCGCGGCGGGTGCCGGGTATGGAGAACAGGGCCTCTTGGTAGCTCGGTGGGTGTCTACGCCAACAAGCTTTCCAGGAGGCCCTGTTGTCGCATTTGTACGCCCTCGCGCCGACGGGGTCCAGTCCGGTCGCCCCGTCGTGTGACTGTCTCGCGCACCGGTTCGGGAACGCTGCGGACAACGAGACGCGCGAGCGGCGCTATCCCACCGACATGACGGACGCGGAGTGGGCCGTGGTCCGTCCGCTGCTGCCGGTGCCGGGCTGGCTTCAGGGACGTGGCGGACAGCCGGAAGCGTACTGCCACCGGGCGATGCTGGACGCGGTGCGCTACCTGGTCGACAACGGAACCAAGTGGCGGGCCGTCCCTGCGGACTTCCCGCCGTGGGACCGGGTCTACGCCTTCTTCCGCCGCTGGCGCGACCACGGCTTGGCCACCGAGTTCCACGACCGGCTACGAGGGAAGGTCCGCCAGCAGGCAGGCCGGGACCTGGAGCCGAGCGCAGGCGTGATCGACTCCCAGTCGGTCAAAGCGGACGCCGTCGTCGGCGCGGACAGCCGCGGCTTCGACGGCGGAAAGCTGATCAACGGACGCAAGCGCCACGCCGTCGTCGACACCCTCGGTCTGCTGCTCGCGGTGCAGGTCACCGCTGCGGACACCGGCGACCGCGCGGCCGCGCAGACCCTGCTCGCCCGGGTCGTGGACGCGCACCACCGGCTGGAGCTGGTCTGGGCCGACGGCGGCTACACCGGCAGCCTCATCGAGTACTGCCTCACCGCTCTCACCCTGGTCATCGCGGTCGTCAAACGCAGCGACGACATGCGTGGCTTCGTGGTCCTGCCCAAGCGATGGATCGTCGAGCGGTTCTTCGCCCACCTGATGCGCACCCGCCGACTGGTGCGCGACTTCGAGCGCCGCACCAGCAGTGCCGAGGCGATGATCTACTGGTCGATGACCCTGCTCATGACCCGCCGCCTTGCCCGGCCACGCCCCTCGCAAGGGTGAACCGGTCCGGTGCTGGGGCTTCCGGCCCAAGCCAGGTTGGCACCTGAGATCATTCGCACATGAGCTACGACCTGGCCGTGTGGGATGGAGAGCGGCCGCGCGGCGACGAAGCCGGCGCTGTCTTTGACGAACTTTACGAGCGCTACCTCGATTCGGAAGACGTGATCGCCGAGCTGTCGCCGCGCATCGAGGCCTATGTCGAGGCACTCGTCGAGCGGTATCCAGACGACGTCGCTGGCAGCCCCTGGGCGTCACCGCCCGTCATTGGCGAGGCCTCGGGCCCGATCGTCTATCTGCTCATGTCCTACAGCAGGGCGGAGGAAGTCTCCGAGTATGCGGCTGCCCTGGCACGCGAGCACGGGCTCATATGCTTCGACCCCCAGGGAGAAACCCTGCGGGTCTGACGGTCGCCGTTCACAATCCGGCGCCCTCTCCGGCCACGCCCTCCGAGAGCGTGAACCGACCCGGCACCGGCTCGACCAGCCACCCCCGGGCCACCATCCGCTTCGCCTTCGACCGCAACGCCTCCACCTTCGCCGGCACCACCTCCAGGCCGAAGCAGACGGCCATCTCCTAGCAGGAAAACGGACCTCGACCAAGTCGGTCCCGGTCGGCAAGGACCCGCAGGATGCGCTGGTAGTCCACCGACAGCGCCGACGGGGCCAGCCCCGCACGCCACATCGGCACCACCGACTTCGACTTCGCCGACTCCGAAGCTCCAGCGGGCACTGGCTGTTCACCGCCATCCGGCAGGTCCACAGAGACATCAGGACCGGCGACGTCACCATCGCCTGGGGCCAGTACCTCGCCGACACGCGAGCAAGCAATGACCCACTCGTTCCAATCCCGCTCGGCCACGGCCAGCTCCGCCTGGATCCGATCGGCCTCCTCCCGCAGTTCATCCACACGACGGCGAGCGGCGCACTCGCGCTGTTCCAGCAGCCCCACGACCGACGGCATCTCCGACCTCCACCGGAGCGACAACACGACAGGTCACCACTGCCACGGAACCGTCGCCCCTATACCTGACCAGCGGAAATGCAGTCCTCAAGCCCGGAAAGACAACAGCTTCTTAGAGTGCCTGGACCTGGGCCTGTTACCTCGTCCGGGTGACTGCCGGCCGTTCTGCCCCAACCTCATCCGTAGTGCGCAACTCTCATCCCTGTCGGGATTCCTTCAGTCTGGGTGAAGTCGTGGAGGCGTGGGTTGGCTCTGGCCGTAGTGCGCGATCTGCGTGAGTACCGGGCGCCGGTGAGCGAGGAGGAGCTCGCCGAGTTCGAGACCGACGTGCTGGCGGGGTTCGTACTCGCGCGGGCCTCGGCCGGTCTGGTCGACAGCACGATCCGCAACGACACCAACCATCTGGAGCTGATCCGGGACTGGTTCGGCCGTCCGCTGTGGGAGATGGAGCCGGCCGGCGCCGACGTCTATTTCGGCAAGGTGCTGCGCGGCGCCAAACCGTCGACCCGGACCGGCCGGGCGAGTGCGCTGGCGGTGTTCTTCCAATTCCTTGAGCTGCGGCACAAGGTCGAGTTGCACAACCTCACCGGCCGTGTGGTCGAGTGCCCGCTGGACGAGATGAACCGGCCGCGGGCCTCGTTGGAACCGCAGCTGCGGATCCCGCCCAGCGAAGCAGAGATCGAGGAGCTGTTCGCGGGGCGGCGCGAGGAGCTGGTGACCTGCCGCAAGTTCGGCCCGGCCGCCCGCAATTACGCGGTGGCCCGGCTGGCGGCGGACGTGGGGCTGCGGATCAACGAGGCACGGATGCTCGACCTGGACGACGTCCGGTGGGAGCTGGGCCGCTTCGGCAAGCTCAACATCCGGCACGGCAAGGGCTCCCGCAGACGCGGGCCGAAGCCACGGCTGGTGCCGCTGATCAACGGCGCCGACCGCAACCTGCGGTGGTTCATCGAGGACGTGTGGGGCCACTTCGACGCCGACCACACCCGGCCGGGCGCCCCACTGTTCCCCTCCGAGCGCAAGAACCAGGACGGCTCGTGCTCGCGGGCGACCGCCGACGTCTTCCGCCGGTCGCTGGCCGACGCCGCCGCCCAGCACCTGCCCACCTGGGCCGGGAAGCTCACCCCGCACGTGCTGCGGCACTTCTGCGCCTCCCAGCTCTATCTCGCCGGCATGACCTTGTTCGCGATCCAGGAGCTCCTCGGACATACCTGGACCGGTACCACGGCCCGGTATATCCACGTCCACGGCACCCATGTCGAAGACGCCTGGGTCGCCGGACAGCAGCGCGCCACCGACCGATGGAAAGGACTGGCCCAGTGAAGTGGAACCTTCGCCTGGCGGCCGCCAACCGCGGCATCTGGAAGGCCAGCGAACTCCAGCGGATGCTCGCCGAACGCGGCGTGGTGATCAGCGCGGGGAAGATGTCGGGCCTGTGGTCCGGTCAGCCGAACACCGTCAAACTCGACGAGCTGGACGTCATCTGCGCGGTGCTCGCCTGCGGCGTCGACGAACTGCTGCTGCCCGAGCCGGCGCGAGTGCCGGAACCGACACCAGCAACTGACTCACAGGCCACTGCGGTGGGCCAGCCACGCGCCGTCGCCCCGCGTCCTCGCACCGGCCAGTCCCTGCCGCCACGATGACCTGCGTGCACTGCGGCAAGCCGCTGCCCGAAGAATCGCGGCGGGACCGGGCGTACTGCGACAACAAGTGCCGGGGCCTGGGCTCCTACTACCGGCGCAAGGCGGGTGTCCCACCCCCACCACACTGGCAGCACCCCGCCCTCACCTCGGACAACCCAGTGCTGCGGTCGGCCGCAGCACATGCCAAGCAGCTCAGCGAGGCCAACGGATGGTCGCCGTCACTCGTGCGGTGCGCGATGGACGGCCTGACCGCGGTGCTGGCCGACCGCCCGCCCGGCAAGCCCGTGAAACTCACCGAAGTCCGTGCGCGAATACCGCGACACGCTTCCAGCCTTCGGGTCGCCGAGGTCCTCACCGACCTGGAGCTGTTGGAAAACGACAGCGTATTGGCGGTCCGCACCTGGATCGAGAACCGCACCGCCGAGCTGCCCGCCGGGTTCGCCAGCGACGTCCGCGCCTGGCTGCTGGTCCTGCTCGACGGCGACAGCCGTGCCAAGCCCCGGTCCCACGCTTGCGTCTACGTCTACTTCGGCGGCGTCCACCCCCTGCTGGAGAACTGGGCGACGACCCGTGGACACCTGCGCGAGATCACCGTCACCGACGTCACGGCCGCGCTGTCACCCCTGCGCGGATGGCAGCGGCGCAACGCCATCGCCGCACTGCGCTCACTGTTCCGCTTCGCCAAGAAGCGCGGCCTGATCTTCGCCAACCCCACCACTCGCCTCAGGATGGAAGACATCCCACGCAGCCTGCTGCCGATGACCGACGCCGAAGTGCTCGCCGTCCAACGGATCGCCGTCACCCCGGCGCAACGGCTGATCGTCGCCCTGGCCGCCGTCCACGCCGCCCGCGCCACCGCCATCCGCCGCCTCACACTGGACGACCTCGACCTGCCCAACCGTAGGATCACCATCGCCGGACACGGCCAACGGCTCGGCGAACTGCCCCACCAGACCCTGCTGGCCTGGCTCGACCAGTGCCGGGCCACCTGGCCGAAGACCCCCAACCGGCACGTCCTGATCAACGCGAAGACCGCCCTGGGAACCAGGCCCGTCAGCCCCGAATACCTCAAGCGGCACCTACTGCACCAGGGCGTCTACCTCGAACGCATCCGCGGCGACCGGGTCCTGCACGAAGCACTGACCGCCGGCGCCGACCCGCTGCACCTCGCCCTGGTCTTCAACCTGTCCCACACCACCGCGAGCAGCTACGCGGCCATCGCCCAGAACCTGCTCGACGACACGGCTGCTGTCGAGGAGCTGCCGTTAAACCAGTGGCGTCCCCGCCGACGAACCTCATAGCTTGTGCACTCGTGACTGACGCTCCGACGATGCGCCCGAATCCACACGACCTCGGTCGGGTGTTCAACGAGGTGCCGGAGCTCTACGACCGGGTCCGGCCGGGATACCCCGACGAGCTGTTCGCAGACCTTGTCGCCGTCACCGGCACGGACGACAGGTCGTCGGTGCTGGAGGTGGGCTGCGGAACCGGTCAGGCGACGCGCTCGCTGGCAGCACTCGGATGCTCAGTGACCGCCATCGAGCCGGGCGCAGACATGGCCGCACTCGCTCGCCAACGGATCGCCTCCTTCCGCAACGTCGAAGTCGAGACGTCGACGTTCGAGGAGTGGGACGACCGTGGCCGACGCTTCGATGCTCTCGTGGCCGCGCAGTCGTGGCACTGGGTCGACCCGTCGATCGGCTGGCAGCGGGCGCACGACGTGCTCCATCCCGGAGGCTGGATGGCGCTGCTCGGCCACGTCGTTGTCCGCCGGCCGGGAGAGCCGGAGGTGTACGCCGAGACCGCCGATCTCCTCGAGCAGTTCTGCCCCGGGAACCCCGACTGGGGTCATCCTCCCCTGGAGGACGACGTGCGCACCACCGACGAGGGCTGGGGCCTGGTCGAAGACCCCGGAGGACTGTTCGGCCCAACGATCGTGCGCTGGTATCCGACCGTTCAGTGGTTCAACGGGGACGGCTTTGCCGATCACCTTCGCTCGTTGTCGCTGTACCGGAGGCTCGACCGCGACGTCCGAGAGCCCCTGCTCGACGCCGTAGCCGAGCGCATCCGCACGCGGATGGGCGATCGAGCATCACGCCGTTACCTGAGCGTCCTCCGTGTCGGACAGCGCGCCGAGTGAGCCCAGTGGTGAAGGACCTGCCGATTCAGCGGCAACGGACCCGCCGCACTTTCACGCCTGCCTGCCGGAAACGCCGTGGGTTCCCAGTGAAAGCACTTCAGTCACGCTGAACCCACGGCCGACGTGCCGGTAAGAACGCTGTCACCAGCCGCAAACGAGGGGTGTCACGTCCGGCGATGTGCGGGGCGACCGCGTCGACGTGAGGTTCCCCCGCTGTGCGGGTGTGGCTGATTAGCTGGTCAGGGCGGGTTGACGTGGTTTCAGGTTCACTGGTTCGGCCGCTGCCTGGTCGGCG
>NZ_JBIRSJ010000057.1:0-9126 GCF_044334165.1 Streptomyces sp. NPDC020845 | reverse complement strand
CGCGACCGGACTGGACAAGGACTGGAACGCCGTCACCGCCGGCCTCACCCTCGACTGGAACTCCGGCATGGCCGAAGGCACCGTAAACAAGATCAAAATGCTCAAACGCCAGACCTACGGCCGCGCCAGCCTCGCACTCCTCCGCAAACGAGCCCTACTCACCTGACAACGCTCACCGACCGTCACCGCATCACGAAAATCTTGCAAGAGCCCAGATTCCGGCACCCACAGGCACCTACAACGCCGGTCCAGGCCGCATCCTCGTTTTCCGGTCCCGCGAACAATTCTGGCTCCCGGCTCACGGCAGATTCCCTGCTCGCCACCACCCCTGTAATCAACTCCGTCTGCTTCATTGACATCTCACTCAGAAGGCCCACCTTTGGGAGCGCTCCCATAGCAGCCTTGCAACTGGAAGGAGTCCCCCCACATGCGCAAAAAGAGTCCGTTAATCGGGCGTTCGCGGGCGTCCCTCCGCCGGCCTCTCCAGGCGCTCGTCATGCTGTTCGCCGTGGCCGTCGGCGCCCTCGCCTGGTCGACCCCCGCCCAGGCTCACGGCACCGTCGTCGGCCCCGCCACCCGCGCGTACCAGTGCTGGAAGACGTGGGGCAACGACCACATGAACCCGGCGATGCAGACCCAAGACCCCATGTGTTGGCAGGCCTTCCAGGCCAACCCCGACACCATGTGGAACTGGATGAGCGCGCTCCGCGACGGCCTCGGAGGCCAGTTCCAGGCACGGACCCCCGACGGGACACTCTGCAGCAACAACCTCTCGAGGAACGCCAGCCTGGACAAGCCCGGACCGTGGAAGACCACCACCATCGGCAATAACTTCTCGGTCCACCTGTACGACCAGGCGTCCCACGGTGCCGACTACTTCAAGGTCTACGTGAGCAAGCAGGGCTTCAACCCCATGACCCAGACCCTGGGCTGGAGCAACCTCGACTTCATCACGCAGACCGGCCGCTTCGCCCCGGCACAGGACATCACGTTCCCCGTCCAGACCTCCGGCTACACCGGACACCACATCCTGTTCGTGATCTGGCAGGCCTCGCACCTCGACCAGGCCTACATGTGGTGCAGCGACGTGAACTTCGGCTGAGCCGCAAAGCACCACACACGGCACCGGCCTCTGTCGGGCGCCGGTAACCCGCCGCCCGGCCGACCGAGCCCCGTGGGGGCAGGGGCCCCAATTGGTCACCCTGCCCCGACGGGGCTTCCTGCGTTCCTCACTCGACTCTTAGTTGTACCCCTGGCAGTGGACCCCCGCCGATGGCGAGGCGTTCATTGTCCACCTTCGCAGCGGGTCCAAGCCGATCCAGTTGTCTACGGCTCGGTCTTACGAGGTGGTGATCGAGTTGTTCGTGGAGTACTTGCTGGACCGCCGGTACGGGTGGGTTGAGATCTGCCAGGAACGGTTCGGCCTGTCACCGCAGGTGATCTTTCATGAGGGCAACTCTGTTCTGCACTCGGTGGAGTACGAGGGCGATCCCCGGCGTCGGCCTCTGACTTACGACGAGGTCCAGGCGCTGTTTGACGCCGCCGATGCCCGGCCTCGACGAATTCACGGGCAGGGCCGCAAGGGCACGCTCACCGCGCTACGCGATGCTGCCGCACTCAAGACGATCTACGCCTACGGCACCCGGCGGACCGAGCCCTCGAAAGTCGATCTGGTGGATCTGCGACGGCACAGGAAGGCGCCGCAGTTCGGGCAGGCCGGCAGCATGACCGTCCGGTACGGCAAGTCCTCCAAGGGGACACCGCCGAAGCGACGGACCGTGCTTCTGGTCCCTGAGATGGACTGGGTAGTCGACGTCCTCGACGAGTGGGTGCACGAGATTCGCCCGCGGCTCTCGCCGGACCGGCACCCGGCCTTGTGGGTGACCGAGCGGGCCGGACGGATGTCTCCCCGCTCGATCAACGAGGCGTTCGTGACGGCACGCCAGGACTGCGCTTGCCGAATACCTCGTCCGTGCAGGTCACGCGGCATGTTTGTATGCGTGGAGGATGCCGCCAAGGCGGTCGTGGCGTCGTATGTCGAGGTGGCTTAGCTTGTCCGGATCGTCGATTGGTGTCGGCAGTGGGTGTAGTGGCCGGGTGTTTGCTATGCCCTGGTGCGGTCGGTGTGTGTTGTAGAACTGCTCGAACTCTCGCAGGGCGTGGAGGAGGTGGTGCTGGTTCCAGATCAAGGTCCGGTCCAGGAGTTCGTGTCTGCAGGTCTGCACCCACCTTTCCATGATCGAGTTCATTCTCGGCATCTGGATGCCGGTGGGGACGACCTCGATCCCCGCGTCTTTGAGAACGTCATCGAACAATCCGGACGTCGGTGTCGAGGATGACCGGTTGCATCGTGGTGGCTGTCAGGCGACGTCTCGGTGGCGCTCGGCGTGAGTGAAGGCAAGGAACTCATCCAGTTCCTCATCGGACTCGAAGGTGTCCGCCGCGAGGTCGTCCAGGGATCGGATCGGCTGGGTGTTCCTGGCCGCCAGCAGTTCCTCGACGGACAGGTGAGGGCGAACCGGGGGGTAGGCAGGAAGCCCTGCGTCAGGTGTGGTCACTGATACCTCCACCGGTGGTGTCGTGGAATCCTGGTGGTCAGCATACGGCGTCGCGGCGAGCGTCGGCACCGGCTTCACCCCGAGGTGCCGACTTGTACATACGTTCGCTGTCGGGGGTGTCGCGTCGGTCTCTGGAAGGGCGGGGCGCCTTCGTTTCGCGCTGTGGCGTCCGGAGGACTGCGTCGGCAAGAACTTGTTCGACGAGCACCCGAGACCGCCCGGTTAGGGAGCGGCGACGAGGGGCCTTTTACGGTCGGCTATAGCTCGCGAAGCGACGCGTACGGCCGGTTACTGTATTGAGTAGATTGATTGCGGAGAGTTGTCACTGGGCTGGGGGTCAAGGGGGCGCAGGTTCAAATCCTGTCGTCCCGACCAGCATCATCGCAGGTCGGAGGCCGTTTCCGCAGGTAGCGGAGGCGGCCTTAACCATGTCCGGGCTGGGAGCAAGTGGGAGCCCTCTGGGAGCCCTCGTGCTCCCAACTCGCAGACGTGTCAACGGTGCCCGATTCGTCCGTCACCCGATCCGGTAGACCTACCGCGCCGTACCGCGCCCCTGTACGCCGTCGTCAACCAGGGGCCCCCGACGTCACCCCATCGATTCGGATGCTCTCTGCATCGAGAGGTATAAGGACCCCTTGTCGGCTCTCGAGCACCTTTCGCGGTGGGAGCACGATGTCGTGCTCCCCATGCGACAGGGGTAGGGGAGACTGCTGATGATCCCTGTGGGCAGGTTTCCGCAGGCAGTCCGTTCGTGGGGCTTTCGGTCGCGGTGGACGGCCTGCGTCAAGGGGCGGTAAAGCCCCTTGTCGTCCGCCGGCAGATGGGGCACTCCCAGGGTGTGAGTGCTGTATCCGGTTCTGGAGCGCCGTAACGAGACAGCCTTACGGGGCCTTGTCGGAATAAATAGTGTGCCAAGCGGGTGGAAGTGATGGCGCCGATGAGTGCAAGTGCTGGGTCAGTGGTCGGGGGAGACCGCATACCGGCACTGTCGCGTTATTGGGGCGTGGGTGTCTGACGGCGTGTCGGGGCCTGGTGGGCCCGGATGCCGGCCTTGCGGGTGCCGATAAATCATCCGTGCAGTTCACGCCGCGTGCTGGTATTCGTGGAGGGTTCCGCCGAGTCGGTCTGGTCTGTGGACTGCCAGGTGGGCGAGTTGGGCTTGTTGGGTGATGGGCGTGGGTAGCGGGCGGCAGGGGGCGGCTTGTTCCAGGGCCCTGTGCGGGCGGTGCTCGTTGTAGAAGGATCGTACTCGCGCAGGGCGTGGAGGAGGTGGCGCTGGTTCCAGATCAAGGTCCGGTCCAGGAGTTCCCTGCGGCAGGTCTGTATCCACCACTCCATGAGTGAATTCATCCGTGGTATCCGAATGCCGGTGGTGACGACCTTGAGACCGGCATCGGTCATCAGGGCATCGAAGGCGGCGGTGAACTTGGAATCGCGGTCGCGGATGAGGAAGTTCGCCTTGCCGTCCGCGTCCTCGAGGTCCATGAGGAGATTGCGTCCGAGCTGCACGATCCACTCGTGGCGCCGAGGACCCGGATGCGACGGGTGGTGTGCTCGATGACGGCGAAGACGTACAGGCGCGCTCCGGTCAGCGTGCGGACTTCGAACAGATCGTAGGCGAGAATGGCCTTGGCCTGGCTGCGGAGGAAGTCGGCCCAGGTGGTGCTCTGCCGCTTGGGTGCGGGTGGGATGCCGTGCTCGCGGAGGATCTCCCATACGGTGGAGGCGGCGACCTTGATCCCCAGGGCTGCGAGTTCGCCGTGGATCCGTCGATACCCTCACGAGGCATTCTCCCTGGCCAGGCGCAGGACCAGGGCGCGGATCGACCGGATGGTGCGTGGGCGTCCGCGTCGCTTGGGCACGCAGGTTGCGGCATGGCGCCGCCGAAGTAGTTCACGGTGCCAGCGCAACACTGTGTCGGGGCGGACCAGGAGCAGAAGGCGCCGCAGTCTGTCTTTGGGGAGGTGGTGGAGCAGGCCCGCGAGGATGGCGCGGTCGCTGTCGGTGAGGGTCGGCTTGCCGACCTGGCGCTGTAGGACCAGCAGTTGGTGCCGGAGTACGAGGATCTCGATGTCCTTGTCTCTGTCGCGCATCGGCAGGAGGCGTAGGAACGCCAGGGCGTTGGTCGCGGCGAGGTAGGCCAGGCGCAGCAGCACGACAGATCATGATGCCGCCCCGGCCCTTTGCGGGTGAAGGCACTTGGGGCGAATGTCGAGGAGAACCGAAGATCCGTGATCAGGCTCCCGACCTGCGTGGATGATTTATCGGCACCCGCAGAGTCGGTTCTTCGACAGGTACGCCTGCCTGGCCGGCTGGCGGACTGATCTCGGCCCAGACGCCCTCGGCGGGGCTTGAAGGGTGTCTTTATTGCCGTACGGTGGTTGACCTGGGGCTTTGCGCTCGCGCAAGTGTGGGCATGATCAGTGATTGTGGGTCTGCGACTGCTCTATCTGATCTTCTGCCGCCTGCTGGGCTGCTTCCTGGTGCTGGGCCGGTCGGCCGCCACGAACAACGCCGAGATCCTTGCCCTTCGTCATGAGGTCGCTGTGGGCCGCAGGCAGGTAGAGCGGCCGCGGCTGTCATGGGCCGATCGTGCCGTGCTCTCCGCTCTCGCACGGCACCTGCCACCCGTCTTACGTCGCCATCGGCTGGCTACCCCGGGCACGCTGCTGAACCGGCACCGTCGTCTGGTGCGCTAGAAGTGGCGCCAGACGGCGGTCGGATCCGGTCGTCCGCCGTTGCCGGAAGAGACAGTCGCGCTCATCCAGCGCCTGGCGAGAGAGAACCCGATCTGGGGATACGTCAGGATCCAGGGTGAGCTGCGGCGGCTTGGCCATAGGGTTGCCGCCGCCACGATCCGGCGCGTTCTGCGTCGCTCCGGTCTGCCGCCCGCACCGCAGCGAGCAAGCCAGCAGACCTGGCACTCCTTCTTCCGCGCCCAGGCCCACACGCTGCTCGCCTGCGACTTCATGCACGTGGACCTCGAGGACAGAGCCGGGCGCTTCCGATTCCTCATCCGTGACCGGGACAACACGTTCACCGCCGCGTCGGACGCCGTCTTCGCCGGCAACGGCACAGCCGTCATGTCCGGCTTCTCCTGGGGCTCCTGGTGGCGGTGGTGCGGACCACCGTCGACTCTGGCCCGCAGTCACCACGGTGACCGTCGTCCCCTTGCTCCCGAGCCTCACCGGTCTCATGGCTTCCGTTCGGGAACGGTCACAGTGACCGTTCCTGGAGACGTCAACTGCATCCGTGACGAGGTGACAGTCCTCGTAGCGGCCATCAGTGTATGGCTAACTGACCTATTTTTCTGTAGAATGTACTGCTGAATATGATCTTAAAAGGGTAAATTTTCCCCATGTGTATGGACGAGGCCATCGCCTCACGGCTGCGTGTGATCACCGAGGCGGGTGACGGGCTGCAAGGATCCGATCTGCTCGCATTCGTGCTCGACCACGCCGTGACGGAGACCGGCGGTCTCGGCGGTATGGCCCATCTGCGCGGCCCCGGCGCCCGCACGCTCCAGCTCGCGGCGGTGCACGGGCTGATCCGTACGGTCGCCGGGGACTGGGAGGCGGTCGAGCCGGCCGGCACCAGCGCCCCGGCCCGCGCGGTGGCCCACCGCACACCGGTATGGACGCCGGGCCCTGGCGTCGAGGGTGGCACGGGCCCGGCGCTGCCCGCCGGAAGCGGGCTGCTGGCGGTTCCGTTGATCACCCCGGAGAAGGTCACCGGCGCGCTGTCGGTGCTGACGGCCCCGGCCGCGCCGCCTACACCGGAGCGGCGGGCAGCCGTCGAGGCGCTGGCCGCATGGGCCGTCCCGCGACTGCGGGACGACCTTCTTGACCTGGACCGGGGCGGCGCCAGCCCTTCGATGGCGGATGAGCAGGTGAGCCGGGCGCTATGGCATATGAGCGACGCGTTCTTCGCAGTCGACAGCGAATGGCGCGTCACCTTCGTCAACGGCGAGGCGGAGCGGCTGCTCGGCTCTTCGCGGGCGACTCTCGGCCGGACGCTTTGGGACGCCTTCAGGCGACTGAGCATCGACGACGCGGAGCCGGGTCTGCGGAGCCGCTACCGGCGGGCCGCCGAGGGCGGTGCCCCGGTCGGGTTCGAGGTGCGCTGGCCCACCAATCAGCGCTGGTACTACATGCGGCTGGTCCCGGTGCCGAACGGTCTCACGGTCTACGCTGCCGATATCACCGAGAGCCGGGCGCGTGAGGCGGAGCGGGCCGCGGCCGAGCGCGCGGCGGCCGGGCGCTCTGCGCGGATCGGCGAGCTGACCGACGCCCTCGCACAGGCGCTGACGATGCGCGACGTGGTGAACGCCATCGCCGACCGGGTGCTGCCGCCGTTCGGAGCCTCGGGGGTAGTGGTGCAGCTCATCGAAGGCAGCGCGATCCGGGTCGCCGGGGCCGTCGGCTATCCGCAGCCCTTCCTGGAGTCGATCGACGGGACACCGATCGACGAGATATCGCCGGTCGCGGAGGTGTACCAGACCGGGGCGCCGGCCTTCATCGAGTCGGTGGAGGAGTACACCGCGCGCTATCCCAGAATGGTCGGGCGGCCCGCCGCGGCGCGCAAGCAGGCATGGGCCTTTCTGCCGCTGATCGTCTCCGGCCGGAACATCGGCTGCTCGGTGGTCGCCTTCGCCGAACCGCGCCGGCTCGACGCGGAGGAAAGGGCCCTGCTCACCGCGCTCAGCGGGCTGATGGGACAGGCCATCGAGCGCGCCCGGCTGTACGACATGGAGCACACCCGGGCCAAGGAGCTTCAGCGGGGGTTGCTGCCACGCGTCCTGCCCTCGCTGTCCTCGGTCACCACCGCCGCGCGCTATCTGCCCGCCAGCGAGGGCATCGATGTGGGCGGCGACTGGTACGACGTGATCCCGCTGTCCGGCGCCCGGGTGGCCCTGGTCATCGGCGATGTGATGGGACACGGGCTGTCCGAGGCTGCCACCATGGGTCGGCTGCGCACCGCCGTGCACACGCTGGCGGATCTGGAGTTTCCGCCCGCCGAATTGCTCATCCGCCTCAACGACCTGGTGAGCGACCTGGGGGACGACTTCTACGCGACCTGCCTGTACGCCGTGTACGACCCGGCCGCCGCGACCTGTGTCTTCGCCAGCGCCGGACATCCGCCGCCAGCCGTGGTACGCCCCGGCCACCCGGTCCGGTTCCCCGGCAGCGCCCCCGATCCACCGCTGGGTACGGCCCGGCCACCGTTCGGGACCACCGAGGTGAGCGTGGAGGAGGGCAGTCTGCTGGTGCTGTACACCGATGGTCTGGTGGAATCCGCCACCCGGGACATCGACCGTGGGATGCGGCACCTGGCGAGCGCGCTGGCCGGCGCGACCCGCGCACCCGGTTCGGGGGACGCCCGGCCCGACGGGCGGAGCGAGAACGCGTGGCTGGAGCGGCTGTGCGACGACGTGCTGGCCGAGTTGCTGCCGGAGAAGCAGCTCACTGCCGATGACGCGGCGCTGCTCATCGCCCGCACCCATGCTCTCGCCTCAGACCACATCGCCGACTGGCCGCTGTCCGAGGGTCCGATCGCCGCGGGGGAGGCGCGCGACCACGTCCGCGACCAGCTGACCCGCTGGGAACTGGCTCCGCTCACCCCCATCTCGGAGCTGCTGGTCAGCGAGCTGGTCGCGAACGCGGTCCGGCACGGCAGGGGTCCGATCGGGCTGCGGCTGCTGCGCGGTGAGGTGCTGATCTGCGAGGTGACCGACGGCTCTTTGACCACACCCCGGATCCGCCATGCCTCGGAGACCGACGAGGGCGGACGCGGGCTCCAACTGGTCTCGTCCCTCTCCCAGCGCTGGGGCACCCGCTACACCTCCACTGGCAAGTGCATCTGGACCGAACAGCCACTCCCCTGACGCCCGCATCCGCACACCGGCCCACGCCGTCAACGGACAACCATCCGGGCCGGAGGCACGCCCCGAGCGGGCCAGCCCCGAGGGGCGGCAGGAACCTCACGAGCCATCCAACCCAGCGTCCTACGGCACGTTACGAGCGGCCAACCCGACCGCGCACCGCTACAGCCAATACAAGTCGGGAACCTCACGACTTCGACAGTTGAGGAGCAAGCCGGTGCGATGACGCCAAGGTGTGCCGTGGCCCTGCTCCAGGCACCCGCCCCCACGATGGCGGAGCTCCTGGACTCCTGGGTGAACGCGCTCGGAGCCTCGCCCGAGCCCGGCAGCGCCCGGCCGGCTGACTCAACCTGCTCGACGGGTCCGGCTTGGCTGGACGTGGGACTGGAGTCGGTCTGGGTGATCGCCCCGGCGGGGACTCGCTGCTGACCAAGCTGGTTGTCATCTGGGCCATTCGTACCCGGGTGCTGAAGCGGGCGGCCCCGGCGACTCCCCGGGTGCTGAAGACCGCGGGCTGATGGCGTCGGTGAGTCAGGCGTCCGTGCCGCCGCGCGGGGCCCACCGGGCGACCACTGTCACCGCTTGCTCGATCTTGTCGGCGGCGGCTGAACCGTGACCCATTTTGGACGGTTGAGTTTGGACCCTTTCGCGTCGTCGGTGGTCTTGTTCAGTCTTTGTCGGTGGCAG
>NZ_JBIRSJ010000056.1:0-9560 GCF_044334165.1 Streptomyces sp. NPDC020845 | reverse complement strand
GACAAGCGTTAGTTCTGATTAACGTGCGCGGGTCTGGACTGCAGGCCTCTCCCCATCCGTCGAGTAGTGACGCATCCGCGAGGTACTGGCCGAGCAGGCACAGGAAGAGGAGTGACCACACGTGAGCGAGTTGCGGATTGAGCGTTTGACCTCGCCTGAGATCGCGAGCGCCATCGCGAGCGGTATGCGTACGGCGGTCTTGCCGCTGGGCGCCACGGAGCAGCATGGCGCGCACCTGCCGATGTCGGTCGACAGCGATCACGCCGATCGACTGGGTGTTCTTGTCGCCGAGCGGCTTGGCGACGCGCTCGTGCTACCGACGGTGCGGATCGGCTGCTCGTCGCACCACCTCGGCTTCGCCGGAACGCTCTCGCTGCAGGCCGAGACGCTTGAGGCGATCTGCGCCGACTGCTGCGCGAGCCTTGCTGCGCACGGCTTCCGCCGGGTGCTGATCTTCTCGGCGCATATCGGCAACTACCCGGTGCTCAGTGACATCGAGCCGAAGCTCGCCGCGCGGCTTCCCGCCGACCTGGATGTCATCGCGTTCGCGGACTCGGCAGCGGTCCTCCGTGCGTGGCGCGATGCTGCTCAACGCGTCGCCGGCCTCGCCGACCACGTCGGAGGCCATGCCGATGTCGCCGAAAGTTCGATCATGCTAGCCGTGCGGCCGGAAGCCGTGAGGAACGATCGCGCCGGCGCAGGCTTCACCGGATTCATGGATGACGCGTTGCTGGCCCGCGTATTCACTGACGGTGTCAAGGCAGTCGCACCCAGCGGGGTGCTCGGTGATCCGCGCGGCATGTCGTCTGAGCTGGGCTTCGCCTGTCTGACCGCGGTCGCCGACCTGCTCGCGGAACACGCGAGGGCACGTTATCGGCCGCTCACCTAGACTAGACTTTACACGTGTCGAGCTCACCTACCCCCCGTACCGCGTCTCCCCGCGCCACACGTCGGCAGATGCTGATCAAGGTCGCCGGAGAGTTGTTCAACGAGCGTGCCTTCGATGCGGTCACCACTGAGATGATCGGCGCGCGTGCCGGTGTGACCGGCCCCGCGCTCTACCGGCACTTCCCGAGCAAGCGGGCGTTGCTGATCGCCGTGCTCGAGGATCCGCTGAACGAACTGCTGGCTCATGCCCGCAAGACGGCAGCCGAGGTGACCGATCCACGCAAGGCACTCGAGGAGATGATCGATTACCACGTCAAACGCAGTCTCCAGAACGTTCCGTCCACGCTGGTGTTCCTGAAGAACGAACACAATGTCCCCGAGGACGAACGCCATCGCATGCGACGCATGATGCGCCTCTACGCTGAAGAGTGGAGCGGACTGGTCACCCGGCTGCGGCCCGACCTGTCAGACGCGCAGACCCGCGTCCTCACACACGCCGTCTTCTCGATGATCAACGCGGTACCCCAGTTCAACAGCGGCCTCGATCCCGACATCGTCGCGACGACCATCCGCACCGCCGCGATCAACGCGCTGCTCATCCCCGCGGACGCGATCTGACAAGAAGAGCGGTCTTCAAGGGCGCGGCTCGTAGCCGCTGACCTGACCCGGGCCGGGGCTGGTGACCGGGAGGTCACCCGGCACTTCGGGGTGACCTGGATGCCGGCGAACCGCTGGCGGCGAGCGTTGGCACCGCGTCGTCGGCGGTGGTCCAGGGTGGACCGCGTGCCGATGCAGGGAGAAGTTGTCCAGGACCGCGAACAGCATCTCCCCAGGCCAACGCTCGCGCAGTGTCGTGGGTGAGGTGATGTCCTTGACCGCCTGGCCCTGGGCAGACTCGGCCGGATGTCGAAGGATCCGGTGCGCTGCGGAGGGCGATCGGGCCACTACTCTTCTTGTCAGCTCGCGTCCGCGGGGACGAGCAGCGCGTTGATCGCGGCGGTGCGGATGGTCGTCGCGACGATATCGGGATCAAGGCCGTTGTTGAACTCTGCGAGCCGATGACGTGGTACCGCGGCGATTTCCTCCACCTTGGCAGGGTGTTACATGGATGACATCGGGCCCGGCTCGTCAGCCCTGTTGGATCCGCGGAGAGGCCGTGTGATGGATCTGATGAATTTCGAACCGATCCGGACGCATCCGCAGCTGTTGCTTGATCGTGCGCGTTCCGAGCCCAACATCGTCGCGCTGCGCCACTGGCGTGATGGGGTTGTGCACGCGATCACGTGGCGGACGTACCGAGATCGAGTACGCGAGATCGCGCTCGGCCTTGTCGAGCACGGTGTGCAGCACGGCGATCGCGTCGCGGTGATGAGCAGCGCACGCCCGGAATGGGCCTTCACCGCACTGGCCGTACAGAGTGTCGGCGGCGTGGTGGTCGGCGTCTACCCGACCAGCTCGCCCGCCGAGATCGAGCAGATCCTGGCGCACAGCGAGGCAGTGGCCTTTATGGGCGAGACAACCACTGAGCTCAACAAGGTGGCGGAGATCGCAACCCGCACGCCGAAGCTGCGGCTCGTCGTCGGTATGGACACCGCCCCGCCGGCGCTGCCTGATGCAATCACTGGGACAACGTGGGAGGAGCTGCGCACAGAAGGAGCGCGGCATCCGAGCGCCGTATCCGACCGTCTGGTCGAGATGGTCGCTGCCACGACACTCGATGACCCTGCCGTTCTCTTCTACACGTCGGGCTCCACAGGAACTCCGAAAGGCGTCACGCACTCGCACCGTACGCTTCAGCACTCGGTCCAGACCGTCGTCGGCCTCTATCCGGAGCTCGGCAGCCGTGAGCACGACATCGTCGGCTTCCTGCCGCTGGCCCACGTGGCGCCGGCGCTGCTGCTGATCTTCACTCCGCTGCTCTCACGTCTCGTGGTGACGTACTGCCGCATCGAGGACTACGAGGACGCGTTGCGCACCGTGCGGCCGACGGCACTACTGTGGCCCCCGCGCTTCTACGAGAGGGTCGCCGGCGAGCTGATCGCACGAACGCAGGCCTGGCCCCGGGTGCGCCGGTACGCCTACAAAGGCGCGATGTGGGTCGGTCGCCGAATGGCCGAGCGCCGTTGGTCCAATGGTCATCCCTCGGTATTGCTGCGGATCGCATACACCGCTGTGCTTCACCGCGTCTTCCTGCCGTTGCGGGCAAGCGTCGGATTGGACCGCCTTCGCGTCGCTTTCACCGCTTCTGCCGCGACGCCCGAGAACGTCATTGCGCTGTGGCAGATTTGGGGGCTGGATCTACGCGAAAGCTATGGCCTCACCGAAACAGCTGGCTGCCCCGTCGCTCATTTTGACCAGACGTTTCCTCGCCCGGGATATATTGGTCGCGAATTCTCGGACCCACGCTTCCAGATCGAGGTCGCACATGATGGTGAGATGCTGGTCCGCGCACCACTGCTGTTCCGCGGATACTGGCGCAACCCGGAAGAGACTGATGCCGTTCTGCAGGACGGTTGGTTCCGTACCGGCGACCTGATTGAGCGTACCGCGCACGGTGAGATCCGCCTCATCGGCCGAAAGAAGGACGTGATCATCACCAGCGGCGGCAAAACGATCAATCCGCAGCCGATCGAAACCCGGCTGAAGGAGAGCTCGCTGATCAGCGAAGCGATCGTCGTGGGCGACGCGCGCAAGTGCCTCACCGTGCTGCTCGAGCCGAGCACACAGGCCAAGGCGCTGACCACGACGGCGCTGTCCGAACGCCTGCGAGCTGAGCTCGGGCGAGTCAACACGGACCTCGCACGCGCGCAACAGCTGAAGGACTTCCGTGTGCTGCCTCGGCCCCTCGAGGCCGAACGCGGCGAGCGGACCGCGAACGGCAAGGTCAAGCGGAACGCGGTAGTGAGATCATTCGCCACGTTGATCGATGAAATGTATGGCGGGAATGACGACACAGTGATCGCGAACCACCTACGGTAGCGGTCGCATTAGCGAAGAACCTTGATGGGCTGGCCGTGGCACCTACGTCTGCTGACGCGTATACAGCAATGGGTGGACCTATGCAGCTCCCGATCTGACACGGCAACAGCTCCGAGCAGCGCAAGTCGGCGCCGCGGTGCAGGATCGGTGAGCGCGCTACAGGCACGACGACCACAGATCATCGCCGACTTCTGCCCTGGGCCGAGCAACTCGGCCCATACCATTGTCTATTCTGCATCCATACTTGTGGAATTTGAATTAGTCCAGTCTTATCAGTGCATTGCGCGTCTGTGCACGACGGGTCAGAGTCAGCACATGCGAAGTGCGGCGAGTGTGCGCGTACGCAGTTCCTGCTGACCCACGAGGTATGGCATGCGATCGGCGACGCTCCATCAATGCGCCCCCTCATCCGATGGCCATCCCGCAGCCGTCGAATCAGCAGTCACCGACGAAGTAGCCCTGACGCCTGCGCCGCTCGAACCCGGCGAGATGGGGGCTTCAGCCCGCTGAGGCAGCACCGGGCACCGGCAACCATCGACCTCGCCATAGTGCCTCGGAGCCTGACCCGACGGACGGGTTCCAGCCAGTACCCACCTTCTGATCGCGCCGAACAACGTGACGGCGCCGACCTCGCGCGGCGAGGGCGGCCGAACGGCGCACCTCCCATCCTGGTGTGACAAGGAGAGTCAATGACGACGGCACAACACTCCGAAAAGACGATCAGCTTGAGGTCCGCCCGGCGCGCATCGCTGGCTGGCGGCGTCGGGACACTGATCGAGTACTACGACTTCAGCGTCTATGGGTTTCTGACGCTCACTATCGGACCGTTGTTCTTCCCCAGCGACAATCCGACGGCCTCAACCCTGTCCGCGCTCGCGGTGTTCGCGTCGTCCTACCTCATCCGTCCGCTCGGTGGCTGGTTCTTCAGTCGCCTCGGCGACCGCCGCGGCCGCCGGACAGCCCTCGTCGCGACGATTGTGATGATGGGGGCGGCGTGCGGCGTGATGGGTCTGCTGCCCACCTACGGACAGATGGGAGTCGCCGCGACGATCGCTATCATCGTCGTGCGACTCGCCCAAGGGTTCGCTGCCGGTGGTGAGATCGGTGGCGCTGCCACCTACATCGCCGAGCTGGCGCCGCCCGGCAAGCGGGGTTTCTACGGATCGACGGTTTCCATGGGGTCCACTCTCGGGTTTGCCGTGGCCGCCGGCGTCGTAGGGCTGGTCCGTCTGCTGGTTCCGGCCGACCAGATGGCAACGTGGGGCTGGCGGATTCCGTTCCTCCTCTCGTTGGTCCTTACTGTGGTGTGTCTGCGGGCTCGGCTGCGGGTCGAGGAGTCGCCTCAATTCCAAGAGCTGAAGGAGAAGGCCGCGATCGTACGCAGTCCGATGCTGGCCGCTCTGCGTAGCCACCCGCTGTCGGTTGCCCGTGTGGCGGGCCTGGCTATCGCGTTCAACGGCACCGGCTACTTCGGCGTTGCCTACTTCGCCATCTTCCTGCAGGAGGAAGGATTCTCCGCCACAGGCGTCGCCTGGACATCAGCGTTGTGCATCGCCCTGGCCACCTTCACCTATCCATGGGCGGGCAAGTTGACGGATCGCTACGACCGCAAGCCCATCCTGCTGGCGTCCTACATCATCTTCGCCGTCATCGCTTGGCCGGTCTTCGCACTCCTCATCGCAGCAACCAACCTCTGGGCCGTCGGAGCCGTCTATCTGGTCTTCATGTTCTTCACCGGGTGGGCGCAGGTGCCTACGTGGCCGTTGGCCACGGAGCTGTTTCCGGCAAGCGTGCGCTACTCAGGCATCGCGATCGGCTACAACTTGGGCGTGATCATCGGCGGCATCACGCCACTCGTCGCCGCTGCCCTCGTGGCCAGTACCGGAAGCAGAACCAGCCCCGTCTACTGGATCCTCGCCGTAGCGCTCATCGGAGTGATCACCGTCGCGCGACTGCCGAAGACCGCGTCGAAGCCGCTACCCGCCTAAGCGGACGGCCAGGTCCACGATCTCCTGCAACGCCGCGCGGAAGCCGCCCGGGTGCAGGAGATCGTCGAGCCTGTGGATACCACAACCGCGGCGAATCAGCCTGCATGTCGACCGTGCGCTGTCCGCGGGCGGGCTGTGCTCCTCCGTCCGGCTTCCTTTCCCGTCGTATTCACTGCACCGGCAACCGGTTGAGCACTCTTTGGTGAGGTGAGGCTGCCGACCCACCCGAGGAAGAGTGCCGCTGGCACGGACACCATGCCCGCGTTGTAGTACGGATACCAGTTGAAACTCAATTCCGGCCATAGTGAGTTCTTGGTGCCGGTGACGACGGGTGAGGAGACCGTGAGCACGAGGGACAGCAGCAGTCCCCCGTAGACGGACCAGAGAAGCCCACGGCGATTGAACTTGGGCCAGAAGAAAGTGTAGATCAGCGCCGGGAATACACCCGACGCCGCAACGCAGAGAGCGAAGATGACCAGGGACTCGACCGGATACCGGCTGATGGCTGTGGACAGCGACAGGCTCACGGCGACCAGGACGACGAGGGTCAGACGCAGTACTCGCGCTTCTCCGGTTCGGGTGCGCGGGCCCTTGCCCTGAGTGAACACATCACGCGCGAAGGTGACAGCGGCAGCGAAGGCCACACTTGACACGGTCGTGAGTGCGGCGAGGAAGGCCACGGACGCCATGGCCGTGATGAGCGCAACGCGCGCCACTGAGCCGTGCGGGAGTACTTCCGAAGCCAGCAGTATCGGGGACCCCTGCCCAACGTCGTCAACCGCTCGAATGACGTCGCTTCCCACCACGGCCGCGGCCGCGAAGCCCGCCGCGCTCAGGAGGACGACAAAGGCAGCGCCCAGTCCCGAGGCAATGCTCATGGATCGTCGTGCCGAGTGCCCGGTGCGGGAGGCACTGACACGCAGGATCAGGTTCGGCAGCACGGCCGTACCGAGGATAACGACGATGTGTTCGCCGATCACGTTGAGCGATCCGAGGTTCGCGGTGCGCGGCCAGAGCCCGGGGCTCAGATATCCGTTCGGCGACATACTCTTCTCCGCCGCCGCAGAGAGCAGATACCCGGGGTTCCACTCGAATCTGCTGAGGGCCAGCAGCGTGATCAGCGAAAGCGTGATCAGGGTGACGACCACCTTGACGATCTGCATGAAGCTGGTGCCTCGCAGATCTGCCACGACGGCGAAAAAGCCGACGAGAAGCCCCATCAGCACCGTGCAGACCACTTGGGTTCCATGGGGCGACCGGCCGATCAGGAGGGCCACGCTGATGCCGGTAGCCCGCAGTTGGACCATGAGAAGGGGAATGGTGATCGCAAGTGTCACCAGGGCCGCGGCAGTCCGCGACGTGCGCCCCGCGGCACGCAGGGAGAAGAGGTCACCGAGAGTGTAAAGTCCGCTGTCGCGTATTTTTTGAGCAAGGAGCAGCAGTACGCCGAGAGCGAGCATGAGGTCGATGGCGATGCTGAACCCGTCGTAGCCGTACAGAGCGATAAACCCGGACGTCACCAACAGGGTGACGACCGTGATCTGCTCGCCCGCCATGGCGAACCCGTTGAAGACCGGAGAGAGTGACCGGTCCGCGATGTAGAGCCTTTCCGGCTCGTGCTCCTGACTCGAGGCAAGCGTGAAAAGCCACAGGAGAGACAGCCCGATGAATACCAGGAAGACGACGATCACGGGGCCTCTGGCGTCTGAACCGATCGGGTCGAGTACAGCTGCGGTCAAGATGTGCACGGTCACCGCTTCACCGCCAGGAATCATCGAGGCTGGACGCATCCGACGTCTCGGCCTGGGGCATGCCGGAGGTCCGGGGCCGCTCGGCGGGATCGCAGGCTGTGCATCGCGTCTCGTACACCCACACGGTGGCGACGAAGAGGCCGCATTGAAGGATGCCCCAGATAAGGCCGAAGGTGAGGTGCCCGTACACGTGGACTGCGGGAACGGCGGTCAGCAAGGACAGCGCGATGCCGACGGCGAGAGGGACGGCGTTGGCGGCAACGAATGCACGCTGGGCACGACGCGTGGCTCTGCGGAGACTTTCACCGTGTCGCAGTCGGAGGGCATCGAGCGATGGGTCCGGTGCCGGCGGGCGATCGGGTGAGGGTGAGGAGAAGACGGGGTGCACGGAAACCTTCCGGGCTTCGAAGGCGGGTGACTCGGTCGGCGAGTGGTGGTGCCTCGGACGCGCGGGTCGTTCCTGCGCGCAAAAGGTCTGGGATCTGGCCGACGGCCGGGGAGGGACACGAACAGGAATGTCAATGGCATCCGACGTCTCGGTCTGGGGCACGGCGGAGGCCGACCCGCTACCGGACTGACCGCTACCGCGGCCCGTAGATCACTACGGTGTTGCCCCATGGGTCCCGGGCCACGGCCCGGACCTCGTGCGGGCCCTGCTCGGGCTCCCGGACTACGGATCCGCCGCCTTGTACGAGGGCGGTGAGCGCCGAGGTCACGTCGGGGACCTTGAACGACGCCGCGGGCACCCCACCGGTGACGTCCTCGGCCGGGCCGGTCAGGGCCAACGTGGTGCTGCCGGCGTCGAGGGCGGCGTAGCGGTCGCCGTCGACGAACTTCGTGGCCAGGCCGAAGGTGTCGGTGTAGAAGCGCACGGCGGCGTCGATGTCGGCCACCGGGTGCAGCACGTTCCCGATCTTCACGAGGTCGAACTCCACGGAATCACTCACCGGACGGCCCCGCAGCACGGCCCGAGCGGAGGGTTCCACCACACCGCGCGCCGCGCGTGGATGAACCACACGTGCGATCCACCGAAGCTGAGGAGCCGGGCCCGATGTCATTCATGTAACGCTCTGCCCGAGGTAGAGGAAATCACCGCGGTACCACATCACCGGCTTGCCGCTACCTATGCGTGCGTCGTGCACACGGCCGATGAGAATGACGTGATCTCCGCCGGGTACGGCTTGCTCCAGCTCGCAGCGGATGACCGCTGCGGCGTCGGGCAGTATCGGGTGTCCGCACTCGTCGGACTCGAAGCTCCCGTGTGCAAACTTGTCCTCGCCCTTGGTGGCGAACCTCATGGCCAACTTCGCATGCGCGGGCGTCACGATGTTCACGACGAACTGCTCAGCCGCTATGAAAGCTGGGAAGCAGTCCGCTCCTTGGTCCAGACAAACGAGAACAAGTGGTGGATCAAGCGACAGCGCCGCGAAGGAACTCGCGGTGAACCCATGCAGCGTGCCCCCGGAGCTTCGGGTCGTCACGATCGTCACGCCGGAAGGGAAGCGGGCCAACGCCGAACGGAAGGCAGCCGCGTCCAGCCCTTGGACTTGGTCAGCCATTCCACACCTCGCGGGCAGCTCGGGCGGCAAGGTCGTGGCAGCTACCGAAGGCATCAACGTCGACATGCTCTGCGCGTAGCGCCTCCTCGACCGGCTCTCGGTAGCGGTGCTCACGTGCGAGCCCAGTCGGGATGTCCCCCTCAGCCATGACGATGACGTCCATACTGATCCTTTCCTCGAATGTTATTGGCCAATAACATATGGCTTGGCTTAGGTGCGGTCAAGTCCCTGGACATGGAGGTGAGTCCGTTAGTACCCAGTAACGAAAGGGGGGCAAGTCAGTCCGCGGCCGCCTGTGCGGCCGTCGGTCGCGGTGGGACGGAGGTCGCTCTGGTCGCGATCCCTACCGTGCGTGCCCGGTCGACCTCCGTTGTTATTGCAAGGTAACGCTTGTT
>NZ_JBIRSJ010000055.1:0-9616 GCF_044334165.1 Streptomyces sp. NPDC020845 | reverse complement strand
GACCCCGCCTTCACCAGCGACCCCTTCACCATCCACACCCGCTGGATCGAAACCGAATTCACCAACACCATCACCCCCTACACCCCCACGGGCACGGAGGAGACGGAAGAAGCCGCCGCACGCGAAACCGTGGTCGTCGAGGTCGGCGGGAAACGCCTGGAGGTCTCCCTCCCCGCGTTCCTGGGCGCGGCTGCCGCGCCTGCCGCCGGGGACGGGGGCGGGGCGAAGAAGCCGAAGCGCAAGGCGGTGAAGAAGTCGGGTTCGTCCGCCTCGGGTGACGCGCTGGCCTCGCCGATGCAGGGCACCATCGTCAAGGTCGCGGTGGCCGAGGGCGACCAGGTCGCCGCGGGCGACCTGGTCGTGGTCCTGGAAGCGATGAAGATGGAACAGCCGCTCAACGCCCACCGGGCCGGCACCATCAAGAGCCTCGCCGCCGAGGTCGGCGCCTCCATCACCTCCGGCGCCGTCATCTGCGAAATCAAGGACTGAGGGCTGACAGCGAGCCACCCGGCCCCGAACCCTTGACCGTTTCAGAGCCCACCGGGCCCCCGTCTCACCGGTTACGCCGGATACGGGGGCCCGGCAATTCGTATGGCATCTTCGTGCCATGGGTCTGGGGCGCGAAGCCCACGTGACAGACCATGGAGGCGGTGATTCCGCACTGTTGGCATCACCGGTGAACTTGGTCTCCCCCGCGTAACGGGGGCGGGGGAGGCCAATTTCCCGTGCCCGAATCGGCGTCGATCCGGCCTGAGGCATGCCCGAGCGGGCATTGCCTCTTCACTTCTTCATCGTGCGCCCCAGGAACCCGAGGACCGTCTCCGCGTAGACCTCCGGATGGGTCTTGACGCCCTGTAGATGCTCGGTGTCCGGCAGCGTGTGCACCTCCGCCAGCGGATACCGCTCCGCCAGCGCCCGCACCCCGTCCGCCGGAATCATCGTGTCGCTCTCGCCGGCCAGAAAGAGCATCGGCGTGCTCTCGTACGCCCCCGTGGCCGCGGGCGGCCACTGCACCCGCAGCATCGCCACCGCCGCCGTCGAGGCGACCTTCTCCAGAGCCTTCCGGGACGGCCCCTTCCGCAGCGGTCCGGGGATCGGCAGCCCGTCGGCCGCGAGGAAGTTACGGAACAGCGGCCGCAGTTCCAGTGCCGGGCCGCTGTCGAAGACGACCGCGTCGACCGGGCGCTCCCCGTTCCGCCTGAGCATGTAGAAGGAGGGGAAGGCGGAGATGGAGAAGCCGTAGACCGCGATCCGCGCCGAGGCGTACTCCGCCATGCCACGCACATGCTTGACCACCGCGACCACATCGTCGGTGTGCCGGTCGCTCATGCCCCAGCAGGCCCGGTCCGCGCTGCTCCTGCCGTGGTTGCGGTGGTCGAACATCGCGACCGTATAGCCCGCCTCGTGGAGCATCTTGGCGTGCGCGAGGCTCGCGGACTTGCTCAGGCCCAGGCCGTGCCCGAGCACCACCACCCGGTCCGGGTCGCCCGCGCACAGCCACACATGCAGCCGACGCCCTCCGCCGCCCAGCGGCACGGTGACGTCGGTGCTGGTCAGCCCCAGGTCGGCGGGCTTCTTGTGGTACGGCCTGCGGGGCGGGTGGTAGATGAAGTACGAGAGGAAGGCGCCGTACAGCGGAGCCACCGGGAGGGCCAGCGCCGAGGCCGCCTTCGCCGAGAATCCGGTCGCCATGTCGCAAACCCCCATTACGGAAAGTGCACGGTCTGTGCTTGATCGTAGTGGTGCGGACGGGTGACCATACCAGTCGGTAGGGGAACGTGTCCTAAGTCACCGGGTGTCGCCCGTGCGGCAACGCCGCCCCGGGGCAAGGATGTTGAGTCAGACTCAGCGCTGCGGGGGGAGGCGGAATCGTGTCGTACACCAACCCGGGCGTCCGGCATCCCGCCGTCGACATGGCGGACGGCACGGCGGACGGGACGAACGGATGGGGCCCGGCCCGCGCGCTGCCCCGCCCCGAGGACCGGCCCTCCGGCGCCGAGGTGGCCGTATGGCTGCTGCGGATACCGCCGTCCGCCGCTGCGGCCGCCGCGCGCGCCGGGATGCTGGACGCCCGCGAGAGCGAGCGGGCCGCCAGGTTCCGCGACGACACCCTGCGGGAGCGCTATGTCGCCTCCCATGTGGGTCTGCGCGTCCTGCTCGGCGCGTATCTCGGTATCGACCCCGCCGAGGTCGAGCTGATCCGCGAGCTGTGCGGCATGCCGGACTGCGACAAGCCGCACGGCCGCCCCGCCGTGGCGGGCGAGCCCGGGCTGCGGTTCTCGCTGTCGCACGCCGAGGATGCCGCGATGTACGCCTTCGCCGACGCGCCCGTCGGCGCCGACATCGAGGCCAGGAACGCGCGGCGGGGCGGCAAAGTGCTGGCCGGGCTGATCCGGCAGCTCCACGCCGATGAGCGGACGGCGATCGAGGCGCTGCCCGAGGCGCTGCACGAGGAGGCGTTCCTCAGCTGCTGGGTGCGTAAGGAGGCGTACCTCAAGGGCATCGGCACCGGCCTGCCCGGCGGCCTGCGCACCCACCACGTCGGCCTGGCCGACCACCTCGCCCCGCCCAACTCCGCCACCCCGCCCGGCTGGTCACTGGCCGACGTACCCGCCCCGCCCGGCTACGCCGCCGCGGTCGCCCTGCGCACGGACGACACGGCGGCTGCGCGCCCGGTGGTGAGCGCGTTGCGCTTGCGGTGAGTTCCCGGGCGTAGGGACGTCCGGCCCGCGGTCACACATCGCGCCGCCGCACGACCAGCACGGTGACGACGACCGCGACCAGCGGCCAGAGCGCGAAGACCAGCCAGGAGCCGGTCGGCGTGGGCAGGGCCGCAAGGCCGCGGGGGTGCAGCTGGGACAGGCAGTGGCGCCAGACGTAGAGGGGGAACATGCCGTACAGGTCGTTCGCCCACTGGTGGACGCTCGGCTTGAAGAAGAGCGGCAGGATGACCAGGACGGCGCAGGCCGTGACGACCGCGGCCGCGGTGTGCCGCAGGACCGCGCCGATGCCCAGGCCCACGAGCGCCGACAAGGGCACGAGCAGCGCGTTCGCCACCAGCACGCGAGGCACGCCGGGATCGCCGAGCGACAGGCCGATGCCGCGGCCGGACAGGATGGCCTGGCTCACGGCGAACGTGCCGAGGGAGACAGCCGTACCGACGGCGAGCATGACACCCCCGACCACGGCCGCCTTGGCCGTCATCACCCGGTGGCGGGCCGGTACCGCGGTCAGCGTGGTGCGGATCAGCCCGCTGGCGTACTCACCGACGATCGACAGAGCCCCCACGCTGGCCGCACCGATCATCAGGAGGGCCACGGCGACACCGCTCAGCGCCTCGGTCATCGGGTCGAAGTGGGCCCTCTCCACCGGGCCGTAGTCCGGCCAGCTGTTGTAGGTGTCGAGGCTGCCCTGCGCCGCCATGGCGATGACGGCCAGGACGCCGAGGCCGAGCACCCACCGGGTCGAGCGCAGCGACCACAGCTTGATCCACTCGGCGGCCAGGAGACCGCGGAGACGGACGCGCGGCTCGGCGCTCGGGCCGGACAGGGCCGGGGCGGTCGGCTGGGTTGCGGCGGTCGTGGTCATCGGCGGTCTCCCGCGAGGTAGTCGGCACGGTCGGCGGTGAGTTCCATGAACGCTTCCTCCAGCGACGCGGTGCGCGGGGCGAGTTCGCGCAGGAGGATCCGGTGCTCGAAGGCGAGCTCTCCGATCCGGGCCGCGGTCAGCCCCGTCACCATGAGCGACTCGCCTCCGTCGGCCCGTACGGAGGCGCCCGTACGGGTCAGTACGTCCGCGAGGGCGGTGGGGTCGGGGGTGCGCACCGCGACATCGGCCCGGGTGCCGCGCGCCGCGAACTCGGCGACGGTCTCGTCCGCGATCAGCTCGCCCCGGCCGATGACGACGAGGCGGTCCGCGGTGTTCTCCATCTCGCTCATCAGATGGCTGGAGACGAGCACCGTACGCCCCTCGGCGGCCAGCCGCCGGAACAGACCGCGCACCCACCGCACGCCCTCCGGGTCCAGGCCGTTGACCGGCTCGTCGAACAGCAGCACGGGCGGGTCGCCCAGCAGGGCCGTGGCGATGCCCAGCCGCTGCCGCATGCCGAGCGAGAACCCCCCGACGCGGCGGCGCGCCACACCGGCAAGACCCACCTCCTCCAGGACCTCCCGCACCCGGCGGCGGGGCAGACCGTTCCCGCGGGCCAGCGCGGACAGATGCGCCGCGGCGCTGTGGCCGGGGTGGACATCGCCCGCGTCGAGCAGCGCGCCGACGTGGTGCAGTCCGGCCTGCCGGTGGGCGAAGGGGCGCCCGTCGACGGTGGCGGTTCCGGCGGTGGGCCGGTTCAGGCCGAGGACCATCCGCAGGGTGGTGCTCTTGCCGGCGCCGTTCGGGCCGAGGAATCCGGTGACATGCCCGGGCCGCACCGTGAAGGTGAGGTCGTTGACGGCGAGGACGTCGCCGTAGCGCTTGGTCAATCCGTTGGCTTCGATCACCCGGTCCACGCTGCCGCGGGCCGGGGCCGTGCGGCATCGGCCCGTGGGCAGGAATCCGCGCCGCGGCATCTGCCTTTGGGTATAGGCCCGCAGGCCGATGCCCGGCACACGCCTGCCCGCCTACGATCTGGTCCGTGCCCGAGACCCCCTCCCGCCTTCCTCTGCTGTCCCTGCCGTCGCCCTTGCTGAGGTGGGGTCCGGTGGCCGGGCTGAGCCTGGTGCTGTACGCGACGGTCTCGAGCGGCCTGGAGCCAGGTGAGGGGGAGGGTGTGCCGGGCGCGGCCCTCGCGGGGGTTGCGGTCGCGATGGCGCTGCCGCTCGGGTGGGCACGGCGTTGGCCGTGGCCGGTCCTCGCGGCGCTGCTGGCCGAGTCGGCCGCGGCGGTGGCACTGGGAGCGCGGGCCGAGCAGATCTGGCCGCTGTTCCTGGCCGCGGACCTTCTGGCCGGCTACCTCACGGGCACGGGCACGGGCACGGGCATGGGCACGGGCACGGGCATGGGCCCGCGCCGGGCCGGCTCCGTCGCGGCGGCCGTCACGACGGCGGTTCAGGAGACGGCCCTTCAGGCGGGCCTCTTCCGGGACGGCGGTTGGAACCGCGTGTTCGCCCCGGGCTTCCTGGCTCTGAGCGCGCTCCTCGCCCTGCTCGTCCTGTGCGCCTGGCTGGCGGGGCTGTCGGTGCGTCAGCGGCGCGATTACGACGAGGACTTGCGCGCGCGGACCGCGGCCGAGGCGGTGACGGCCGAGCGGCTGCGCATCGCCCGCGAGCTGCACGACATGGTCGCGCACAGCATCGGCGTCATCGCGATCCAGGCCGGTGCGGGCAGCCGGGTGCTCGACAGCCGGCCGGAGCAGGCCCGCTCCACGCTGGACGCCATCGAGGCCACCAGCCGGGAGACCCTGCACGGGCTGCGGAGCATGCTCGACGTGCTCCGCCGGACCGAGCCGGAGACGGTGGGGTCCATGGCGGGGACCCCGTTCGCCGGGCTGGCCGACCTCGACCGGCTGACCGCGACGACGGCGAACGCCGGCGTCCGGGTGGAGGTGCGGTGGCGGGGCGAACGGCGCCCGCTGCCCACCGCCGTCGACCAGTCCGCCTTCCGTATCGTCCAGGAGTCGGTGACCAACGTGGTACGTCATGCGGGGACCCGCCACTGCCGGGTTCTGATCGACTACCGGCAGGACGAACTGCGCGTCGAGATCGTCGATGACGGAGATCACGGAGATCACGGAGATCACGGAGACGGCGGGAACACCGGAGATGGTGGCGCGCCCGCCGAAGGATCCGGCTACGGCATCACCGGTATGCGGGAGCGGGTGGCGCTCCTCGGCGGCCGGTTCAGCGCCGGGCCACGGCCCGAGGGCGGCTTCCGGGTCGCCGCGCGGCTGCCCCTGCCTGCCGATGCGCCCATGCCTGCCGAGGCGCGGTGACGATCCGCGTCGCGCTCGCCGACGACCAGCCGCTGGTCCGCGCCGGCCTGCGCATGGTCATCGACTCCACCCCGGGTATCGAGGTCATCGGCGAGGCCGGGACCGGGACCCGAGTGGTGCGGCTGGTAAGGGAGCTGAGGCCCGATGTGGTCGTCATGGACATCCGCATGCCCGGCATGGACGGTATCGAGGCCACCCAGATGATCACGGCCGAGTCTCCGGCGGCCCGCGTCCTCATGCTCACCACCTTCGACGACGACAGCAACGTCTACGCGTCGCTGCGCGCCGGCGCGAGCGGCTTCCTCGTCAAGGACATGGCCCTCGACGACATCCTCTCGGCCATCCGGGTGGTCGCCTCCGGTGACGGGCTGATCGCCCCGAGCGTCACCCGCCGCCTCATCGAGGAATTCGCCGGCCGCCCCGAACCGGCCCCGGCTCCACCGCCCCGCGACCTCGCCGCCATCACGGGACGGGAGCGCGAGGTGCTCACCCTCGTCGGGCGCGGCATGTCCAACGCGGAGCTCGCGGCCCGGCTCCACATCACCCCGGGCACCGCCAAGGCGCATGTCGCGAGCCTGCGCTCCAAGCTCGGCGCCCGGGACCGGGTCCAGCTCGTCATCATCGCGTACGAGGCGGGGCTGGTGTCACCGTCCCGGTGACCCGACCCGAACCGACCTGCCCCCGCCCCGCCCGTGCCCTGTGCAGCGTCACTTCATATACGCCAGAACGGCGAGGACCCGCCGGTTGTCGTCGTCCGAGACCGGTAGGTCCAGCTTGGCGAAGATATTGGAGGTGTGCTTGATGACGGCCCGTTCGGTGATGACCAGCCGCTCGGCGATCGCGGCGTTGGAGCGGCCCTCGGCCATGATGCCGAGGACTTCGCGCTCCCGGGCGGTCAGCCGGGCCAGGGGGTCGGCGGCGGAGGAGGCGGTGCTGGCGAAGAGGCGGGCGATGACGTCGGGGTCCATGGCGGTGCCCCCGGCGGCCACCCGGCGTACCGCGTCGACGAACTCGTCCGGGTCGAACACCCGGTCCTTGAGCAGATAGCCGATGCCGCCCGTGCCATCGGCCAGTAACTCCTTGGCGTACAGCTGCTCCACATACTGGGACAGGACCAGCACCGGGAGGCCGGGGATCTGGCGGCGGGCCTCCAAAGCGGCCTGCAGGCCCTCGTCGGTGAACGTCGGCGGGAGTCGTACATCGACGACTGCCACGTCCGGACGTTTCTCGACGAGGGCCTGCAGGAGGTCGGGGCCGGTGTCCACAGCGGCGACGATTTCGAAGTCGTATGCCTCCAGAAGCCTGACTAACCCGTCCCTCAGGAGGAAGAGGTCTTCGGCGAGGACAACACGCACGGCAGCTCCATGGTCAGTGTCGTCGGACCGCCCTGGGGGCTGGTCACGGCAAGGACACCGTCGAAAGTAGCAAGCCGGCGCTCCATTCCGCGCAGTCCCGTACCGCGGGAGGGGTCCGCGCCGCCGATCCCGTCGTCGGTGACCTGGCCGCGCAGCCGGCCCGTCTCGTACCAGAGGTCGACCGTGACCCGCTGGGCCTCGCCATGCTTGGCGGCGTTGGTCAGGGCCTCGGAGATCGCGAAGTACATGGCGGACTCGACGGGGGCCTCGGGGCGGCCCGGCAGCTCGGCGTTGACCTCGACCTCCAGGGGGCTGTCCATGCCCAGGGCGCGGACGGCGTCGGCCAGGCCGCGGTCGGCGAGCACCGGCGGGTGGATGCCGCGGACCAGGTCGCGCAGCTCGTTGAGGGCGGTGGCGGAGGCCTGGCGGGTGTCGGCGAGGATGGCGCGGGCCGCCTCCGGGTCCTTGGCGAGCAGTCGCTCGGCCACGCCCAGGTTCATGCCCATCGCGACCAGCCGGGCCTGGGCGCCGTCGTGCAGATCACGCTCGATACGGCGCAGCTCGGCGGCCGAGGTGTTGACGGCGTCGCTGCGGGTCTCGGTGAGGTGGCGCACCTGGCGGGACATCTCGGTGGGGGCGAGCAGCGACTTGGCGAACTGGGCGTGCACCCGGAGCAGGTGCGGGCCCGCGGCCAGACCGGCCAGCGCGATGGGGATGCCGAGGGCGGCGGCCATCAGGGCGGAGCCGTCACTGGTCACCTTGACCATCGCGTACCAGTTGTTGCCGCCCGCGTCGGCGATGTCCTCCCAGATCAGGGGCATGATCAGGCCGAAGACGCCATAGCCGACCAGCGCCAGCGGCAGCAGCGCGATCACCAGGCCGACCACCGGGTTGACCAGGGTCCAGGCCAGGTCCCGCCAGGTCGCCGGGTCGGTGAGGACCCACTGGTTGCGCTGCATTAAGCCCTTGAAGCCCGGCTCGGGAGCCGGCTGCGGCCGGTACGGGTTCTCGATCCCGACCCCCGACCACTGCCCGGCCAGCCGCCGGGTGATCGCCGTGGTCCCCCGCAGGGCCACCGCGAGGGCGGGCACCAGGAGCACCCCGAGGCCGACACCCAGCAGCGAGATCGCGGTCACCACCAGGCAGAAGAGCAGCACCTCCCACGGGGCGAGGGCGGCCAGCGCCAGCCCGCGGCCCATGGCGCGCACTCCACGGACGGGCCAGGGGCCGCTGCCGCCGACCTGTCGTCCGTCGGTCCTCTCGTCCATCATGATGCTCATTTCGTAACCCCCTCCTCGGGACGGCCCTTCCGCCGCTGTGTGCCATTCAGTCTGCCCGTGGCGAGCCCTTGGGAGCACTGGACTCGGGTGGCGTTTCGGAGGGTGTAGTCAGGTCCCCCATAAGACGCCACACAGGGCCATCGGCCTCCGCGCGCTACTTGAGTTGACTTGTGGTCATACGACGCAAGCCCTCTGTGAGCGAAGGAGCCGGTAAATGAGTACTCGACGCAGCGCTACCGCGGCGGTGTCCCTGCTGCTCGCCGTCCTCATGACCGTGCTGGCGACGGCCGCCTCGGCCTCCGCCACCCCCGGCTCCCCGCGCCCGCGGAGCCTTGAGGACCTGGTCGACAGCCTCGTCAAGAAGCAGCTGGACGAGTACCGGATCCCGGGCGCCGCGGTGGTCGTGGTCTCCGGCGGACGGCAGGTGCTGGCCAAGGGGTACGGGGTGGCCGACATCGACCGCAACACCCGGGTGGACGCCCGCCGTACGGGCTTCTTCATGGGCTCGGACGCCAAGGTGTTCACCGCCATGGCGGTGCTCCAGCAGGTCGAGCGGAAGAAGCTGGACCTACGGGCCGACGTCAACCGATATCTCACCCGCCACAAGGCCGGCTTCACCATCAAGGACAGCTATCCGGGACGGCCCGTCACCGTACGGGACCTGCTGATGCACACCGCCGGGTTCGACAACAGCATCATCGGCCGCGCCACCGCCCACCCCGAGGACGCCGAACGGCTCCGCGACAGCCTGGCCGAACACCAGCCCAAGCGGGTGCGCCCGCCGGGCAAGGTGTCCAGCTACGACAACTACGGCGTGGCGCTGGCGGGCTACCTGGTCGAACTGACTTCGGGCGAGCACTTCGACGCGTACGTGGGCCGCCACATCCTCCAGCCGCTCGGCATGACCCGCACCTCCTTCGCCCAGCCGCACCCCGCCGCCATCGCCACCGAACGGGCCGGCGGCTACCGCCCCGACGGCAAGCGGCAGGTGCCCGCCGAGGGCCAGTACGGCGCCTGGACCCCGACCGGCGCCGCGGCCGTCACCACCGCCACCG
>NZ_JBIRSJ010000054.1:0-10644 GCF_044334165.1 Streptomyces sp. NPDC020845 | reverse complement strand
ACGACCGCGCGGGCGTCGGCGACGGCGACGGGGCCGAAGGCGCCCTCGAACAGGCCCAGTACGCGGTCGCCGACGGCCACCGAGGTCACGTCCCCCGCCACGTCGAGCACCACCCCCGCGCCCTCGCCTCCCAGGCCGCGGCGGTCGGGCACGACGCCGAGGGTCACCATCACGTCGCGGAAGTTGATCCCGGCCGCGCGCACCGCGATCCGCACCTGGCCGGGTGCGAGCGGCTCCAGCGCCTCGGGGCGTTCCTCCGGCACCACGTCGTCCACGGTTCCCGAGTGCTGCTCCGCCATGACCAGTTGCCAGGCCGCCGTGCCGACGGGCAGGGCGATGCCGGGGGTCGCGTCCAGGGCCGTGAGCCGTGGCACCAGCGTCGCGCCGTCGCGCAGCGCCAGCTGCCACTCGTCGGCGTCGAGCGCGGCGCGCAGCGCGTCAACGGCGTTGCCACCGCCGTGATCGAGCAGCGCGAACCGGCCCGGGTTCTCCGTGTGGGCGCTGCGCAGCAGGCCCCAGACGGCCGCCGCGTCGGGCTCGACGTCCGATGCCTCGTCCACGGCGACCGCGTCGCGTGTCACGACCACCAGCCGGGCGTCGGCCAGCCTCGGTTCGGCCAGCCACTCCTGAGCCGCCGTCAGCGTGTCGGCCACGGTGTTCCCGGCCACCAGGACGACGGGCGGCACGGGCGCGCCGTCGTCCAACGCCGCGACGAGCGCGCCGAGATCGGGGTAGTGGGTGAGCGAGTCGGCGAACACCTCGCCGAGCGCCGCCCAGCCGTCCGCCGGCGGTGCCTCGCGTCCGGCCGCGACCGGCAGCGCGGTCCAGCGCACGCGGTACAGCCCGTCGCTGCCGGACTCCGCCTTCCGCAGGCGTGCGGCGTCGATGGGCCGGGTGGTGATGGCGTCGGCGGTGAGGACGAGCTGGCCGGCGGGGTCGGCGAGGGTGAGCCGGTACTCGTGGTCGCCGCGCGGGGTGATGCGCACGCGGGCGTGGGTGGCCGCTGTGGCGTGGAGGGTGACGCCGCTCCAGGAGAAGGGGAGCCAGGTCTCGCCGGTGGGGTCGGCGGTCGCGATGGGCGGGTGGAGCGCGGCGTCGAGCAGCGCCGGGTGGAGGGCGAGGGCGTCGGTGGCCTCGCCGTCGGGGAGCGCGATCTCGGCGAGGAGGTCGTCGCCGTGGCGCCAGAGGACCTTCAGGCCCTGGTAGGCGGGGCCGTAGTGGTAGCCGCCCGCGGCGGCGCGCTCGTAGAAGCCGGTGACGTCGACGCGTTCGGCGCCCGGCGGCGGCCAGGCCTCCTCCGCCAGCGTCTCGGCCGTGGGCTGGCCGGTCGAGGGCTGGGTGGCGAGCGTCGCGCTGGCGTGGTGGGTCCACTCGGCCGAGGGGCGGGACCGGGGGCGGGTGTAGACGTCGAGGGTGCGATGGCCGCTGTCGTCGGGGGCGCCGACCATGACCTGGAGCGCGAGGGGATCGGTGGCGTCGAGGGTGAGGGGCTGCTGGAGGAGGAGTTCCTCGACGTGGTCGGCGGCGGTGTGGTCGGCGGCGTGGAGGGCCAGCTCCAGCAGCGCCGTGGCAGGCAGGAGCGTGGTGTCGGCGATGGCGTGTTCGGTCAGCCAGCCGGCGTGGTCGGCGGCGGGCACCTGCCCGGTGAGGAGGAGGCCGCCGTCGGCGAGCGGCGCGGTGGCGGTGAGGAGGGGGTGGGCCAGGGCGGTGCTGCCGGGGGCGGCGGGACCGGTGGGGGCGGGCGCGACCCAGAACGGCTGGCGCTGGAAGGGGTACGTCGGCAGGTCGACCGCGCGGGTCGCCGGTCCGTCGCCGAACCAGGGGCGCCAGTCGACTGGGGTGTGGGTGTGGAGGCGGGCGAGTGCGTGTGCCAGGGCCTCGGGTTCCGGGTGGGTGCGGGTGAGGGCCGGGATGAGGAGGGGCGGGTGCGCGAGCTCGTCCGCCAGCGCGTCCAGGGTGTTCTGGGTGGCGGGGGTCAGCACGGCGTCGGGGCCGATTTCGAGGTAGGCGGCGGTGTGCGGGGCGGTGTGGGCGATGGCGGGGTGGAAGTGGACGGGCTGGCGGATGTGCCGGACCCAGTAGTCGGGGCTGACGATCTCCTCGCCCGCCGGCTGCCCGGTGAGGTTGCTGATGAGGGGGATGGTGGGGGGCTGGAACCTGAGGTCGGCGATGGCCTGGTGGAAGCCGTCGAGTGCGGGCTCCATCAGCGGCGAGTGGAAGGCGTGGGAGACGGTGAGGGCCTTGGCCCGGCGGCCCTGCTGCTTCCAGTCCGCGGTGAGCTGGGCGACGAGGTCGGCGGGGCCCGAGATGACGGTGCTGGTGGGGGCGTTGAGGGCGGCGACGGTGACCTGGCCGTCGTGGGGGGCCAGGAGTTCGGCGGCCTCCTCGGCGGTGGCCTCCAGCGCGGTCATGGCGCCGCCGGGCGGCAGCGCGCCCAACGCGGTGGCGCGGGCGGCGACCAGGCGGCAGGCGTCCTGGAGCGAGAAGACCCCCGCCACGTGGGCGGCGGCGATCTCGCCGATGGAGTGGCCGATCACCGCGTCCGGGCGTAGGCCGTGGGCGCGCAGCAGCCGGGCCAGCGCGACCTGGAGGGCGAAGAGCCCGGCCTGGGTGTAGGTGGTGTGGTCCAGCAGGCCGGGGTCCGGCTCAAAGCGGAGCACGACGTCGGCGAGCGGGTGGTCGAGATGCGGGTCGAGGAGGGCGCAGACCTCGTCGAAGGCGTCGGCGAAGACGGGGAAGCGGGCGTGCAGTGCGGCGCCCATGCCGGGGCGTTGGCTCCCCTGGCCGGAGAACAGCCACACTGCCTGGCCTGCCGCGGGCGCCGCGGTGGCCGGTGGGGCGGTGACCAGGCGGGGGTGCGGCAGCCCTTCGGCCAGCGCGCCCAGCGCCGCCGTCAGCTCCGCGCGGTCGCCGCCCACGATCACGGCCCGGCGTTCGAAGGTGGCCCGGGTCGTGGCGAGGGACCAGCCGACGTCCCTGATCGGCAACTCCTCATCCGTGCCGAGGCGTTCGGCGAGCGCCGACGCCTGGGCGCGCAGCGCCTCCTCGCTGCGGGCGGACAGCGGCCACGGTACGACGCCGCCGGTGGCGTCGTCCGGCGCCGGTGCCGGCTCGTCGGGGCCCTGTTCGAGGATGAGGTGGGCGTTGGTGCCGGAGGCGCCGAAGGAGGAGACGGCGGCGCGGCGCGGACGCGCGCCGGTCTCCAGCCAGTCGGCGGGTTCGGTCAGCACCCGGACGTTGCCGCTGTCCCAGTCCACGTGCGGGGTCGGCGCGTCCACGTGGAGGCTGGCGGGCAGGCGGCCGTGGCGCAGCGCCATGATCGTCTTGATGACGCCCGCGATGCCCGCCGCCGCCTGGGTGTGGCCGAGGTTCGACTTGACCGACCCGATCCACAGGGGGCGGTCGTCGGCGCGCTCCTGGCCGTACGTCGCGAGCAGCGCCTGCGCCTCGATCGGGTCGCCGAGGGTGGTGCCGGTGCCGTGGGCCTCGACCGCGTCGATGTCAGCAGGGGACAGCCCGGCGCTGGCCAGGGCCTGGGTGATGACGCGTTGCTGGGAGGGGCCGTTGGGGGCGGTGAGGCCGTTGCTGGCGCCGTCCTGGTTGACGGCGGAGCCCCGGATGACGGCCAGCACCTGGTGGCCGTTGCGGCGGGCGTCGGAGAGGCGTTCCAGCAGCACGAGCCCCGAGCCTTCGCCGAACCCGGTGCCGTCGGCGGCGGCGGCGAACGGCTTGCACCGGCCGTCCGGGGCCAGGCCGCGCTGGCGGGAGAAGCCGGTGAAGACCTCGGGGGTGGCCAGCACGGTCACGCCGCCCGCCAGTGCCAGCTCGCACTCGCCCGCGCGCAGCGCCTGCGCTGCCATGTGCATCGCGACGAGCGAGGAGGAGCAGGCGGTGTCGACGGTGACGGCCGGGCCCTGGAGGCCGAGGGTGTAGGCGACGCGGCCGGAGATGACGCTGCCCGCGCTCGCCATCATGCCGTAGCCGTCGAGCCGGGGGTCGCCGGACGGCACGCCGGCGGCGTAGTCGTGGTACATGACGCCCGCGTAGACGCCGGTGAGGCTGTCCTTGAGGGTGTGCGGGTCGATCCCGGCCCGTTCCAGGACCTCCCAGGCCGTCTCCAGCAGCATCCGCTGCTGCGGGTCCATGGCCAGCGCCTCGCGGGGGTTGATACCGAAGAACGCCGCGTCGAAGGTCTCCGCGTCGTAGACGAACGCCCCTTGCGCGGCGTAGGTCGTGCCGGGGTGGTCGGGATCGGGGTGGAGCAGGCCCGCCGTGTCCCAGCCCCGGTTGGCGGGGAACGGGCCGAGCACGTGCCGCCCCTGAGCGACCAGTTCCCACAGGCCCTCGGGCGAGGTCACCCCGCCGGGGAAGCGGCAGGCCATCGCCACCACCGCGATCGGCTCGTCCGCCGCCGCCGCTCTCCTTCCCGGCGTCGGGGTGGCGTTGGCGGTGGCGGTGGCGGTCAAACGCTGGAGGAGGTGGTCGGCCAGGGTGCGGGGGGTGGGGTAGTCGAAGACGAGGGTGGCGGGCAGCCGCAGGCCGGTCGCGGCGGCCAGCCGGTTGCGCAGCTCGACGCCGGTGAGGGAGTCGAAGCCCAGCTCCTTGAACGCCGCCTCCTCGCGGATCGCCGCGTTGGTGGTGTGGCCGAGCACCACCGTCACCAGCTGGCGCACCGTCTGGAGCACGAGGGTGCGCTGCTCGTCGGGGTCGAGTCCGGCCAGCCGGGCGGGGAGCGCAGGACCGCCGCCCGCGTGGTGGAGGTCGGCGGCGCGGCGGCGGGCGGGCCGGGCCAGGGCGCGCAGCATCGCCGGGGCGTCCGGCCCCAGGCGGGCGGCGTCCAGGTCGGCGGCCACCACCAGGGGGCGGGCGGCGCGCAGCGCGGCGTCGAACAGCCGCAGGCCGTGCGCGGTCGCCAGCGGGCGCATGCCGAGCGCGCCGAGGCGGGCGAGGTCGGCCTGGGTGAGGTGCTCGGTCATGGCCGAGGGCTGCTGCCACAGCGTCCACGCCACGCTGGTGCCGGGCAGCCCGTCGGCGCGGCGCGCCGCGACCAGAGCGTCGGCGTAGGCGTTGGCGGCGGCGTACCCGGCCTGTCCCGGATTGCCGATGACGCCGGCGGCGGAGGAGAACACCGCGAACATCCGCAGCGGCACCTCACGGGTGAGGGCGTGGAGGTGCCAGGCGCCGTGCGCCTTGGGGGTCCAGACGCGGGCGAGGCGGTCGTCGTCCCACGCCTCCACGAGGGCGTCGTCGGTCGCGCCGGCGGCGTGGACCACGCCGACCAGCGGGTGGCTGTCCGGGATGGCCTCCAACGCCCCTGCCAGGCCGGCGTGGTCGGCCACGTCGACAGCCGACAGGTCGACGTGGGCTCCCAGCGCCGTGAGCCGCTCCAGCAACTCGGCCGCGCCGGGCGCGTCCGCGCCCTGGCGGGAGAGGAGCAGCAGGCGCTCCGCACCGTACGCGCGCACCAGATGCTCGGCGACAGCGGCGCCCAGCACGCCGGTGCCGCCGGAGACGAGGACGGTGCCGCCGGACAGCTCGGGCCCCTCGGCCCCGGCCGGCGGGGAGGTGCGGACCAGGCGCGGCACCAGCGGGCCCGTGGCGCGGACGGCCAGCTGCGGCTCGTCGGCGTCGAGGGCGTGGCGGACGGCCTCGGCCAGGCCGGCCGCGTCGGCATCGGTGTCGGCATCGGTGTCGGTGTCGGTGTCGACGAGGACGAAACGGCCCGGGTGCTCGGCCTGGACCGCGCGGACCAGGCCCCACACGGCCGCGCCGCCCGGGTCGGGCGGGGCCTCGTTCTCGCCGGCCGGTACGGCGCCGGAGGTGACGAGGACCAGCCGGGAGTCGAGCAGCCTCGGCTCCGCCAGCCACTCCCGCAGCAGCGTCAGGACGCCGCCGACGGCGGTCAGTTCGTCGCCGGGCGTGCCCGGTACGGCGTGGAGCACGGCCTCGGGCGCCGGGGCGCTGTCGTCCAGCGCGGACAGCAACCCGGCCAGGTCGGGGTGGTCGGTGGTGCCGGGGACCGCGAGCGGTACGGCGCCGCCGAACGCCGCCCACGCGCCACCGCCGTCCGGCGGCACCGTCCCGCCGTGCGCGGGCACCCAGTCCACGGCGTAGAGGCCCTCGGCTGCGCGCTCGCCCACGGCACGCAACTCGGCGGCGCTCGTGGGGCGTACGGCGACGGACCCGGCGTCCAGGACCGGGGCGCCGGTCTCGTCCGTCAGCAGCAGGCGGTGCCCGCCGGCCAGCGGCGACACGCGCGCGCGCACCCGGCGCGCGCCGGTGGCGCGCAGCGTCACGCCGCTCCAGGCGAACGGCAGCCACAGCCGCCCGTCGCCCGGCTCGGCCAGCAGCACCGGGTGCAGGGCCGCGTCCAGCAGCGCCGGGTGGATGCCGAACCCGTCCCCACCGCGCCCCGCCGCCTCGGGCAGCGCGACCTCGGCGACCAGGTCGGCGCCGTCCCGCCAGGCCGCCGTCACGCCGCGGAACGCCGGCCCGTAGCCGTAGCCGCCGGCCTCGGCGCGCTCGTACAGGCCCGCGACGTCCAGCGGTTCGGCCCCGGGCGGCGGCCACGCGGCCGCGGCCGCGTCCGCGCCCGCCTCCGCGGCGTCGGGCGTCAGCGTCCCGGTGGCGTGGCACATCCACCCCTCGGTGGACTCGGCGTCGATCTCGTCGGGGCGGGAGAAGACCTCCACGGTGCGCGCCCCGTCCTCGCCCTCGGCGGGGCCGACCGCCACGCGGATGCGCAGCGCCCCGGAGGCGGGCAGCACGAGCGGCACCTGGAGCGCCAGTTCCTCCACTGCGGCGCAGCCCGCCTCGTGGGCGGCCTGCAACGCCCACTCGACCAGGGCCGAGCCGGGCAGCAGCGCGGCGCCGCCGACGACGTGGTCGGCGAGCCAGCCGTCGCCGGCGGAGGACGACAGCCGGCCGGTCAGCACCAGGCCGCCGTCGGGCAGGCTCACGGCAGCGGCCAGCAGCGGGTGCTCGACCGCCCGCAGCCCGGCGGCGGACACGTCGCCGCCGCCCATGCCCGTCCCGCCGTGGGGAATCCAGAAGCGCTCGCGGTCGAAGGCGTAGGTGGGCAGCGCGACCTCGGACCCGGACGCCAACCAGGGCCGCCAGTCGACGTCCACGCCGGCGGCGTGGGCATGCGCCAGCGCCAGCGCCAGCTGCCGCGGCCCGCCCTGGTCGCGGCGGAGCGTGGCCAGCGCGACGGCGCGGGTGCCGGACTCCTCGAAGACGTCCTGCAGGCTGGTGGAGAGGATGGGGTGCGGGTTGCACTGGACGAACGCCCGGTAGCCGTCGGCGACCAGGCGGCGAACGGCGTCGGCGAAGCGGACCGGGCGGCGGAGGCTGGTGAACCAGTACTCCGAGTCGAGCCCGGTCGTGGAGACGCGCTCGGCGCTGACGGTGGAGTAGAACGCGATGCCGGACTCGGTGGGGGACACCTCGCCGAGCGCGCCGAGGATGTCCTCGCAGATGCGGTCGACGTGCGGGCCGTGGGAGGCGTAGGCGACGTCGATGGTGCGGGTCCGCGCGCCCCGCTCTCTCGCGGCGGCCAGCACCGCGGCCACCCGGTCGGGGGAGCCCGAGACCACCGTCGCCTGCGGGCCGTTGTGGGCGGCGGCGACGACGTCACCGGCCTGATCCGGGCCGAGATCGGCGAGGAGGCGTTCGGTCTCCTCGGCGCTCAGGCTGAGGGAGGCCATGGCGCCGTGCCCGATGAGGGGCCGCAGGGCCTTCGCGCGCAGGGCGATGATCCTGGCGCCGTCCTCCAGGGTCAGGGCCCCGGCGACGCACGCCGCCGCGACCTCGCCCTGGGAGTGGCCGATGACGGCCGCCGGGGTGACGCCGAAGCTCTGCCAGACGGCGGCCAGCGCGACGTGGATGGCCCACAGCACGGGCTGGATCACGTCGTCGCGGGCGGGGTCGGCGGCGGTGTCGGTGCCGCGCAGCACGCCGGTCAGCGACCAGTCGACGTACGGCGCCAGGGCCCGCTCGCACTCGGCGATCCGGGCGGCGAAGACGGGGGAGGAGTCGAGGAGTCCGACGCCCATGCCGAGCCACTGCGAGCCCTGCCCGGGGAAGACGAACACCGGCCCGGCGCCGGTCGGGCCGGCCGTACCGGTGACGACAGCCGGGTCGGGTTCGCCGGCGGCCAGCCGGGCGAGGCCGCCGAGCAGCGCCGCCCGGTCCTCGCCGACGACCACGGCCCGGTGCTCCAGGCGGGCGCGTGCCGTCGCCAGCGAACGGCCCACGTCCGCCACCGCGCCGGGGTGGCGTTCGGCCCAGTCGGCCAGGCGCCGCGCCTGCCGCGCCAGCGCGCCCTCGCCGCGCGCCGACAGCACCCACGGCACCACGCCGCCGGCCGTGATCGCCGGCCGCTGCGGCTCCTCGCCCTCGCTGTCGTTCTGGCCCCCGCTCTTCCCCTTCGCCGGGGACGGGTCGGTCGGCTGCTCCAGGATCAGGTGCGCGTTGGTGCCGGAGATGCCGAACGACGACACCCCGGCGCGGCGCGGCCGGCCCGTCTCCGGCCACGCCTGTGGCTCCGTCAGCAGGCGCACCGCGCCGGACCAGTCCACGCGCGGCGTCGGCTCGTCCACGTTGACCGTCGCGGGCAGCACGCCGTGCCGGATCGCCATCACCGTCTTGATGACGCCCGCGACGCCCGCCGCGCCCTGCGTGTGCCCGATGTTGGACTTGACCGAGCCCAGCAGCAGTGGCCTGCCCTCCGGGCGCTGCCGCCCGTACGTGGCGTGCAGCGCGTCCGCCTCGATCGGGTCGCCGAGGCGGGTGCCGGTGCCGTGCGCCTCCACCGCGTCCACCTCGGCGGACGACAGGCGGGCGTTGCGCAGCGCCGCGCGGATGACCCGCTGCTGTGAGGGCCCGTTGGGCGCGGCGATGCCGTTGCTGGCGCCGTCCTGGTTGACGGCCGAGCCACGGATGACGGCGAGCACCTGGTGGCCGTTGCGGCGGGCGTCGGAGAGGCGTTCCAGCAGCACGAGCCCGGCGCCTTCGCCCCAGCCGGTGCCGTCGGCCGCGGCGGCGAACGGCTTGCACCGCCCGTTCGGCGCCAGGCCGCGCTGCCGGGCGAAGCCGGTGAACACGGCCGGCGAGGACATGACGGTCACGCCGCCCGCCACCGCCAGGCCGCACTCGCCGTTCCGCAGCGCCGCGATCCCCAGGTGCATCGCCACCAGCGACGCCGAGCACGCCGTCTCCACCGTCAGCGCCGGGCCCTCAAGCCCGAAGGCGTACGCGAGGCGGCCCGACAGCATGCTGGGCGCGACGCCCGCGTACCCCTCGGACTCCTTGCGCACGGGCGCGCCCGACGCCGCCGAGCCGATGGTCGCCGCGCCGACGAAGACGCCCGTCTGGCTGCCGCGCAGCGCCGTCGCGTCGATGCCGGCGCGCTCGAACAGCTCCCACCCCACCTCCAGCAGCTTCCGCTGCTGCGGGTCGGTCGCCAGCGCCTCGCGCGGGCTCATCTCGAAGAAGCCGGGGTCGAAGGTGTCGGCGTCGTGCAGGAACCCGCCCTCGCGCGTGTACGTCGTGCCGGGGTGGTCGGGATCCGGGTGGTAGAGGGCGTCCACGTCCCAGCCCCGGTCCGTGGGGAAGGGACCGATGGCGTCCCGCCCGGCGGCCACCAGGTCCCACAGCGCCTCGGGCGAGTCGACGCCGCCGGGGAACCGGCAGGTCATCGCGGTGATGGCGATGGGCTCCTGGTGCCGCTCCTCCACCTCGCGCAGCTTGCGCCGCGTGTCGTGCAGGTCCGTCGCCACACGCTTGAGGTAGTCGACAAGCCTTTCTTCATCCGGCATGGGGAGTCACGACCTTCGTCTGCGTTGTGAGCCATCACGATGTGCCGAGTTCGCTGTCGATGAACGCCAGGACCTCGTCGGCGGTGGCCAGCGTGAGCCGGTCGGCAGCGGTGTCCTCGGTGTCCTCGGCGTCCTGGGCCGCCGGCGCGGACACCGCCTTCCATTGGGCCAGCAGGCCCTCAAGCCGATCTGTCACCGCCCGTGCGTCGGCCTCGGGCAGGTCGAGTGCCGACAGGGTGTCCTCCAGCCGCGCCAGCTCCCCGAGCACCGGGTCGACACCGCCGGTCGCCGCGCCCGGCGAGCCGTCCACCACGCCCAGCTCGCCGAGCAGGTGGCCGGCCAGCGCCCTGGCCGAGGGGAAGTCGAAGATGAGGGCGGCCGGCAGCCGCAGGCCGGTCGCCGCCGAGAGGCGGTTGCGCAGCTCGACGCCGGTCAGCGAGTCGAAGCCGAGGTCGGTGAACGGCGCGTCCTCCCGCACGGTTTCGGGGTCGGCGTGGCCGAGCACGGTCGCGGCGTTGGTGCGCACCAGCGTGAGCAGCCGCTGCCGCCGCTCCGGTTCCGGCAGCGCGGCGAGCCGCCGCGTCCAGTCGTCCGGGCGCTGCTCGGCCGTGGCGGCGCGGCGGGTGGCCGCGCCGCTGCCGCCGGGGCGGGCCGCCAGCGCGCGGAACGCCGGCGGAAGGCTGCGGGGCGGCTGCGCGGCCAGCGCGTGGACGTCGAGGTTCAACGCCACGAGGTGTGGTTCGCCGTGGCGGTGGGCGGTGTCGAGGAGGGCGAGGGCGTGATCGGTGGGCAGGGGGGAGACTCCCGACCGGTTCATGCGGGCGTG
>NZ_JBIRSJ010000053.1:0-11110 GCF_044334165.1 Streptomyces sp. NPDC020845 | reverse complement strand
TGGTGTGCGCCGTGATCGCCTGGTGGCGCCGCTGGTGGGGCTGGGCGGCCCGGATCCACTACAGCGCGGTGGCGCTGGCCGCGGTGCTCTTCCTGACGGTCGCGGGCAACTACCACCTGCTGGGCTGACGCCCTGCGGGTAAAAGCGGGCGGTGCGGTGCTGTAGGTCAGCGCCGCACCGCCCTGTGTATGACCTATGGGATCAGGCGAACGGGATCAGGCGATGCCCACCGCGCGGGTGATGGTCTGGCTCACCGTGTCGCCCTGGGTGTCCGCCGCCTTGACGCGCAGCGTGAGGAATCGGGCACCCTTGGGGGCGTGCAACCGGATCGGAGCCCCTGCGGCCGCGTCCGCCCGCTTCCAGGTCGCCCCGTCGTCGTAGGAGAGCTCGACACTGGTCGTACGGAGCGCGGCGCCCGGACCGCCGGGCAGATGCGACGGGGTGACGACGAGCTTCGCGTCACGCCGTGCTCGTCCGTCCTGTGCGGTCGGGATCCGGTAGTCGAGCTGGATGAGCGGCAGTTGGCTCACCGTCTCACTGTCCGCGGCCGCGGCCGAGGTGAAGGTCCATTCGGTATGGGTCTTGGTGGAGTAGGGATAGGTTCCGGTCCGGGCGGTGCTCGTCACCAGACGGTAAGCGGCCTTGGCCGGCCGGGTTTCCGCCTCGATCCAGGCGCCTCCGGTCGAGGCGAGAACGTCGCCGTCCCGGTAGAGCTCGGTGGTCTGGGTGTTGGGTCCGTACCCGAAGGTGCCGACGTGGTTCTCGCCGGAGTCGCCCCAGCCGGGAACGTACGCGACGAGCTTGTCACCGGTCCGGTGGGGGAGTTCGATGCTCCGGTTGACCCGTGGCCGCTGGATCGGGCCGAACCAGTCGACCTCGGTGGTCCGGCCGGCCGGGTAGGTGAGCCGATCCGAGTACTGCCAGGTCTCGGGGACCTTGCTGACCTCGTACACCTCCTCCATCCACGGGACCGACTTGTCGGCAGTGAGGTAGTCGGTGCGGCGGGTGCCGGTGTTGGAGATGGCGGTCACGCCGTATCTGAGGTCCGAGTACGGCTGGATGTCGTAGCGGTACTCCTGCACCTCATGCGACGGGTCGTTGCGGAATCCGACCTCCACCCGGGCCAGCTGACGCTCCGTCGGCGCGTAGGTCAGGTCGGCCGGGATCCGGTCGCGCCAGCTGTGGACCAGGTCGTAGAGGTAGGTGGTGACCGGGTGGGACACGGAGCGCATGGCCACGCTCCCGGTCTCGCTGCTCTGGATCCGTGAGATCAGCTTTTCGCCCTCCGTCCTGGACAGTCCGACGACCGTCAGCGGGGTACGGCCGACGGCCTGGCGCAGCCGCCCGTACCCGCCGTTGACGAACAGCAGGACCTTCGCGCCCGCGTCCTCGGCCGCGGTGATCTGCTCCTCGCCGCGGCCCCGGATGACGACGGCCTTGCCCCGGGCGTCCAGGGAGGCGTAGTCCTCCTTCTTGCCGGCACCGGCGAACACGGTCTCAAGCGTGCTGCTGCCGGCGGGTAGTTTGCCCGAGCCGGGCTGTAGCCACAGGTCGTCGAAGGACTGGCCGCCGGAGGTCAGGCTGAGCAGCGGCTGCTGTTTGCGCCAGCGTACGGTGTAGATCTGGGAGCCCGCGGCGACTTTGCCGGTCTGCTGCGCCCAGACGCTGTCATATTCCGCGCTGACGAGGAGCGAGGTGCCGGAGCTCTCGTCGCCGCCGAAGGAGCGGTAGTAGTCGATCCGGCCCTGGGCGTCGCTGGTGCTGGGTCTGGGGGTCGGAGCGTCGGTCAGATGGAGCGCGGACCCGCCCAGGACGACGTCGGTGTCTTTGCTCACGTCGATCTCGGGCTGGGCGAGCAGCGCGACGCCGAGGGAGTACTTTCCGTGTACGCCTTCCACGGGCGCGTAGGTCCAGGCGGCGTAGGTGCCCGGCGGGACGATCCGGTCGACCACGCCCCCTTGGCTGTAGGCGAGGGAGTAAGCGCCCGCCCCGGCGCCCTTGCGCAGGAACTCCACCAGGCCGTCGACCGGGTTCCCGGCCCGGTCCTGGAGCTTGACGCGCAGGTGATGCGGCTTCTCCTGGGTGCTGACGCCGATGAGCGTACGGGTCACCACCGCGCCGGAGAGGGAGGCGGTGATGTGGCCGGTGTACCGGCGCGCCGCCGGCATCTTGTCCAGCGATGTGGTCAGGGTGGCCGAGACGCTGCCGTGGGCGGGCACCGTGAGCTTCGAAGCGGAGAGGGCGAACAGCCCGTCCGGGGCGCCGGGCGCGTCGACCGCCAGGTCCAGGGTGACGGGCTGGTCGGCGGTGTTGGTCCACCGCACCGGCTTCTCGACGGTCTCGCCGGGTGCGCCGCCCAGGGAGTGCATCCCCGCGTCGGCGGTGCCGGTGGCGAACAGCGTGGCCTTGGTGGCGGCCGCGGCGTCCACCCTTCCGTTGCCTCCGTCGTCCGCGCTGATCGAGTCGGTCACGCGCGCGGTGCTCACCAGGGCGTCCTTGAGCTGGGCGCCGGTCCAGTCGGGATGCTGGGCGGCCAGCAGCGCGGCGGCACCGGCGACATGCGGCGTCGCCATGGAGGTGCCGCTCAGCTTCGTGTAATACCCCTCGCCCATATAGAAGTAATGGGAGCGGGCCGCCAGCACGTCGACGCCGGGCGCGGTGATCTCAGGCTTGAGCCCGTCGTCACCCAACCGCGGGCCCCGGCTGGAGAAGTCGGCGATGCGGTCCTGCGAGTCGACCGCGCCGACGGTCAGTGCGGCGCTCGCCGTACCGGGCGCCCTGACGGTGTGGTCGCTGGGACCCGAGTTGCCCGCGGCGATGGTGAACAGCGCCCCGGTCTCGGCACTGAGCTCGTCCACCGCCTGGCTGAGCAGGTCGGTGCCGTCGCTGGGCTCGTCCGTCCCCAGGCTCATGCTCACCACCCGGGCCTTCGCATCCCGGGCGGCCCACTCCATGCCAGCCAGAATCCAGGAGTCCTGGCCCGATCCGCCGTTGTTCAGCACCTTCCCGACGTGCAGGGAGGCACCGGGCGCGACGCCCTTCTCCTTGCCGTCCGAGGCCGCGCCACTGCCCGCGATCGTGGAGGCGACGTGGGTGCCGTGCCCGTGCTGGTCGTCGACGTCCTCGTCGGGGACGAAGCTCGCGGACGAGGCGACCCCCGCGAGGTCGGGGTGGCTGACGTCGTACCCGGTGTCCAGAACCGCTACGTCGACGCCTTCTCCGGTGTTCCCCGCAGCCCATACCTCGGGGGCGCCTATCTGGGCCGTGGTGTCGGCGAGTTGACCGCTGGCCTTTCCGTCCAGCCAGACCTTGGCCACGCCACCGGTGAACGTGGCGGCGGCGTCGGAGGACCGCAGCCCCGCCCCGCCCTTGCCGCCGGTGAGGGACTCCCAGAAATCGGCAGCGTCCTTGTGCTCCTCGGCGAGCGCCGCGCCGTTGACGCTGGTGAGCGCCCGGACATCGGTCGCCTCGTCCGGGAGCGCCGCGGCCTGCTTCCTCGCGCCGCTCGCGGAGCTGCCCAGGCCCTTCGCATAGGTGACGATCAGTGGCACATGCTTGATGTGCGCGTCGTCGTAACCGTCGGCGATGAGCTCGGTGATGTTGAACAGCCGCGAGTCCAGCTTGCCGGCCGCCAGGTATTCGGCAGCCGAGGCGGGGTAAACGTAGGTGTCCTTGCCGACATTGCTAATTCTGGCGTCGGCGTCTCGTCCGTCGGGCCCCTGCACGGTGATGGTGGCGGGATTCTTCCCCGCCGGGGTCATGGTGACCTTGTCGCCGGTCAGCAAGGTGACGGAAACGGGCTTCGGAAGGCCGGTGGCGGAGGGGCCTGCCGCGCTGCCGCGGACTTCGGCGGATGGAGGCTGAGCAGTTGCGGACAGAGGCGGGGTCGCCGCTATGACCAGCAGGGCTGCTCCGAAACCCAACAGGCATTGCCTGCCGGACCAGTTCATAGCCAAGATGTTTCCTGACTCACAAAGGTGGATGGGGCGGGAGGAATCTAAACCCTGGTGATCAAACAAGGAAGAGTTTTCGACGAACGGGGGAAACCGGAAACGCAGCTGTAACCGCGGGGAATTCGGTACCGGACCGCCGGGCGCGGAAACCGCTGTTCGGTTTTCGCAGCGCGTGCTCATTTGTTCGCACATAGCCGACGTACGCCGCCGCACAATTTACGTCTGGTTCACATGTCGCGATGTGTTCGGCCCACATGGGTCCTTGGGACGGCACCGGATTGTCCGGCGAGTCCAACCAGACCCGCTCGCCCTCGCCGTCCACGGTCAGCCCGAAGCGGCCGGATGCGCTCCTTGAGGTCGGCCACCCACTCGACGTACGTGGCGTAGTTCTTCCAGAACCCGTAGTGGTGCAGCGACAGGTAGGTGCCGTCCAGGCGCGGGTCGGCGCAGACGGAGGTGACGTGGTCGTCGATGAAGCCGTCCTTGTGGGGCCCCCGCCCTCCCGGTAAGAGAGGGTGACCTTGAAGCCCTTGGCCGACGCCGCGTCGATGACCCCTCGACCGCCGGGATAGCCGCTGGGCTTCCGCCGCCGAACGGCCCGGGCCGGTCCGTGGCGACGTTTACGCAAACATGGCGGCGACCGGACCGTGACACCGAGTACGGCGGCGGTCAAGATTTCCCGCGCGTAACCGTCGTCTCGCCGGGTGGCAGGTTCGGCCTGCACGGCCGACTGGGGGCGGGAAGGGGGGCACTTGTAGGTCGCCCCCGTACCGCGGCCGAGGACGACCTCAACCGTTCCCCACCGACCAGAACTAGTGGCTTGTCACGCATCCTTGGCCGGGTAATCGACCCGCTGTTCGTCGGCCATCAGACTGTCCCCAAGACCTGATCTTGGAGGTGGTCGTGGGACGTCGACCGAGTGTGTTCGTCCGGCCGGTGGCCATGGAGGAGGGCCGGAAGTTGCAGCGGATCAGCCGGAGTGCGAAGGACCCGGTGAAACTCCGACGAGCGATCGTGGTGCTGATGTCCGCTCAGGGCCAGACGGTCAAGGACATCACCACGCTGATGCAGGTCGGCGAGGACTACGTCCGCGATGTCATCCACGCGTTCAACGAGCGGGGGTTCGACGCGCTGGACCCAAAATGGAGCGGGGGACGCCCCAAGACGATCAGTGACCAGGTGCGCGAGCACATCTGCCTGATCGCCCGGACATCCCCCGCCGACTGGAAGATCACCGCCTTCTCCACATGGAGCCTGAGCAAGCTCGCCGACCACCTCATCAAGCAGAAGGTGACCCCGGCCGTCAGCCGAGAGACCCTGCGCCGGATCCTGCGCGCCGGCAAGGTCTCCTGGAAGACCACCACTACGTGGAAGGCGTCCACCGACCCGGAGTTCATCGCCAAGATGCACCGCGTCCTGGCGCTGTACGACACACCGCCTGCAGACGGGCGGGTGATATGCGTCGATGAGTTCGGGCCGCTGAACCTCATGCCACGCAAGGGCAAGGCGTGGGGGCCGGTGCGGCGTCCGCGCCGGCTGCGGGCCACCTACAACCGGTACAACGGCGTGCGGCACATGCTCGCCGCCCTCGATCTGGCCACCGGCAAGCTGTACTACCGCATCCGCCCGCGCAAGCGGTGGCGCGAGTTCCTCGACCTGCTCAAAGCCCTGCGCGCCCGCTGGCCTGGGCAGAAACTGTATGTGGTGCTGGACAACTTCTCCCCGCACAAGCACGCACGCATCCGCGCCTGGACCGCCGACCATGCCGTTAAGCTGGTATTTCTGCCGACCTACGGCTCCTGGCTGAACTGGATCGAATTGGAGTTCGCGGCTCTGCGCTACTTCGCGCTGAACGGCACCGACCATCGTAGCCACGACGAGCAGAACGCGGTCATCGCTGCCTACGTCCGCTGGTGCAATGTCCATGCCGAGCCGAAGACCACCTTCGCCCCCGACTCTGCCCTTGCCGGAAATCTCATCCGCCCTGGTGGGGGCCGCTTCTTCGGGTTCCCGAAATCTTGGCCGCGGTCGCTCGGTCCGACGCTCTGGCGCAGCTGCTGTCAGCGCGTCATGATGATCGATCGTGCTGCTGCGACTGGCTTACCTGGGTGTGTCGAACGCGTTCGCGATGCTTCGCCTGCTGCCGATGACCGACCGGGACAAGGACGCGGAGATCCTCGCCCTGCGCCACCAGATCACCGTGCTGGAACGCCAACTCGACAAGGACAAGGTCCGGTTCACGCCCAGCGATCGGGCGTACCTGGCAGCGCTGCTGCACCGGCTGCCCCTGCACGTCCTGCGACGGTTACGGCTGCCCCCGACACGGTGCTGCGTTGGCACCGCAGCCTCGTCGCGCGCCGCCATGCCGCCGCCTGCAGGCCCAAGCGCCCGGGACGGCCGCGCACCGTGCGCTCGATCCGCGTCCTGGTGCTGCGGCTGGCGAAGGAAAACCCGAGCTGGGGGTACAGGCGTCTGCACGGCGAGCTGCTTGTGCTGGGGGGGAAGATGGGCGCGTCCACCGTCTGGGAGATCCTGAAGGAGGCCGGCATCGCCCCAGCACCCGAGCGGACCTCCAGTACCTGGGCCACCTTCCTTCGCGCACAGGCTGATGCCCTGCTGGCCTGTGACTTCATGGAAACAGTCACGCTGTCGGGCGTACGGATGTACGTGCTCGTGGTGATCGAACACGGCAGTCGCCGGATCCGCGTCCTGGGCGCCACCGCGCATCCGATCGCATCCTGGGTAGCGCAAGCGGCGAAAAACCTCGTCATGGACCTCGAAGACCTCGGCCGCCGCGCACGGTTCATGATCGGGGACCGGGACGGGAAGTTCCCCGCCCTCTTCGATGCCGTCCTCAAGGACGCGGGGATCGACGTCGTCCTCAGCGGCATCCAGATGCCACGAATGAACTCGATCACGGAGCGCTGGATACAGACCTGTCGTCGCGAGCTCCTGGACCGGACATTGATCTGGAACCAGCGACACCTACTCCATACCCTGCGCGAGTTCGAGCAGTTCTACAACGGACACCGACCACACCGACCACACCAAGGCATCGCGAACGCCAGGCCACTGCACCCGTTGCCCCCGCCGATCGACAATCCCGGCGCGTTAGCCCGCCTCGAGATACGCCGACACGATCGCCTCGGCGGCATCCTCCACGAATACCGACATGCAGCGTGACCTGCACGGATGAGATTTCCGGCAAGGGCAGGCCTGCCCTCGGGCGCGGGAGCCCGACCCGTCTGCTACCCGGATCCATAGTTGATCGCGATGGGACTGCACCAGGGCCGTGGAGGGCACTCCCGGTTCTTCATTTTCTTGGCGCTTCGACACCGGACAGCAGAGTGCCGAAGGCCGTGAACAGGGTGAGGAACACGACGGTGCCAGTGGTGCTGACGTCGTCCTCCACCACATGGCTCCCGACGAAGAACCATGCGATCGCGCCGAGCATCACCAGCAGGTGATTGCCTCGTTCCTGCAATACGCGCATCCCTGCCCACAGCAGCACCGGCATCGACACCACGCCCGTGATCCCCGCAAACAGCGACTCGAATAACCCGGAAAACGTCCCGTCCGAGCGGGCCTGCCTCGCCCAATCATGTAAGGACACCCAGAGCCAGTAGCAGACGACGGCCGCCGCCGCCGACACGAATGTGCCCTTCAGCCAGCGGGAGGCAATGCTCTTCACCATGTCCTTACTCTTCCATGACGCCGCAGCGGGGGTATGAGCACAAGTAGGCTCGAGTGCTCATACCCCCGCATTCTTTAACAAGGACGCCACCGCTCGCCGTAGCGGTACCGTCGAACAGATCAGTCGTCCGAGAGGGTTTGCTTCAGTGCATCGGCGTACAGCCGCGCACCTTCCACTTTCGGGTGGAAGGACTTCATGGACGGCGCCACGTTGCCCGGCAGCCATTCTTTGTCCCGGTTGTCTGCCTTCGAGTGGCCGGTCAGGACGATCCCGTGCACTGTCTCTGGGTCACCGCAGATTGCTTTGCCGTCGAACTCGTCGCGAGGGTCAGAGAAGACTGCATTCGTACCGTACTTGCTCTTGGCGTCGGAGACCGCGCCCTGCATCTCGGTGGCCAGAGTGTCCGCCAACTCGTTCAGCCACGGCGCTTCCTCGGTGCCTATGCCGATGATGCACTGACCGTTTCCCTCCAGGAGCTTCGGGTAACCCATGAGGACGATTCTAGCTTTGGGCGCACGTATCTGGATGGTGTCGAGCATGCTGGCCAGGCGTGGCAGGATCTGTTCGTGGAGCCATTTCGGTGCCCACTCGTTGAGGGGACCGGTCGACTGGCCAGTGCCTTTCCCGTTGTCCGGGTCCACGGCGTCGAGGTCGTTGTCGTTGCATACCGTGAAGGCCGCGATGCATTCCTCGATGATGTCCGCGAAGCGGGCGTCGTTGCCGCCGACGGACAGTGTGACCAGCGTGGTGTTCTGGTCGAGATATCCCTGCTCGATCTGCGGCAGCTCCCCGCTCAGCCCCTCGCGGAGGATGTTGTAGTGGCGAGCACGGGAGCAGGCGACGAAGTGGTAATCCATGTCATCGTCATGGTCGTCTGCCATCGCTCCGATCGACTTTGAGTAGCCTCGCAGCACGGCCTGTCGCGACCAGGCATGCTTCGAGCGGTGGCACTTGTCCTCGGTGTCCGGCAGCTGCTTGTCGTAGTAGTCGGATTCCGGGTAGTAGTCGTCGCCACCATTCGTTGAAGCGCCTTCACCCGAGGAGTACGAGTCGCCCATGGCGACGACGAAGTTCTTCGGCTTCACCGATAGCGGCTGGAATGCCACCGAGTCCCAGGCGATGTCTTCGTCGCCGGTGCCGTCCTCGGTGTTGGTGTCCAGCGACACCGTCGGGGTGCTGATGAAGTTGAATACGCCCAGGTCAACCCACTTGTTTTCCATAACTCTCTGTGGGTGCACGCGGTAAGGGCTGGTGGAGTCTGTGCCACCGATCATGTAGGTGGCCTGGCGTGTGTGGGCGCCGTGGTCGGGTATATGGGCGTAGACACGCATCCAGCCACGCTTGGCGGAGTTCAGGGTCCAGGTTCCCCTGGTGTAGAGGCGCGATGCATCAGTGTCCTTGCTCTTGGAACGGGTGTGGCTAAACCAGAAGTGGTTGCCGTTGCCCGCGCCGAGCTGGTGCATGTCGATCCGGCCGGAAGCCGTGGCGAAATCGAAGGCGAATGAGCCCTGCGAGGAGACTGCGCCGCATCGGTTCGATGACCCCGCCGGGACTGTGCCGTTGGGCAGATCGTCCACGATCAGCGAGCCGGCCGGGAGGCCGGTGTTGCAGCGCGGTGGATACGAGTTGGCGTCCGGCTGCTCAGGATAGGTCTCATTGAACCTGTGGGTCGGATTGCCGCACTCCGCGTTCTTGCAGTCTTTCCACGAGGCGGGTTTGTGGTACCAGCACTTCAAGTACAGCGGGTTTTTGGTGTCCGGGTCACCAGGCAGCAGGCACGGTCCCTTGCCAGTGTCATTGGACGCACCTTCGTCGATCTTGAACTGGTCGCAGTCGTTCGACTCGTTGCAGAACTGCCCGAGCGGCGGCTTGGCGCGGGTGCGTGCGAGGTCCGTGTTCCACCAGGCCGCTCTGTAGCCGGGCTGGAAGTCACCGGGAGCGAACATCGCGGAGATCGGGCGTGCGGCCCAGCCGATGACCTTCTCCTCGTACGGCCAGTCCTGCGGATGTGAGGCGTGCGAGTAGTCATCCTTGCCCCCCGTCTCCAGGAACGGGCTGCGGTTTTCCTTCCATAATGGGTTGGCCGGGTTATTCGTCCAGCCCACACCCCACCTTCCGGAGTTGCTGCCCGCCGTCGACTGGGGGTGGTAGCCGGCGTTGTAGGCCCACAGCGCGTACAACCAGTTCTCGATGTACTCTGGATCACCGCCGTTGATGATCAACCCGTCGTCGCGAGTGTCGTTCCACTTGTCGGCCAGGATGTTCACGCCGGCCGCGATGTTCGCCGCGTAGTCCAGTGCGACGGCTTCCTGCTGCACTGTCGTCTTGGGCTTCTCGTCCTCTTTCTCCTTGCCGTGCACGCGCATGCCGTCGGTTACCTGGGTGACGCCGTACCCGCAGTCGGCCTCGGCGAAGTTGATCGCCCACGGGTCCTTCTGGTCGCCGCTTGCGGAGTACTTGATGCCGTAGTAGTTGCCGATCAGCGAGTTGCCCGTCACGCCGGGCACGACGCTGCGGGCGGCCTGCCACATGTTCGATTCCTGTGCGGTGACACCGAGCATCACCTGCGCAGGGATGTGCCAGTCCTCCCCTGAGCCGCCCTTGAGCGTAGTGAGCGGGAACAGTGTCTGCGGTGCGTATGCGGCCATGCCGGTGTTCTTCCAGTTCGCCGGCCGGGTGGCGCCCTTGTTGAGCTTGCCGACGACGGCCTGGTCCACCGCCCACTCGATCTGGCGCGGTGTGGGCTGGAATGCCTGCTTTTGCGCGTCGCCATGCGGCACTGAGCAGTAGCGGTCCGGGTCGACGGTGCCGCCGATCCGCTGGCGTCCACCGGTGGTCGCGGCCTTGAGCACGGGGGACGTTTCATTGCCCGCACGCGCCGACTTCGCTCCACCGATCCGGTCGCCGGGAACGACGTCCAGTACCGCGGTCCTGCCGGTATCCATGGCCTTCAGCGTCGTGCGGACAGTCCGCTCGGTCAGCGCCTCCTCGGGCCTGATACGGGAGTCCTTCCCGTCCGCCCAGCGAGAGGTGACGGCCGCCTGCCCACGGCTGGACACCCTGGCGTCCTTGGCCAGACGGCCCGGGTTGTGCAGTGTCTTCACGGCACGGCCTGTCGAAGTCGCCTTCCCGGTGACGTACACCTCCCCCGACGGGGTCGCGGACAGGTCGAATTCCATCAGTCGGCCCTTGGCGAGGGCAGACGGCGTGGTCTTCGCGCTGCCGTTGTCCAGATCGGCCGCCGACACCCGGGACACAGTCGCGGTGTCATCCTGTGCGACTCTGTTGGTCGATGTGATCTGGGCTTTTGTCGATCAGGCCGTGAGGCTGAGGGCAAGTTGTTCGTAGTGGGAGACTCGTGTTGTGCTCAGGGGGGTTCCGGTCCACCAGGCGTCGAGGCGGTAGAGGTTGAGGGCGGCTGCGGTCAGGACCTGGGCCAGTGAGGTTTTGGCGAGGCCGCGGT
>NZ_JBIRSJ010000052.1:0-11257 GCF_044334165.1 Streptomyces sp. NPDC020845 | reverse complement strand
CTGCCCGACCACGTACCTCACTCCAACGAGCAAAAACCAAGCCATCGCAACTGACACTCGACCCGAACAGCCCAGGCCGATAACAGAAATGAGGACGACCAGGTCGCGGAAGACCCGCCATCCGAAGCCCTTCAGCTCGTCCGTGCGGCCCCGATACTCGCGGATCGCAGGGATGAGCCGGGATCGCCTGCCCGGCTTGAGGCAGGCCATGCCCGCCACCGACACCCGCCCGGAGCCGCGGCCCCGCACCCGCACGACCGGCGTCTGGCCCATCCGACCTCGGGCCCCGGCACGCGGCGGAGTCTTCGACTGCCCGGCTTCGTCCTCGAAAACGATCCAGGCGCCGCGCTCCGCCGCGGTGCTCTTACCCGCGGCCGGGTCTCCTTCTTCCACACCTCGACCGCATCGTCGTCGCGTTCGATGGCCCGCCTGGCCGGCTGCTGCCAGCTCCAGCCGTGACGCTTCAGCAGCTGCCGATGCCCTCGACGGTGTGGGAGACACGGAACAGGCGGCCGATCAGTGTCCTGGTCCGCTCCAGCGTCCACCGCTGGTCCGCCCACCCGTGGACCAGCGGGCCGCGCTCCAACTCTCGTCCCAGGCTGGCGATCTGGGTCTCGCTGAGCCGGGACCACCCTGGAGAACCCTTCGACAGGACCCCCAACTCGCCGCGCTCGCGACAGGCCCGGCGCCACCGCTCCACCCCTCGCTCACTCGCACAGCGGCAGCGATCTCCCCGTTCGTCTCCCCGCCCCCGAAACGGGCGACAGTCTGCAACCGGATCCGCTCCCCCGCGGCCCCCTCGGCGTCGGTCAGTGCACCACCCTGCGCGTATCTCACCCCCCCAGGAGCTACCGGACCCGACCGGCCACTGTCAGGCGAACAGCCCGACATCACCCAACCAGGTTCAGTAGCAGGGGCCGTCCTCCCGACAGCACGCGCATCGACACCGGGAAATGAGCAACAGAGTCCCCTGCTATGGTGCGCCGATGTCATCGATCAAGCAGTTCCAGGTCACCTTCGACTGCGCAGAACCTGAGCGCGTCGCTCGCTTTTGGTGCGAGGTGTTGGGGTACGTCGTACCGCCGCCACCGGAGGGGTTTGCTACGTGGGGCGATTTCGATCGCTCTCTGCCGCTTGAGCGGCAGGGCTCAGCGTTCGCCTGCAGTGATCCCTCAGGCGTGGGCCCGCGACTGTACTTCCAGCGCGTCCCCGAAGGCAAGGTCGTCAAGAATCGGCTGCATCTTGACGTGCGAGTCGGCACCGGGCTCGTGGGTGAAGAGCGCCTCGCCACGCTCGAAGCCGAGTGCGCACGACTGGTCGCGCTCGGCGCGGTACGCGTGCGACTGCTGCTTGCCGATGACCACAACGAGTCGTGCATCGTGATGCAGGACATCGAGGGCAACGAGTTCTGTCTCGACTGAGCATCCTCCGGGACAGCGAGGTGGGAGCCATCTGCCTTGGGCCTCTCCCAAAGGTGGCCCCGTACGGGGCGGGAGTTATCCCGTGAGGGCGAGGTTGTGAAGTCGGGCGATGCCGAGCAACGCGGTGTGAATGCCGTCGCCCTTCGGACAACAGTCGCGAAGGATCTTCCAGGTCTTCATCCGCGCGAAGACGTGCTCGACGCGGGCCCGGACCTTGCCGTGGGAGGTGTTGTGCTCCTCCTTCCAAGCAGGCAGTCCGGTCCGGCCACGTTCGCGGCGGTGCGGGATGGCCAGGCCGGTGCCATAATAGCCGCCGTCCGCGATGACCGTGGTCCGGCCCACGGCAGCGTTCACACCGAACAGTTCCCACGCCTTGCCGTCGTTGCGGCTACCGGTGACCGGCCAGGCGACGACGAGCCGGGGGCCGGAGTCGACGACGACCTGGTGGTTGGTCGAGTACCGGAGTTCTTCGACTGCTCGGCAACCGTGTGATCCCGCGTGGGAACCAGAATGCCGTCGGCGATCAGCACCGCCTCCTTTCGGAACCGCGTGCGGGGCTGGAGCGCGAGCGACGGCCCGAAGTGGCCGATGATGCGCTCAGCGGCCGACTTCGAACACCCCGAACAGCGGGGCGAGCTGGATCTGCCGCAGCGTCAAGTTCGTACGCCACCAGGCCGCTACCAGCAGGATCCAGTCCCCCAGGGCAGGCACCACGGCCGACCCTTGCATACCGGGTCCGCACCCTTGGCGCCGCACGCAGTGACCAGTTTGCCGAACTGCCGCAGGCTCAGCCCGGTGAACGGAGCTGCCCTGGACGGATCCGACACCGTGATCACACCAGCCATCACAAGATCATCTCACCCGTGACCAGCAGATATGGGACAACCCTTTCCCGGGGTTGCGTCTGCTGTGTGGAGAGTGTCGGTGTATCCCTCGCGCAGCGGTCCGCCCAGCAGATCCAGCACATGGCAGGATGCGGCTACCAGCGGCTTGGGGTCTGCGTGTTCGGCGAGCGTCAGGTGCCCGCGCAGCAGTTCCTGACCCAGGATGGGGTCGGCCTGAGCCAGGCGGCGAGGCAGCCATTTACCAGCCCCGTTCCAGGCGCGGTGGTGAGCGGTCAGGAGGTGGGCTGCTTCGCGAAGCACGCGGTCTGCGATCGCCAGTTGCTCGTGACGATCGCTGCCGGGGCCGGTCTCGGTCAAGTCGTCCAGGAGGTCCGTAAGCAGGAAGCGGCCTGCGTTGCGCTCCTGTGGAGTGAGCGGGTCGGGACCGGCGGCGAGCAGGTTACGGGCCTCGGCGCGGAGTTGCTCGGCGTGGCCGTGGGGGTCGTGGAGCAGGACGGATTCGGCATAGAGGAAGAGTGCTGTTGCCCGGCGAGTGACCCGGCTTTGCAAGAAAGCTTGCCGCAGGTCGGCTCGGGTGTTCAGGAACACCTCTGCCAGGCGGCCCTCGTGGCGGAGCACCTCGCGGCGGCTGGCCCCGTCGTCAGGGAGGAGAACGGTGATGTCGAGATCGCTGGCGGAGGTGGCCTGCCCACGGGCGCTGGAGCCCCCTAGTACGGCGCCTACGGCATCCGGGTAGCGGACGGCGACCAGCCCTCTGGCGCTGCGGACATACACGTCAGCTGAGCGAGACAACGACGCCTCCGGTGTGTGATCGCGATGGGGCTGCCAGGGCCGCGAAGAGCGCTCCCTTCCCCTCACCTTCTTGGCGCTTCGACACCGGACAGCAGAGTCCCGAAAGCCGTGAACAGGGTGAGGAACACGATGGTGCCAGCAGTGCCGACGTCGTTCTCGACCACATGCCCCCGACGAAGAACCATGCGATCGCGTCGAGCATCACCAGTAGATGATTGCCTCGCTCCCGCAGTACACGCATCCCTGCCCACAGCAGCACCGGCATCGACGCCACGTCCATGATCCCCGCAAACAGCGACGTGAACAACCCGGAGAACGACCCCTCCGAATCGGTCTCCCCCGCCCACTCGTCCAAGAACCCCCAGAACCAGTAACAGACGACGGCCGCCACCGCCGACACGAGTGTGCCCTTCAGCCAGCGGGAGGGCCTACTCTTCATCATGACCTCACTCCTCCACGACACCGCAGCGGAGGTACGAGCACAAGTGCGTATGAGTACGCGCCCTTCCCCGCCGCGCACGTGGGTGCAAACGCCTTCCGGCAGCAGACGCGCCTCGCCGGCACGCCAGACCTCGATAAACCGAACCCTGCTCTTGCATCCCACGTCAGCGGTCGCAGTGCGAACCTCGTTCAAGGACGGGCGGGATGGCCTTGCCCAGGCACAATCGCCGGCAGCATCCAGTGGACCGCCGTACTGAAATCCCTCCCTGCGCAAACAGGCGCTCCTAGGGCGTATGCCGAAAGTGGATCAAGGTAGTGGTTGAGCAATCGCGGACGGAATGAGGCGATCTCACCCTGATCTGGCTCACCTGCACCCCACCCGACGGGCCAGGCTCCCGACCTGACAGAAAGGGCCTGATCACACAGCGGCTGCGGGTGTTATGGTCCCTCGCATGGCTGAACTGATCGCTCCCACGGCACGGCTGCATTCCTCGTGGCTCATAGCGCGTGACGAGTGGCGGCCTGGTGCTCACCAGGACGGGGCCGGTCTGCGTCTGGTCGGTGACGATGACCCCGACAGCCCTGAAGGGTTCGCCTCATGGGTCGAGCGACTGCGACAGCAATCGGACCGGTCGCTGCCTGTCGGGGAAGGACGCGTCCACGCTACCCACTGGTGGATTGTCGACGGCGAGACGTACCTCGGGGCCATCGACCTTCGGCACTATCTGAACGCCTTTCTGCTGGAAGGCGGCGGAAACATCGGCTACAGCATTCGGCCTTCCGCCAGGAGACGCGGACTGGCCTCGTGGGCGCTGGGAGCGGTTCTACTCAAGGCGCCGGCGCTCGGTCTGGACCGGGTCCTCCTCACCTGCGACGACGGCAACGTCGGCTCGGCGCGCACCATCGAAAGCAACGGCGGCGTCCTCGAAGATGTGCGCAGCACCGAAACCGGGGTCAAGCGCCGCTACTGGATCACTCTCAACGACGCTGGTCACAGCAATTCACTGATAGCCGCGACGAGGACGGTCGCCTCGTAGCGGACCGCGCGTGTCGTAAGGCGATTGATGCCGCACTCGACCGCGCGTCTCGCCTTGTCGTCCTCGGGGTGGAACTTCGGCGGACAGCCGCCGAGCGAGTCGCGCTCATTGCGGCTGCGGGCCTGGTCGGCCTTGTCCGGATTGGTGCAACGGACGCCGCGCCCTCCGCAGGTAGGCGCGGTTCTTCCGGGAGGGCGTACGCCTTGCCCGCGCGCAACCGCCTCGGCCGGGCGTGCGGCCTGCCCGGCCCCGGGCGGGGCACCCGGCCGAGGACGGCCTCGAACTACAAGGGTTCCCCGCGCTGCCCGGCGGTGATCACGATGGACATGGGTTGCTGCCCCTGCTCGACGCCCAGGTGCAACTTGGTGGTCCGCCCGCCGCGCGAGCGTCCGAGCCCGTGGTCGTCCGGCTCGACGGCGACGCCGCCGGGCGGCTCCTTCTGAAGGCTCCTTTTGCCCGCAACGCTATAACCGCCGCCTCCAGCGAGTCCTCCGCACCTCCGCGCTGTTCAGCATCCGACGGTCCGAGGAATCCCACCGGTTCTACGACCGCAAACGCGCCCAGGGCACGCCACACCCATGCCGTCCTCGCCCTCGCCCGCCGCCGCGTCAATGTCCTCTGGGCCCTCCTGAGCAAGGGACGGTGCCACGAGCTCACGCCACCCGTCGCTCTCGCGGCTTGACAAACGGCATGAGGAATCGGTGGCAACGGATCAGCCTTCGCTGTCACAGATCAGGCGATCGGCCTCTCCCGCCGCCTCGGCGAGTGATGCCCCGTCTCGTTCATTCTGGTCCCGTCTCACGTGAGCTGGTCCGCTTCGCTCGACGTCTCACGCGATCTGGTCGCAGCTACCTACTCGTAGATCCGCGCGATTGAGAGCTGTAGGGCTACGGATCTCCATGTGACGGGTTCGAGTTGCGCGTGAAGTGGTGAGATGGCGCCCACCCAAGCGGCCCAGGCTCCGAGCCAGTCGTAAAGGGTGCTGTGCGCCCAGCTACCCCCATCGCCTGCCCATTGACCACGGTCGATCTTTGCCTGGCACTCCTCTTGGTCCCGAGCGAAGTCGGTGGCGAGCGTCGCCACATACCTCCGCAGTTCGCGAGGCGTGTCGACCTCGTTCGGTTCGATTTCGGAGTCCGCGAGCACGAGGTTGAAGCCCGGCGATGTCGTGCGGACGGTGTCCAGTTGGTACGCCAGTCCTTGCCAGCCGGGTCGGTCGCGTGCTTCTTCGTGAAGCAGGTCGGTGCCGTCGAGGCGGCCGCCGAGCAGGCGGGCCCACCCCCACAGGAGACCGTTGATGGTCCGGTTGGTCCAACGGTTGACCGTCGGCGGCTCTGCCTCCTGGCCGCGCCCCGGACCGCCTTGGCTCAGCCCAGCGCGTCCATCAGGACGGTGACGTAGGCATCCAGCCGCTCCTCCACGGCTCGCGTCGTCAGCTCTGTCCTCCCTGCCTCCCGCCATGGCTGCGAAACCAACTGCACTTCTTCTGAGAACGCCAGCCCGTCCCGCACCCGCCAGTACAGCCGCTCGCTCGCGGCCGCGGCCAGGACTCCGCCGGCCTCCTCATACGCCTCAGCGAACCGCAGACCCCACGCCGGGCCGTGCAGCAGCGCGAGATTGGTGGAGCAGTGCGCCACATCGAGATCCGCCGGGCCCCAGGAGGTCCCTGCCCAGTCGACGACGCCGGTGATCCGAACATCCGCCGGCCTTGGGGGCGGCACGTCGAACAGTACGTTGCCGGGTTGGAAGTCCCGGTGCAGGAATCGCCCTTCATAGGGCGGCGGGGGCTTGCGGATCACGTCGATCGCCGCGGCCCATGCCGCCGCGACGGCGCCCTTCGGCACAACGACGGTGTCGGCGGTCGTCCACGCCACATACTTCCGGGGCCGCTCGGCGGGTCGCAATGCGTGGATCGCCACGAGTTGACGAGCCAACAGAGGGACGCGCGTCTCCAATCCCTCCTCGTCGAGGACCGTCCGGCCCGCCAGATGTGTCATCAGGAGCGACGGATACTCGCAATGCGCGGCAGTCGGATCAACCGCGACCAGTCCAGGAGCCGGCACGCCGGTCCTCGTGAGCAGGGTCAGGGCGTCGGCCTCCCTGTTCAGCCAGTCCTCGGCGTGCTTCACGTTGACGAAGGTCCGCAGCACCAGGTCACGGGTGCCTCCGTCCCGCGTGCCGATGGTCAGCCTCCGCATTTCGGCAGTGATGCCGCCGTGCAGCGCCTCGGTTCTGACGATACGTTCGCCGACCTCCAGGTGGCGGCTCACCCAAGCCAGTGTCAACGGCCGGACAGCCGCCGCCTCATCGTGGTTGGTCACCGTGTCACCTCATCATCCGGAGGGCGACACGCGCAAAAGCTTTTATTGGAGGCGATGGCCGTGCTGCTCTGCTCCTCTCGCAGCTGCGGCAGGCATCGTTCAGGCACTCGCATCGAGCCGTGGCCACAGCCTGGAAAGTCCCCGTTCAGCAGACTCTGGCATTGAGCGCGGGGAGCCGTCTCGATCACACACGGCGTACCCACGGCGGGCCGTGCCCCGGATCGCGGTCACGGATTCGAACGACCTCTTCACGGACCCGTAACGGCTCCCCGTGATCGCTGCCAGAGCCAAAACAACCCGGCGAAGACAATCATCGGCCGAAGAAGATCTCTCGGGCTTCGCGGAGCCCCCCGCCCAGCCGGAGTGGTGGCGTGATCGCTTGATGGCTTGGACGTTTGCCGAGTGCTGGCCATGCTGGGGGCTGTCCTTGCCGGGTGGTACAACATCGACCGTTGCTCACCACTCACATGCCTTCCGGAGGGACGAGCCCGCCATGGACGAGATACAGGTCGAGGTGGCTGACGGCCCGTTCGCGGGTCTGCCGGCGGTTCTCATCTCCCACATCGGCGACCAGGTACGGGTTCAAGTCACCATATTCGACAGGCAGATACCGCTGGACCTGCACGTCGACCAGGTTCGCATCGCCGGAGCCGCACCGCCAGAAGAACCAGGCACGACGGATGCCGCCAGCAGCTTTCACGCCTCAATGCGTGAACAGATCGTCGCGGAACATGAGCGGCTCGCTACAGCGGAGGCGTTCACGTTCTTCCTGGAACGCGTCGATGAACCCGAGACCGACCTGGCCCGCGAGTGGGACGCCTACCTGGCCCACCGGGACGAGACGCAGGCCCGGACACAGGAACGCATGCAAGCCGCCCTGGTGCAGTTCGATCGACAGCTCGCCTCGCTGCCGATCGACGAGGCCAGGCAGGTCATCGCCAGTGACGCCGCGTTCTGGCAACCGGGTACCCTCGCGGTCAGGGATCAAAGTGTCCGGTTTCCCGAATGTGGGACCAACCCTGAAGAGCGCGTCCTCGCTGCCATCTTCGACGAGCAGCTTGACGAGCCGCGCGTCTCACCTCGAGAGCAGGCGCGCCAGCGTCTCGAACAAGCGCGGCTGGCGGCCGAGGAACGGGACTATGAGTGGTGGAAGGCGAACCTGTCCCCCGACGAGCAGCGCGCCTACCCCTCGCGGGGAAACCCCGCCCGGTACGCGTACGCTCGGGCTCCACGCCACGATGCCAGCCTGCCCCCCGAGCGCAGCGTCGAATGGACCATCCGATCCAAGACCGTTGTCAGCAACGGCCCAATCCCCCGGGAGGCGCTCGACGCGGTGGACGGGCTGAGCCTGACGCTGCACCGGCCTGCTGACCTGACACCACTGGGGCAGCTGCACAACCTGCGGTGGCTGTCTGTGCACTCGAGTGTCTCGGTCGACCTTGTGACGCTCGCCTCGGTCCTGCACCCGGCCCGGGCACTACAGGACCTGTCGATCGATGCCCCGGTCCGCGACATCACTCCGCTCGCCCAGCTCACTCAGCTGCGAAACCTGCGGCTGGAGCACACCCATGTCACCGACATCGCACCTCTGGCCAATCTGACGCGGTTGTCCGACCTGTCCGTCTGCGACGGCCCGCTGGCCGACCTCACCCCACTGTCCGGACTGTGTCTGACCCGTCTGTACGTCTACCGGACGCGGGTGAGTGACCTGTCGCCGTTGTCGGGAATGGCGACGCTGGAAGTGCTCGGCCTGGTCGGCTGCCCGGTCCGGGACCTGACAGTGGTCACCACCCTGCCCGCGTTGCGCTTTGCCAACCTGCGCCGAACCCCGATCACAGACCTCGGTGACCTCCCCGAACAGGCACCCGGCGTCACCTTCGAGGGCGTGGGTGCGCACACCCGCGATGAGTCGTGCCCCGAAAGCACCACGGCGCCATGCACCAGGCGCGGTACACCGGCACCCCCTGTCTCAGGCGTCGTGGCGGCCGACCTGCGCGCCGCGTTCCACGCCGCCGGGGACGACTATGCCCGGCGAGCGCAGGTTGAACGGGCGATGCTGGCAGGCCGGCGCCTCGACCTGGTCCAGGAGATCATCAGCAGCGGTCCCGACAGAGGTCTTTCGACCGTGGTAGGACTGCTCCTGCGCGGCGGTGTCGGGGACATTCCGTTCCCGGACAACCCGTGGGGAGTCCCACCTGGCGCCGGCCTGACAGAGGCGCTGACCCGGGTGTGGGCGCCCGTCGCCGGGTTCGCCCCCCGGTTCGTCACCACCGTCCACGACCGGACCCTTGGCCTGACCCTGCTGATCGGCGAGAACGGCATACCCGCCCTCGGCTACCTCACCTGGAAACGCGACAACAACAGATCAGAGCGGCTCGCCGACATACCGGACTCCCTCGACCGCTTCGCCGACCCGGCACGGGATTACTACCTGTCTGTCGTGGTCGGTTCCGCTCCGCATGTCGCCGACCCGACGGCCGTCGTGCCGCTGCTGGCCGGCCCGATTCCCCGACCGGTCCGTGACATCTGGGCAATCCATCACAGCCTGGACAACGGCTGGGAGCGCATTGGCGGCGGCCTCGACTGCAACACCCTGGAATTCTTCACCGACGACAGCTGGAGGGTGGTAGCCGAACGCCTCGACGGACTCCCACCGGACCGATTTGTCCACGCCGTCGGCAGCGCCAACTACGACACCTATGTGCTCGACCTGGACATGCTCGACAGCGGCGGCAACCCCACCGTCGCACACTGGGCGTTCAAGGAATGGCAGCTCGATGACCACAAACAGTACTGGGAATGGTTCGACAGCACCGGAACCGACCTGATCTTCGGCTCCTGACACGACACAAGCCACGCCTGGCCGTGACACACTAAGGCGCAGTCCAAAGTGCTTGCTTCGCGAAATCACCCCACCCGGAAACGCGCCGTGCCCGGTCACGGGCGGACCTCGGCAATATTTCCCTTCTCTCAAGGGATGGTTGGGGTGTGCTCGTGTGTGCTCTTCGCGCGAGCGGAGGTGAGTCGGTGGTCGACAACGTGTGCCGGCAGGTCGTATGTCCTCTCTGCGGGCCATCCCATGCGTCAGGACAGTGATATTCAGTCGCTGACTGCTGGCTGACCTGGGACGATTCAGACATGGCGCAAACGTTTGAGGATCTGGTGGCGGAGGCGGAGTCGGCCCCGGTTGAGGGTTGGGACTTCTCCTGGCTGCAGGGACGGGCCACCGAGCAGCGCCCGTCGTGGGGCTACCAGCACATGATGGGTGGGCGGATGGCGCGGGCCTCGGCAGCGTTGGACATTCAGACCGGTGGCGGGGAGGTGCTGGCCGGCGTGCCGAAGCTGCCGCCGCTGGCGGTGGCCACTGAGTCCTGGCCGCCGAACGTGGCCAAGGCCACCCGGCTGCTGCATCCGCTGGGCGTGGTGGTCGTCGCAGACGAGGACGAGCCGCCGCTGCCGTTCGCCGGGGAGGCATTCGACTTGGTGGTCAGCCGACACCCGGTAACCGTCTGGTGGGAGGAAATCTCCCGGGTGCTCCGGCCGGGCGGCACATACTTTTCCCAACAGGTCGGCCCAGCCAGCGTCTTCGAGCTGGTGGAGTACTTCCTCGGCTCGCAGCCGGAGGAGGTGCGTCGCAAGCGCCACCCCGACGACGCCCGCCAGGCGGCCGAGGCAGCCGGGCTGGAGGTCGTGGAGCTGCGCTCGGAATCGCTTCGTACCGAGTTCTTCGACGTCGGCGCGGTGATCTACTTCCTCCGGAAGGTGATCTGGATGGTGCCCGGGTTCACCGTCGACCAGTACCGGAACCGGCTGCGGCAACTGCACGACCAGATCCAGAGCGAGGGACCGTTCATCGCCCACACCGCGCGGTTCCTCATCGAGGCCCGCAAGCCCGCCTGACACCGACCCGCCGCCACGCCTCCGACTGCGCCACCGGCCCGCCCCACTGACCGACGGACCGGCATCGGTGCAGCTTGACCGGCTCGGCTGGAGGTGGCTCTCAATTTCACCTCCCGACTGGCTCTCAGCAGGGTGTGTGCCCTTCGCACAGGCGGAAGTGAACCGATGCCCTTCACCCCGCCGTGCGGGACTGGGTGGTGCTCTCCGCGCAGGCCGAGGTGCTCGCAGGGGAGGGTAGTTGGTCGCCGTCCAGTACTCCCCGACGTAAAAAATCCGTGGCAGATTACGGTTGGCAGATGACAGAGTGGCCGTGTCAAAGGGGCGTAGCTCAGCCCGGCCAGAGCAGCGGACTCCAAACCCGCGCGCCGCAGGTTCAAATCCTGCCGCCCCTGCCAGTCGTTCCCCTGAGGTTCCCCCGAGATGCGGGGAGAGGTGACAGCAGGTCAGATGGGTCTCACGAGAGGAGACCAGACGATGCCTGCTCCCAGGAAATACCCACT
>NZ_JBIRSJ010000051.1:0-12775 GCF_044334165.1 Streptomyces sp. NPDC020845 | reverse complement strand
GCGCGAGTACGAATCCTTCTACAACGAGCACCGCCCGCACAGGGCCCTGGAACAAGCCGCCCCCTGCCGCCCACTACCCACACCCATCACCCAACAAGGCCAACTCGCCTACCTGGAAGTCCGCAGACGAGACCGACTCGGCGGAACCCTCCACGCATACCAGCATGCGACCTGAGCTGCGTGGATGATTTATCGGCACCCGCAGTGTCACGCTCCCTTCTTGAGGAGGAATCCGCCCATCGCGTGCCCTTCACGGCGAGCGCGGCCAGGCACTCCGTCTCGTCCGGGGCCGTGGTTCCAGCACCGCCCGCACACCAGGCGGAGTTTGTTCGGCTTCTCCGGCAGCGAGGGGTTGTACGACAACCGGTCCTCGTCGTCGCGCCAACGCAGATCGCAGTCCCACCCGGCACACAACAGGCGCGCGGTCCGCGCCTACTTCTCCGTCCAGACCCGAAACGGACACCTCGCAACCGGGCCGGCCTTCCCACCTGGCACGGATCGCCGACACACTCGAGACGAGTGGCTCCAGTCCGCCGAGCGTCGCGGCGCAGTGCCACAAAAGGAGGACAGTTGTTGCTCGCAGAGATCGTTTTCGTGAATCTGCCGATCGATCGTGACGAGGTCGAGGAAGCCCTGGACGCCGCGTTCGAGGGGGACGGTGAGGTCACGGGCGCCGGCACGGCGCTGGGGCGTTGCCACCTCGATCTGGAAGTCGGGGACGGGCTGGACAAGAACGAGGCTCTCGGGAGGGTGGACAGGGTGCTCACCGAGCTCGGTGTCGCCGGGTTTGCCCAGGTCTTCGTCCGGGATTGATCACGTCAGTCCGACCTCTTGACCAGCCACGCCATGCACAAGTGGCGTGAAGGGTGTCTTTATTCCAATTAGGCTGCTGAGCTGGGTGTTTCCTGTGGACGATGCGGCAGCCGGGGTGGCATGGTGTGGTACTCGTTGAGCAGTCCGCCAAGTTCCGGCTGGCGCCTGACCCCGGCAGAGGACAGGGGGATGACGTTCGGGTCGTCGTCGGGTGCTCGTAGGTCGAGGCTGCGGTGGGCTCGTCCCCCGTTGTAGTGCTCCGCGTACGTGGTAAGGACCGTGCGCAGGTGCCGTTCGCCGGTGATGAGGAGTCGGTCGGTGCATTCGGTGCGGGCTGTGCGTATCCATCGTTCGGCTAACGCGTTTGACCGGGGGCTTTGCGGCGGGCTCGGGATGACGGCTGTACCGTTGCCGGCAAGGACGGCGTCGAACGCGGTGGTGAACTTGCTGTCCCGGTCCCGGATGAGGAACCGGAAGCACTCAGCCCTCTCCTCGAGATCCATGAGCAGGTTGCGGGCGAGCTGGGTGACCCATGCGCCGGTCGGGTGGGCGTGGACACCCAGGACGTGAACGCTGTGCTTGCCGAGAATGTCATCCGCCCTGGTCGGAGGCAGTCGGAGGCCTGTATCGGGACTGGCGGTCGTCGGCCTCGCCGCCCGGGTAGGCGCTCTCGCGTAGTCGGTGGTTCACGCGTCATGATGATCGACCGTGCTGCTGCGACTGGCCTACCTGGGCGTGACCAACGCGTTCGCGCTGCTGCGTCTGCTGCCGATGAGCGACCGGGACAAGGATGCGGAGATCCTGGCTCTCCGTCATCAGATCACGGTGCTCGAACGCCAACTCGGCGATGCCCGACTACGGTTCACTCGGAGCTATCGGGCGCTCCTGGCTGCGCTGCTGCACCGGATGCCGTTGCCCATCCTGCGGCGTCTGCGACTGCTCGTACGTCCTGACACGGTACTGCGCTGGCATCGCGACCTCGCAAGACGCCGGCATGCCGCCTTATCGCGGCCCAAGCGACCCGGTCGTCCTCGTACCGTGCGCTCCATCCGGATTCTGGTGCTGCGCCTGGCGAGAGAGAATCCGAACTGGGGCTACAGGCGTCTGCACGGCGAACTGCTCGTGCTGGGAGTGAAGGTGGCCGCCTCGACCGTCTGGAAGATCCTCAAGGAATCCGGCGTCGACCCGGCGCCCGGCCGGAGCTCCAGCACGTGGGCCAGCTTCCTGCGCTCCCAAGCCGACGCCCTCCTGGCCTGTGACTTCTTTGAGACGGTCACCCTGTCCGGCGCGCGGATGTACATATTCGCGGTGATCGAGCACAGCAGTCGCCGCATCCGGGTCCTGGGCGCCACCGCACACCCGACCACCTCCTGGCTAACCCAAGCGGCGAAGAACCTGGTCATGGATCTCGAGGACGTAGGCTGCCGGGCACGGTTCATGATCAGGGACAGGGATGGGAAGTTCCCCGGATTGTTCGATGACGTCCTCAAAGACGCGGGGATCGAGGTCGTCCCCACCGGCATCCAGATGCCGAGAATGAACTCGATCATGGAAAGGTGGGTGCAGACCTGCAGACACGAACTCCTGGACCGGACCTTGATCTGGAACCAGCACCACCTCCTCCACGCCCTGCGAGAGTTCGAGCAGTTCTACAACACACACCGACCGCACCAGGGCATAGCAAACGCCCGGCCACTACACCCACTGCCGACACCAATCGACGATCCGGACAAGCTAAGCCACCTCGACATACGACGCCACGACCGCCTTGGCGGCATCCTCCACGCATACAAACATGCCGCGTGACCTGCACGGACGAGGTATTCGGCAAGCACAGCGCGCTGCGGCGCGGGCGGTAGACCGGAGCGGCGCAGGACGCGCCGGATCGTGGCGGCGGCGACCCGATGCCCGAGCCGCCGCAGCTCACCTTGAATCCTGACGTACCCCCAGGTTGGATTCTCTCTCGCCAAGCGCTGGATGAGCGCGACCGTCTCTCCCGGCAACGCTGGCCGACCGGGTCCGACCGCCGCCTGGCGCCACTTCCAGCGCACCAGACGCCGGTGCCAGGTCAGCAGTGTGCTCGGGGTGACCAGCCGATAGCGGCGCAAGGCGGAGGGCAGGTGGCGCGCGAGAGCGGAGAGCACGGCACGATCAGCCCATGAGAGCCGCGGCCGCTCGATCTGCCGACGAAGCACAGCGACCTCATGACGAAGCACGAGGATCTCAGCGTTGTTCGCTGCGGTCGACCGGCCCAGCAAGAACAAGCAGCCCAGTAGTCGACAGAAGATCAGGTAGAGCAGTCGCAGACCCACAATCACTGATCATGCCCGTACTCGGGCGATCACAAAGCCCCAGGTCAACCACCGTACGGCAATAAAGACACCCTTCAGGGCAGGCGCCAGCTGTCCACCCGTGGTCCGTACCGCCTGCTCCATGAGGCCACGTCCACGCTCCGTGCGACCCAGTCCGGATCCGCGCAGGTCAGCGCTTCCAGTGCGGCGCGAACCGCCTCCCCGGCCAGTTCCAGCCGGTTCAGGGCTCGTACCGCCGCGGCCACGTGGTGGAGTCCGTGCGCTGCTTGCCTCCTTGGGCCAGCAGGCCTTGTTCGACCAGCCTGGCCACCAACAAGTCCAGCACCTCCTCTTCCAGGCCATGGGCGGCAACCCGGGTACGGAACTGGGACAGGACACTGAAGTCGAAGCCGGGATCCTCCAGGCCCAGTCCGAGCGCGTAGGACCACGAGAGTTTGTCCCGCACCGCCTCGGCAGCCTGCCGGTCGGTCAGGTTCTCCGCCATCTGCAGCACCGTGCCCAGTGCCAAGCGGCCCGGTGACCAGCCACGCGGCCCTGTTACCGCGAACGCTTCCGTGAACTCGGCATCTGCGAACAACTCACCGAGCCGATCACGTACCGCGACCGGTAGCGGCACCTGACGGCCGGAGTACTTCGCCCGCACCGCCCGCGCCACCTCCGGCGCCGGCTCCGGCCACGACCGCGGCTCCATCGACACCGGGCCCCTCCCACTCCGTGACCGGGAACGAGAAAGACCGGCCACCAGACCAGCCTGCCGCAACAATCAACACCCCGACCAGCACAAACGGTAAATGGGCAACAGGATCGTGTCGCTTGCCAAGAACCCCATCCGCGCTGATGGGAAGCGGTGAGCGGGTTGTTCGGACTTCGACGGCGATCGCTTGATCCTACCCTCTCGCGTGGGTATCGATCGCGCGGAATGATGTTCGGTCGTGCTGCTGCGACTGGGCTACCTGGCTGTGACTCACGCGTTCGCGATGCTCCGCCTGCTGCCTACGAGCGACCTGTGGGACTCTGTCGCCCGATTCGGTCGACCTGGCCCAACCGGTAGGCCGCTGACGCTGAATGCTCAGGTCACGCTGATCGAATCGGGCCTCACCGCGAATCGGGCGACAGAGTCCCACAGGTACTGCGCCTGATACCGAAGGGGCCGCCCAGGCGAGATGTCTGTGCGTGCGCCACGCCGCGCCCCCGCAATCCGTGTGCGGCTCAGGGCGTCCGGAGCGTCGCCAGATAGGTGGACACCAGTGTGCGGGCCCAGTCGGCGGAGGCAGGCTCGGGGGTGAAAATGGCGCGGTAGTAGAGCGGGCCGAGGAGGAAGTCCGCCGCGGTCTCCACGTCGAGTGCCGTCCCCCCGCGGTCCTGTTCGCGCCGGATGATCGCGCCGAGCTGGCGGTGGCGGTCCTCGACGCAGGCGCAGCCGCCCGCCGGGCCGGAGCCGATGGTCGCCCGCATGAGGGCGAGCGTGTCCGGGTCGGCGACGTCGGTGGCCACATCGGCGAGCCAGCGCTGGAGGTCGCCGGCGAGGGAGCCGGAGTCGGGGACGACCAGGTCACCGGTGAAGCGGCTGGTGGCGGCGTCGTTGAGTAGCTGGGCGGCGGACCCCCAGCGCCGGTACAAGGTGGTGGGGTGCACGCCGGCGCGCGCGGCCACGGCGGGCAGGGTCAGGGTCTCCGCATCCTCCTCGGCGAGGAGTTCTGCGACGGCACGGTGGACGGCCGCCCGCACCTTCGCGGAGCGGCCGCCGGGACGTACCTGGGTCGACGAGTCAGCCATGGGGAAATTATCGCACTGATCATTGCGTTAGTGGTAGCGTCCTAAACGCATCGATCACTGCTTTTGGAGTCGCGTCGTGTCCGGTCCCGCCCCGTCCCAGCTCCAGCCCTCCCCGCCGCCCACCGCCCGGGTGGCGCCACCGGAGGAGAGGCGACGACGGCTGAGCCGTCCCGTCGCCTTCGCCTCCCTCGCGGTCGTCTTCGTGCTGTTCATGGCCGCCTCCAGCGCGCCCTCCCCGCTCTATGTCGTCTACCAGCAGGAATGGCACTTCTCCGCCACCACCCTTACCACGGTCTTCGCCGTCTACGTGCTCGGCATGATCGGGGCGCTGCTCGTCCTCGGCGCCCTCTCCGACCACCTCGGCCGCCGTCCGGTCCTGCTCTCCGCGATCGCCCTCGAAGCGGTCTCGATGGTCCTGTTCCTCACCGCGGGCAACGTCGGCCTGCTGCTGACGGCACGCTTCATCCAGGGCATCGCCACCGGGGCCGCCATGACCACGCTCGGCGCCGCCCTGTCCGACCTCAACCCCGCGCACGCCCCGCACCGGGCGGGCCTCGTCACGGGCACCGCACCCACCTTCGGACTCGGACTGGGCTCGCTCGGATGCGGGCTCCTCATCGAGTACGGGCCGCACCCCACCCGCCTCGTCTACGTGCTGCTGCTCCTCGCCCTCGTGGTGGCCGGCGCCCTCCTGTCGGCCCTGCCCGAGACCTCGCTGCGCCGCCCCGGCGCCGCCCGCTCGCTCCAGCCCCGCCTGCGGATCGCCCCCCACCTGCGGGCCGACCTGCTGAGCCTGGTCCCGATCCTCATCGCGAGCTGGGCGCTCGGCGGCCTCTACCTCTCCCTGGGCCCGTCCGTCGCCGTCGGCCTGTTCGGCCTCTCCAGCCACGTCGTCGGCGGACTCGTGGTCACCCTGCTCACCGGCCCGGCCTTCGTCACCGCTCTCGCCCTGCGCGGCTGGCCCGTCGGACGGACCCTCGCCGTCAGCGCGACCCTGCTCCTCGTCGGCACGGCCGTCGCCCTGACCGGTGTGGAGGAGCACTCCCTGACCGCGGCTGCGCTCGGAACCGCGATCGCGGGCGTCGGCTTCGGCGGCTCCGCCCTCGCCAGCTTCGGCACCCTGGCCCGGATAGCCCGCCCCGCCGAACGCAGCGAGCTGCTCTCCGTCGCCTTCGTCATCTCCTACCTGGCCTTCAGCATCCCGGCCGTGATCGCCGGCATCGCCGCCACGCACGCCGGTCTGCAGGACACGTTCGTCACCTACGCGGCGACGGTCGCCGCCCTCTGCGCCCTCGCCCTGCTCGCCCAGCGCCTGCGCGCGACCCGCACCCCCGCGACCGGAGGTGTTCCCCAGGCGTGAGGAACCGCCCGGGAACCGGTCGCCGCGGCCCGCTCGAGGCCGCGGCGAGCGCGGTGCGTCGGACGTTCGGTTGCCGTCCGCCCGGTCTCAGCCCGGCCGGGAGGCGTTCGCGACGCGCTGGTTGTGCACCCGGGGGCGGACCACGGCGGCGTTCAGCAGCGGAGCGGACAGGTCGAGTCGCTTCGCCGCACGGGCAAGGGAGGCCAGGACGTGCTCGACCTCCGTGGGCCGCACGTCCAGGACGTCCCGGTACATCGACGGGGCGAAGGGCGAACCCTCCTGCGTCACGGTGGCCTGCAGCGCGACGTAGGCGGCGTCGGGCGCCGGACACGGCGGCGGCCTCGGCGAGGACCGCGTCGGCGAACCCCTTGCCGCCGCTCACCGCCGCCACGTCACCGATGGTGCCCTGCGCGATGCAGGTGATGGTGGTGGTCGTGGCGATGAAGACCCACTTGTGCCACATCGACGTGAGGATGCGGTCGGAGACCTGGACGTCGAAGCCGACGACGTCCAGCGCGGCGGCCGTGTCGCGTAGACGGGCCGTGTGCCCTCCGTCGAGTTCGCCGATCTCGAGGCTCGCGCCCGGTGCCGACACGGTGGTCGCGCCGTCCGGGGTGAGCTGCGCCGCGACCTTCACGACGGCTCCGAGGACGGCTGAGGGGAACTGGGTGTCGATCACGTCGAGGTGGTCGATGCCGTTGAGGAAGGGGACGATCGCAGTGCGCGGGCCGACCGCCGGCTTGAGGTCCTGGAGGCCAGCTTCGAGGGAACCGGCTTTCACGGTCAGCAGGACCAGGTCGTAGGGACCGTCGAGTTCCGTGGCGGTGACCAGCTTCGGCTCCAGGCGTTCGGATCCCTCCAGTGTGGTGATGCGCAGCCCGTCGGCGCGCAGTTCGGCGGCGCGACGGGGGCGGACCAGGAACGTCACGTCGCGTGCCGCGCGGGCGAGTCGGGCGCCGAAGTAGCCGCCGGTGGCACCTGCGCCGACGATGAGGATGCGTGTCATGTCTCCGTGTCCTTCACTGCGTTGCCGAGGGGCGGAGGCTCCAGCGGGTGTGTGGGTGAGTGCTTCAGCGCGGTTCGGTGAGCGGGGTGGCCGGGGCCCCCGCCGGGGCGGCGGTCTCGCGTGTGCGGGTGGCGGTACGGGTGATCCGCACGCCGACGACGGCCGTCGCGACGCTCAGCGCCGCCGCCACCACCAGCCTGTGGGTGCCGGAATCTGGGCTCTTGCAAGATTTTCGTGATGCGGTGACGGTGGGTGAGCGTTGTCAGGCGAGTAGGGCTCGTTTGCGGAGGAGTGCGAGGCTGGCGCGGCCGTAGGTCTGGCGTTTGAGCATTTTGATCTTGTTTACGGTGCCTTCGACCATGCCGGAGTTCCAGTCGAGGGTGAGGCCGGCGGTGACGGCGTTCCAGTCCTTGTCCAGTCCGGTCGCGAAGGCTTTGAGTGAGGGGAGGTCTTGGTTGCGGACCTGGTGCACCCAGGTGTTGAGGTGTCGGCCGTTGCGTCTGGTCATGATCTGGGCGAAGGACTGGACGTGCTGGTGCAGGGCGTTCAGCTCGGGGCAGGCTGCCAGTGCGGTCTTGAGATGCTGCTGGTCATCGGGGTTCAGGGTGGCGGGGTGGCGCATGATCCAGCCGAGGAGCCGTCGGGGTGGAGGCGGGGCAGGTTCCGGGGTGGGCAGGGCTCCGTTCGCTCGGAGGGTGCGCAGGTAGCGGGTGACCAGCCGGATGCTGCACTGCAGGCCCCGCTGGGTGAGTTCCTGGTGGAGTGCGGTGGGTGAGTGGCAGCCTTCGTGAAGGGTGTCATTATTCCGATCAGGCTGCTGCTGAGCTGGGTGTTTCTTGTGGATGGAGAGGTCGTTGGGGTGGCGTGGTGTGGTACTCGTTGAGCAGGCCGCCGAGTAGCTGTCGCCGTCGGACTACGGCAGCGGGCAGGGGGATGACGCTCGGGTGGTCGTCCGGGGCGCGTAGGTCGAGGCTGCGGTGGGCCCGTCCGGTGTTGTAGTGCTCGGCGTACGTGGTGAGGACGGCACAAAGGTGTCGTTCGCCGGTGATGAGGATTCGGTCGGTGCATTCGGTGCGGGCTGTGCGTATCCATCGTTCGGCGAATGCGTTTGACCGCGGGCTTTGCGGCGGCGTTGGGATGACAGCTGTGCAGTTGCCGGCGAAGACGGCGTCGAATGCGGCGGTGAACTTGCTGTCCCGATCGCGGATGAGGAACCGGAAGCACCCAGCTCTGTCTTCGAGGTCCATGAGCAGGTTACGGGCGAGCTGGGTGACCCATGCGCCCGTAGGGTGGGCGGTGACGCCCAGGACGTGAACGCGCCGAGTCTTGATCTCCATGACGAAGAAAAACGTAGAGACGCTTGAGGAAGACGGTCTCCACGTGCATGAAGTCGCAGGCGAGCAGCGTGTGGGCCTGGGAACGGAGCAAAGTACGCCAGGTCTGCTGGGAGGCGCGCTGGGGTGCGGGTGGTAGACCGGAGCGGCGCAGGACGCGCCGGATCGTGGCGGCGGCGACCCGGTGACCAAGCCGTCGGAGTTCGCCTTGGATTCTGACGTATCCCCAGGTCGGGTTCTCTCGCGCCAGGCGCTGGATGAGCGCAACTGTGCCTTCCGGCAATGCCGGACGACCGGATCTGACCGCCGTCTGGCGCCACTTCCAGCGCACCAGACGACGGTGCCAGGTCAGCAGTGTGCCCGGAGTGACCAGCCGGTGGCGCCGTAAGGCGGGTGGCAGGTGCCGTGCGAGAGCGGAGAGCACGGCACGATCAGCCCATGAGAGCCGCGGACGCTCGATCTGACGGCGCAGGACGGCGACCTCATGGCGAAGCGCGAGGATCTCGGCGTTGTTCGTGGCGGTCGATCGGCCCAGCAAGAGGAGGCAGCCCAGTAGTCGGCAGAAGATCAGGTAGAGCAGTCGTAGACCCACGATCAGTGATCGTGCCCATACTTGGGCGAACGAAAAGCTCCAGGTCAACCACCGCGCGGCAATAGAGACACCCTTCAGGGTCATCGAGCGGTCACTCGCGTGGATGATGCATGCCCGCCGCCACGCGAGGGACTACGAACGGCTCATTCAGCACTCCGAGACGCTGATCACCTGGGCCGCGATCACCCTCATGACCAGGCGCCTCGCCCGGAAGGGGGCCACCCCCAGTTGGCCGAGGAAACTAGTACTGGCCGACAGCTGACCAGCGAAGGTCAGCTGGACGAAAGAAGCCTCAGCCCATCCACTTGGGCAGGGCAACGTCAAGCCTGGCCATGCGCGATCAGAGCTGCGTGAGGCAAGATCAGTACACCGCCCGGACCGGTGAACTCCACGCACAACGACTCAAAGTGGTTTCTGATCTCGTCAATGACCACCGGGTTCTGACTCGTCACGATCTGGCCGATCGTCGCCACTCCGGCGGCTGGTCCGCTCCACCACTCCTCAGGCGTCGTCTGGTGATCCCAGGTCACGGTGTCGCAGACGACGTCCGTCAGACCCGCCTCACCGAGCAACGCGGCGAAGCCCTGTTCAGTACGGAGGAAGTCGTCTTCGGGAGCAAGAGCCGGCAGGTGAGCTGGACGGGTGACGCCTGCCGCCTGGACAGCCCTACCCAGTAGCGTCTGCCCGGCGGCCGCGGGAACCCCCCAGATAGTGACGGCTATCCGCCCGCCAGGACGCGTCACCCGTCGCAACTCCGTCAGGGCTTGCCGAGGCTGTCCGACATGGTTGAGGACGAAGTTGCCGACCGTGGCATCGAACTCGTCGTCGGCGAACGGCAGCTGGGGCAGTGCGGCAAGCTGCACGTCAGCTTCCGGAGCCGCCAGCGCGGCCTGGGCGACCATGCCAGGTTCGGCGTCCACCGCCGTCACCTTCGCTCCCCGCCCACATGCAAGTGCGGCGGCGGTGCCCGTGCCCGTCCCCACATCGAGGACCCGCACACTCTCCCTGACCCCAGCAGCGTCGAGGAGCTCAGGCACCGGATATGCGCAGAGCTTGGCAAAACTCGCAGCATAGGCATCGGCTTGCCCCGCCCACGCCCGCCTCTCGGACTCATCAAACGCCGTCTGCACTACTCGTCCCCTCCCCAGAACAGCCTCCGCCGCGACAACAATCCTGCGGAGCCGACGCTAGCCCAAAGCTGATCAACAGCGACCGGAGATCAGAAACACGCACTCAGCTTGTCGTTTATCTGACGAGGTCGAAATGTGCCTCGAACTGGGTCGCTCACCTGGGCATTCGCCGGACGCGCGGGTGGCCTCGGCCTGATCATGTGCTCCGACCAAGGACGCACCTGACCAGACCGAGGCCGTGGAGAAGAGTGTGCTGCAACAGGGGGACCGGCATGAGGCGTTCGCGACGCTGTCACGCTTCCGTGGTGACTTCTACGACTGCCTGAACGGGCAAGGTGACGCGCTGTTCGAGCTCGCCGATGCCCTGCTGTGTACGGACGGGCCGGTCAGGACACTGGTCGACCTCGCGCTCGCGCCGGAGCACCGTCGTGGTCACGGTGCCTTGTACGGCGCATTGAACAAGGGGCGCCTGGACGTGGACCGGCTGCGACGGACGATCGCCGGGCTTCCGCTGCCGAAGGCGGCGGACGGCCGCCTCGTCCTGGCGGTCGACGTCTCGCCGTGGCTGCGGCCGGACGCCGCCACCTGCCCGGACCGCTCCTTCTGCCACACCTACGGCCGGGGCGATGCCAAGCACCAGATGATCCCGGGCTGGCCGTACTCGGTCGTGGCCGCGTTGGAGACCGGCCGCACCTCCTGGACCGCAGTGCTGGATGCGATCCGCCTCCAGCCCGGCGCCGACCTCGCCGCCGTCACCACCGCCCAGCTGCGCGAGGTCGTCGAGCGGCTCATCGCCGCCGGGCAGTGGCACGAGGGCGACCCGGAGATCCTGGTGGTGCTGGACGCCGGATACGACGCCCCTCGCATCGCGCACCTGCTGGGCAAGCTGCCCGTCGAGATCCTGGGCCGTCTGCGCTCGGACCGGGTGATGCGCCAGCCGACGCCACCGCGCGTCTACGACCCCAAGGGCGGCCGGCCGCCCAAGCACGGCGGTGAGTTCGTCTTCGGCCGGCCCGGCACCTGGGGCGACGAGCAGGCCGTGACGGTCACCGACACCCGCCTCTACGGCAAGGCCACCGCGCAGGCGTGGGACCGGCTGCACCCACGGCTGACCCGACGGGCGGCCTGGAGCGGCTACGAGGGGCCGCTGCCCCTCATCGAGGGAACCGTCATCCGCCTGGTCGTCGAGCACCTGCCATCGGGCGGGGTGAACAAGCCGGTGTGGCTGTGGTGGTCGGGTACGGACGCCACCATGGCCGATGTCGACCGCTGCTGGCAGTCCTTCCTCCGGCGCTTCGACGTCGAGCACACATTTCGCCTGTTCAAACAGACCCTGGGCTGGACGAGGCCACGGTTGCGCAGCCCGCAGGCAGCCGATCTCTGGACCTGGCTGGTGATCGCCGCTCACACTCAGCTCAGGCTCGCCGTCCGCTCGCCGTCGACCTGCGGCGGCCCTGGGAGAAGCCGACCGCGCCGAACAAGCTCACCCCGGCCCGGGTCCGCCGGGGGTTCCGGAACCTCCACGCGAAGACCGCATCTCCAGCGCGTGCACCGCAACCTCCCCGGCCAGGCCCAGGACGCCCTCCCGGCTCGAAGAACCGCCGTTCAGCAACGCGCTACGACGTGGGGCGCATCCTCGTGACGGGCGAGGCACACACGCGTCCCGCCCACCACAAAAAGGGCACCAAACCCCGCCGCACCAGCGGTCTGGTGCTTGACAGCGAGGCAGCGAGCAGTGGGTGATGTGACGGCAAGCGGCTTCGAGGGGGATCTGTGGATCTTGGCTCTGTGATCATCGCGGTGGCAGGTGTGGCGGGAACACTGGGGGGATCGTTCCTCACCCAACGCGCCTCCGAACGGGCAAAACGTCGCGAGATAGAGCTGCTTCGGGACCAAGAGGAGGTTCGCGAGAACCTGCTCCTCCGACGCACTTGCTACGTGGAACTCAACCGGGATGCACGCCAGTTCATCACAGCGCTCAACCGCCATCTGCACATCATGCGAGAACGCAGTGTCGAGGAGGTCGACAGCGAAGCACTCGATGAGGCAAAAGGAGCCCATCGCGACAGATACTCCGAAGCGCAGATGATCGCCCCCGACGAGGTGCTCGCACGCGCGAGTGAAGTCAATCAGGCCCTGAACAAGGTCTATGGCCAGGTCAAACGCCTTGAGCGACAAGAGCCCGAACCTGGGGAGACGGTGGCCACTGCTGTCCAGGCCCAGGCAGAGATCTGGGACATGCTCCGAGCCATGAGGACCGCGATGCGCCGTGATCTCGGGGTGACCGCCCAAGAGTGACGACGCGCCGACGGATCGCACCACCCAGCTGGCCGAGCATCGAAGCAGACGTTAAATCACAAGCGTACGTCCAGCAGTCCGGACGTCTTCCCAGCTCAGAAGGGATGTGAACGATGTAACCGGACGACAAGCTCAGGGTAGCCAGCCGGTGCGA
>NZ_JBIRSJ010000050.1:0-12911 GCF_044334165.1 Streptomyces sp. NPDC020845 | reverse complement strand
CCTCGTCGAACGCCTCCGCGAAGACCGGGAAACGCGCGTACAACCCCGCCCCCATACCAGGGCGCTGACTCCCCTGACCCGAGAACAGGAACACCCGCCACCCGGGCGCCGGGGCCGCACCCTTCAGGCGGGTGAGCGCCGGATGGTCCTCGCCGGCCGCCAGCGCGGCCAGCCCGTCCCGCAGCGTCCCGGGGTCCCGGCCGGTGACCACCGCCCGGTCGTCCAGCACCGCCCGGGAGGTGGCCAGCGACCAGCCGACCGCCGCCGCGTCGGCGCCGGCCACGGCCTCGGCGTCGAGGAGCCGCCGGGCCTGGCCGCGCAGCGCCTCGGCGCCGCTCGCCGACAGCACCCACGGCGTGACCCGCTCCCCCGGCGGCTCCCCGTCCTCGCCCGACGCGGGCGGTTCGGGTTCGGGTTCGGGGGCCTCTTCGAGGATCGCGTGCGCGTTGGTGCCGGAGAAGCCGAACGCCGACACCCCGGCGCGGCGCGGGCGTTCGCCGGTGCGGGGCCAGTCCCTCGGCTCCTGGAGCAGCCGGACGGCGCCCGACGCCCAGTCCACGTGCGGCGTCGGCTCCTCGGTGTGCAGCGAGCGCGGCAGCCGCTCGTGCCGCAGAGCCATGACCATCTTCATCAGGCCCGCCACCCCGGCGGCGACCTGGGTGTGACCGATGTTGGACTTGACCGAGCCCAGCCACACCGGCCGGTCCTCGCCCGGCCGGTCCTGACCGTACGTCGCCAGCAGCGCCTGCGCCTCGATCGGGTCGCCCAGGCTCGTGCCCGTCCCGTGGGCCTCGACCGCGTCCACGTCACCGGGCGCGAGGCGGGCGTTGGCCAGCGCCTGCCGGATGACGCGCTGCTGCGAGGGGCCGTTGGGCGCGGTCAGGCCGTTGCTCGCGCCGTCCTCGTTGACCGCCGAGCCGCGGATGACGGCCAGCACCCGGTGGCCGTTGCGCTGCGCCTCCGACAGCCGCTCCAGCACCACCACCGCGGAGCCCTCGGCCAGCGCCATGCCGTCCGCGCCCGCCGCGAACGCCTTGGAACGCCCGTCCGGCGCCAGGGCGCGCAGCTCGCTGAAGCCGAGGAGCGGCGCCGGGGAGGACATGACGTACACGCCGCCGGACAGCGCCAGGGACACCTCGTTCTGCCGCAGCGCCTGGCACGCCAGGTGGATCGCGACCAGCGAGGAGGAGCAGGCGGTGTCCAGCGTCACCGCCGCGCCCTCGAGTCCGAGGGTGTACGCGACGCGCCCGGCGACGACGCTGGGCGAGTTGCCGGTCGTCAGGTAGCCCGCCGCGTCCTCGGGCACCTCGGCGGCGTTGAGGACGTAGTCCAGGCCGTCGCAGCCGAGGTACGTGCCGGTGCTGGTGGAGCGCAGCGCGTGGGGGTCGATGCGGGCGTGCTCGATGGCCTCCCAGGACAGTTCGAGCGCGAGCCGCTGCTGCGGGGCCATGGCGACCGCCTCGCGCGGGCTGATCCCGAAGAAGCCCGCGTCGAAGCCGGCCGCGTCGGTGGTGAAGCCGCCCCTGCGGACGTACGCGGTGCCCGGGTGGCCGGGCTCCGGGTCGTAGAGGGCGTCGAGGTCCCAGCCGCGGTCGGTGGGGAGGTCGCCGGTGCCGTCGCGCCCGGCGTCGACCAGTTCCCACAGCTCCTCGGGGGAGCGCACGCCGCCGGGGAAGCGGCAGCTCATGCCGATGATGGCGATGGGCTCGTGGCTGGCGTACTCGGTGTCCTTCAGCCGGTGCTGTGCCTCGCGCAGGTCGGCGGTGACGCGCTTGAGGTAGTCCAGGAGCTTCTTCTCGTCGTTTGCCATGTCAGGACCGTTCCGGCAGGGGCTCGTCCAGGGACTTGGAGTCCTCCACGGTGCGGGCGAGGTCGAGGAGGTCCCCGGCCAGACGCTCGGGGTCGTCGGCGTGGAGGTTGTGGTCGGCGTCGAGATACCAGCGGGACTCCGCGTGCGGTATCGCGGCCTCGGCCTTCGCCACCCACCGCCGCACGTTGGTGCTCCACCAGCTCTCCTGCGGCGGCAGGGCGTTGAGGAAGAGGACGGGCACGGTGACGCCGGGGTACCAGCGGGCCGGCGGGTCCTCGCACATGCTGTGGAAGACCGGCAGGAAACGCTGCAGCGGCAGCCGCTGCACGAGCAGGCCGTCCGGACCCTCCACCATGTCGGCGAGGCTCGCCTCGATGGCGGCGTCCGCCCACGTCGGGTGGAGGCCGCGCAGCATCAGCCGCATGCCGTCCCGGGTGGTGCCGGTGGCGTCGGGGCGCCGCAGCTGCGCGTGCTCGGCGTACCCCGCGAAGCCGGGGATGCTGGCGAAGTCGACCCAGCCGCCGTCCACCAGGCCCAGGCCGGCGCACAGCCCGGGGTTCTGGGCCAGGGCCCGCACCGCGAGGTTGCCGCCCCAGGAGTGCCCGGCGATCAGGGGTTCCTTCAGTCCCAGCTCGCGGCAGAGGGTCACGATGTCGGCCACGGCGGTGGCGTTGTCGTAGCCGTGTTCCGGCGTGTCGGAGCCGCCGTGCCCGCGCATGTCGGCGGCGTAGGCGGGGTGGCCGGCGGCGGCGAGCCGGTCGGCCACCTCGTCCCACATCCGGGCGTTGGACCCCAGCCCGTGGAGGAGCAGGAACGGCCGGCCGTCCTCGCCTGGCCGGTACCGCACGTTCAGCTTCACTCCGTCGTCTACGGGTACGGACAGCTCCATCTGTCTCCTAGGGGGATGAGGGTGGCCGGCCGGACAGCTCTAGCTCGCGTCCGCCTCGTACGTCTCGGCGAGGAACTTGCCGAGCAGGGTCGCGGTCGGGTGCTCGACGATGGCGACGAGCGGGACTTCGATGCCGGTGTCGTCCATCAGCTGCTTGGACAGCTGCAGGGCGGACAGCGAGGTCAGGCCGTTGTCCAGGAAGCTCGACTCCTCGTCCATCGCGGGGACGTCGAGGACCTCGGCGACGCGGCGGAGCACCTGCTGCCGCAGCAGCTGCTGGCGCTCGTCCGCCGTGGCCGACGCCAGCCGCGCGATCAGGTCGTTGTTCTCGCTGGACTCGGTCGAGTTGGTGGTGGGTTCCACGGGTGTGCCTCTCTCGGTGTCGGGTCGTGATGGGTTCGGCAGGGGGTCAGGCGGGCGGCTGCGGTGCCGTCAGGTGGTCGTGGTCGTGGTGGGCCACGGGCCGGTGAGGCGCCCGTTCCCCGTCGAGGTCGGCGTACAGGACGCTGGCCGCCGGTCCGGTGCCGGCGGACGCGGCCGCCTGCCGCAGTGCCTCGGCCGCCGCTTCGGCGGGCAGCCCCTGGACGCCCAGGCTCAGCGAGACGGCGGGCACGCCACGGGAGCGGGCCACGCCGGCGAGGGCGTCGAGGTGGGCGTGGGCGGCGCCGCCCTGGCCGCCGCGGCCGGGCCCGGGGTTGGCGGCCAGCAGGCCGGCGGCGGAGGTGCACAGCACCAGGGCGGACAGCGTGCGGTCCTCGGCGAGCGCGCAGAGGCGGGCGGCGACGGCGACGTCCTGCGGCCAGGCGCCGTCGGTTCCCGCCGCCAGGACAGGGCCCAGGTGCACGGCGGCGGTCAGCGGGTGCCGCTCGGGGAGGCCGGCGACGAGGCGGTCCAGGGCGGCACGGTCGGCGAGCCCGGCCGCGGGCACGACCGTGGCGGTGACGCCCTGGGCGGCGAGTTCGGCGATCAGGTCGGGGGACGGGTCCGTGTCGGCGCCGGTGAGGAGCAGGTGCGCGGCGCCCGCGTCGGCGAGCCGGCGCGCGGCGTGGCCGCCGAGGGTCGTGTCGGCGCCGGTGAGGAGCACGGTGCCGGTCAATCGCCCGGCGCCGGGCTCGGCGGGGGCGTGGCGTACCAGGCGGCGGGCGTAGCGGCCGTCGACGCGTACGGCGACCTCGCGTTCGCCGTCCTCGCCGCCCGCCGCCAGGGTCGCGGCGAGCCAGCGGCCGGTGCGGTCGTCGAACCGGCCGGGCAGGTCGACCAGGCCGTCGCCGCCCGCGTGCCACAGCTGGGCCTGCGCGGGGCGGGGCGGCGCGCCGGAGGAGCGGGCGGCGACCGCGCCACGGGTGGCGATCCACAGCGGGGCGGGGTCCTTGGAGGCGGCCAGGGCGGCGGCGAGGGCTTCGGTGGGGGCGAGGTGGGGGGCCTCGGCCGCCGGGTAGGGGGTCGCGTCCCCGGCGGCGTCCGTGCCGGGGTCCTGGTCGTCGAGGGCGAGGAGGGACAGCACGCCGGCGGCGGGGCCGAGGGCGAGTGCCTCGCCCAGCCGGGCCGCCGGCGCGGCGCCGTCGTCCGGCGTTCCGTCCGCCTTCGACTCGATGACCGCGACCTCGGCGCCGTGGCGGCGCAGCGCGGTGGCGACGGCGTCGGCGAGGTCGCCGGGCGGGGAGACCAGCAGCCACCGGCCGGTCAGGCGGGGCGCGGGCACGTCGGGCAGGGCCTGCCAGGCGACGCGGTACCAGTGCGGGGCGGCGGCGTTGCCCGTACGCCGCCGGGGAGCGGCCTCGTCGTGCAGCCAGTACCGGCTGCGCTGGAAGGGGTAGGTCGGCAGCGGCACGGCGGTGCCGGTGGCGGTGTCGAGGAGTGCGCCCCAGGCGACGGCGGTGCCGGTGGCGTGCAGGCGGGCCAGGGCGTGCGTCAGGCCGCGGACGGCGGGCTGTCCCGGTGGGGCGACGGCCAGCCGCAGCGGCGGGCGGCGGCCGGGGCGGGTGGCGGGCGCGAGGGCGGGCAGCGCCCGCTCCGAGCCGAGTTCGAGGAGGGCCGCGAGGTCGCCGCCGGCCGCGCCGAGTTCCACGGGGGTGGCGTCATCGGGTGTCCGCGTGGCGGCGCCGAGGTGGGCGGCCCACTCCTCGGCGGTGGTGACGCGCTCTCCGGTGAGGCCGCTGATCACCGGTGTCGCCTGCCGCCCGGCGGCGAGCGCGGCGGCCGTCCGCTCGGTGTCCTCGGCGAGCAGCAGGCGGCAGGCCTCCGGCAGGTCGACGGTCCCGGCCGCCAGCGCGGCCTCGATCGCCCCGTCCGGGAAGCTGATCACGGCGCCTGGGTGGATGCCGGCGGTCGCCAGCAGGCGGACGAGTCCGGCCCGCAGCGCGAAGCGCCGGGCGCGGCGGTGGCCGGCGTCCTGGCCGAGTTGCCCGGCCGCCTCCTCGAAGGCGGCGGCGAACGCCGGGAAGGCGTCGCGGAGTTCGGCGATGCCGTCGTCGGCCCCGACGTCGTCGGTGTCGGCGCCGAGGACGAACGCGGTGCCGCCCATGGTGGCGGTGACCGGTCCGTCGGAGGTGACCAGCGCCGGGTGGCCGGCCCCCGTGGCGAGGGCGTCGAGCCCGGCGAGCAGTTCGTCGCGGTCCGCGCCGGCCACGGTGGCGCGGTGCTCGAAGACCGACCGGGTGGTGGCCAGCGACCGGCCGACGGCGGCCGGGGAGGCGCCGTCGCCTGCGGCCATGAGGTCGGCCACGGCCCGCGCCTGGCAGCGCAGCGCCTCCGCGCTCCGCGCGGACAGCACCAGCGGCACGACGCCGCGGAGGCCGGTCCCGGCGACCGGCTCCAGCGACTCCTCCGGTTCCGGCGCCTCGACGGCATCCGCCCTGCCCGTGGCTGCCGGACCCGCGCTCACCTGCGCCACGGGTCGCCCGGCGGCGGTGGCTTTGCCGGCTTCGCCGGCCTGCGCGGCGGGCGGCTCCTCCAGCACCACGTGGGCGTTGGTGCCCGAGGCGCTGAACGCCGAGATCCCGCAGCGGCGAGGCCGCTCGCCGCGCGGCCAGCCGACGCGTTCGGTCAGCAGCCGCACCGCGCCGGAGGACCAGGAAACCTGGGGCGAGGGCCGGCCGATGTTGAGGGTGGCGGGCAGCGTCTCGTGCCGGAGCGCCATGATCATCTTGATGATGCCGGCGACCCCGGCGGCGGCCTGCGTGTGCCCGATGTGCGGCTTGATGGTGCCCAGCCACACCGGCCGGCCGTCCTCCCCCCGCTCCTGCCCGTAGGTGGCGAGCGTCGCCTGGGCCTCGATCAGGTCACCCATGGCCGTGCCGGTGCCGTGCCCTTCGACGGCGTCCACGTCGCCGGGCGCGAGCCCGGCGTCGTCCAGCGCGGCCCGGATGACGCGCTGCCGCGACGGCCCGCTGGGCGCCGAAAGACCGGTGCTCTGGCCGTCCTGGTTGACCGCCGAGCCACGGATGACGCCCAGGATCCGGCGCCCGTCGCGCCGCGCGTCCCGCAGCCGCTGCAGGAGCAGCATCCCCGCGCCCTCGCCGTAGACCATGCCGTCGGAGGCGTCGGAGAACGGCTTGCAGCGGCCGTCGGGCGCCATCATCCCCGGGCCGGTGGCCGACAGGGCGATGGGCGCCGGGGTGTACAGCAGCCCGACGCCGCCCGCCAGCGCCATGCCGCACTCGCCGCGCCGCAGTGCGGTGCACGCGAGGTGGGCGGCGACCAGCGCCGAGGAGCAGCCGGTGTCGAGCGAGACGGCCGCGCCCTGCAGCCCGAACGAGAACGCCAGCCGCCCGGAGGCGAGGCTGCCTGCGGCCCCGTTGCCGAGGTAGCCGAGCAGGTCGGGCGGGATGCTCTCCAGGCCGGCGGCGTAGCCGTGGGCGGTGGCGCCGGCGTAGACGGCGGTGTCGGTGTCGCGCAGCCGCGTCGGGTCGATCCCGGCGTTCTCGATGGCCTCCCACGCCACCTCGAGCAGCGCCCGCTGCTGCGGCTCGGTCGCCAGCGCCTGCCGGGCGTTCATCCCGAAGAAGGTGGCATCGAAGTCGAAAACGTCCTCGATGAAGCCGCCGAGCTGCGGGTAGGGCGGCGGCGTCCAGCCGGGTTCGTGCACGTCGTCGAGGTCCCAGCCGCGGTCGGCGGGGAAGCTGGTGATGGCGTCCTGGTCGCCGTCGACCAGCGTCCACAGCTCGTCAGGGGTGCGCACACCGCCGGGGAAGCGGCACGCCATGCCGACGATCGCGATCGGCTCGCGGCGTTCCTCCTCCAGCTCGCGCACCCGGGTCTGTGCCTGGAGCAGCTCGGCCGTCGTCCACTTCAGGTACTCGACGAGCTTCTCGTCATTCGCCATCGGCGAGCACGCCCTTCGCCCCGACGCGGGACGGCTTGAGACCGACCATCTCCAGCTCGCCGGGGCGGAACGGCGGCTCGGTCAACTCCGGGAAGCTGGCGTCGCTGTTCAGCAGCGAGAGGAAGCTGGTGCTGCCCATGGCGGCCTGCGTGGCGCGCAGCGCCAGCACGTCGGTGACGAGCTCGCAGACCTTCGGCGAGCGGATCGACTTCTTGGACACGAAGTCGGAGAACCGCAGTCGCTCGGCGGTGTCCGGGCCGTTCAGCCGCGGATCGGTGGAGTGGTTGCGGCAGTTGACAAACTGGATGTCCTTCAGGCCCGCCATGACCCACGGGTCGTCCACGACCTCGCTCAGCGCCCGCTGGACCTGCCGGGTACCGCCCTCGGCGAAGCCGCCGCCGGACAGCTGGCGGTCCAGGGCCTCGGCGCCGCGCGCCGCCGCACTCATGCCGTGGCCGTAGATCGGGTTGAACGCGGCGAGCGAGTCGCCGATGATCAGCAGGCCTTCCGGCCACTGCGGCATCCGCTCCGGGTACAGGCGGCGGTTGGCGCCCGAGCGCGACTGGAAGATCGAGCCGATGGGCTCGGCGACGCCCATGAGGTCGCTGACGATCGGGTGGCGCAGCGTCTTGGCGAAGCCGTTGAACTCGTCCTCGTGGGTGGGCAGCGAGGCGCCGCGCGTGGCGGTGAGGGTGACCAGCCAGCGCCCGCCCTCCTGCGGGTAGACCACGCCGAACCGGCCGGGCTGCCGCATGAGGTGGTCGGCGGCGACGTTGACGGGCGGGAAGCCGCCGCCCGCGCCGTCGGGCGCCTTGAACATGCGGGTGGCGTAGCCGATGCCGGCGTCCACCACGTCCTGCTCGACGCTCGGCAGGCCGAGGGCGGCCAGCCACGGCCCGAGGCGCGAGGCGCGGCCCGTGGCGTCCACCACCAGGTCCGCCTCGATCAGCTCGGGTGCGCCGCCGCTCGCCACGTCCCGTACGAGGACGCCGGTGACCCGCTCCTTGCCGCCGGCCAGCTCGACCACCTCGGTGCCCTGCCTGACGCGTATCCGGCCGTCGGCGAGGATCGCCTGGCGGACCGTCCAGTCCAGCAGCGGGCGCGTGCACATGATGGCGAACGCCGTCGACGGGAAGCGGTACTGCCAGCCGGACGCGGTGAGGGTCACCAGGTCGCGCTGGAAGCCGATGCGGCGCGCGCCGGCCGCCAGGAGGCGGTCGATGGTGCCGGGCAGGAAGCCGTCGGCGATGGTGGCGCCGCTGGACCACAGGATGTGGACGTGGCGGGCCTGCGGCTGTCCCTTGCGGTGCTCGGGCCCGTCGGGGAGGATGTCGCGCTCCACCACGGTCACGTCGGCGAGGTGACGGGACAGCACATGGGCCGTGAGCATGCCGGTCCATCCGCCGCCCAGCACGACGGCGCGTTTCGGAGTGGTCAATGGCACTTGTCAGTCCCTTCGATCAAACGGAACTCGCCGGCGCGGACATCGCTTTTCACGTCGTCGCCTCGGAACCCTTCACGAGGGTGCCGCGAACTGCTTAAGCGGGCCTTTCCGATGCCGGCGAGGGCGTGCGGCTATTCCGTGGCACGGGCCAGGGGTTCGGGAGTTGCCTCGGGCGTTGTGTCGCGGGCCGGAAGGACGCCCATCGTCACGTCGGTCAGTCCCCAGTACGCGCGGACGTGGACGCCGAGGCCGTCCTCGTTCATCTCGCTGATCGCGATGATGCAGGAGCTCATCTCCTGCGGCAGGTGGAGCCGCACGTCGGTCGCGGTGACGACGAGGGGCCCCTCCATCGCGGTGACGGAGCGGCTCGGGACCTCGCAGACCCCGGCGTGGGCCGCCCAGTGCAGGTGTTCGCGCAGGGCCTGCCGGCCGTGGAGCGTCGTGCGGCCCACCGGGTCCTCGAAGACGACGTCCTCGGTGAACAGTTCGGCGACGCGGTCGACCTCGCCGTCGTTGAGGAGGTCGGTGTAGTTGCGCGTCATCTGCCGCAGCGCCACCTCGCCGGGCGACAGCTTCTCAGGGCCGGCGTAGGAGCCGGGCGAACCGTCGGACGAGGTCTCCAGGTCGCCGCGGCCGAAGAAGCCCTGCATGTCCTCGATGAGGCCGGACGCGCCGACGTGCAGCAGCATCGCGGAGTGGCAGCGGAGTCTGGCGGGCTCGGGTCCTGGCCCGGTGGGGGCGGGCAGCCAGCCGCGTTCGGCGTACAGCGGGCCGAGCGGCCCGTAGTCCATCTCGGCGGTGAGGCGGGTCAGGACGCTCCTGCCGTCGTGGCCGACGGTCGAGTTCTCGATGGTCTCCCGGGTGCCGGCGGCGACGGCGGGCTCGAAGTGCGCGCGCAGCGCCTGGTGTCCGGCCTGGCGTCCCGAGCCGACGGGGTCCTCGAACGTGGCGTCGGCCGCGTACAGCTCGAGGAGCGCGTCGATGTCGCCCGCGCTGAGGCGGCGGCTGTGCTCGATGGCGACCTTCTTGCGGGCCCGCTCGGTGAGCATGGCGTGTCCTCCCTGTGCCGCTGGGTGCGGCTAGATTCCGGCGCCCTTGCCGAGCCGGGTGTCGATGAAGTCGAGAATCTCGTCGGCCGTGGCGCCCTGGATCCGGTCGGTGGCCGCGGCGCCGTCCCCGCCGGCGTCGCCCGGTCCGGCCAGCTTCGAGGTGGTCTTGCGCAGCCGGCCGAGCAGCTGCGCGCGGGCGGCCTCGTCCGCCGCGACGGCCAGCAGGCCGCGCTCCAGCCGGTCGATCTCCGCCAGCAGCGGGGCGAGCGGATCGGTCTCCTGCGGGGCGAGTTCGGCGTGCAGGTGGCGCGCGAGCGCGCTGGGGTGGGGGTTGTCGAAGACGAGGGTGGGCGGCAGCCGCAGGCCGGTGGCGGAGGCGAGGCGGTCGCGCAGCTCGACGGCGGTGAGCGAGTCGATGCCGATGTCGAGGAAGCCGCGTTCCGGCTCGATCCGGCTCGGGTCGGACTCACCGAGTACGGCCGCTGCCTGCGCGCGGACGAAGTTGACCAGGACGCGGTGCTGTTCCGCCTCCGGGAGCCCGGCGAGCTGGGCCTCCCAGTCGGTGGGCTGCGCGGCGGACGCGGTCCTGGCGGCCGGGCGGGCGGCGGCCAGGGAACGCAGCGCTGCGGGCAGCGTCTCGGGCGCGCGTCCGGACAGCGTGCGGGCGTCGACCCGCGCGGCGACCAGGTGCGGGCTCCCCTGCCGCACGGCGGCGTCGAACAGCGCCGGGAGCTGGCGCGCGGTCAGCGGGCGGACGCCGAAGCGGGCGGCGCCGCCGCGGCGGGCGTCGTACGCCGCAGCGCCTGCTTCGGCATCCGCCGCCCACGGGCCCCAGGCGAGGGCGAGCCCCTGCCCGCCGTCGGCGCGGCGCTGTGCCATGAGGGCGGCGAGGTAGGCCTCCGAGGCGGCCACGGCGGGGTCGCCGGGGTCGCCGAGGAGGGGCGCGGCGTGGGTGAACACGGCGAAGAGCGCGAGGGGCAGCCCGGCGGTGGCCAGGTGCAGCTCCCGCGCGGCGGCGGCGCCGCGCCACCCCGCGTCCCGGGGCGCGTGGAGGACGCCGGTGAGCGGGTGCCGCGGGTCGATGCCGGCGAGGAGCGCGGCGACGGCGGCGGCGTCCGTGAGGTCCGCCTCGGCCACGGTGACCTCGGCGCCCGCCTCGGTCAGGCGGGAGACGAGTCCGCTCGCGCCGCCGGACTCCGGTGGCACGGCCAGCAGCAGGCGCCTGGCCTGCCCGGTCCGCACCAGGTGCTCGGCGACCAGCTCGGCCGGCGTGCCGGGGCCCGCGCCGATCAGCACGGTGCCTCCCCCAGCTACCGCTGGGAGGTGCCCCCATGCGTTGACCGGCTCGGCGGCGGGCTCGGCAGGCTCGGCGGGAGCGCGTACGCCCGCGAGCCGGGGCGCGAGGATCTTCCCGTCCCGCACGGCGAGTTCGGGCTCGCCGGAGGCCAGCGCCCGGGTGAGTGTCGTCTCGTCGGGTGTGGTGTCGTCGAGGTCGAGGAGGACGAAGCGGTCCTGGTGCTCGGCCTGGAGCCCGCGGATTGCCCCCCACGCCCCTGCCCCGGCCGGGGACGCGGCCCGGCCGTCAGGGGCGACGATGACCAGGCGGGAGGCGGCGAGGGCGTCCCGCGCCAGCCAGTCCGCCGCCAGGTCGAGCGTGTGCCGCGCCGCGTCCAGGGCGTCGGCCCCGGGCTCGTCGGGGAACGGCGGCAGGCCGGTGAGGACGACCGGCGGTGCCGGGCTCTGGCTCTCCTTGGCGGCGGCCGTGAGGGCGTCCAGACCGGGGTACCTGGGCACCTCGGCCAGCGCGTCCGCGAGGGTGTCCGCCAACGGGCCGTCGAGCACCGCCCAGTCGCGAGGCGCCGGCGCCTCCGCGCCGCCCGCCGCCTCCGGGAGCGGCACCAGGTCGAGGGCGTACAGCCCGCGCGTGCCGCCGGCCGCTCCGGCGCTCATCTGCCGCCCCACCGAGGGCCGCAGCACCACGGAGCGCACGCTCAGGACCGGCGTTCCCACGGCGTCGGCGACGATCACCCGCAGCTGCCGCGACGCCTGGCCCGGGGCGGCGGCGTCGGCGCTGTCATCGCCGCTGAGCATGACCCGGATCGTGGTCGCCCCGACCGCGTGCAGCGACACACCGGTCCACGCGAAGGGCATCCAGACCTGCGCCTGCGCCTGTTCCTGTTCCTGCTCCTCGCCTTCCTCGCCCGCGAGGAGCAGCAGCGGGTGCAGCACGGCGTCGAGCAGCGCGGGGTGGATGCCGAACTGGGAGGCGCCGTCACCGGCGTCGGGCGGCAGCGCCACGTCCGCGTACAGCCGCCCGGCGTGCGACCAGGCGGCCCGCAGGCCCTGGAACGCCGGACCGTAGGCGAACCCGGCGGCGGCGGCACGCCCGTAGCAGTCGGTCACGTCCAGCGGCCTGGCGCCCGGCGGCGGCCACTGCCCGGCCAGCGCCTCGGGCGCTGCCGTCTCGGAGCTCAGCGTCCCCGTCGCGTGGCACACCCACTCCTCGACACCGCCGGCCACGCCGTCGTCGGGCGCGGAGTAGACCCCCACCTCGCGGGCGCCGCCGGCGGTCGCGGGCCCGACCGACACCTGGACGCGCAGGCCCTCGGTCTCGTCGAGCACGACGGGCGTGTGAAGGACGAGTTCGTCGATGGCGGTGCAGCCGACCTCGTCGGCCGCGCGCAGCAACCACTCCGTGATCACGGAGGCGGGCAGCAGTACGGTGCCGGCGACCTCGTGTTCGCGCAGCCATCCGGAGCGGGGGCTGGCGGGCAGGCGGCCGGTCAGGATCAGGCCGCCGTCGGCCGTTCCGACCGCCGCCGACAGCAGCCCGTGCGCCACGGGGCGCATCCCGGCGGTGGCGACGTCGCCCTGCGCCCGCGCGGGCGCGGGCCAGTACCGCTGTCGCTGGAAGGCGTAGGTGGGCAGGTCGAGCAGGGGCGGCGGCGGACCGTCCGGGTCCGCGCCGAGCCAGGCGCTCCAGTCCACCGGCAGTCCGGCGGTGAACGCCTGGCCGAGGGCGCGGGCGAGCTGCGCGGGGCCGCCCTGGTCGCGCTGGAGCGTGGGGACCACCACCGCGGAGACGCCGAGGGCCTCGGTCGTCTCCCGTACGCCGACGGCGAGGACGGGGTGCGGGCTTGCCTCGATCAACACCCGATAGCCGTCCGCGAGGACAGCCTCGACGGCGGTGGAGAAACGCACCTGATGACGCAGGTTGTCCACCCAGTACGCGGCGGTCAGCGTCGAGGTCTCAATCCGCCCGCCCGTCAGCGAGGAGTAAAACGCCACACCCGTCTCCGTCGGCGTGACCTCCCCCAACAGCGCCATCAGATCGTCGGCGATCTCATCCACCTGCGGACCATGCGACGCGTAGTCCACATCAATCACCCGCGCCC
>NZ_JBIRSJ010000049.1:0-13594 GCF_044334165.1 Streptomyces sp. NPDC020845 | reverse complement strand
CACCAGACGACAGCGACAGGAAAGCGAAGCTCGCCATGAGCACATATCTGGCAGACGCGGCCGAGAACCTCACCGTCGAAGGTCCCTCCGCGACGTTCACCTATCGGCGCCTGGGCCCGCGCGGCGGTGTTCCGCTGGTTCTGCTGAACCGGGTCCGGGGAACCCTCGACTGGTGGGACCCGGAGCTGCTGGACCGCCTCGCAGCCGACCACGACGTGATCGTGTTCGACAACATCGGCACCGGCTACACCACCGGCACCGCGCCCGACTCCGTCGAGGGACTCGCCGACGGAGCCGTCGAGTTCATCGAGGCCCTCGGCCTCACGCAGGTCGACCTGCTCGGCTGGACGCTGGGCGGTACCGTCGCCCAGCACATCACCCGCACCCGGCCCAGCCTGGTCCGGAAGCTGGTCGTGGCGGCCGCCGGCCCCGGCGGCACGGTGCCCGGCGCGCCCGACCCGAACCCGAAGGTGCGGGCCACCATGACCAAGCCCGAGGTCACCGAGGACGACCTGGTGTTCCTGTTCTTCCCGGAGACGGACACCGGCCGCGCCGCCGGGTACGCGCACCTCGCCAGGGTGGCCACCCGGCTGGCCACCGGACTTCCCGGTGTGTCCCAGGCTGCGGGGCAGGGCCAGATGGCCGCGATCGGAAAGGACGCGGCGATCCCCTTCGACCAGGTACGGGCGGACCTGGAGTCCATCCAGCAGCCCGTCCTGTACGCGACCGGCATGCAGGACGTGATGATCCCCGCCCTGGCCGCCTATACCGCCGTCCAGCACCTCCCCAACGCCACGCTCGTCGCCTACAGCGACGCCGGCCACGCCTTCCTCTTCCAGCACGCCAAAGCCTTCGCCGCTCAGGTGAGGGCCTTCCTCGCCGACTGACCACTGGCACGAAGACCGACAACACGGAAGTCGCAGCGCCTCCCCGTTCATCGGCAAGGCCAAGGTCCGCATCCCTGGACGATGCGTCCGTGCGCGGGTTGGCTGGTTTGACCGCCGGGAGCTGCCAGGACATCGCCATGAAACCGTGAAACCGAGGAGATCCATCGTGGAGTCGACCAGCGATCCGGCGCGCCGGGAGGTCACGCCGCTGGAGTTGTTCTTCGACCTGGTCTACGTCTTCGCCATCGGGCAACTGTCGCATCAGCTGCTGGCGCACCCGACGTGGACCGGCGCGGCCCAGACGCTCGTGCTCTACCTCGCGGTCTACGCGGCATGGGCGTACACCACCTGGGCGGTCACCCTCGTCCCGGCCGAGGACCCGAGGACCCGGCGGATGCTGCTGGCGGTCATGCTCGCCGGGCTGTTCATGAACGCCGCGATCCCACGTGCCTTCGGCGAGGCCGGGTGGGTCTTCGTCGCCACGTTCCTGCTGGTTCACATCGGGCGGACGGTATGGCTGCTCAGGGTCGGCCTCGATGAGGTCAACCAGGAGCATTTCGTTCGCGTACTGGTCTGGTTCGTCATGGCCGCACCCCTGTGGCTGACCGGCGCGGCGGTCAGCGGTGGCGCGCGGCTGATGTGGTGGGCCGCGGCCACTCTGGTCGAGTTGGCGGGCACCTGGACGGCGCATCCCTTGCCGGGGCGCAGGCTGGAGTCCCGGCAGGTCGGCTTCGCCGGCGGGCATTTGCTGGAACGCGGGCGCCTATTCGTGATCATCGCGTTGGGTGAGACGGTCATGACCACCGGCACCGCGCTCACCGCGGCGCCGTACGAGCCGATGACCCTGCTCACCGCGGGGGTGGCGCTCACCGGCACGATCGCGTTGTTCTGGCTGTTCTTCAGCCGCTCCGAGCGCGTCGTGCGCCACTACGAGCGGACCGAGGACCCGATGCGGGCCGGGCGCAGCGGCGTCATCAGCCTCATGGTCTCCGTCGCCGGGCTGATCGCCGTCGCCGTGGCCGATGAACGCGTCATCGCGCACCCCGTGGAGCACGCCGGCATCACCACGAGCTTGTTGCTGTTCGGCGGGCCGGCCCTTTTCGTCGCCACGCAGACCTGGCATGGGGCAACCCTGTTCGCCGACCTGCACTGGTCACGGCTGGTCGCGCTGTCCGCCCTGGTCGTCGGAGGCGTGCTCACGCCGGCGGCCCCGGCATATCTGGCGGCGGTCATCGCCACCGCGATCGTCGTCGCACTGGCAGCTTTCGAGGAACGCCGACCGACCGGCGATGCGCAGGCGAAGCCGATCGACACCCTCAGGCCGCCCGCACAACTGACCCGAGCACCTGCCCCCGGCACCCGCGGCCGGTCTCATCCCACTCCACCAGGAGGATTCCATGGGCCTGTCCACCAGCACCCCTCTCGCCACCGGAACCGACCGGGGCTTTGACCGGACACGCGCTGTCGAGCCGTTCGGCCTGGACGCCTCCGTCCACGCCGGCACCCGCAACCCCGACCGTCCGCATCCGGTGTCCGGGCATGAGCTGACCGGCGTGCGGGAGCGGGTGACCGTGTCAGGGGGCGGGGCGCCATGACCGAGGCCGGCGTACTGATCTGTGACGCCCAGGAGCTGATGCGGGCCGGCCTGCGCGGAGTGGTCGACAGCCAGGCGGACCTCAAGGTCGTCGGCGAGGCCGGGGACGGCGAGGCGGCTGTGGCACAGGCACTCACGCTGCGCCCGGACCTCGTCGTCATGGGGGTGCGGATGCGGTGTCTGGACGGCATCTCGGCGACCGCGCAGGTGCGCGCCGAACTGCCCGGGACACATGTATTGGTGCTCAGCGCCTGTGACCGCGACGAGTACGCGTACGCGGCGCTGCGTGCCGGAGCCAGTGGCTTCCTCGTCAAGGACGCCTCGGCCGCCGAGATGCTCGTCGCTGTCCGCGGCGTGCTGCGCGGCGACACGATGATCGCCCCGTCCGTGGCGCGGCGGCTCATCGACCGGTACGTCACGGGCGCCGTCGCCCCACTCGCCGACGCCCGCCTCGACACGCTGACCGACCGTGAGCGGGAGGTGCTGTGCCTGGTCGGCCGCGGACTGAACAACGTGGAGATCGCCGAGAAGCTGTTCCTCGGCGAGACCACGGTCAAGACCCACGTAGCCCGTATCCTCACCAAACTGCACATCCGTGACCGCATACAGGCCGTCGTCCTGGCCCACGAGAGCGGACTGGTTCGTCCTGGCGGATGACCCCGTCGGGCGCTCGGGAGGACGCCCGACGACACAGCCGATACCTAGGTTCGGGGCATGTCGATCATGCGGGAGTTCCTTCGGTGCCCCCGACTCACCGGCGCGGTCGCTCCCAGTTCCCCCTCCCTCGCCCAGGCCATGACCTCCGGCTCGGTCTGGACCGCGCCGGCCGTGCCTACCTCTCGCCACACGCGAAGTAATTCTCAGTACTCCAGCACTTCAGCACAGGAGCACTCCATGACGAAGCACAGTATGTTCAGCATCGAGACCGTGGCGCCGAAGATCCGCAAGGTCACCTTCTCGAATCCGCCGGTGAACGTCGTCGGCGCGGACACCGTCACTCAACTGGTCGCCGTCGTCGATGAGCTGAGCCGGGACGAGCAGGTCCAGGTCGTCGTTTTCGACAGCGGTACACCCGGATACTTCTTCAACCACGCCGATCTCGGCCAGGTGCCCGAACTCCTGGCGCTGAACAGTGCCGACGGGACACCGACCTGGGTCGACCTGGTCACGAGCCTGACCAGCGCCCCGTTCATCAGCATCGCTTCCATCCGCGGGCGGACCAGGGGTGGCGGGGACGAGATCACCCTGGCCTTCGACCTGCGCTACGCCAGCCGCGAGGAGGCGTTCTTCTGCCAGCCCGAGGTCGCGATCGGCATCGTCCCCGGCGGTGGTGGCAGCGACCGTCTGGCCCGGCTGCTGGGGCGGGACCGGGCGCTCGAAGCGATTCTCACCAGCCAGGACTTCGACGCCGACACGGCCGAGCGATACGGGTGGGTGACCCGGGCCGTCGCCGACGCCGAACTCGACGACCTCGTGAGCGGCGTGGCAGCGCGCATCGCCTCGTTCGACAAGCAGTCGGTCCTGGCCGCCAAGGCACAGATCAACCGGTCGACCCTGCCGCCGGTGGCCGATCTGCGCGCGTCCTGGGCCGAGTTCGCGGAATCGGTCGGCTGGCCGGGATTCCAGGCGCGCGTGCCGCAGCTCGGAAAGGCCATTGCCGAGCTCGGTCTTGAGGAGATCGAGCGCAACCTGGGCCACTACGCCGGCCTCATCAACGAACAGGCGTAAGCGCCGTCCACTCGCGACGACGCCCGCTTCGCGTCGCCTTGCTGCGTACGGAGAGCGGCGGGAAGCACGTCGATCACCCCCCACCAGAACCGAATTGGAAAGGCATCGACATCATGGCTGACACGCAGAAGGCCCAGCCGCACGAGGCGGCGCAGGCTGGAATCACGGAGTGGCGACGCATCGTCGCGGAGCTGGACTGGGACCGGCTCCCCGAGCTGCTCGCGGAGAACGTCGCCTACCGCTCCCCTGCGGATTTCGAGCCGTACCAGGGGAAAGACACGATGGTGGCGATCCTGCGCGTCGTGTTCGGCATCATGGAGGATTTCACCTACCTGCGGCACTTCAGCAGCGGAACCGGCTACGTCCTGGAATTCAGCACCCGCATCGGCGACGCACGCCTGGTCGGCGCCGACTTCGTCGAGTTCGATGAGGACGGCAAGATCACCGACTTCATGGTGATGATGCGCCCCGCCGGCGCGGTGCAGATCCTGGCATCGGAGGCGGCCAAGCGAATGGCGGCCGGCTGAATGCGACACGGGGTGGCTCGGCCGCGCGGGCGGTGAACGATCAGCACGGCTGAACTCCCGCCGGTCGGACCGCCGGCGGCTGCGGACGCGAACGCTGCCGACGGGGCCGCGGGCGCCTGCTCGGTCTGTGCCGGGTGGCGCCCGACGCTGACCGCCGAGCCTGACCTCGACGTGCCCGGGGCCGCCACCCCGTACCAGCCGTGGTGCCGCACGGCAGCACCCGGCGACCGCCGCCGCGGTCCTTCCGGCGATGCGTCCCGGAACTGATTCCCCCACATCCTTGTGAACGAGGAAGGAACCTCCATGGCCACGGACCGCGTCCGCAGCGGGCGTCCGGTCGGCGCCTCCGCGTCGGCATCGCGCCGACCGCCGATCGGCAGAGGCGGCCGCAGGGCCGGAACAAGCCCGGGAACGGCCGCACGGCGCAGGGAAACGCTGACGCTGGTGGCGATGTGCCTGGGCGTGCTGATGACGTTCCTGCTCGTCACCGCCACGATCTCGGCGCTGTCGGCGATCCGGGACGATCTGCATGTCAGCCCGAGCGCGCTGATCTGGATCCCGAGTGCGTACACGCTGGTCGTGGCCAGCCTGGTGATGTCGGCCGGCACGCTGGGCAACCTGTGGGGCCGTAAGCGGATGTTCTGCGTCGGCGTGGTCGTCATGATCGGCGGAGGTCTGCTGGCCGCGTCCGCCGGCACCACCGCCATGGTGATCGCCGCACAGCTGGTCTCGGGCGTCGGCGGTGCGCTGATCCTGCCCAACAGCCTGGCGATCCTGGGCGCGACCTTCACCGATCCGCACCGGCGGACCGAGGTGATCACCGTGTGGGCGGCGTCGTCGGGTATCGGTCTGGCCGTCGGGCCGCTGCTCGCCGGCGTCCTGCTCGGCCACTTCGGCTGGCAGGAGGTGTTCGTGCCGAACGCCGTCCTGGGAGTGATCACGCTGCTGGTCGCGGTCCCGTTCGCCACGGAGTCCCTGGCGCCCGGCGGACGCCTCGACATCCCCGGCGCACTGCTGGGCACCGTCACGATCGCGAGTCTCGTCTACGCGCTCATCCAGGGCGGCCAGGACGGATACACCGCCGCCCCCGTCATCACCGCCTGCATCGTGGCCGCGGCCGGCGCGGTGGCGTTCGTCGCCGTCGAGCTGCGGGTCGCGGCGCCGATGCTCAGCCGGGTGTGGCCGCTGTTCGTCCTGTTCGGAGCCGCCTGCGGCCTGGTCGTCGCGCCCAGTACGGCCGCCGCGCTGGTCAGTGTGGCTCCCGAGCGGACGGGCATGGCCTCCGGCGCCGTCAACACCGCCCGGCAGGTCGGCGCGGTCATGGGCACCGCGCTGCTCGGCTCGCTGTTCACCAGCCGCGTCGCCGCGGACCTGCCGCACCAGCTCGCCGCACACGGCGTCCCCGCCGCCGCCCGGGCACCCGTCGAGGCGGCCGTCGCCTCCGGGAGCACCGGAACCCAGCCGCTGCCCAGCGGAGGGCGCGAGGCGATCGAGGGCGCCTTCACCTCCGGCATACACGCCGGCCTGGCCGTCACCGCCGCCGTGCCGGCCCTGGCCGCCGTACACAACCGCCCCCACCGGAACGGAACGCACATGCCCGCCCCCACGACGTCATGAGCACGGAACCCGCGCCCCAGCACCGGGCGTACACCTGGCACGATCCCCGTCCGACCGTCGTCGGTACCGGCCGGATCCGCTGCGAGGGCACGGCTGTGCACGTCGGCCGCCGTACCGCCTACGCCACCGCCACGATCGCGGGCCCCGGCGGCAGGCTGCTCGCCCACGCCACGACCAGCCGCCAGATCTTCCAGGCCGACGCCCAGCGGCCGTCACGCACCGGTCACCACGCCGCCCACGGCACCGGCTCGACCTGCTGATCCAGGGATCGGCACAGAACACCGGCCCGGCCCGCCGATTCGAGCAGCACCCGTTTCCCGAATTCGCCGTACGTACGAACGCAGCAGGAGCTTTCCATGGACCTCTCCACCAGCACCGTCCTCGTCACCGGAGCCAACCGCGGCCTGGGCCGCGCCCTCGCCACCGAACTGCTGAGGCGCGGCGCCACCGTTTACGCCGGTGCCCGCAACCCCGACAAGGTCGACCTGCCGGGTGCCAAGCCGATCGCCCTCGACATCACCGACCCGGACTCGGTCGCGGCCGCGGCCAAGGCCACAGGTGACGTGACAGTGCTGATCAACAACGCCGGCATAGGCACCGGCACCGACCTCCTCACCGGCGACCTGGACACGGCCCGCCTGGAGATGGACACCCACTACTTCGGCACCCTCTCGGTGGTCCGCGGCTTCGTGCCCCAGATCAGGGCCAACGGCGGCGGCACCATCCTGAACGTCCTGTCCGTCCTGTCCTGGTTCAGCTTCCCGCAGTCCGGCGCCTACTGCGCCGCCAAGTCCGCGGAGTGGTCGCTCACCAACGCGCTGCGCGTGCAACTCGCCGACCAGGGCATCCGGGTGGCCGGACTGCACGTCGGCCCCATGGACACCGACATGATCCGCGAGGTCGACGGGCCCAAGACCGACCCGGACGACGTCGCCCGACTCGCCGTCGACGGCATCGCCGAGGGCGCCTACGAGATTCTCGCGGACGACATCAGCCGCCAGGTGCAGGCCGGACTGGCCGGAGGCGTCGCCGCGCTCTACCCGGAACTGCCCTGACGGCCCATCACCCAGTACTCCGCGCCCAGCCCGTGTGTGCCGGTGCTCGACATCTCACGCCCAGCACCGACCTTCCACCGAAACCGTCGCCGAACAAAGCGAGTGGGCATGTCCACCGAACTACCCGAGTCATACGGCTCTTTCTCCGAAGAGCCCGCGCCGGCGCCGACGCGCCGCACGTTCATCGCCACGACGACCGCCGTCGGCGGTGCCGTCGTGGCAAGCGGCCTGGTCGGGGGAGCCCCTCCGTTCGGCGCCGAGGAGGCGGCCGCCGCCGAGGCACCACCGAGCGGCCGTGTGTCGCTGACCGTCAACGGCGAGCGGCACACCGCCGTGATCGACAACCGGACCTCGCTGCTGGACCTGCTGCGCGAGCATCTCGGGCTGACCGGCACGAAGAAGGGCTGCAACGCCGGCGCGTGCGGGGCCTGCACGGTCCACGTCGACGGCCGGCGCGTCAACGCGTGCCTGACGCTGGCAGTACGCCTGGAGGATGCCGAGGTCACCACCATCGAGGGCCTGGCCGACGGCGACGAACTGCACCCGTTGCAGCGCGCGTTCGTCGAGCAGGACGCCTTCCAGTGCGGGTTCTGCACGCCGGGGCAGATCATGTCCGGCGTCGGCTGCATCGAGGAGGGCCACACCGGCTCGCACGAGGAGATCCGCGAGTGGATGAGCGGCAACATCTGCCGCTGCGGCTGCTACGTGAAGATCGTGCGCGCGGTCGAGCAGACCGCAGGGGGGAAGTGAGCCATGTATCCCTTCTCCTTCACCAAGGTCTCCGACACCCGGGGCGCTCTCGCGGCGGCCCGGCGCGGCGGCCGGTACATAGCGGGCGGCACCACCCTGGTCGACCTGATGCGCGAGACCGTCGAACGCCCCGAGACGCTGGTAGACATCAGCGCGCTGCCGCTTGCCGACGTCACGGTCACCGAAGGCGGGGGACTGCGCATCGGCGCCCTGGTGCGGATGGCGGAGGCCGCCGCCCACCCCAAGGTCCGCACCCTGTATCCGGTCGTCTCGCAGGCGCTGGAACTGAGCGCGTCGGCGCAGTTGCGCAACATGGCGACCATCGGCGGCAACATCATGCAGCGCACCCGGTGCACGTACTTCCGGGATGTGACCGCCGCCTGCAACAAGCGCGAGCCGGGCTCGGGTTGCGCCGCGTTGGAGGGCTTCAACCGCACCCACGCCATCCTCGGCACGTCGAAGTCCTGCGTGGCCACGCACCCCTCCGACGTCGCCGTGGCGTTCGCCGCGCTGGAGGCGAGGGTGCACCTGCTGGGCCCTGAGGGGCGACGCAGCCTCGCCTTCGCCGACTTCCTCCTCAAGCCCGACGACACCCCGAACCGTGAACAGGCCCTTGGCAAGGGTGAGTTGATCACAGCCGTGGAGATCCCGGCCCTGCCGCGCCCGCTCAAGTCGGGCTACCTGAAAGTGCGGGACCGGCAGTCCTACGAGTTCGCCCTCACCTCCGCGGCCGTCGCCCTGCACATCCGCGGCGGGGTGATCCGCGAGGCGAAGGTCGCCGCCGGCGGCGTGGGCACCGTGCCGTGGAAGCTGCCCGCCGTCGAAAGAGCCCTCGTCGGACGGCGCCCCTCGGACCGGCTGTGGGCCGAGGCGGCCGAGCACGCCGCAGACGGCGCCCGCCCGCTGGAGCACAACCGCTTCAAGATCAATCTGCTCGAACGCACCGTCGAACGCCAGCTGCGCACCGTAGGAGGCACCGCATGAGCTCCCAGCCGCAGGCAGCCGTCGGCGCCCCGCTCTCCCGGGTGGACGGCCGACTGAAGGTCACCGGGCAGGCGCTGTACGCCGTCGATCACGCCATCGACGGAGCCGTACACGCGGTCGTCGTGGACAGCGGCATCGGTCTCGGCCGCATCACCGGCATCGACACCCGCGCCGCCCTCGCCCAGCCCGGCGTGCTGAACGTGATCAGCCACCTCAACGCTCCGAAGTTGCCCTACCAGCGCAATCCGCTCCCGACCTCCCCGTCGGGCGAGCGACTGCACGTCTTCCAGGACGACAGGGTCCGCTTCCACGGGCAGCCGGTCGCCGTCGTGGTGGCCACCACGCTGGAGGCCGCCCAGCACGCGGCGAGCCTGGTGCGGATGGCCTACGAAGCCGAGCAGCCCTCGACCGACATGGCCCACGCCAGGGCCGGTGAACCCCTGGCGTACGCACGGGGCGATGCGGACAAGGCGCTGGAGGCGGCGGCCGTACGCCTGGACATGGCCTATCGGCTCGCCCGCAACAACCACAACGCGATGGAACCGCACGCCACCGTCGCCCGCTGGGACGGCGACAAGCTCACCGTATGGGACAAGACGCAGTGGGTGTTCGGCACCCAGATTGAACTCGCTACGGTGTTCGGTATGCCGCCGGAGTCGGTGCGCGTCATCTCGCCGTTCGTCGGTGGCGGGTTCGGCAGCGGACTGCGGGCCTGGCCGCACGTCACCATCGCGGCCCTCGCCGCCCGCCAGACGAAGCGCCCGGTCAAACTGGCCCTGACCCGCAAGCAGCTGTTCTTCGGGACGGGTTTCCGGCCCACCTACGAGTACAAGGTGCGCCTGGGCAGCGACCGGCGCGGACGCCTGACCGCGATGACTCACGACATACGCGCCGAGACCTCGCGCTACGAGACGTTCCTGGAGTCGGTCATGATTCCGGGCCAGATGATGTACAGCACGCCGAACGTGAGCCAGGAGTACCGGACGGTGCCCCTGGACGTGCACACCCCGCTGTTCATGCGCGGCCCCGGCTACACCACCGCCTCCTACGCCATCGAGTCGGCGATGGACGAACTCGCCCACGAACTCGGCATCGACCCGATCGAGCTGCGGCTGCGCAACGAACCCGAGGAGGACGAGTCCAGCGGTCTGCCGTTCTCCACCCGCAAGCTGCGCGAGTGCTACACGGTCGGAGCCCGCGAGTTCGGCTGGCACCGGCGCGATCCCAAGCCCCGTTCCACCCGGGACGGCGACTGGCTGATCGGCACCGGAATGGCGGCCGGCGTCTACGACACTTCCCGCAACGACGCCCAGGCGTCGGTCAGGCTGGACGCCGACGGCACCGCGCTGGTCCAGTCCGCGGCCAGTGACATGGGTCCGGGAACGTACACCTCCAATACGCAGCTCGCCGCGGACGCCCTCGGCCTGCCGATGGGCAAGGTGACGTTCCGCCTGGGCGACTCCCGCATGCCGCCCGCTCCGCCGCACGGCGGCTCCTGGACCATGGCCAGCGTCGGATCGGCCGTCCAGGACGGCTGCGACAAGCTGCGGAAGCAAGCCGTCAAGCTCGCCGTCGAGGACGCCGGATCGCCGCTGCACGGCGTCGACCCGGACACCGTCGTGGTCCGCGCCGGCCGCCTGCACATGAAGGACCACCCCGCACGCGGCGAGACCTATCAGCAGCTCCTGACCCGCAACAACCTCACCCACCTCGACGCGATGGGATCCTTCACCCGGCCCACGGGACCGGAACGGCACTCCCTGTTCGCCTACGGCGCGGTTTTCGCCGAGGTCGCCGTCGACGCCCGCCTCGGGCTCGTACGGGTACGGCGGATGCTCGGCGTTTACGACGCGGGCCGCATCATCAGCCCCAAGCTCGCCGACAGCCAGGCCCTGGGCGGCATGGTCGGCGGCATCGGCCAGGCCCTGCTGGAGCACACGGTCATCGACCACCGCGACGGCCGCATCGTCAACGCCGGCCTCGCCGACTACCTCGTCCCCGTCAACGCCGACATCCCCGACCTCAAGGCGATCTACCTCGACGGCGACGACCGCGAGGCCGACCCCATCGGCGTCAAGGGCCTCGGCGAGATCGTGCAGGTCGGTGTGGCACCCGCCCTCGCCAACGCGGTTTTCCACGCCACCGGCCGCCGTATCCGCGAGCTGCCCATCACCGCAGAGGCCCTGCTCTGAACACTCGGGCACCCCTCCGACCATCCGACGGCAGGTGAGCGGCCTGCCGCCGGATACCAGGGCCGTCGCCGTGTCACGTCCTTCCCCGGGACGCCACGGCGACGGCCCGCCCCATCGTCGTCCCATGCCGTCCCACCCGGAGACTCGTCCATGCTGAACATCGCGGACACACTGCACGCGTGGTGCCGCGAGGCCCGCCCCTTCGCCCTCGCCACCATCGTCCAGGTCAGCGGCAGCGCACCCCTGCCACCCGGCACGTCACTCGCCGTCAACGCCGACGGCGAGGCGGCCGGCAGCCTCTCCGGAGGCTGCGTGGAAGGAGCCGTCTACGAACTGTGCACGCAGGTGCTGGAGGACCACGGTCCCCCGGCACGCGCCAGGTTCGGCTACTCCGCCGACGACGCCTTCGCCGTCGGCCTGACCTGCGGCGGCGAGATCGACGTCCTGGTCCAACGCGTCGATCCGACAGACCGGCCCCACTTGACGGCCGCGCTGGACGAGATCGCACACGGCCGCCCCGCGGCCGTGGCCCAGGTCGTCGACGGCCCCGAGGACCTTCTCGGCCGCACCCTCAGCCTCCTTGGCGACGACGGTGCGTACGAGGGCACCCTCCGCGGTGAGAACGAGGATCGGGCGGTCGTGGCGCGGACCCGTGCACAACTCCGGGCCGGACGCACCGCCGTGATCGATGTCGGCGGGGACCCCGACACCTGCCCCGAGAGGCTCTCAATCCTCGTCCACGTACACGCCGCTCCGCCCCGCATGCTGATCTTCGGCGCCGTCGACTTCGCAGCCGCCCTCAGCCAGGCCGGGAGCTTCCTGGGCTACCGCGTCACCGTCTGCGACGCCCGCCCGGTATTCGCCACCGCCGCCCGCTTCCCGTACGCCGATGAAGTCGTCGTCGACTGGCCCCACCGCTACCTCGCCGCCACCGATGTCGACGCCCGCACCGCCGTCTGCGTCCTCACCCACGACGCCAAGTTCGACATCCCCCTGCTCGCCCTGGCGCTGAGTCTCCCCGTCGCATATATCGGCGCGATGGGCTCCCGCCGGACCCACGAGGACCGCGACCGGCGACTGCGCGAGACAGGCGTCACCACGGCCCAGCTCACCCGCCTCAACTCCCCGATCGGCCTCGACCTCGGCGCCCACACCCCCGAGGAAACAGCCATCTCCATCACCGCGGAGATCATCGCCCGCACACATCAGGCCACCGGTCTCCCCCTGTCCCAGGGCATCGGGCCCATCCACCGGCCCGACCCGACGGGTCCGGTCCCCGCCCGGGCCGCTCGAACCGCTGCGTGACGAGCTGTCCGCGTCCGCCGGACGAAGGACAGCCGGGATCACTGACGACCGGTGGCGAGACGGCCCTGGCCAACTTGGGCGGAGTCCGGCAGTGCTCAGGTCCGCCCCCCGGTTCGGCTCAGTCCTGGGTGAAGCTGGGCAGGATGCCGCCCGCAGTGCCGCGGATCGCGGCAGCGGCCAGTTCCCTCACCCGGTCGGCGGGCACGGAGGGCCCCGGGGTCTCCAAGTACCAGCGCATCGCCTCTTCGAGGCTCATTCCCTCGGGCTGCGGCGGCGCGTACGGGTGGCCGTAGAGCGGGGTGTTGGGCGCGCTGCGCCAGCTGTCGGCGAGGGAGCCGATGTCCACCGCGTCGTAGCCGAGGACGTCCAGCAATTGCGCCACCTGCTGCTTGGCGGCTTCGTCGTCGCCGGCGATGGGCAGGGCGCTGCGGTCGGCCGCACCGGCGGGGCGGGCGCTGGTGGTGAGGCGGCCGAAGTCGATGTTGTTGAACGCCTTGACCACATGGGAGTCGGCCAGGTGGCGCTGGACCAGCTCGCTGCTGGTCAGCTCGTTGGAGTCCAGCTCGGCGATGTGGCCGTCACGCTCCGGGTAGTAGTTCAGCGTGTCGATCACGGTCTTGCCGGCCAGCTGGGCCGCGGGGAGCTGGGTGTAGGCACTCAGCGGGATGGTCGCCACCACAAGATCGCCGGCCTGCGCCGCTTCGGCGGGAGTGGCCGCGCGGGCTCGGTCGCCGAGCTCGGCGACCAGGTCGGTGAGTGTTTCGGGGCCGCGAGAGTTGCTCAGGACGACGTTCAGGTCGGCGGCGACGGCGAGGCGGGCCAGTGTGCTGCCGATCATGCCGGTGCCGATGAGTCCGAGGGTCTTGGTCACGATGTCATGTCTCCAGTTCGGTGGGCCGGCGGGTGCAGGGATGGTCTGTCATCCGCTCGGGGACGGGCGGTGAGGGGGTGTTCT
>NZ_JBIRSJ010000048.1:0-14789 GCF_044334165.1 Streptomyces sp. NPDC020845 | reverse complement strand
CCGACCAGGCAGCGGCCGAACCAGTGAACCTGAAACCACGTCAACCCGCCCTGACCAGCTAATCAGCCACACCCGCACAGCGGGGGAACCTCAGGTAAGAAGCTCAACCCTCGACTGCCGGCCGTCGGGAAGCCGCGAGCGAGTCCGTGGACGAGGACCAGGTGGCCAGCAGGCGCAGCGCCGTTTCGTCCGCAGTGTCTGCCGGGGTGGTGTAGATGAACAGGGTCTGGTCTTCTTCTCCGGCCAGCGCCATGGCCTGGTAGGAGACGGTGAGGTGGCCCACGACAGGGTGGTGGTAGCCCTTGGTACCCTCTGTGCGCTCGATGACCCGCTGATCGGCCCACATGCGGCGGAAGTCGGCGCTGTGCTCGGAAAGCTCACCGACCAATTCGCTCAGGGCCGGGTCGTCGCTGCGCCTGCCGGCCTCCATCCGCAGCATGGCTGCGGTGTCGGCGGCCACGTCCTCCCATGTGGCATACAGCTCGCGCGCGTACGGGTCGCAGAAGACGAAGCGGGCCTGGTTGCGTTCGTGCGCCGGCAACGCGGAGAAGTCCGCGATCAAGGCGGAGGCCAGACGATTGCCGGCGAGAAAGTCCGTGCGGCGTCCCAGGACAAAGGCCGGGCAGTACGCGGCGTCCAGGCGATGCAGAAGTTGCTGGACACCGGCGGTCACCTGCTGCGGCCGCGGGTGGTGGCGGCGTTGCACGCGTTCTGGCTGAGAGGCGAGATTGAACAGGTGGGCACGTTCGGCGTCGTCCAGGTGGAGTGCTGCCGCGAGCGAGTCCAGCACGGCACGGGACGCAGTCCGGCTGCGTCCCTGCTCCAGGCGTGTGTAGTAGTCCACGCTCATGCCCGCCAGCTGTGCGAGTTCTTCCCGTCGCAGGCCGGCCACGCGGCGGCGTGCCGTGGCCGGGAAGCCCACGTCGGCTGGCTCGAGACGTGACCGGCTGGCCCTGAGGAATTCTCCGAGGGTGACGAGGTTCTCCATGCCTTCATCCTGCGGGAGACAGGCACCGTGCGAGGAGCGGTGAAGGTGGCCCTGTTTCTCCTGGGACAACGCTTGACACCCTCCAAAAGGGCCATGGGGCATGTACTTGCGGTGGCTCCGCGGCTCGTTGCCGGTTGCGGTCGGCGGCAACGCTTCTGACCGGCTCGACGCCAGGGACGTCGCGGCTTTCACCTATGCCTGTTGAGGGTTGCTCTACGTAACGGTCACCGATGCGTCTCTTCACGGGTCGCTGACATCGTGAAGTGGCGGTTGCAGACAAGCCCGCCTACCGAAGCGATCATGGAGACAACATGGCACCCAAGGACATCACTTACACCGGCCTCGACGCGCTCCTCACCCCGGAGAAGTCGGTACTGCTCCTGATCGACCACCAGGGTGCCCAGTTCGCCGGCATGCGCAGCATGGACGCCAACCTGGTGGTGAACAACGTGACGGCCCTGGCCAAGGGCGCGAAGCTGTTCAACGTGCCGACGATCCTGACCACCGTGGTGGAGGACCGCGGTGGCCACATCATCCGCCAGCTGCAGGACGTCTTCCCCGACCAGACGCCGATCGACCGGACGGCGATCAACACCTGGGAGGACCAGCGCGTCGTGGACGCGGTCGCCGAGACCGGCCGCAAGGACCTGATCATGGCCGGCCTGTGGACGGACATCTGCCTGGCCTGGCCCGCCATCCACGCCATCGCCGAGGGCTACCGCGTGTTCGCGGTGACCGACGCGTCGGGTGCCACCACCAACGAGGCGCACGAACGGGGTATCGAGCGCATGATCCAGGCCGGTGTCATCCCGACCTGCTCCGGCACGGTCATCTCCGAGTGGCAGCGGGACTGGGCCCGCGAGGAGACCGTGCCCGGCATGACGGAGATCCTCCTCGAGCACGGCGGCAGCTTCGGTACCAGCCTCGCCTGGGAGCTGCAGCTCCTGGGCCAGAACAAGGGCTGATCTGCCGGCTGTGCCCTTGAGGCCGCGCAGACCCGGCGTGACGGTCGGGGCAGGCTGCGCGGCCCCTTGTCCTGTCCGGCGCGCGGGGCGTACCTCCAACCGCGTGGAGCAGTCGGTGCCTGCTCCACGCAGTGGCGTGCACCAGCCCGCGTGCCGGGCTCACTTCGACTTCGAGACCAGGAGTCCTGCATGACTCGGCAGCCACGCGTCGGGCCGCCCCCGCCGTTCGACCCCGAACTGGCTCTTTACCTACCCTCCATCGCGCAGGCCGTGCCGCCGAGCATCGTGCCAGACATGATCCCGGCCCTGCGGCAGGCCATGACCGCGACAGCGCCCACCGATGAGGACCTCGTCCGAGGCGGTGCCATCGCCTTCGAGCAGCACCAGATCCCGGGCCCCGAGGGCGCGCCCGATGTATCGCTGCTGATCTGTCGCCCACGCAATGCAGACGGCCCCCTTCCGGCGGTCTACTTCACTCACGGCGGCGGCATGATCTTGGGAGACAACCGCAACCTCCTGGGCGAGATGCTGGACTGGGTGCAGGAGCTGCGAGTGGTCATGGTGTCCGTGGAGTACCGGTTGGCGCCGGAGCACCCCTACCCGGCGGGGCTCGAAGACGTGTATGCCGGCTTGCGGTGGACGGCGCGCTACGCGCAGCGGCTCGGTATCGATCCGGAACGCCTGGTGGTCAGTGGCCCGAGTGCAGGAGGTGGGCTCACCGCCGCGCTGACCCTTCTCGCACGCGACCGTGGCGGCCCGCAGCTGAGCGGCCAGCTTCTGGCCTGCCCGATGTTGGATGACCGCAACGACACGCCCTCCAGCCATCAGATGGCTGGGATCGGGGCATGGGATCGCACCTCGAACGACACCGGATGGACCGCGCTGCTCGGCGCACGGAAGGGCAGCGACGACGTGCCCGCCTATGCGGCCCCGGCCCGGGCGGAGGACCTGTCGGGGCTGCCACCCCTGTTCATCGACGTGGGTTCCGCCGAGACGTTCCGCGACGAAGTGGTCGACTATGCCTCCCGGTTCTGGCGGGCCGGGGGCGACGCCGAGCTGCATGTCTGGCCTGGCGGCTTCCATGGCTTCGACGCATTGGTGCCGCAGGCGACGCTCTCGCAGCAGGCGCGTGCAGCACGGCTGGCATGGCTGCACAAGCGGCTGCACCGCTGACGCGATTCGCTCCGACCGGCGCGCGCAGCCCGGCATATGGGCAGGCGCCTGAAGTCACCCATGAATGTTGACACGACAACATCAGGCCGACCAGTTTCATTGATACATCAACCAAAGGGGCGAATGCCCCTCTCGCCGCGCACCGACGACGGCAACGCATCGAGGAGACGCTTTGAACATCACGGTGATCGGACGCGGACGGGTCGGCGGGGGCCTCGCCAAGCTGTGGGAGGAAGCCAGCCACCAGGTCACCACCCTTGGCCGCGACGGCGGCGATGCCTCGAACGCCGAGGTCATCGTCGTCGCTGTGCCGGGCCACACCATCGCCGACGCCCTGCAGAAGGTCACCGGCCTCGACGGACAGCTGACCATCGACGCCACCAACCTCTACATGCCCCGCGACGAGACGTACCCCTCTCTCGCGCACCAAGTGAAGTCGATCATCGGCGGCCCCACCGCCAAATCCTTCTCCACGGTCTTCGCCGCCGCCTACCAGCAGATCTCCGCCCAGCGTGTGACACCGAGCAACTTCTACGCGGCGGAACCGGCCGCGCAGCGCGTCACCGAACAGCTGATCCGCGACGCCGGCTTCGACCCCGTCTACGTCGGCGACATCGACCCCGGCGCCCGGCTCCTCGAGGACAGCTCTGGCCTCACCCGCGCCCTCGCCGGCCAGATCGGCCCCTTCTTCTACCGCTATGCCGTCCCTGGCGAGCTGTAGACAGCAGTTCCCTTCACCCATCACGACGCACATCGGAGTCATCATGACCAGGATCGCGATCATCATCGGCAGCACCCGCCCGGGCCGTAACGGCGAAGCCGTGGCCAACTGGGTCTACGACATCGCCAAGCAGCGGACCGACGCCGAGTACGAACTCGTCGACATCGCCGACTACAAGCTGCCCCACCTCGACGAGGCTGCCCCTCCGTCGCTGGGCCAGTACACCCAGCCCCACACCAAGGCGTGGGCGGAGAAGATCGCCTCCTTCGACGGCTTCGTCTTCGTCACCCCCGAGTACAACCACTCCACCTCCGGGGCCCTGAAGAACGCCATCGACTTCCTCTACGGCGAGTGGAACAACAAGGCCGCCGGCTTCGTCAGCTACGGCAGCGTCGGCGGCACGCGGGCCGTCGAGCACCTGCGCCTGGTCATGGGCGAACTCCAGGTCGCCGACGTCCGTGCGCAGGCCGCCCTGTCGCTGTTCACCGACTTCACCAACTTCACCGAGTTCACTCCCGCGGAGCACCAGGTGGGTGCCGTCGAGGCGGTTCTGGAGCAGGTGGTGGCTTGGAGCGGCGCGCTGGCACAGCTGCGCAAGACCGCCTGACACCGCCGACTCGACGGCGGGCAGCGCCCGCTGCGTGGCTGGAGCCGTCGCACGACTTGAGAGGGCACCCTCCCCGCCACCGCATCACGGGCCGAGGGTGCCCTCTCGCTTCCCCAGCCCGCGGCTCGATGCCGATCACCATGGCGGCCGGCAGACCGGTCCGCGCAACCCCACCGCACATAAGGAGCATCCGATGTCCGAGAACACCGTAGGCGAGGCCGCCAAGGCCGTCGTTCGGCGCAACACCGAAGAGGTCCAGGGCGGTGGCGACTACGCTCTGTTCGACGAACTCTTCGCCGACGGCTTCGTCGACCACACCCCGCAGCCGGGACGCACTCCGGACAAGACCGGCGCGCTTGAGCTGTACAAGACGCTGCGCTCCGCGTTTCCCGACTTTCACGCGGTGATCCACTGGCAGGCCACCGAGGGCAACCTCGTCACGACCTACAAGACGTACCACGGCACGCACGAAGGCGAGTTCTTCGGCATCGCCCCCACCGGCCGGGCCATCCAGTTCGAGACTGTCGACGCGATGCGTGTGGTCGACGGCAAGATCACTGAACACTGGGGCGTGGCCAACCTCTTCTCGCTCATGGAGCAGCTCGGCGCGAAGCCGAGCGCACAGTAGGAGGCGGAGGAAGACACCCGGCGGACCGGTTCGCGCACGCGGCCGGTCCGCAGCGGCGGCACCGCGTCTGCAGCGGGCCGCCGCGTGAAAGCCCGACTCAAGGGACAGTCCCGGTTGCTGGAGTCGCTGAGGAAATCCGGCACCGATGCCGGGCGCTGTGTCGGCGACACGAACGGCCGCATCGCGCCGCCGGACCAGAAGATGGCCGGACGTTTCGAGAGTTACGCCGACAACCAGCGCCGCAGAGCGCGGGTGAGGGCAGGCATGACAGCGTAGGACATCAGGGTGCTGAGCAGGCATGCGACGAGAGCCGTCCGTGCGAGCAGCGGCAGCGGGGCCAGCACTGGCTGCAGCAGCGTGCTGGTAAGCAGGGAGAGGGGGAAGATGCCGAGCACTGCGGTGAGCGTCATCTTCCATCGTGCCGGCACCCGGGCCGATCCGTTCGGAGGGAACCAGCCCTCCAGACCGGTGAGTTGGCGCCGTGCGACTTCTTGGTGATGACCGTCGGCACGGGCGAACCAGGCGGCGCGTTCCACCGAGTGGTGCCAGCGCGCGTATGCCTCCGCGTCTTGGAAACGGTGGACGAGGTACCAGGGCTCTGCCGGGCCGGCGGGGCGGAACAGTCCGTAACCGAGGTGCCCGGAAAATGCGGCGGCCGCGTCCAGGATGCCTTGAGCCCACTGCTCGAACTGCGTCTCGTATCCGGGCTCTACCCTGCGGGCGATGAGCACGGCGACCTCGCCGGACGGGTGGGGCTGTGTCGCCTGCTCCGGCCCGGCTGTCGTCATGTCGCTCTCCGCGGTTGTTCGGAAGGTGTGCGTCTGTCCCGGTGGCGGAGCAAGCGTGCGGCGCGGGCTCGGCCTTGTAGGGGTGGTGCGGAACGGGCCGGGTGGCGTGCCGGTCTCGGCACGCCACCCGGTGGTGGTGCTTGTTCTCCGTCAGTGGGCGGTCTGGCCGCCGTCGACGACGAAGACGCCACCGGTGGTGAAGGACGCGGCCGGTGAGGCGAGGTGGAGCACCATGCCGACGATCTCTTCGGGCTCGGCCGCGCGTCCCATCTGAGGTCCGGCCATGACGATGTCCCGCTTGACCGGGTCGTCGAGCCAGGGCTGCGTCATCGCGGTCTGGGTGAGGCCTGGGGCGAGGGCGTTGACGCGGATCCCGGCCTTGGCGTAGTCGACGGCGGCGGCCTTGGTGAGCCCGATGACGCCGTGCTTGGCGGCCACGTAGGGGGCCATGTCGGGATCGCCGATGAGGCCGGCGATGGAGGCGGTGTTGATGATGGAGCCGCCACCTGCGGTGATCATGTGGGCGATCTCGTACTTAAGGGAGAGGAAGACGCCCTTGAGGTCGACGGCGATCGCCTTGTCCCAGTCCTCCTCGGACTGCTGGGCGAGGGGGGCGGGCGGCACGAAGACGCCGGCGTTGTTGAAGGCGATGTGCAGGTCTCCGAAGGTGTCGACGGTGGCGGACACCAGACGGTCGACATCGCGGGCGAGGGTGACGTCCGTGGGGACGAAGAGACCGCGGCCGCCTTCCTTCCCGATGAGCTTGACGGTGTCGTTGCTGCGTTCGTCGATGTCGCCGATGACGACGGTTGCGCCCTGCCGGGCGAAGGCGAGAGAGGCCGCGCGGCCGATGCCGGTGGCGCCTCCGGTGACGAGAACGATCTTGCCGGTGAAGTCGAGGGAGTTGTCGGTCACGGCGTCCATCTCCTGGCCAGTGGTGCGGTGCGTGTGCTTGGTGGGTGCGGGCCGCCGGCCGGGTGCTGCGGTTCTGCGGTTCGTGGATAGGGTCCGGCCAGGGCGGATCGCGGGTCAGAAGGTGACGGTGATCTTGCCGCGGACGTGGTTGGCGGCGTAGTCGAGGAGCGCCTGGCGGGCCTGACCGAAGCTGTAGTCGGAGTCGATCTCGATGCGCAGGGTTCCGCCTGCGGCTTGCTCGGCGAGGGCGTCCAGGCGGCCTTCGGGAGCCCTGGTGCCGCCGTAGGCGGCGCTGACCTCGCGGTCGAACGAAGCGGGGCCGCCCAGCGGCGACACCAGCTGGCCGCCGGGCTTGGCCGCTGCGGCGGTGGCGGCGAGCGCCGGGCCGGCGTGGGCGAGGTCGATGACCGCGTCGACGCCGCCGGGTAGCAGGCTGTGCGCGGCCTTCGCCAGGTCGCCTGCACGGTAGTCGAGCGTGTGGTCGGCGCCGAGGCGGCGCAGGAAGTCGCTGTCGCTGTCGCGGCCGCTGGCCAGGACGGTAAGGCCGGCCTGCTTGGCGAGCTGGACGGTGAAGGAGCCGACGCCGCCGCTGGCGCCGACGATGAGGACGCTGCCGTTTAGGGGGACGCTGGTGATGTCGAGGAGCGCGGCTGCGGTGAGGGCGCCGGTCGGCAGGGCTGCGCCCTGGGCCGGGGTGAGTTCCGCGGGGCGCCGGGCGGCCGAGGGTGCGTCGTTGATGAGGGCGTACTCGGCCAGGGCTCCGGACGGGATGCTGTTCCAGGCGATGACGGCATCGCCGACGGCGAACCGGGTGCTGCCTTCGCCGACGGCTTCGACGGTGCCGCTGATGTCGACGCCGGGGACGAAGGGGTGCGTGGCCGGGATGGCCTCGCGCATGGAGCCGGTGATCAGGACCTTGTCGACGGCGTTGATCGAGGCGGCTTCCATCCTGACCAGGAGCTGCCCGGGCCCGGGGGCGGGCGTGGGCAGGTCGGTGAACTCGAGTTCCTCCAGCGGTCCGTAAGACCGGGCAACCAGAGCCTTCATGATCGTTCTCCTCCGTGTCCCGGCTCTCGAGGTGAGAAGCCGGTTGGGTTCGGCGAGCCGATCGGGTTGCCGCACCCTCGAATTTTGTTGATGCATCAACATTACACCTTTGTGGATGCGTCAACAAGTGCCCGCACTGACCCAGGCCTCGGCGGGCTGCGAAGGCCTTCAGTCGCTGACGCGACTGGCCGCCTGGTAGCGCCAGGGCTCGTAATCGACGTGCCGGGCAGCCCACCCCGCGATGAAGGGACAGACCGCGAGGAACCGCCCGTCCGCCTTCTTGACCATCTCCAGGCCCGCCCGGGCGAGCGCCGAGCCGACGCCCCTGCCCTCGAATTCCGGATCGACCTCGGTGTGGACGAAGGCGATCAGCCGCTTGGCGGGCAGATACTCGACGATCCCCGCGAGCCGTCCGTCGACGTAGGCCTCCAGACGCTGCTGGTCGGCAACTTCACGCACAGTGATGCGCGATGTGTCCTGCACCATGACTTCTCCGTTCCTCACAGGCCCGTCCGTTCCTCGGCGGCGCGGCGCCCGTTCTCCACCCTCTCCGGCCGGCGTCGCACAGGGCATCGGCGATCCCCACCTAGGTCACGTCGTCGCTGTACGCCAGAGCGGTGCGGCGTGCGTCAGCGGACGCGGCCGCGCGCCTTGAGGGGCAGCGGAGGCAGTTCCGGAGCCGGCAGGGGCGCTCCGTCGAAGCCGTCGATGCGGCCGAAGCGCTCGTCAGCGGCCATCCACTCGGCGCGAGCCCGTTCTATGTCTCCCTGGCTGCGGCCGATGAAGTTCCACCACATGACGATCTTCTCCTCGAACGGCTCGCCGCCCAGGAGCAGCAGGCCACAGTCGGAGTCGGCGTGCAGGCGGAGCCCGTCACGTCCGCATCCGAGGTAGAGCATGGAGCCGGGGCCGACAGGCTGGCCGTCGATGCGGACCGTCCCGGACATCGTGAGCACGGCGTGCTCGAAGTCTGGTTCCAGCGGCAGCGTGGCGTCGGCGCCTGCCGTGAGGGCGATGTCCACGCCGAGCAGGGGCGAGTAGGTCGTGCCGGGAGAGCGGGTGCCGTCCATCTCGCCCAGGATCACAGTGGCCTCCAGGCCGCTGCGCGAGGTGAGGGTCGGCAGATCGGCGCGGTGCTCGAAGACGGGAGCCGTGTCCAGGTGAGCTGCGGGCAGGGCCACCCACAGCTGCGCCCCGTGCAGTAGCGCGGCGTGCTCGCGTGGTGACTGCTCGGCGTGCGAGATGCCGTGGCCGGCAGTCATCAGCCCCAGCTCGCGGGGGCGGACTGTCTGGAGGCTGCCGAGGCTGTCCCGGTGCAGTACCTCGCCTTCGTGCAGCCAGCTGACGGTCTGCAGGCTGGTGTGCGGGTGAGGCGGGACCCACATGCCGGGCTCGTCCGCGATGTCGTCGGGCCCGTAGTGGTCGACGAAGCACCACGCTCCCACCATGCGGCGCCCGAGGTTGGGCAGCAGTCTGCGCACCTGGGTGCTGCCTCCCAGGGAGGCCAGGCGGGGCTCCAGCAGTTCGTGGGCCGGCTTGCCCGGGACTGCCTGGCGGCCCCCGCGCAGGGCCGGCTGGGGGGTCGTGTCCAGATTGCTCATGTCTGCGTCCTGCGGGTGCGAGGCGTTGCCGCTCGGTGGGTTCTCACAGCGCGACGCGCGACCGATGGGCTTCCGGCACCAGGGCGAGGAAGTCGTCGGGGTGCCTGGCGATGTAGGCGCGGATGAAGGGGCAGTATGGGATGACCTTCAGGTTCTGCTCCCGGGCCGCCTGGAGGGCTTCGCGGGCAAGCGCCTGGCCGAGGCCGCGGCCGGCGAAGCGTTCCTCGACGGCGGTGTGCAGGAAGGCGATCTCGTCTTGGAAGCGGTGGTATTCGGTGAAACCGGCGAGTTCGTCCTGCTCGAAGATCTCGAATCGCGACTTCTCGCGGTGATCCGTCACCTTTGCCGACATGGCTCCTCCAGCGGTGCGTGCTGCTCAGAGGCAGCCGTCAGATGCGTGCCGCTCCCGTCGGTGTCCGCCGGCCCGCCCTGCCACCGCGGCGTCCGGCGCGCGGCGTTCTCGACCCTTCCAGAGCCTGAAGGAGTGGGTCATCGGCGAAAGGCACCTATCGCGCCTGTCGGGACGTCGGACGTCACGGGGCTCGACTGACCGCAGGCCCGGCCCGAACGCGCGACATGTCGGCGGCGCCGGACCTGGCGGGCGCGGGAAGGTTCTTCGGTTGCTACTGAGTCTTTCGAAAGTTCTGTGGGGTTGGGTGGATGGTGAGTCCGGTGTGGGTGAGGAAGGACCAGGGGAGTTGATCGTTGTGGTTGATGCGGCGAATGCCGCGTTCGGCGACGTCCGCGAGGTGGTCGCCGGCGAGGTTGGCGAGTTCGCGTTTCTTGAGCGACGACCACAGCAGCTCCACCGGGTTCAGCTCAGGCGCGTAGGCCGATAATCGCTCAAGGGTCAGCCAGTCCTGTTCGGCGACCCAGGCCCTCATGGCCCGGCTCCAGTGGGCGGACAGCCCGTCCCAGACCAGCACCACCCGCTCTCCCAGGTAGAACCCCTTGAGCTGTTCAAGGACCTCGATCAAGGCCGCGGTGTCATAGCTGCCGGGCTTGAGGTGGAAGCACAGGCGAGGCCCGCGGTCGGGGTCTGCGGTGTGGTAGCCGAGGGCCGCGGCCATGGAGGCACGCTTCCAGTTCAGCCGATGCCGCAAGAGCGGAGTGCGGCCGCGGGGCGCATAGGTACGTCGCACCTGAGGCAGCAGCGAGACGCCTGATTCGTCGAAGAAGACGATCCAGGCACGTTTGTTCATCGCCCCTTTTTGATGCGTGGCCACTCATGAGCAATCCAGCGGGCGATCTCGGACTCGTCCCGCTCCACCGCCCGACGCTCCGGCCGCTGCAGGCTCCACCCCAACCGACTGGTCAGCAGACGCCAGACCGACGCCCGTGACAATGAGACCCCTGCCACCCGCTCGACCACCAGCCCAACCCGCTCCAGCGTCCACAGATCAGCCTCGAAGCCATGCGCCTGAGCGCCCTGCTCCAGCGCGCTCCGCACCTGCTCTACCTGGGCATCGTCCAGTTTCGGCGGACGACCGGTGGCCGGGCGTCGCCGCAAGGCACCAGCACCGCCTTCCTCCCACACCCGCTTCCACCGCCGCACGCTCTCATCGCTGACCCCCAGCATCCGTGCGATCTCAGCACTCGAGCGCCCTTGCTCGAACAACTCAGCCGCCCGCACACGCCGAGCCTCGGCCAACTGCGGCCGCGTCAAAGGAGGGACGACAGGCTCGGAGGCAACAGGCGAAGGCTTGAAAGACACGACACCAGGATCCCGCCAACAAGCCCATCAGACCCACAGAACTAACGAAAAACTCAGGTAGGTCCTGTCGTCAAACTCCCGTCGTCCGCCCGGAGGGCGGGCCGCGCGGCGTCAGGTGCGTGCTCTCGGCGTGCCGGGCCCGGCCCTCGTACTGGATGTACTTGGGTCGGGGCCCGGTGCGGCGGGGCCTTTGACCCAAGGCCGGGTAGTTAGCGTATTTCCGCTGGTGGCAAGAGGGTTGAGCGAGTTCTCGGGCTGCTGTAGGTGGCGGGGCCGGTCTTGGTGATGAGTCCGTTTACGGCCCATCTGTCGAGCTGTCGGTACATCGTGCTGAGGGTGATGTCGCCGAGGTGGCGGGCGAGGTCGCGGGGGTGTGCCGCTGGCGGTCGGGTTCTGCGTGAAGGAGGTCCAGGACGCGCTGTCTGCGCCGGTCGGCGGCCCATGTGTGCCGATCGTCGTGCGAGACGGTGGGCAGGTCGGGATCGGGTTCGAGGATGGTGACGTCGAGGTCGGTGACCAGCCGGCTTGTGTCGGGGCGGCCGTCGTCTTGGCGTTCGGCGTACCGAGAGACTGATGACCTGACTTTTCGGATGCTGATGCGGGGGCGCCGGTGCGGGAGGAGCCCGGCCAGGACCCGGTTGCCGATGACGCCGGTGGTGCGGGTGCCCAGGGCGCCGGGCTTGATGACGTCGGCAGCCTGGACCACGAGGTCGCGGGCGGTCTGGGTGGCTATGGTGAAGCCGCAGCGGTCCGGGTCGGTGCCCGGCCGGGACTCGGCGGCCTCCACCATCACGGTCCGAAGTGCCTGGTAGAGGGCGAGCAGGGCCCACATCTCCTGCTCGACGCCGACCGGGTCGCCTGACCGCAGGACCCTGCCGTCTGTGATCGTGTGACGCAGAGCAAAATACGCCGACTCGTGCTCCCACCGCTGGTGGTAAAGGGCAACGAGGGCCGGGGCGGGGTAACGACGAGCATCGGTCAGCGTCGTGACCAGCCGGTAGGAGTTGGTGAACGAGCTGTCGTCATAGGTCACGGTGATCTGCGCTTCCACGACGCGTACCGGGACGGTGCCGATGACCGAGAGGTAGGAGCCATCGGTGAGTCGGCTCAGGACCGGGGTGCGTCGGTTGGCGCGCAGCCGGCCCAGGAACCTGGCTCCGGTGTCGTGCACGGCGGCGAGGAAGGCGTTGGCGTCGAAACCCTTGTCCCACAGGACCAGCATGCCGGGGCCCAGGTGGTGCAGGAGCCTGCGAGCGTAGGAGGTCTCCCCGTCGCTGGGAGTGCCGAACACGGCGCCGATCAGGGCACGGGTGCCGGTCTCCACCAGGGTCATCAGTTCCAGCATCGGATACCCGCCACGGCTGCCGGGTCCGAACCACTCCACGTTGCGCTCGGTATCGGGGAGCTTGATCGAGCTGCAGCCGTCGAAGGAGACCATCCGGAACGGACCGAACCTCACTCCGGGAGTCACCGGCTGGGCGAGCGGGCCGGCCAGGGTCTCGAACACGCGCTTCATCGGTTCTGCACCGAGCCGTCTGCGCAGGTCACGTAAGGCTTTCGCAGTTGGCTCCGCGACCTCGATCCCGACGCCCGTAAGGGCTGCGGTCAGCTTGTGCCAGACCAGCCGGTAGCCGACCTCCGGGAACAGGCACATCGCGAGAAGGAAGTAGACCCCGACCCGCGAGGGCAGATCCCGTAACCGGCGCTGCACGCAACGGGTTTCATCCAGAACGGCATCGACGAGGTCGAACGGTATGACCTGCGCCAACTCGCCCAGATGGCCGGGCGCGAACCGGCCCTCGGCCACGGTGAACTCACGGGTGACCCTCGCCAGACCGGGTGGCAGGGCACAATGACGCGTGGGCAACGGGGCTCCTCAACGGCCGGAAGTCTTGGCGGACTACCTGACCAACGCGGCCCCGTTGTCCGCGTTCCTACCCGACACCGAACTCCTCTGCCACCAGCGGAAATACGCTAACTACCCGGCCTTGGGTCAAGGCCCTGTGCCGGAGTACTGCCGCTGCACCCCGGCCGACCGCGTCCCCTTCTTCAGAAAGCCCGTGTCGTCCACGACCAGGACGGCGTCCCGGTCGCCGAGGTGGTCGACCACGTACCGGCGCACGTCGTCGAGTACCTCATCGGCGTCCCACTCGATCCGGTTCAGCATCCGCTGGATGCGGTCCGGACCGTCATGACCTGCCTCCTCGGCCAGCGTCCAGCCGTTCTTGCGTTGCAGCGGAGCGATCAGCCCCCGCATATAGGCCAGTGCCGACTCACGCGGCTCCGACCTGCTGAAACGGTGCACGAACCGCTCTTGCAGTGCGTCCAGTTCACGCGCCCACAACCTGACATCCGCAAGGTCCCCACCCATAACCACACCAACGACCGACCTGGCCATCAGTCACGGCAAACACCGTTGCAGTACTAGTAGGACTCCGTTAGGTCTGCGTGTCGCCCATGTTCGGGGGCATGAGGACTGTGTGGGCTCACATGAAGTGAATCGTGTTCGGGCGGCGTTGGCGTTATTCGTGGCTGATGTGTTGGCCTCGGTGCCGCGGAAGGACCAGCGGGCCAAGAGCGACTGTTATCTGCGGGGGCTGATGATGGACGGTCGTCGCAAGTCCATCCAGGCCATGGCCTCGCGGCTGCCGGACGGCAACGAGCAGAACCTGCAGCAGTTCGTGAACCAGTCCACGTGGGATCCGGTGCCGGTGCGTCGGCGGATCGCCGAGCGGTTGGTGCCGCGGATCGGCCCGGACGCCTGGGCGGTGGATGACGTGTCGTTCCCCAAGGACGGCAGGATGTCGGTCGGCGTCGCCCACCAGTACTGCGGTGCGCTGGGCAAGCAGGCCAACTGCCAGGTCGCGGTCAGCGTGCACGCGGTCTCCGATGCGGCCTCGTGCCCGCTGAACTGGCGGCTGTTCCTGCCCCAGGAGTGGGCGGATGACGCCTTCCGGCGCCGGCGGACCGGCGTGCCACAGGATGTCGGGCACCGGGAGAAGTGGCGGCTGGCACTGGACGCCCTGGACGAACTGGCAGGATGGGGACTGGTGCCGCCGGTGGTGGTGGCGGACGCAGGCTACGGCCAGAACGGCGACTTCCGAGCCGGCCTGGCCGAGCGGGGACACGCGTACGTGGTCGGCATCCGCGGCGATATCACCGTCCAGCCGCATGACGCGCACCCCGATGCCCCGGCCTGGTCCGGCAACGGGCGCCCGCCGCTGCCCCGTTACCGGCAGCCACCGGTGCCGGTGGCCGACCTGGCAGCGGCCGCCGGACGGGAAGCCTTCAAGGAGGTGACCTGGCGGGAAGGCTCCCGGGGCCCGATGACCTCGCGCTTCCTCTGCGGGTCTGGCCGGCCGGGGTGCGCTCGCGTCGGCTGGCCCAGGGCGCCGCGGTGGCCGGGCACGGCCGGTGGGACGGCGTCCTGCCCCAGGTGCGGCTGCTGGCCCAATGGCCCGACGGCAAGGACGGACCGACCCGGTTCTGGCTGCCCGGCCTGCCCGACGACACCCCGATCCCGGAGCTGGTCCGCCTGGCAAAGATTCGCTGGCGCATCGAGCACGACTAATCCGTTGCTACGGCGGCCCCAGACCTCACATCTGGACTGTCGGCCGTTCGAGCCTCGCTCGTGACGCTTAC
>NZ_JBIRSJ010000047.1:0-15999 GCF_044334165.1 Streptomyces sp. NPDC020845 | reverse complement strand
TCGAACCACACCGCCTGAACCATCACCCCCGATACCGGCGACAACCGCCCGCGGGCGGAGTCCGCCTCCGCCGCGATGACCTCGTGCAGATCGTCGTCGGCCACACCGGTGACATCCACACGCCGCACGCACTGCGCGGCGTCGATCTGGCCGGCGGGCGGGATGTGCAGGTCCCAGGTGGAGTCGTCGTGGACGGTCAGACGGGCGCGGAGGGCATCGTGGTGGTCGAGGACGGTCTGCACCGCGGTCGTCAGATGCTCCACGCCCAGCCCGGCAGGCGCCTGGAGCAGGACACCCTGACTGAACCGGTCCACCCCACCACCCAGCTCACGCAACCGATGCATCACCGGCGTCAGAACAACACCACCCACCCCACCGCCGGGAGTACCGGTCCCGGCATCCATGGCACCAGGCTCTGCGGCGACCCGGGCGAGAGCTTCCACAGTCTTACGCTCGAACACATCCCGCGGCGTGAACACCAAACCCACCGCCCGCGCACGAGCAACCAACTGGATCGACACAATGCTGTCGCCACCCAGATCGAAGAAACCATCATCGATCCCGACGCCAGGAACCCCAAGAACCTCAGCGAACAGCCGGCACAACACCTCCTCCCGAGGTGTCCGCGCCACCCGCCCGGAAGCAGCCACCGCAACATCAGGAACAGGCAATGCCGCCCGGTCCAGCTTCCCGTTCCCCGTCAACGGCAGCCGCCCGAGCACCACCAGCGCCGAGGGCACCATGTAATCAGGAAGCCGACCTCTGACCCTCTCAAGCACCAGGGCCGTATCGACACCCGCCTCCACATCCGCGGGCACCACATAACCCACCAACCGCTTCTCACCAGGCCGATCCTCACGCACCACAGCAGCCGCCTGAGCCACCCCCTCAACCCCACCCATAGCAGCCTCGACCTCACCTAGCTCAATACGAAAACCACGCACCTTGACCTGGGTGTCGGTGCGGCCGAGGTGTTCGAGTGTGCCGTTGGTGTTCCAGCGGGCGAGGTCGCCGGTGCGGTACATGCGGGTGCCGGGCGGGCCGAACGGATCCGGGACGAAGCGTTCAGCTGTGAGGACGGGTTGGTGGAGGTATCCGCGGGCCAGGCCGGTGCCCGCGATGTACAGCTCTCCCGCCACTCCCGCGGGCGCAGGGCGCAGGGCATGGTCCAGGACGTAGGTACGGGTGTTCCACATGGGGCGGCCGATGGGGATGGTTCCGGTGCCCGACGCCCCGCCGGTGGGTGTGGGGATGGTGTGGTCGGTGGCGGCGACGGTGGTTTCGGTGGGGCCGTAGCTGTTGGTGACGGCGGTGTGGGGGTGGTGGGTGTGCCAGGTGTGGAGGGCTTCGGTGGGGAGGGGTTCGCCAGCGATGATGAGGCGGCCGGATGGCTGGTGGGCGGAATCGTCCAGGAGGGCGAGGTGGCTGGGGGTGATCTTGACCAGGCTGACCGGCTCGTTGTTGGGGTGTGGGGATGTGGGGGCGGAGTCCCAGGGGGCGATGTGGACCTGTCCGCCGCAGATCAGGGTGCCGTAGAGCACCGTGATGCCGATGTCGAAGGAGATGGAGGCGTGGGCGACGGTGGTGCCGGACAGTTCAGGGTATGCCTCGGTGGCGCGGGCCAGGTAGTTCACCAGGCCCTGGTGGGGGATGACCACACCTTTGGGCCGGCCGGTGGAGCCGGAAGTATAGATGGCGTACACCGGATGCCCCGGCAGCAGTACGCCCGCGCGGTCGGTGTCGCACACGTTTGTGCCGGACTGTGCGGCGATCCGCGCAGCCGTCTCCGCAGCATCCACCACCACGGACAGCTCGTCCCCGGCTGGCCGCCCGGCCAGAGCGGGCAGCAAGGTGGTTGTGGTGTCGGTGACCAGGAGCAGTGGATCGGCATCCCGCAGCAGGTAGCTGATGCGCTCCGCGGGCAGCTCGGGATCCACGGGCACATACCCCGCTCCCGACTTCATTACGGCCAGCAGCGCCACCACCAGGTCGACCGAGCGCGGCAGGGCCACCGCCACCAGCCGCTCAGGCCCGGCCCCCTGCCCGATCAGGTACCGGGCCAGCCGGTTCGCCCGCACATTCAACTCGCCATAGCTCAGCTCCTCACCCTCGCACACCACCGCCATCGCATCCGGAGTCCGCGCCACCTGCGCCTCGAACAACTCCGGCACCACCACATCCGGCACCGCATGCGCCGTGTCATTCCACTCGACCAGCAACTGCCGCCGCTCGGCCTCACCCAACACATCAATGCGCCCCACCGGCACATCCGGATCCGCAGCGATCGCCTCCAACACCCGCACAAAACGAGCAGCCATCGCCTCAATGGTGGTCTGGTCGAACAGGTCGGTGCGGTAGTCGAGTCGGCCGGTCATGCCGTTGGGAGCACCGTCTTCGGCGCGGTGTTCACCGAGGTTGAGCGTCAGGTCGAACCTGGCGGAGACGTCTTGTAGCGGCTGGTGAGTGATCTCCAGGCCGGGCATGGTGAGGTCTGGCCGGGTGTTGTTCTGGAAGGAGAGCATCACCTGGAACAGCGGATGCCGGGCCATCGACCGCTGTGGATTCAGCACCTCCACCAAACGCTCGAACGGAACGTCCTGGTGGGCGTAGGCGGCCAGGTCCGTCTCCCGGACCCGCTCCACCAGCTCGCGGAACGTGGGATCCCCACTGACATCCGTACGCAGGACCAGCGTGTTGACGAAGAAACCGACCAGATCATCCAGAGCATCATCCGTACGCCCGGCCACCGCCGTGCCGATCGGAATGTCACACCCCGCACCCATCCTCATCAACGACACAGCCAAAGCCGCCTGCACCACCATGAACACACTCGCACCGCTGCCCTGCGCCAGCTCCACCAGCCGTCCGTGCACCCCGGCCGGAACCCGCACCGTCACACTGCCACCCACATGCGACGCCACCGCCGGCCGCGGCCGGTCCACCGGCAACTCCAACTGCTCCGGTACCCCCACCAGAGCAGCGGTCCAGTAGGCCAGTTGCCGCGAGATCACACTGTCCGGGTCATCCTCACTGCCCAGGACCTCACGCTGCCACAACGTGTAATCCGCATACTGCACCTCCAGCGGCTCCCATCCCGGCACACCACCGGCCACACGCGCCGCATAAGCCAGCGACAGATCTCGCGCGAACGGCGCCATCGACCACCCATCAGCCGCAATATGATGTACCACCACCAACAACACAAACTCATCTGCACCCAGCACAAACAACCGCACCCGCAACGGCAGATCACACGACAGATCAAACCCAGCCCCCGCCTCCCTCACCAACAACCCAGCCAACTCACCCTCACCCACCCCCACCACGTCAACCACCTCAAACGACGGCACCGCCACCCCAGCCTCCACAATCCGCTGAAAGGGCTGCCCGTCCACCTGCGGAAACACCGTCCGCAAACTCTCATGCCGCCTCACCACATCACCCACCGCCAACCGCAACGCCCCCACGTCCAACCGCCCCCGCAACCGCAACGACAACGGCACGTTATACGTACCCGACAACCCCTCCAACTGACCCAAAAACCACAACCGACGCTGCGCAAAAGACACCGGAATCACAAGCCGTGTCCCTTCTTGATAATCGAGTAGGGAGAAGTCGTCGCCAGGGTGAGGATTGGCGGAGGTTGCGAGTGAACCTGCTGAGGCAGGCTAGTGATCCGCTGCGCGGACGAGATCGGAGACAAATCCCGGTTGGCAATCCGATAGATAGAAGTGCCCACCAGGGAAGGTCTGGAAGCGGAAGGCCCCTCGCGTCGATTGCGCCCATGCCCGCGCGCTGTCGAAGTCCACGTCGGCGTCCTGGTCACCCACATACGAGGTGATAGGCGCCGAAATCGATCTGACCGGCTGGGGGCGGTACGCCTCAAGTAGGCGGAAATCGGCGCGTATTGCCGGTAGCGCCAAGTCCCTGAGGTCCGGGTCGTCGAGCGCTTCCGCATTGCCGCCGTTTATCCTGCGGATTTCGGAGAGCAGGGCTGCGTCATCGTCGCTGACGGGCTCCCGCCTCATTGGCGTGTGGGGAGCCTCTTGTCCTGAGACGTACAGCATTCTCGGGCTGACTCCGAAGGTTCTTTCCAGCTGACGAGAGACCTCGAAGGCTACCGATGCCCCCATGCTGTGTCCGAAGAGAACGAAGGGGCGGTCGAGGAAACGCGACAGAGAATGGGTGATCCCGGCAACGAGTTCGTCCATGTTCTCGACGCAGGGTTCGGTGAGGCGTTCCTGTCGGCCCGGGTACTGGACGGAGAGCAATTCCACATCGGTCGGCAGGAAATCTGACCAAGAATAGAAAAAATTGGCGGAGCCGCCTGCGTGCGGGAAGCAGACCAAGCGCATGCGCAAGTTGCTTGAAGTTCTGTTCCGGCGGATCCAGCGATCTGTTGGATTGAAACCTGTGCTGAGCAACTTGTCCCCGTTTTTAGATGGCCTTTTCGATGTCGATTACGATGCCGATTACGACGTCGGTCTCGATGTAGGCTGCGATGCCGTTGTGTCTAGTCGGCTGCCGCGGCAACCTGCTCGAATTGCGCCTTGTAGAGCCGGGCGTAGGCTCCACCGGCCGCCAACAACTTCTCGTGTGTGCCCTGCTCGACGATCGAGCCGTCCTCCATCACCAAGATCGTGTCCGCATCGCGGATGGTCGAGAGTCGGTGAGCGACGACAAAGCTCGTACGGCCGTGAGAAAGCTGTGCCATCGCCTTCTGGATCAGTGCTTCGGTGCGGGTGTCGACCGAGCTGGTCGCCTCGTCCAGGACGAGGATCACGGGATCGGAGATAAAGGCGCGGGCGATGGTGATGAGCTGCTTCTCACCGGCGCTCACGCCCGCTCCCTCGTCGTCGAGGACCGTGTCGTAACCGTCCGGCAGTGTTCGGATGAAGCGGTCGGCATGCGCGGCACGCGCCGCCTCTTCGATCTCGTGGCGGGTGACGGATCGGGCGGAGCCGTAGGCGATATTGTCCGCGATGGTGCCACCGAACAGCCAGGTGTCCTGGAGGACCATGCCGATGCCGGCCCGCAGCTCCTCGCGAGGCATATGTGAGATGTCGACCCCGTCCACCGTGATCCGCCCGCCGGTCAGCTCGTAAAAGCGCATCAACAGGTTGACCAGCGTGGTCTTCCCGGCACCGGTCGGTCCGACGATGGCGACGGTCTGCCCGGGCGCGACGGTCAGCGACAGGTCCTCGATGAGCGGTCTATCGGGGTCGTAGCGGAACGATACGTTTTCGAATGAGACGCTGCCCTTCAGCCCTGCGGACCTGTCGGCCTCGAGCCCTGCGGACCCGCCGCCCTTGAGCCCTGTGGGCTCACTGCCCTTCAGCTCTGCGGAGCGGGCGGACGAGCCGGGTTCGGGCGATTGTTCCTCCGCGTCCAGCAGCTCGAAGATCCGCTCAGCGGAGGCGACCCCCGATTGCACCATGTTCGCCATCGAGGCCACCTGCGTCAGTGGCTGGCTGATTTGCCGTGAGTACTGGATGAACGCCTGCACCTCTCCGATGGACAGCGCACCGGAGGCCACCCGCAGCCCGCCCACGACCGCCACCAGCACATAGTTCAGGTTCGAGATGAAGAACATCAGGGGCTGCATGAGCCCGCTGTTGAACTGGGCCTTGAAACCGGCTCGGTAGAGCGCTTCGTTGTGTTCGGCGAACGCCCGGGCCGATGCCTCTTCGCGGCCGAAGGCCTTCACCAGGGAATGACCGGTGTACATCTCCTCGATGTGCCCGTTCAGCTTGCCGGTGGACTTCCACTGCTGAGCGAACAGCGGCTGCGACCGCTTCCCGACCCGCATGGCCACCACCGCCGACAGCGGCACGGTGATCAGCGCGACCAACGCCAGCAGGGGGGAGATCCAGAACATCATCCCCAGCACGCCGACGATGGTGAACAGCGAGTTGATGAGCTGGCCCATCGTCTGCTGCAGAACCTGATTGATGTTGTCGAGGTCATTGGTGGCCCGGCTGAGCACCTCCCCCCGCTGCCGTGTGTCGAAGTACGACAGTGGCAGTCGTGACAGCTTGGCCTGCACCTCCCCGCGCATCCGGAACACCGTTCGGTTGATCGCGCGGTTGGACAGCCGAGTCGCCACCGCCATCAGTAGCCCGGCCAGCAGAAAGACGCCGAGGGCGAGCAGTACGACGGAGCCCACCGCGCCCGAGTCGATGCCCTTGCCAGGCGTGAAGTCCACCCCGGACAGGACACCCACACCGTCCTCGCCCTTGGCTCGCATCTCGGCGATGGCCTGTTCTTTGGACACTCCACCGGGAAACTGGCGCCCGACCAGCCCGGCGAAAATCAGGTCGGTTGCCTCGCCGAGGATCTTCGGCCCCAATACGGACAGCGCGACGCTCGGCACGCCGACGAGCAGCATGGCGAAGACCGTGACCCGTTCCGGTTTGAACTGGGCAATAAGCCGTTTGCTCGACCCCTTGAAGTTCATCGAGCGCTGGTTCGGCCTTCCCGCGGCCGCTGATCGTGCCATCACCCGTCCCTCGACACTTTCAGTCCGAAGACACCGTCAGTCCGACATCGCGACCAACACCCGGCGTGGGCCGGCGAACGGCCGTCGCCCGTGGCCCACGAGCACGTTGTCGATGAGGAGCAGACTCCCGGCCTGCCAATCCACATCGACGGCCAGGCGAAGCCCGATCTCCTGGATATGCGTGATGTACTCGGCGGGGATGGGGCTGCCGTCGGCGAAGGTGACGGACTGCGGCATCTCGTCTTCGGACAACAACTCGGCCATCTCCCGGGCATCGTCGCCCAGGCCCGCGATGTGGAACTGATCAGCCTGGTTGAACCACACCTCGGTGTCGGTGACGGGGTGCCGTGTCGTGGCCGGGCGCAGTTGGCTGATCCAGAGAGTGCCGTCGCCCTTCCATTTCCAATCGGCTCCGGCCTTATCCAGGAACGCCTCGACCTCAGCGGGGTCCTCGGTCTCGAACGTGGCCTGCCAGCTCTTGCCGAGCCCGTAACCGTCGTGGAGGTTCTGAATGTACCGGACTCCTCCCGCGAACGCGTCTTGAATCTCGGGGTCTATGGACTCCAACCAGAGTTGTCCGTCGACCACAGGAGTGGCGCCGCCGCTGGTCGGGGCCTGCTCGCAGAAGAACAACAGGCGAGATGGCCAAGTGTGTGCGTACGACATCTCATTGTGCATAGAGATGGTGAACTCGGGCGGGTATTCGGTCGATGTGTAGACGTTCTGTCCGACTTTGGTACGCGGCGAGTTTCCATGGATGTACGCCAGGCGGCGAGGCAGGAGGGCGGTGGCCACCTCGTCATAGGACTCGGCGGTGATACCGAATCCACGGAAGACGAGCGCCTTCTCTTTCACCAGCAAATCGGTCAGATCGACCAGGTTTAACAGGTCGACCAGTCCGGCCGGGCTCGCTGACACACTCCCGCTGTCCGGAGTCAGTTCACGCGGTTGCCAACTCGGAGCTATCAACCGTCCGAATCCTCTCCAACGTGGCTGTCGCCCCACCGGGGACGCCCAGCCGATCCCAAGCAAGCCTGGCATGGCCTGAGTTGTGCGTAACTGACCCTACTGGCCTATCGGCTTCTGTGGAGGTTCCTCTCTTGTACAAGTTGAGCGAAGCGCCTGCCGTCAACTGCCGGAAGTGAAACTCGGGGTGAGCGGATGAGTGCGTGGGGTCAACCCGGGTTCTTGACATGGCGCCAAGCAGATGAAATGGGATGTCTTCGTTCAAGTGACCTGCATCCAGGGCAGATTGCGCGAGGAATCTGGAGAACTGGTAGACGAAGTGGCGCAGTTGCTGGATACACTGCGCCCGAGGGGGATGCCTGGAAGCGGTTGAGGCCTAAATGATCGGCGTTCATGCCGAGCCGTGTCCCGGAGAGAATCCTGCGGAGGATGACCGGGCCTGGTTAATCGCAGCGAACCAGCGCCTGGCCTGAGCCTGCCTGCAACCTTGTGTGCTGAGAGATGGGGGATCGCATTGTCTGACGACGAGCGCGAGGCGAAGGTCCGCGAGATCGTTGCTAACGTTGTTGAGCTGGATGAGTCGAGCCTCACCCGAACCGGCCTGCTCGTCGAAGAGCATGGTGCCGACTCACTCGATGCCATCGAGATTCTCACCCACCTTGAGACGACTTTTTCTGTTGAGATCGACCCCAAGGCGGCCTCGCGGATGGTCAACATTGACGCCATCCTGGAGATACTCGACGAATACGGAGCCAAGTAGCCTTGTCAACAAGGGAAGCTGACCCGAGTCGTCGCCGGGTGCTCCTCACCGGAGCGGGAGTGCTTTCCAGCGTTGGTAACGGGGTGACGGAATATAAAGATGCCTTGCGTGCCGGGCGTGTCGGCACCGCTCCTATCACCTTGTTCGATACCGCTGGATTTCAGTACGCGCGCGGCCACCAAGTATCCAATATCGATCTGACGGACCATATCCATCGGGTCCCGCTCGCGGACCTCGGCCGGGCATCACAGTTTTCGGTAGCGGCCGCACGCATGGCCGTGGCAGACGCCGAGCTGGCCGAAGAGGATCTACGGAGCAAGCGCGGCCTGATAGCGATCGGGACAACCGATGGCGAAGGCCATGACCTCGATCACTTGGCGGAGACGGCGCTCCGGCATGGGCCGGACCGCATGGAACCGGAGATCGCCCGCCGAGCCCCCGCCCTGAGCCTGTCGATGGCTGTCGCCAAGGAATTCAGGCTCTCCGACGTCGAAGTCTCGACGATTCCCACGGCCTGCTCCGCCGGTAACTACGCGCTGGGCAGTGGCCTTGACGCGGTGCGTTCAGGCGAAGTCGACTATGCGCTGGTAGGCGGAACCGACGGGCTGTGCCGCAAGAACTTCGCAGGATTTTACCGGCTCGGGCTGATCTCCCCTGACGAATGCCGCCCCTTCGACGCGGACCGAGAAGGGCTGCTGACCGGCGAGGGGGCCGGCGTCATGCTTCTCGAAAGCGAAGAGTCAGCGCTCGCACGGGGAGCGCATGTCTATGCGGAAATCCTGGGATACGGGCTGAACTGCGATGCGCACCATCCCACCGCACCCGAAGCGGACAGCGTCGCACGCTGTATACGCCTCGCGCTCGACGACGCGGACCTGAAGCCCGAGGACGTCGACCTCATCTCCGCGCACGGCACCGGCACCAAAACCAACGACCTCACCGAGACTCGGGCGATTCAGCAGGTCTACGGCGACAGCCCACCCCCGATGGTCGGCATCAAGTCCATGATCGGCCACACCATGGGGGCGGCGAGCGCCCTCGGGGCCATCGCCGGGGCCCTCGCCATCACGCACGGATTCATCCCGCCGACGGCAAACCACCGCCGGCCGGACCCGGAATGCCCCATCGACTGCGTCCCCAATCAAAGTCTCGACGCGGAGGTGCGAATCGTGCAGAACAACGGCCTTGCGTTCGGTGGGAACAACGCCGTCGTCATGCTCGGCAAATACACCAAAGATCCGCGTTGAGTCGCGCATCCCGCGTGCCTGCTTCTAGAGAGGGAACACCAGCGATGAGCGACGAGCCCGGCGGTCCGAATCAGATCTATATCTCCAGATGGTCGGCTGTTTCCCCCTTCGGAATAGGCAGCGCTGCATTCTCCGAGGGACTTCACGCCGGGCGAAAGACCGCAGCACCCCCGGATCCCGATGATTGGCAGACAGTCCCGGATACCAACATCTGCCTGGTTCCGCACTTCAACATACGAGAAGTTCTGGGAAAGAGCGGAACGCGCGTACTGGGGCGTGAGGCCGCCTTGGCGGTCACCGCGGTACGCGAACTTTTCCACGAGGCGCCCGAGGAAGCCCCGATATCCGGCGGGCCGAACATCGCCATGGTCATGGGCACCACCACCGGTACCCCCCAGGGCTATATGGACTTCACCAAGGCATCCCTGACCGGCCCCAAACCGCACCATGTGCCGGCCGCGCTCGCCCCGAACATGGTGATGAACCGCGCCGCTTCAGCCAGTGCCATCTGGCACCAGCTTCAAGGACCCAACAGCACCATCGCCGGCGGCCGGGCGGCCGCGCTGCTCGCTCTCAAATACGGGCAGCGACTGCTGACGCATCGGCGTGCCGAACGAGTGCTGTGCGGTGGCGTGGAGGAGTACTCGAACGCACGCTCGTGGCTGGAGTACCACCGGCGTGGGGGAGGGGACGTGGTCTTGGGGGAGGGGTGCGCGCTCCTGCTGTTGGAGACGGGAGCGTCACTGGCCTCTGGGCACCGTCCCGCCCTGGCCGAAGTCCTCGCGGTGGAGTTCCGCGTCAACACGGACGACGACCTCAGCGGCGTGCTCGGCGCATGTCTGCACGGCGCACTGGCCACTGCCAAGGCGACCTCGGACGACGTCTGGGCCGTGATGCCCAGCGGAATTGCCGGACCAGCGGGCGAAGAGGAAAACAGGCTTCTCGGAAGTCTCTTCGACCCCGCCGCACTCTCCCGCGCATCCGTCTCGGATCTGATCGGCGACACCTCCGCGGCCTCTGCGGGCTTCGACGTGATCGGCATGCTCAGCGCTGCCGCCCGCTCCCCGGAATCCGTTGGCCGTCTCGGCGTCGTCAACTCGATCGACCCCGATGGTTCGGTCGCTTGCGCGATCCTTCGACTGCTCGACGGCGTCCGGCAAGACCAACCGTAAGACAAAACCGTAAGACAAACGCGAAGGATGCCCGGCGGCAGTCGGCAGCGAAACCCGTCCTGTTATGCATTCGAGTGGAGGAAAGTCATGAGCAACCCGTTCGAAGACCCCGACGGCACATACCTGGTTCTCGTCAACGACGAAGGCCAGCACTCCCTGTGGCCCACGTTTGTGGAGGTACCGGCCGGATGGGTCTCCGTGCACGGCGAGGACAGCCGACAGGCGTGCCTCGACTACATCAACGAGCACTGGACCGACATGCGCCCTCGTAGCCTGGTCAAGGCCATGAACGAGGCGGCTTCGTAGACCAGACATGAACAAGCTTGTTGATGGGGACCTCTTCTCCGCCTCGGTCCCGCGTCCCCATCAACAAGCAGCAGTACACGCTGACGGAACAGGCGAACGGAATACACGGTCAAGGTGAGTGACGATGCCTGAAGGTCGGAACACACGTCGAGAACTGTCGACGGCCCAGTCGGGAATCTGGTTTGGCCACAAGTTGGATCCGACCGGCCGCTCATACAACGTCGGCGAATTCGTCGAAATCCACGGCGAACTGGACCTGACCCTGTTTCGCGAGGCTTTCCGTCACACATTCAGGGAAACGGAGGTGCTTCACGTCCACTTCGAGGAGGACGACGACAAGGTCTGGCAATGCATCCAGACCCCGTCGGATCCCGACCTGTCCGTCATCGATGTGTCGACAGAGCCGGACCCGATGGCGGCTGCGGAGCGATGGATCAACCAGGATCTGGCCCAGCCGGTAGAGCTGGGCTGCGGACGGCTGTACACGTTCGCTCTGTTCACCGTCTCTCAAGATCTGACGCTTTGGTATGCGCGAACCCATCACATTGTGGTGGACTCCTACGGCGGCGCCATATTCCAGCGCCGCCTCGCCGAGATATACAACGACTTGAGGAAAGAGGTTCCTTACTCGGCCAGGAGCCTCGGATCCTACGATCTGCTCCTTCGAGAGCAGTCGGAGTACCGCGTCTCCGAAAAATACTCAAGCGACCGGCAGTACTGGATCGATAAGTTCGCGGACCACCCGGACGCCGTCAGCCCAGCCGTCGGGAACGGAAACGCCCACGAGGGCGGAGATTTCCTCCGCTCGTCGGCCGACTTGAACCCCTCGGAAGCCGATCGCCTGCGTGCGCTGGCCCTCACCGCGCGCACAACCTGGTCGGTCGTCGCGGTCGCCGCCGTCGCGGCGTATCTGAACCGACTGTCGGGAAGCCGGGACCTTGTCTTCGGACTTCCCGTGATGGGACGCAAGAGCGCGAATTCAAGGATCACCCCGAGCACCGCCTCGGACGTCCTGGCCCTGCGCCTCACCCTGCGTCCGGACATGACCTTCACTTCGCTGATCGAGCAATCGACGCGCGAAGTTCGCGGATCTCTTCGTCGCCAGCGCTACAGGTCGGAAGAGCTCATCCGCGAGCTACGGTCTCTCGGCCGGGACCAGCCCCTGTGGAATGTCTCCGCGAACATCATCTCCTTCGATGAGGACATCTACTTCACCGACCGGCCCGTCATCCCGCACAACCTCTCCAACGGCCCTGTGCGTGACCTGTGCATCGTCGTACGCGGTGGAGATGACGGTTCCGGCATTTCCATAGACTTCGACGGAAACGCCGCGCTGTACAGCCGTGAAGAGCTGGAGCGTCTGCAGAGGAACTTCCTCCGGCTTCTCAAGAACCTGATCGCCGAGCCGGACACCGCCATCGGACAGGCCGACCTCCTGGATCCTGCCGAACGACGGCAGCTCCTTCACGGATGGAACGACCCGGTATACCAGAAGTCGGACGCGACGCTGCCGGAACTCTTCGAGGCACAGGCGCGGAGTGCGCCGGACGCTGTGGCCGTGGTCTTCGAAGGCCAGGAGCTGACGTACGGGGAGCTCAACGCGCGGGCGAACCGGCTGGCGCGGCATCTTGTCGCGCGAGGCGCAGGGCCCGAACGGCTCGTGGCCTTAGCACTGCCTCGGTCTGCCGAACTGGTGGTGGCGTTGTTGGCGGTGCTCAAGTCGGGGGCGGGATATGTGCCCGTCGACCCCGATTACCCGGCCGACCGTATCCGCGGAATGCTCCAGGACGCCGAACCCGCCCTGCTCGTCACGCGCAGCACCATCAACGACCGCCTGCTTCAGGACGCGGTCCGGCATTCGCCGGAGCAGACTCAACTCATCCTGCTCGACGAGGTCGAGACGGCGAAGTCCATCGAGGGCTGTCCGGATGCTGATGTTGCGGATGAGGACAGGGCGACGGCACTTCTGCCCCGACACCCGGCCTATGTCATCTACACCTCTGGCTCGACGGGCCGGCCCAAAGGCGTCGCGGTCACGCACGAGAATGTGGTCCGTCTGCTGTCGGCTACGAAGGACCGGTTCCAGTTCCAGGCCACGGACGTCTGGACCATGTTCCATTCGTATGCCTTCGACTTCTCCGTCTGGGAGGTATGGGGATCTCTCCTGCACGGTGGTCGCCTTGTCGTGGTCAGTTACACGGCAAGCCGTTCCCCGGACCTGATGCTCAAACTGATCCGCGACGAAGGCGTGACGATCCTCAATCAGACGCCTTCCGCTTTTTACCAACTGATGCAGGCCGAGGCCGAGGGGGAGGCTGGGGCTGGGGCCGGGGCCGGGGCCGGGGAAACGGCCCAGGATTGGTTCTCCGCCACCCGTTTCATCATCTTCGGCGGCGAAGCGCTCGACACGCGGCGGCTGACGGACTGGTACCAGCGGCATTCTGGTGAGCGCCCTGTCCTGGTGAACATGTACGGCATCACCGAAACCACGGTTCACGTCACCTTCGCTCCGCTCAGCGCGGCCTCCCCGGCCGGAGAAGTGGGCGTCATCGGCCGCCAGATAGCCGACCTCAGTGTGTATGTGCTGGATGCCGGACTGCAGCCGGTGCCGGTAGGCGTGGCGGGGGAGCTGTATGTGGCAGGGCCCGGCCTGGCGCGTGGCTATGTGAACCAGCCCGCCGTGACGGCGGAGCGGTTTGTGGCGAATCCGTTCGGCACGGCGGCGGGGTCGCGGATGTACCGGACGGGGGATGTGGTCCGGTGGCGGGCGGACGGGCAGCTGGAGTTCGTAGGGCGTGCGGACGCCCAGGTGAAGGTGCGCGGTTTCCGTATCGAGCTGGGTGAGATCGAAGCCGTTCTGGCCGCACAGGACACAGTGGCGCAGGCAGCGGTGCTGGTGCGCGAAGACCGTCCGGGCGACAGGCGTCTGGTCGGATACGTGGTGCCACCCGCCGACAGTGAGGTGCAGACCGACACGGCAGCCGTGCTGGGGTCCGTCAGGGATCGCCTGCCGGACTACATGGTGCCGTCCGCCTTGGTGGTGTTGGAACGCCTGCCACTGACGCCGAACGGCAAGCTGGACCGCAAGGCTCTGCCTGCCCCCGACCACGCGGCAACCATATCCGGGCGTGGGCCGCGGACACCGAGGGAGGAGGTTCTGTGCGGTCTGTTCGCGGAGGTGCTGGGTGTCGCCGAGGTTGGCATCGACGACAGCTTCTTCGCGCTCGGCGGACACTCACTGCTGGCCACACGCCTGATCAGCCGTATACGAACCACCCTGGACACCGACCTCAGCATCCGCGCCCTGTTCGAGGCCCCGACCGTGGCCGACCTGGCCGTACACCTTGAGGCGTCGACGGGGAACGCCGCCCAGGCCAAGCTCGGCGTGCGCGTGCGGCCCGAGGCGGTGCCGGTGTCCTTTGCGCAGCGTCGGTTGTGGTTTTTGGGGCAGTTGGAGGGGGTGTCGGGTACGTATAACGTGCCGTTGTTGTTGCGGTTGCGGGGGCGGTTGGATGTGGGGGCGTTGCGGTTGGCGGTGGGTGATGTGGTGGGGCGGCATGAGAGTTTGCGGACGGTGTTTCCGCAGGTGGATGGGGAGCCGTTTCAGCGGGTGGTGGGGGTTGGGGTGGCGGTGCCGTCGTTTGAGGTGGTTGATGTGGTGGGGGTGGGTGAGGGTGAGTTGGCTGGGTTGTTGGTGAGGGAGGCGGGGGCTGGGTTTGATCTGTCGTGTGATCTGCCGTTGCGGGTGCGGTTGTTTGTGCTGGGTGGGGGTGAGTTTGTGTTGTTGGTGGTGGTGCATCATATTGCGGCTGATGGGTGGTCGATGACGCCGTTGGCGCGGGATCTGTCGGTGGCGTATGGGGCGCGTTTGGGGGGTGGTGTGCCGGGGTGGGTGCCGTTGGAGGTGCAGTATGCGGATTACACGTTGTGGCAGCGTGAGGTGTTGGGGAGTGAGGATGATCCGGGGAGTGTGATTTCTCGGCAGTTGGGTTATTGGCGGGGTGTTCTAGCGGGTGTGCCGGAGCAGTTGGAGTTGCCGGTGGACCGGCCGCGGCCGGCGGTGGCGTCGCATGTGGGTGGGAGTGTGGGGGTGCGGGTGCCGGCCGGGGTGCATGGGCGGCTGGTGGAGCTGGCGCGGGGTGGTGGGGCGAGTGTGTTCATGGTTGTTCAGGCTGCTCTGGCTGTTCTGCTGGCCCGGATGGGCGCGGGTACGGATGTTCCGATCGGTACTCCGGTCGCGGGGCGTACGGATGATGCTCTGGATGATCTGGTCGGTTTCTTTGTGAACACGTTGGTGCTGCGTACGGATGTGAGTGGTGATCCGACGTTCCGTGAGTTGGTGGGGCGGGTACGGGAGACGGATCTGGGTGCGTTCGCGCATCAGGATGTGCCGTTCGAGCGGTTGGTGGAGGTGTTGAACCCGGAGCGGTCGATGGCGCGGCATCCGCTGTTCCAGGTGATGCTCTCCTTCCAGAACAACAGCCAGCCGGACCTCACCATGCCCGGCCTGGACATCACGGATCAGCCGTTGGGCGCGGTGGCGGTCAAGTTCGATCTGACGGTCAATCTCAGCGAGCTGCGTGCGGGGGATGGCAGTCCGGGTGGGTTGAGTGGGCATGTCGACTACCGGACCGATCTGTTCGATCCGGCGTCGATGGAGTTGTTGGCCGCCCGGCTGGTGCGGGTTCTGGAGTCGGTCACCACGGACCCGGACCTGCCCGTCAGCCAGATCGACGTCCTCGGCGACACCGAGCGGCACCAAGTCCTCACCCAGTGGAACGACACCGCACACCCGCTCCCGGACGCCCTGCTGCCCGAGCTCTTCGAAGCCCAGGTCGAGCGCACTCCGGACGCGGTCGCGGTTGTTTTCGAGGGTCAGGAGGTGTCGTACGGCGAGCTGAACGGGCGGGTCAACCGGCTCGCCCGGTACCTGATCGGGCGGGGGGCCGGGCCGGAACGGCTGGTGGCGGTGGCGCTGCCACGCTCGGCCGAACTGGTCGTCACCCTGCTGGCCATCCTCAAGACGGGTGCGGGATACCTCCCCATCGA
>NZ_JBIRSJ010000046.1:0-16242 GCF_044334165.1 Streptomyces sp. NPDC020845 | reverse complement strand
GCATCGCGAACGGCAGACCGCTGCACCCATTGCCCCCGCCGATCGACGATCCAGACACGTTAGCCCACCTCGACATACGCCGACACGATCGCCTCAGCGGCCTCCTCCACGAATATCAGCACGCGGCGTGACCTGCACGGATGAGGTTTCTGGCAAGGGCAGAGCTGCGGCAGCAACTACAGGGCTTGCCGAAGATGACCCTCATCGAACGATGCGCCGGCCTGCGGCCGGGCCCCGTGACCAGCCCAGCAGCCTCCGCGAAGCACTCCATACGCGCCATGGCCCGCCGTTGGAAAGATCTCCACGACGAGGTCAAGGAACACGACGTTCTGCTGGGGCAGCTCACCAAGGCCCACGCTCCAGACCTGGTCGACGCCTTCGGGATCGGCGCGGACACCGTCGCCGAAGTGCTTGTCACCGTCGGCGACAACCCCGAGCGCATCCGCTCCCAGGCCGCGTTTGCCAAGCTCGCGGGTGTCTGCCCCGTCCCGGCCTCGTCCGGCAAGACGAACCGGCACCGGCTCAACCGCGGCGGCCACCGGCAGCTGAACTCCGCGCTCTATCGCGTGGTGATCGTCCGAATGCGCTTCCACCAGCCCACTATCGACTACGTTGCCCGGCGCACGACGGAGGGCAAGACGAAACAGGAGATCATCCGCTGCCTCAAACTGTACCTGGCCCGGGGGATCTACCAGTACATCAAGGCCAAGCAACCACCTATGAAAGCGACTTGACGAACTATAGGAGCGTCAACGCGATGGCTGAAGCCGTGAACGGCACCTTCAAGGCCGAGCTGATCGAGATGCAGGGCCCCTGGAGGGACGTCGACAAGGTCGAGCGGGCGATCTTCCAGTGGGTCACGTGGTACAACGAGGAACGGCTCCACTCCGCCCTCGACTACGTACCGCCCGCCGAGTACGAACGCGACTGGTGGCGACAACAGGACGCCGCCCCGCAGTCCGCCTGAAACAAAGATCACCGGACTCTACGAAACTCGGGGCAGCTCAGAGAGCAATCTGCACGTGGGATTGGTGTACGTGGCCGCCGCTACGGACGAGGAAGCGCGTCGGCTGGTCAGGCTGGCCAACCTGCTGGACCCTGCGGCGTCCTCGCTCCAGCCTGGGATACACGAGCGCATGGTCGCGTTGGCGTCCCGAGCGCGTCGAGGGCGACTCATTGGCCGTCTCGTCATCGGCACAGCGCGGAGGGGTGGTTCCCCTGGCCGTAAGTAGGCACAACCTGCCGATGCGCCTCGATGCCCTTGAGTGCGAGCGTGGCGAACGCTGGCGCACAGGTGGCCGTGATGATTGCGCCGTTGTGCCCGTCCTCTCGGCGAGGACGTGGAGCCTCGCGGTGTGCGGCCACGGCTGGCGTGTCTTACCGACCTGCACAACGCAACGGAGCCCATCTCATGTCGTCCCCTCAGGCCGATGCCACGCGTCCTGCACCGCTTCCCTTGCACACCGAAGATCAGCTCCTGGCCGAAGCCCTGAAAACGCTGCCTGTCCTCCGGGCGAATGCTCACACAACGGAAGCCCGGCGTCGGCCAGCTGCGGCAAATCTCGACAGGCTTCGCGCTGCCGGGCTGCTGCGGTTGACCACCCCACAGAACCGCGGCGGGTGGGAGGCCTCCATTCGCACACAAGTCGAGGTCGGCCTTGCCCTGGCGCGGGCCTGCCCATCGACGGCATGGGTCGCCGGAATCTACAACGGTGTCAAGCCGATGACGGTCATGCTGCCGCCGGCCGCAGTGGAGGAGTTCTACGCCTTCGGACCGGACGTCTTGGTCTGCTCGGTGGCCAGCGTCCACGGTCAGGCGGTCCGCGTGGACGGTGGTGTACTTCTGTCCGGAACCTGGGCGGCAGCCTCCGGCTGCGAAGACGCTGACTGGGCGCTGCTCGGCACTGCCCTGCCCAAAACGGCGGAAGATCCGCATTCGGCTGCGACCGTCCTGGTCCCGGTGAAGGACCTGCAGGTGAAGGACACCTGGCATGTGGCGGGGCTGAGCGGGACGGGCAGCCAGAGTCTGGTGGCGGACGGTGTTCTGGTGCCCAACCACCGCATCATCACGGCGGCGGTGGCTGCGGCAGCGGGTGGAGGTGCCGGCTTTCCTGCGGCGTTGAAGATCGGCTCTGCGCTCAACTTGCTGGCTCCCGTGGTCGGTGCCGCCGTGGGAGCCCTGGACGCGGTGCGCCAGACCCTTGAGTCCGGTCGGGGCATCATGGCCTCGGTGTACCGGGACACCACTGATTCGCCCTCGGCGCAGATGTGGCTGGGCGAGGCGGACCGTCTCATCAGTCGTGCTGCTCGTCAGGTTGTGGCTGTCGCCAGCGAGGCGGACGCGGCCCTCGTCGGGGAGCCGCTGGCACCCCAGGAGCGCTCCGCGCTGCGGATGGAGATGGTCGCTGCGATCGAGAACGCCCGTTCCGGGATGAGCAAGCTGCTGGACCTGAACGGCACTGCCGGGTTCGCCCAGTCCCATCCTCTGCAGCGCTTCTGGCGGGACATGGAAACCGGCAGCCGCCACGTGCAATTCAACCCGTTCCTGACGCGCGAGGACTACGGGCGTCTGCTTGCAGGCGTCCAGTCACCAGTCTCCCTCCTGTTGTGACCTTCTGATCCGGCGTTGCGTGACCCGGAGGGAAGCGTCGGGCAATCCGCTGCCTCCTGTTGATCCGGTCGACTGCGTGTGCCGGGCGTCAAACGGCGCGTACAGCCGGATGCCATCTCCGGGCGAGGCCAATGTGCAGCTGCTCCCGAGCGCAACCCGCCTGTGACGCAGGCCATAAGAACGCCCGGTGCCGGGCGGACAGGGCGAAGTGTGGAACTTTCTCACGTGCCCGCATTCGGAGCGGTGACGCGCAGGCGTTCGCCCAGCTGTTCCGTGAGCATGCGCAAGCCGTGCACGCTCACGCCGCACGATGGCTGGGAGATCCGGCAGGAGCCGAGGACGTCGTATCCCTGACTTTTCTGGAGGCTTGGAGACTGCGCGATCGACTGCTGTCGGACACCGAGTTCGCAGCGACCGATGCTTCGAAGGAGTGCACGGCTGACGGACTGCGCCACTGGCTCTTCGGCATTGCAACCAACGTGCTGCGCAACACTCGGCGTGCCGCACGGCGACACCGGGCCGCCATGGAGCGGCTGCCGGACCGCCGCGCGGACCTCGATGTGGTCCCCGACTTCTCCGAAGCCCTTGTCAATCCCCAGGTCAGGGGCGGGTTGAGTGCTCGGCGAGCTCGGCATCCGCCCTCGCCCGGCCGGCCCGCGCGGATGCGCCGGCCAACCACCGGTAGAAGCCGGAACGCGAGACCGCGAGTATCCGGCACAGCCGCTTGACGCCGAAGGCGCCACGGTGATCCTCGACGAACTGGAAGCGGCTGCTCACCAACTGGTCTCCGCCGCAGAATACTTCGCGGCCCTCCGCAGGATCTCCCGCTCGAGCTCGAGTTCCTTCACCCGCGCCCGCAGCTGCCGGTTCTCCTTCTCCATCGCGGTGGCCTCCACCGCCCCGGGCCAGGCGGCCTGCTCGGCATCCCGCACCCACGTGCGGAGCGTCTCGTGGTTCACACCCAGGTCCTTGGCCACCGACGCGTACGTCCCACCCGGGCTGGAGTGGTACAGCGCGACGGCATCGGCCCGGAACTCAGGCGCGTACTTCGACGTCCCCAACGGGAACTCCTGTCCTATGGATCATCACGATCCAATGATCAGGGTGTCCACGCTCAAGGGGAAACGCCCGTGGGTGCTGACCCCGCCGGGGGAAGCGGACCCAGCACCGCGCAGGCTGCCGGGATCGCCGGCTTCCTGACCGTCGCCACCGCGAGGGGGCCAGGCTGCGCCGACTGCACCGGCCGCGCCCTGCGCGATGACGTCATCACAGTGGCAACTGCTCGGTCTCCCGGGCGTCGGTGATCACTGCCTAATGGCCGTGTTCATTCCGTGGCGGCCGCGGCTTTGCCGGCGCGGATCACACCTCGGCAGTGTGGTCATGAGATGAGGTCGTGCGCGACAGGCGCAGTTCTTCGACATCGAGGTACTCCTGCACCCGGCGCAGGACCATGTCGTCGATCTGTCCCTGGTCACGCAAGTCCGCCAGTGCCTGCCGTTTGACGTCAAGCAGATCCAGTCCCAGGGACTGGCGGTTGCCTACAGCCTCGTCGGCGGACAAACCGGCTCGCTCACTGATGTGCTGAGCGATGCGGCTGGCGGTGTCCTCATCGACATGGTGCTGTGCGGCCAGGCCGGGGAGCGCGGCCAGGGCGCTTGCACCGAGGTGCCGGTGTGCCAGGGCGAGCTCCCGGGCCGGGTCCTCGTCCTTTGGGTATCGCGCGCGGCGCACGACGGCCGGCAGCGTGGGTCCCATGACGGTGAGGGACACAACGATCACCACGGCAGTGATGAAGACGACGGCGTCCCGCTGCTGCACAATGCGTCCGTCCGCGGTGACGGCGGGGACGGTGAGTGCGGCTGCGAGGGAGATGGCTCCGCGCATCCCCGCCCAGGCGAGCGGGAGACGTTGGATTGCGCTGATGCGTCGGGCTCGCTGCCCTGGACGGCGGTCCAGCAGGCGAATGACGTAGGGCATGGTGTAGAACCACACCGCTCGAGTTCCGAAGACCACGACACTGATCAGAACGGCGGCCGCGGCAGCCTGCATCAGCGAGACCGAGCTGAGCGCGCGGCACGCGGCGGGCAGTTGCAGGCCGACCAGGACGAACAGGGCGCCGTTGAGCAGGTGACTTGTAACCTGCCAGAAGGCCACGGCCTGGATGCGTGCCTGCGAGCTGATGACGCGAGGTCCCATGCGGGTGGTGACCAGACCGCAGGTGACGACCGCAAGGACACCGGAGACGTGCAGCAGCTCGGCGGGAAGGAAGGCGATGAAGGGTGTGGCCACACTGAGGACGCTGTGCAGCAGCGCATCGCGCAGGTGCCGACGGACGGCGAGGAGGACGACGGCCACTGAGGCACCGACGAGGATGCCTCCGGCGTAGCTTCCGGCGAAGTCGAAGGCGGTCCTGCCCCACGAGAAGGCTTGGTCGTCCGTGGCGACCTCGACGGTGACGGCCAGCAGGACCAGGGCGGTGCCGTCGTTGAGGAGACTTTCGGTGCGCAGCATGGTGAGGATGCGCCGCGGCATTGCGGTAGCTACGGCGGCTACGGCGGCCGCGTCCGTGGGGGCCAGGACCGCCCCGAGGACGAAGGCGATGGGCCAGGTGTAGCCGAGGGCGTGTGCAGCGAGAGCGACGGTGGCGGCGGTGGCGATGACCAGTCCGGTGGACTGGAGGGCGATGCTGCGCAGATTGCTGCGGATCTCTCGGACCGATGAGGTGAGTGCTTCCCAGTACAGGAGGGCAGGCAGGAAGAGCAGCAGTACGACTTCGGGTTCGAGAGAGACGGAGTCGAAGGCGGGAGCGAGTCCTAGGAGACCCCCGGCTGCGAGGAGCAGGAGGGGTTCGCTGATGCCGGTACGCCTGGCCAGCCAGCCCATCGCGAGGATGGCGGTGCCGATGACGACGACCAGTTCGAGGCTCTCCATGTCCGGTTTCCTTCCGTTCTGTGGGCCGGGACCTGGGGCTGGCTCACAGGGGCCAGAGACGCGCAGCGGCTTTTCCGGATGGCCGCTGCTGCGCATATGGCCGTGGGTGCCTGCCGGGCAGGCACCCACGGGTTCACTTCTGGCGGTCGGTGGCGGTGGCGTCTTCGCGGTAGAGGACGAGGTGTTCGTGGTACAGCACTCCGTCGCGGACGTCGCCGGTTGCGGTGAAGCCGGTGTCGTCGACGTAGTCGATGTGGTTGCCCGTGACGGTGTAGCTACCGGTGTAGGCGCTCTGACGGCTGCCGCGGGCTTCGTCGTAGCGGCCGTTGGGCAGGAGCTCCTGGCGGATGTGGCCATCGGCGGTGACCCACATGCCGACGAAGGGGTGAGGTGCGTCGGTGTTCATGCCTCTACGTTCGCCCGCGGCGGCGTGGGCAACCAGGCCAAGTAGTTCCTGGGAGTTTTGCACCCACGTTGGTCTTGGCCGCCTCCTCCGGCTTCCTGATGGGTGCCTGTCGTGCGGCAGCGGGGGTGGCAGGCGCATGCCGGCCAGGATGGGGTGTCGGGGCGGCAGTAGGGCTCGGAGGTGCCAACGTGCACGGTGGCGGGCGCGTCGGTGCGGCGGAAACGGTCCCGGAGGCGCCCGTAGAAGTCGGTGGCGTGCAGGCGTAGCAGCCGGACGCGGTGGGGGCGCGGAAGAGGCCGATCCAGTCACCGGGATCGAGGACACCTCTGAGCTGGCCGTCGATGCTGACGGCGGCCGGTCCTGAGTGCGGCAGGACGCGGAGGGCGAGGGGTTCATCGGGGGCTGCGATCACACTGCGGTTGAAAGTCATGTGGGGGGCGATCGGGGTGAAGACGACGGCGTCCATGTGGGGCGAGAGCACAGGGCTGCCCCCGGCGAACCTATAGGCGGCCGATCCGGTGGGGGTGCCGACCGCCAGGCGTCGGCCGAACAGGAGGCGAGCAGACGGCCTGCCAGGTAGACGCCGACGCTGACCTGTCGGTCGCGTGCGAGCTTCTCCAGGACGACGTCGTTGAGGGCCATGACGTCCAGGGCTACGCCTCAGCCCTCGCCTTCGGTGGTTTCCGGGCGGACCTGCGGTGCGGGCAGGGTGGGGCCGCGCCCGTAGGGCAGCAGTGCCTCCAGCTGTGCCGGGATCTCCAGGAGCCTGGAGGCGCGCATGGTGAGGGTCATGCACTCTTCTGTGACCGCCCGTCCGCCATGGACGGCGTCGAGAGCGGTGGTGACGTCACGGGCAGGGACTTCGGTGAGGAAGCCGACCTTGCCGAGGTCGACGTCCAGGGCGCCAGCCTGGCTCTGGAGTGCGGTGCGGGCGCCTCGGAGGAAGGTGGCGTCTCCACCGAGGGTGACGACGAGGTCGGGATCGCAGGCGGCGGCTTCCTCTCGGCCCGTCTTGCGGTGGTGGTCTTTGGTCCAGACGTCGATGTCGGTGCATCGATGCCGTGGCTGTCGCTCCATCCGTGGACGGCTCGGGCAGCGTCAAGGGCTTCGGGGCGCCCTGATGGACGACGAGTCCGTACGGCGAACGGGCATGAGTCCTCCCGGGTGCGGCCGGCAGGGTGGCCCGGTGGGATCAAAGGGTCGGCGGGACGGTGGTGGTTGCTCGGTCGTCGGCGCGCAGTTGGCGGGCCAGGTCGGCCCGCTCCTCCTCGGGGACCAGGGCGAGCACGATCTTGCCTCGGGTATGGCGTTGCTGGACCTGCCGGTAGGCGTCCTGGACCTGTTCCAGGGGATAGACCGTGCTGATCGGGACGATCAGGCGCTTCTTGGCGACGAGGGCGGCGAGTTCGGCGACGAGTTGCGCGGAGAAGGCGTCCTCTTGGGCTTGGTGGTGCACACCGTAGCGGGCGACTGCTCGGCCGTCGGCGATGGTGTTGATGCGGTATGGGGAGACGCCGAGGGCGATGGCCGCATCGACATTGCCTTGGCCGAAGGTGTCGATGAAGGCGTCGATACCTTCGGGCGCGGCCGCCCGCAGCCGGTCGGTGAGGCCGGGGCCGTGCTGGACGGGGACGACGCCGAGTGAGCGCAGGAAGTCGTCGTTGTGGGGGCTGGCGGTGCCGATGACGGTTGCGCCGCGCAGGCGGGCCAGTTGCGCGGCGATCGAGCCCACTCCGCCTGCGGCAGCCGAGACGACGACGGTTTCACCGGCGCGGACACCGACGGCGTTGACCGCGGCCCAGGCGGTCACCCCGACGGCGGACAGGGGGGCGGCCATCTCCCAGCTGATCTCTGCGGGCTTGGCGGCGAGCAGGTGCGCCGGTGAGACGACGTAGTCGGCCTGCGCGGCACGGGGGACGTAGCCGATGACCTCGTCGCCGATCTCGAAGCTGTCGACGCCCTCACCCAGCGCGGTGACCCAGCCGGCGAAGTCGTTGCCTTGCCCCTCGGGGAAGGCAGCCGGCCAGATGTCGGCGAACACACCCTGCCGGATACCGGCCTCGCCCGGATTGACGGGGGCGACCACCACGCGCACCACGACCTCACCCGGACCGGGTGTCGGTTTGGGCACCTGGGCGATCTCCAGCACTTCCGGACCGCCGTAGCGCGAGAACTTCACTGCTCGTGGCATGACCGACTCCTGATCGACGCGCGGTGCGGCTTTCTGTGGACCTCACCCTACCCGGTTGTTGATGCATCAACAACCGGTCGCATCCGTGGCCGCGGAGCGGGACTTCAGCCACCGCGACCCGGGGTGAGGCGCTGCGGCGTTCTCACAGGAGGTACTGCCACTTGGTCATCCGGTCCTTGAGATCAAGGACGTCGCCGTCCACGGAGAACGTTCCGTCGCCGCGGTGGTGGAACAGCCGGGGGCGGGACCGGGAGGGGTCCGTCCAGGCCCTGACCGGCTCCAGGAGGAACAGGTTGTAGGCCCCCACCAGGCTGGTGTCGGCCACCTTGCATTCGAGGTTGGCCCAGCACTCCCCCACCAGCGGAGCTTGGACCTTCTCGCCTGCCACGGCGGTGAGGCCGAACGCGTGGAACTTGTCGACGTCCGCTCCTGAGCAGTTGCCGATGTCGACGACCGTGTCCGCCATGTCTGCGGTGGGCACCGAGACGACGCATTCACCGGTCTCGACCAGGGCCTGGTAGCTGTAGTCCCAGGGGCCCACGGTGGCCGCGATCAAGGGCGGGGCGTGGCGCACCATCATGTTGAAGCCGTTGGTCATGACATTGGGCACGCCGCGATGCTGGGTGGTGATCAGGATGACCGGGCCGGGCTCGATGAGCCGGTGGACCTGGTCCAAAGGATGCGCCTGAAGGTCGTTGACCGTGATCATGTCTGCTCCGGGAGGCCGTGGGATGCGCGGGCCGGCGCAGATGGCCGTCCGCAGTAGCGCCTGATGCCGACCAGTCTTGGCAGGCGGGCGGTCCGGGGTGAAGGCCGTGATGTTCCTGGGTGCGACAGGGCCAGGGTGTGCTCTGCCGGCGGCCGGTCCTGACGGTGCAAGGCGGGGACCGGCCGCCGGGTGGGTCAGATTTCGTTGACCTCGAGGCCGGGTGCGGCCTCGACCTGGGCCTGCTTCGGTGCTGTGGCCATGGCGCGCAGCGTCTCGAAGGCGACGGCGGTCGGACTGGCCGGTTCGGCCTGATAGACGACCAGTTGCTGATGCGGAGCGCCGTTGACGGTGAAGGCGGCGAACTTGATGTGCAGGTCGCCTACTTGGGGATGCTTGAGGTGCTTGCCCTCCTGGGACTTGCTCTTTACCTCGTGCATTCCCCAGATGTCGGCGAACTCCTCGCTGAGCACGGAGAGTTCCTTGACCACCTCGGCGATCCGTTCCGATTCGGGATCGTAACCGTAGGCGGCGCGGAGCTCGGCGACGCACGAGTGCGCCGCGCGTTCCCACTCCTGGTAGAACTCTCGGCCGGCCGGATCGACGAAGACCATGTATGCAAGGTTGTCGAAGTCACCGAATCCGCCGTGCAGTGCGGTGGCCAGGCTGTTGCCGGCCAGCACGTCGAGGGCGGGGCCGAGGACGAACGCGGGTGTGTGTTCCCAGCCTTCCATCAACTCCAACAGCTGGCGGCTCACTTCTCCCTGCGCTCCCCATCTACGCGGACGCTGCGAGGCAGCCAGACAGAGTCGATTGAGGTGATCGGTGGCCTCCTCGTTCAGTTTCAGCGCCTGTGCCACGGCATCGACGACCTGCGGAGAGGGACTGCACTCGCGTCCCTGCTCGAGCCTGATGTAGTAGTCGGAGCTGACTCCGGCCAGCAGTGCGACTTCTTCCCTGCGCAGCCCTCGTACTCGACGGCGTCCGTGCTCGGGAAGACCGACATCATGCGGCTTCAGGGCCTCTCGGCGGGCTCTGAGAAACTCGCCCAATGGCGTCCCATTGCTCATGCCAGTAAGACTAGACGGTTTCCGGCCTTTCTGGATGTCCACGATGTAATATGGCAAATGGTGGTTTATCCCTTACGGAAGGTGAGCGCCGGTCTTGAGCGTTGGGATTTTCCCCGCACTTTGCCCGCGTCTACCGGTCCTGGAGCCCGCCACCGGACCCTCCGGTCCCCTGCTTCAACGGCCGAAACCGCAAGTCGGCCGCGTCCGTGCGGCCCCTGTCAGGGGGGCGGAGCCCACGGGGACCTTCGGTCCTGGGTGTAATGCACCCACCGTCCGCTGATCCTTCCAGGGCCTTTTCGCCCTAGCCTCGAAGACATGGACAACGACACGCACCCTGACACAGTTGAAGGGCTGGGTCAGTTCCTCCGCGCCCGCCGGGAACGCCTCAGCCCCACGGACGCGGGACTGCCCAGCACCGGCCGACGGCGGGTGCCCGGCCTGCGACGCGACGAGGTAGCCGCTCTCGCAGGCGTCAGTTCGAGCTACTACATGCGGCTCGAACAAGGCCGCGAGCTCACCCCGTCGCGGCGAGTCCTGGACGCCGTGGCGCGGGTCCTGCAGTTGGGCGAAGAGGATATCCTTCAGCTGTACCGGCTGGCCCAGCCCGGAACCCGGCGGTCCAAGTCTCCCGTCCGTGTGGAGCGCGCTCAGGCTCACCTGCGGCAGCTCATCACGACGTGGACCAGGACACCGGCCTTCATCATCGGCCACGCCCAGGACATCCTGGCGACCAATCCACTCGCCGATGCTCTCTACTCCGACTTCGCACAGCAGGACAACGTCTTGAGGATGCTGTTCCTGGATCCCGCAGCCAGGGCCTTCTACCGCAACCCCGAAAGGGCCAAGCACCGGGCCGTCGCAGATCTGCAGCAGACCGCCGCGAGCACGCCGGACGATCCCCGCATCCTTGAACTGGTCGGAGAACTGTCCGTCCGCAGCAGCGAATTCCGCACTCTGTGGGCGCGGGAGTACGCACGGGTGCCGCCGTATGAGGTCAAACAGATGCACCACTCAGCGGTCGGGGACCTCGAGCTGCGGCACGAGGCCCTCAACATCCGCAGCGCCCCTGGCCAGCAACTGATCATTTTGCAGGCCGAGCCGACGTCGTCCTCGGCGGATGCTCTGGCGCTGCTGGGATCGATCACAGCATCCAGCGTGCCGCAACAGCAAGAGCCGGCATCGGACAACTGACGATCGTCCTGTCGAAGGCCAGCAATCCCGCAGTCCTCGCCGCCCTGGCGGCGAGGACTGCGGGCTACCTGCAGACCGGTGAAGCACGTGTTCGCCCCGACGAAACCGGCATCGGGACCTGCGTCCCGCGCGCGGAGACCGCCGGCAAACCACCACCGGCCATGCAATTACCTGAGCGAGGGGAACCGAGGGGCGGCCGCTGCGGACAGGCCACGGTCAGGTACGCCTTATGGAGCGGAATTATCCTGGGCACTCGATCGAATGGCGCCGATAATCTTCTCAAGTGTTTGCCCGAGAGATTCAGCTTCGGCGGGCGTGAGAGGGTCGAAGAAAAGCCGTTTCACTGTTTCCGCATGTCCTGGCGCGGCCGCCTTGATGACTGACCTTCCCTGCTCGGTCAAGCGCACCATCGATCCGCGTGCATCGTCGGCGCAAGCCTCTCGGACCACCAGGCCACGTTTCTCCATGCGGCTGATCTGGTGGGACAGGCGGCTGCGCTCCCACCCCACCTCGTTGCCGAGGTCCCGGGCACGCAGCACCCCGTCACTCGACTCGGACAGCGGCGCGAGGAGCGCGTAGTCCGCCGCCGACAGGCCCGAGTCCTGCTGGAGTTGCTGGTCTTGGGCACGTTGCAGCTCGCGGCGCAGCAGCCGGTACTTCGCCCAGACCTCGGCCTCGTCGGGAGTGAGCCATCGCGGTTCAGACATGGCACCCATGCTACCAGCTTGTTGATACGTCACTAAAAATCCGGTCGGCTCATCCTAGGAATGAAACACCCAGGAAGAGCGCGGCCTTCATTCGGCCTTGGGCGAGGGGCACACTCGAATCCGTAAGCAAGAACTCCCCGGCAAGCGGGGAAGCACCGAGAAAGGTTTTCTCTCATGGCTACGTGGTTCGTCACCGGCGCCTCCCGTGGAATCGGCGCGGAAATTGCTCGCTCTGCTCTGGCGGCCGGGAATAACGTGGTTGTCGCCGTCCGTAACCCGGAGCGCGTTCCGGAGGATCTGAAGAAGGCCGACAACGTCTTCCCGGTGGCTCTCGACGTCACGGACAACGACAGCATCCCGCAGGCCGTCGAAGCGGCCGTCGCCAGGTTCGGCGGGATCGACGTCCTGGTCAACAACGCCGGCCGCGGCCTGCTCGGCGCGCTGGAGGAGATCACTGACGCCGAGGCCCGTTCGCTGTTCGACCTGAACGTCTTCGGCCTGATCAACGTCACACGCGCCGTTCTGCCCGTCATGCGCAAGCAGGGCTCGGGCAAGCTGGTGCACATCGGCTCCCGCTCCGGCTTCGAAGGCGAGCCCGGCGTCAGCCTGTACTCGGCCTCCAAGTTCGCGGTCGCCGGCATCAGCGAGGCACTGTCGGTGGAGATGGCTCCCTTCGGCATCCAGTCGATGGTGGTCGAACCGGGCGTCTTCCGGACCGACTTCCTCGACTCCAGCTCCCTGTCGGTCGCCGCGAACCGTATCGCCGACTACGACAACACGCCCGCGCACGTGACGCTGGACTGGATCGACAAGGCCAACCACGCTCAGCTCGGCGACCCGGTCAAGGGCGCTGCCCTGATCGTGGAGGTCACCTCGACCGACAAGCTCCCCACCCACCTGTACCTGGGCCGCGATACCCTCGAGCGCCTCGAGGTCAAGATCCAGCAGATCCGCGACGACCTCAAGCCGTGGAGCGAGAAGTCCGCCGCCACCGCGCACGACGACGTCTGATCTGCACCCGGCCCGAAGCCGCCCACTGGCAGCGGCCGCGACAGCAGCCCGGCCGGCCGGCGGGCTCCCCCCTCGGTCCGGCTGGCCGGGCCACCATCCTCGACTCGCATCCCACAATCCCTTCGCACCGAAGAATGAGGTCTTCGTCATGTCCGCTCTGCTCACCGGAAACCCCCTGGCCGGTCGTGTCGCCGTCGTCTCCGGCGCCTCCAGCGGCATGGGCGCCGTCACCGCCGAACGCCTGGCCGAGCTCGGCGCCACCGTGGTGGTCCTCGCCCGACGCAAGGAGCGCCTGGACAGCGTCGTGAAGAACATCGAGGCCGGCGGCGGCACCGCCCTCGCCATCGCGGTGGACGTCACCGACCGCGAGGCCGTCCAGGCCGCCGCAGCTCAGGTCGCCGACCGATTCGGCAAGGCCGACCTGGTATTCAACAACGCCGGCGTCCAGCTGATCTCGGGCATCGAGGAACTGAAGGTCGACGAGTGGCAGCGCCAGATCGACCTCAACATCACCGGCCTGATGAACGTCATCGCCGCCTTCCTGCCCCACCTCACCGAGGCTGCCGCGAACGGCAAGCCCGCGGACCTGATCAACACCTCCTCGATCGCGGCGACCCGAATCCTGGAGAAGTTCTCGATCTACTCAGGCACCAAGGCCTACATCAGCCACCTCACCCGGCTGCTCCGCGTCGAACTGGGCCGGAAGATGGTCCGCGTCGCCACCATCGAGCCCGGCATGGTCGACACCGAACTGCCTGACCACGTGACCGACCCGGACGCCTCCAAGCTCATGGCCGACCTCATCCACGACATCGACGTCCTCCAGGGCGCCGACGTGGCCGAGACCGTGGCCTTCATGGCCGCCGTGCCGCGCCACGTGAACCTCACCGAGATCACCATCCTGCCCACCGCCCAGGCGGTCTGAGACACCGCACACGTCGGGGTGGGGGAGAACAGCTCGGGCTGTTCTCCCCCACCCCGACGTGCGTTTTCCGGCACCTGTCTCACAACGGCCCCGCTGCCAGCCCGCCCCGGCGGGGAGCCGCGGCCGCACACCACCAGAACTCCGGTCGGGTCACGCCTGAGCCTGCGTCCTAGGCACACAGCGGCCGGCCCCGCGAACTTGCGATGATCGCGCGGGCGGCGTCCTCAGCCTGGTGTTGTGTGCTGCCCTCCGCAGCAGGGCCACCACGCCTCCTGCGCGGTGCACGCCTGCTCGGCCACCAGCGGCCGCGCGTCAGGTCCACCACCCTGCCCCCTGCCAGGGCTTCGGGTGGTTGCTCGTTCTCCCTGGCCAACTGCTCGACCTTCCTCGGCCGCGCGCCGCGATCGTGGAACCTGCAGGCATGACCCGTGGGCGGCGCACTGGTTTCTGGCGTGTGATCGCTCTGATCACACCGCGGCCCAAGGCAAGAAAGAAGAACATGTCCGGGGGTATCCAGCGTGGTGGAAGACACCGACCATGCTCTCACCCTCGCCGGCGAGCTGGGCACGGCCCGAACCGGTGCGGGCCGTGCCGGTCGACGCCCCAGTGCCTTGAGAGACGGGCTGCACAGGCGAAGTGGGACGATTGCCGAGCACTCGCCCGCCGGTGGGCAGACGGCAGCAGTACCGCTGCTGGCGCTTCCGCAGAGAAGGGTCCTCCAGTGGTGCCCTGATGAGACCCACGGGTGGCAGACCTGGTCGAGGGTTGACGGTCCGCCAAGGTCGGGGTGTTCAGAGCCTGCCGTGACCGTTGCCGGCGGGGCCGGTCTGCTTGCGGGTGATGTCCTCCCATTGGTGCCTGGGCGGCCCCGCCAGCCCCGGAAGTGCCCCAGCCCCTGCGGCAAGCCACCTCATCAGACGTTCACGCACCTCGTCGGTGCCGAAAGCCTCGTCGGGCAGGGTGAGTAGGTGGCGGGCGCGCGCCCAGGCGCGCATGACCACCGGGTCCTCGAGGGCACAGGCGAAGCGTGCCGCCTTCAGGCGACGCTCATCATCCGCAGGTGGAGCCGCATTTCCGGAGAGCCGCGCCTCGTTGTCCCGGTCGGCGGCCACCTGCAGGTCGTACCAGGGCTTGAGGACGCGTTCGGACCAGCGGGCGTAGGCGTCGGCGTAGACGCGGTCGTAGGCCACGGCGTCTGCGGTGGCGGCGATCCGCTGGGCCGACCAGAGGCCGAGGGTTGTGCCCTGCGTGAGCGTGGGGTTGGTGTGGACGAGAGCGTCGCCGGCTCGGACAAGACCGGTGACCAGGGGTCCCTGCTCGTCTGCGGTGGGGCTCCATTGGTTGTCCAGGCCGGCCATGATGTGCACGCCACTCGTCGGCTTGGCGCCTTCGGCAAGCCAGGCTCCTGAAGAGGGGAACGCTGCGGCGAGGGCGTCGAAGACCTCGGGATCAGCTAGGGCGGGCAGCGTGGGATCTTTGGTGGTGCACACCAGTGCCACGCCCAGCAGATCATTGTCCGAGGGGAAGGCGATGCTCAGCGCGTACGGCGAAGCAGAAGTGTAGGGGGTGCGGCGCCCAGGCCGCGTGTCGGAAGGCATGCGGTACCAGCGGCAGGCGTACGCCATGCCGACGCGGTGGCGTTCGCTCTGCAGGGGGCGAGCAGCAAGGGCGTCCAGCCAGCCGCCGACGGGTGAGCGTCGTCCTGCCGCGTCCACGACCAGGTCGGCGTGCACCTGGCCGCTCGCCAGCGTGATGCCCGTTATGTGAGGTGGCCGCCCTGGGGTCTGTCGGGATTGCAGGCCGATCACCCTGCTGCCTTGCAGGAGGCGCAGGTTCTCCTGGCCGTCCACTGCTGCACGCAGGGCTGTTTCCAGCAGGATGCGCCGTGTGCGGACCAGTACGAGGTGCTCGTCGCCTGCCCGGTAGACGGGGCGTGTGTCGAACCAGTCCAGTTCGTGCTGTTCCCAGGCTCCCAGCTGCTTGAGATGGGCGTATACGTCCGGTGCCTCGGCCATCAGGACTGCTCGTGCCGGGCCGAGGAGCGCGTGCGGTTGGATCGCTTGGGGTGCGCGGGGTCGATCCCAGCCGAAGAAGTCCTCATCGAGGCGGCCGGTGACGGATTGCTTCTCCTGCTCCACGAGGGTGACGTGGTGGTGGGCGCGGGCCAGGAAGAGCGCCGCGGCCATACCGGTGATGCCTGCGCCGATCACGGCGATGCGTGCCACTGGGCAATCCCTCTCGCTTTGGGGGGCGGGCCCGGAGCCCGCCCCCGCCTGGTGCTGCCAGATCCCGTTGCTCTGGCAGGCACCTCCCCAGAGCGATCGTTGCCTGCCGAGGCAGCGCGCAACCTCGGTGAATGTCGCCTAACCGGTCGACGGCATCTTTTGGATTGAGGTTCCCCCGAGATGCGGGGAGAGGTGACAGCAGGTCAGATGGGTCTCACGAGAGGAGACCAGACGATGCCTGCTCCCAGGAAATACCCACTGGAGTTGC
>NZ_JBIRSJ010000045.1:0-16809 GCF_044334165.1 Streptomyces sp. NPDC020845 | reverse complement strand
CACTCCGCCAGTTCCACTCCCAGCACAACCCCACACACCACAAGGAGACCAGCCGATGACCGACCTCTACAACCACGGCACCGGCGACATCCTCACCGAACGCCACCCCAACGGCATCCTCCTGATCACGATCAACCGGCCCGACCGGTACAACGCGCTCACTTTGCCGATGTTCGAGGAGATGAACCGGATCTGGGCCGACGTCGAGCGCGACGAACAGACCCGGGTCGTCGTCATCACCGGGGCCGGCAAAGCCTTCTGTACCGGGATGGACGTCGCTCAGCCCGATCCCACGCCCGAGGAAGCGCTCGCCATGCTGGAGACCGAACGCAAGCGGGTTGCGACGGTGTTGCGCATCGAGAAGCCGATCATCTCTGCGATCAACGGCCCCGCGGTCGGCTACGGGCTGTCGACCGCGCTTCTCGCCGACATCAGCATCGCCGCGGACGACGCGGTGCTGATGGAAGGCCACACCAAGGTCGGCGTGACCGCCGGCGACCACGCCGCACTCATCTGGCCGTTGCTTGTCGGCATGGCCAAGACCAAGTACTACGTGCTCACCTCCGAGAAGCTGACGGGCACCGAGGCCGAGCGGATCGGGCTCGTGAGCCTGTCCGTTCCCCGCGAGCAGGTGCTGCCCCGCGCCCTCGAGGTCGCATCCCAGCTGGCCCGCGGTTCCCAGCAGGCGCTCCGTTTCACCAAGCGTGCGCTCAACGCCTGGCTCACCAACGCGGTGCCTCAGCACGAGCTGTCCGCGGCACTCGAGATCCTCGACTTCGCCGGTGCCGACTACGCCGAAGCACGCCAGGCTTTCCGGGAGAAGCGCCCCGTGGACTTCCCCTCCGCTCGCACCGCTGGCGGACCGGCGAACTAAGGGAAGACGAGCATGAGCATTGCCTCGCACAACACAGCGCCCAGCGCTGTGCACGCGTCCGACGAAGTGGACGGCGTGGTTGTACTCACTCTGAACCACCCGCCGGCGAACGCGCTCAGCAACTCGCTCGTCAGCGAGCTGACAACGACGCTGGAAACCCTTGCCAGCGGCCCCGGCACCCCCGCAGTGGTCTTGACGGGAGCTGGTGAGCGCTTCTTCTGCGCGGGCGGCGACATCAAGGAAGCCATCGGCTTCGGCGCCGATTCGATGGTCGAACGGATGGCGTCGTTTCACGCGCTGCTCTGCGCACTGGAGGACTTTGCCCGGCCGCTGGTGTGTGCGGTCAACGGCTGGTGCGTCGGTGGTGGCATCGAAATGGCACTGTTCGCTGACATGGTGTACGCATCGACTGAGGCGCGTTTCGTCTTCCCGGAGATCAACCACGGGATGCTGCCGGCCGTGAAGGGGATCACTCGAGTGCGCGGGGTCCTGGGTGACCGCGCGGCCCGGCGCCTCCTGCTGAGCGGAGAGCCCCTCGACGCGTTCGACGCGGAGACGATGGGCATCGTCGACCAGGTGGTCGAACAGGACGACCTGCTCGCGATCGCGATGGCGTATGCGCGGGCGGCAGCGGCGAAACCACCTGCCGTGTTCGCGGCGCTGAAACGGGCCCTTCACTCAGGGACTTCCAGTTGGCCGGTCGAAGAGCAGCTCCGCGTCACGGTTGCCGACGCGCGCACGGTCTTCAACGACCCTGCCGCCCGAGCTGCCCGCGAGGGGTATCATGGTTGATCAATTTCAAGGGCTGGACCCGACCGCCTTCCGTTCGGCGTTGGCCCGCTTCCCTTCAGGCGTGACGATCGTGACGAGGCGAAGCGCGTCAGGCACGCTGCATGGGTTCACCGCGAGTTCCTTCGCGGCGCTGTCGCTCGATCCGCCGCTCGTCCTGGTGTGCCTGGACCGAGGAGCGAACTGCTCTCCCGTCTTCATGGCGGCTGAGCGGTTCATCGTCAACATCGTGACACCCGCACACGCCGAGTTGGCGATCAAGTTCGCGACAAAAGGTGAAAACAAGTTCGCGTACGGAGCCTTCGAATTCGATGAGAGGGGTCACCCGCTACTGCCCGATGCGGCGGCAGTCATCCGTTGTGAACTGGAGCAAGCCGTACCCGGCGGAGATCACGTGATCCTCATCGGCCGTGTACACGACGCGCGGACAGGTAGCGGCAAGCCGGTGACGTGGTACCGAGGTGACTTCCTGCACCTCGGGGAGAGTGCCGCATGAATCTCATCGGGCCCGGGCTTGTCGGCTCTGGAAGAGAGGCCGTGTCATGGATCTGACCAATTTCGAGCCAACCCGAACGCTACCGGGGCTGCTGCTCGATCGCGCGAACAGGGAACCCGACGCCGTCGCGCTGCGCTACTGGCGTGATGGGGACATGCAGGCGATCACGTGGCGGACGTACCGGGATCGCGTGCAAGATCTCGCGCTCGGCCTTGTCGCACAAGGTGTACAGCACGGCGATCGCGTCGCGGTGATGAGCAGCGCACGCCCGGAGTGGGTGTTCGCCGCGCTGGCCGTGCAGAGTGTCGGCGGCGTCGTGATCGGCGTCTATCCGACCAACTCACCTGCCGAGATCGAGCAACTCCTCACACACAGCGAGGCCGTCGCCTTCATCGGCGAGACGACGACGGAGCTCGTCAAGGTGGCGGAGGTCGCCGCACACACACCGAAGCTGCGGCTCGTGGTCGGAATCGACGCCACTCCGCCGGAGCTACCCGAGGTGATCAAGAGGACAACGTGGGAAGCGCTGTGCGAAGAAGGAACACAGTACGCCGACGACAGCGCCGATCCTCTGTCCGAGTTGGTCGCCGGCGGATCCCTCGACGATGCCGCCGTGCTGTTTTACACGTCGGGATCCACGGGAGTTCCGAAAGGCGTCACACACTCGCACCGCACGCTTCAGCACTCGGTTCAGACCTTCGTCGGCCTCTACCCGCAGATCCTCAGTCACAAGCACGATGTCGTGGGCTTCCTGCCGTTGGCCCACGTGGCGCCGGCGGTGGTGTCGGTGTTCGCGCCGCTGCTCTCACGGCTGGTGGTCACATACTGCCGCATTGGTGACTACGAAGACGTGTTGCGCTCGGTGCGGCCGACGGCAGTGCTCTGGCCGCCGCGGTTCTACGAGAAGATCGCCGGCGAACTGATCGCACAGACGGAGGTCTGGCCGCGACTTCGTCGCTACGCCTATGACGCCGCCATGTGGGCCGGCCGCAGGGTAGCCGAACGCCGCTGGTCCCATCGCCGGCCCTCGGTACTGCTGCGGATCGCGTACGCTGCCGCACTTCGTTGGGTGTTCTTGCCACTGCGGGCAACCGTCGGAATGGATCGCATCCGCGTTGCCTACACCGCATCTGCCGCGATGCCCGAAAGCGTCATCGCGATTTGGCAGATCTGGGGACTCGATCTCCGCGAGAACTACGGTCTCACCGAGACCGCCGGGTGTCCCATCGCTCATTTCGACCAGCCGTTCCCCCGTCCGGGCTTCATCGGCAGGGAATTCCCGGACCCACGGTTCCAGGTGAAGGTCGCGGACGATGGCGAAATGCTGCTTCGCGCGCCGTTGCTCTTCGACGGATACTGGCGCAACCCGGCGGAGACCGAGGCTGTTTTCCAGGATGGCTGGTTCCGCACCGGTGACCTGATGGAGCGCACAACCCACGGTGACATACGGCTCATCGGCCGGAAGAAGGACGTGATCATCACCCGAGGCGGCAAAACGATCAATCCTCAGCCCATCGAAACCCGGTTGAAGGAGAGCTCGCTGATCAACGAAGCGATCGTCGTCGGCGACGCCCGCAAGTACCTCACCGTCCTGCTCGAGCCGAGCACAACCGCAGACGCCCGGTCGGCAGAGGTGCTGGCCGAACGCCTGCGAGCGGAGGTCGCTCGGGTCAACGCGGACCTCGCGCGCGTAGAGCAGTTGAAGGACTTTCGCGTTCTGCCTCGGTCCCTGGAAGTCGAGCGCGGCGAGCGGACTGCGAACGGCAAGATCAAGCGCAATGCCGTCGTGAGCTCGTTCGCAACGTTGATCGACGACATGTACGGCGCGAACGACGACGCGGCGATCGCGAACCACGTGCGCTCAAGGTCGAACTAGGCGGTTGATCGCGTGAAGACCGCGTGAACTGAGGTCGGTCCGCAGGCGTGGGAGGAGGGCGTTCAAGGTTGACGTGTGAACGAAGAACCGAAAACACCGACAACGGCTACTGCGCCGCCGGACCGCAGGCTCAGTCGTGAATGCCACGTCCACCCGAGTGTGCGGCAATAGGTGGAGCCATGCCGATCCCTGACCTGACGCTGCAGCAGCTTCGCGCAGTCCGGACACTCGCCGCATCCGGCAGTTTCAGGAAAGCAGCCGCTGCGGAGCACATCTCTCAGTCAGTCCTCAGCAGAAGGATCAAGGAAGTCGAGCGTCTCCTGCGAGTGCGGTTGTTCGACCGCACCACTCGGCAACTCGACATCACGGCCGCAGGGCAAGCATTTCTGCTCATGACGGGCGCCGTCCTCGACGACATGGACATGCGACTGAGCCGCTTCATGTCATACGTAGCGGCTCAGTCCGGAACCATCGCCGTAGCCGCGCTTCCGTCGCTCGCGGCGGCTGTGCTGCCGGACATGATGCGCGGCTTCATGCTGGATCACCCCGAGGTGGAGTTCGAGATCATCGACGGGGCCGCGGATGAAGTTGTCGAACGCCTCGAAAGTGGGACTGTCGAACTCGGCTTGACCGCCCATGGTGACCTGCCGGACGGCTTCTGCTTCACACCACTGCTGCAGGAACAGTTCTACGGCGTCGCGCACCACAGCCATCCCTGGTCGGCGCAGAGTTCCATCTTGTGGTCGGACTTCAACGGTGAGACCGTGGTCGCACCGCGGCCCGGAACCAGCATCCGAGCGATCACTGACGCTGCGTTCAGCGAGTACTCGATCTCGGTGAGCCACCAGTTCAATGCCTGTAGCGCGGCGACGATCCGTGGGCTGCTACGGGCCGGCGTAGGCGTGGCAGCTTTGCCGGCCTTGGAGTTGCAGGGTTTCGGCCTGGATGATCTCGTGGCGGTACCCATGGATTCTCCGGAAGCAACCAGGGTCATCGGCGTGATGTACCACTGCTCTCAGGCCCTCTCGCCCGTCGCGGCTCGTTTTTTGGATTTCATGGTCGCGACCGAGATCGATCCCCCGCGAGGAGTCTCCCGCGTTCACGAGGGCCACACCGGCGAACCAGACACATCGAGCCACGCGGGGGCGCAGCTCGCGGAATGAGGTCGGCCATCGTCTCGGGCCGGGTGGTGCTGCCGGGTGGCCTTCGGCAGGCCGCCGGTCTTGCCGTATCGGCCCAGCCACTGCCGTCCCACGGTCGCGGTCGCCGGGGGCCGGGGGCCGGGGGCCGGGGGCCGGGGGATGATGCTCGGGTGGTCGTCTGGGGTGCGTAGGTCGAGGGTGCGGTGGGCCCGTCCGGTGTTGTAGTGCTCGGCGTACGTGGTGAGGACGGTACGGAGGTGGCGTTCGCCGGTGATGAGGAGTCGGTCGGTGCATTCGGCGCGGGCTGTGCGTATCCTGTGCCGCTCGAAAAGTCATCGCTGCAGGTGAGCGGGATGCGATCAGTCCGCTGGGATCATGTCCTCCGTGATCGTGTCGTTGCTGTACAAGGTGACCCGGAAGCTGCTGACTGTTCCATCGGTGCTCCTGCGTCGTGGGACGGCGCAGGAGGCGGAACTGCTGGTGCTGCGGCACGAGAACGCGGTCCTGCGCCGCCAGTTGGCCGGATCGGTCCGCTATGAGCCCGCCGACCGGTTCTGGTTCGCCGTCCTGTCCGGGCTGATACCCCGGCGCCACTGGCGCGAGATCTTCCCTGTCACCCCCGGCACCTTGCTTGCCTGGCACCGCAGGTTCATCGCCGCGAAGTGGGACTACACCGTGCGCCGACGCGCGGGACGACCACCCACCCCGGTAGCGATCAGGACGCTCGTTATGCGGCTGGCCCGGGAGAATCCGAGGTGGGGACACCGACGGATCCAAGGGGAGCTGACCCGACTCGGACACCGGATCGCCGCCTCGACGGTCTGGGAGATCCTCCGCGCAGCCGGCATCGATCCCGCGCCACGTCGCTCAGGCCCCACCTGGCGCGAGTTCCTGGCCGCGCAAGCCGAGGGCATCATCGCGGCAGACTTCTTCCACATCGACACCGCCCTCGGCAGGCGGTTGTATGCGCTGGTGTTCCTCGAGCACGGCACCCGGCGGCTGCACATCACCGGGGTCACCGCCCACCCGACACAGGACTGGGCAGTGCAGCAAGCGCGGAATCTCACCGCCAACCTGGGCATACGCATCGAGACCCTGCGCTTCTTGCTGCGCGACCGCGATGGCAAGTACGGCGAGGCCTTCGACGCCGTCTTCCAGTCCGAGGAGATGAAGATCCTCAAAAGCGCGCCACAGGCTCCCCGCATGAACGCACACTGCGAACGCATCATCGGCAGCATCCGACGCGAAGCCCTCGACCACGTCCTCATCATGAACGAGGCCCACGCCCGTCACATCCTCGCGGCCTATGAGCGGCACTACAACGAACACCGACCCCACCAGGCCACTACGGCCGCAGACGCTCCTGGACCACTTCAAACGCCTCGCGGCCCAGGCTAAAGTCCCCATCATCACCCTGCACGACCTGCGCCACGTCGCCGCAACCGTGCCCATCACCGCAGGCATCCCGCTCCTCACCGTCTCCAAGACCCTGCGGCACTCCACCGTCTCCACCACCGCCAACATCTACTCCCACCTCACCCGGCAAGCCGCCCGCGACGCCGTAGAAGCCATCGACAAAGCACTCACCAAAGCCGACACCAGCCATACGGGTGGCATCCGCCGGCACCGGCCACCCCGGCCGCGACCGCGACCACACCGCGACCACCGAAACCGGCACTACGGCCCCGCGAAACGGACCTACTCCCCCACCACCACCGCTACTTCACCCACCGCATCCCGACCCCAACAAATGTCTGCGACCACAATGCGACCACCGGCCTCAGCAACACGGAAAAGGCCGCTTTCCCATCTCTGAGAAAACGGCCTCCGACCTGCGAATACGCTGGTCGGGACGACAGGATTTGAACCTGCGACCCCTTGACCCCCAGCGCCGCACGAAGCCCAAGAAGTACACACCCCGGACGCTACGCGCCAGTCGGCGCCGCCGGGGCGCAGTCGGGCGACGTATCCCTCCTTCGAGTGATGCGGACCACGGTCCGGCGACTTTGACCGCGCGGACCCGAGCCCCCCCTCCCCCGCCCATGGGAGCCGGCGCGGGGTATCCCAGCCGAGGCCAACCCTCGGCATCCGCTTTGATGTCGACCGCGCGACACCTGCGCCGGCACCGCCGATAAGGGATTTGTTATCATTGTGAGGGTGCCCAGGCATTCAGGGAGGACATGATGGCCAAGATCACCATTGAGATCGACGAGGAGCGCCTCGCCGAGGCCAAGCAACTCCTGCACACCGAGGATGACGCCGAGGTCGTGGCCAAGGCGGTGGATATTGCGGTCGGTGCGATCTACCAGCGTCGCGCGGCCCGGCAGCGGCTGAGCGAGCTCGCGGGGGAAGGCGGCGCCTTCGGCGAGGCCCGCCCGGCGTGAGCACGTCCCACTACCTGATCGACACCAGCGCCTGCAACCGCCTGTTCCGCACCCCCGCCGTGGAACGACACTGGGCCACCGTCCTGGACGAGGGCCGCGTGAGCGTGTGCGAGATCACCGAACTCGAACTGGTCCGCGCCACCGGCGGCCGCGACGAGCGGGCCGTACTGGAGCGCTACCTCCACGACGCCTTCGGCTGGACCCCCGTACCCGACCGTGCACTCACCCGGGCCCGGCAGGTGCAAGACCTCCTCGTCGCCACAAGCTGGCACCAGGGACCAGGAGCAGTCGACCTGATGACCGCCGCCACCGCAGAACTATGCGGACTGACCTTGCTGCACTACGACGCGGACTTCGAAACCATCGCCAAAGTGACCGGACAACCCCACCAGTGGATCGCCCCACGCGGCAGCGTCGACTGACAAGGACAACGGCCACCATGGACCACACCACACACCCGGCCAAGCACACCGACGCGGCACCGCCTGACAAGACCACCACCCACTGGGGGGCATTCCTGAAAAAGGCCCGGCGCAGCCGAGGAATGAGCCAGCGGGCACTGGCCCGGGAACTGGGAGTCAGCCAGGCCCGGATCGCGCAGATCGAAAACGGAACCAGCACCCCCCAGATCGACACCATGGCCGCATACATCACCGCCCTCGGCGGCGAACTGACCCTGCGAGCCGACTTCCACGACCACGTCACCCAGACCACATGGCCCGAACAACACCCCACAGAAAGCTGACCCGCACACAGGCAGGCTTCACGTGACGGTGGCACTCTCCACACTGACGGCCCTCGCACCCGTTGCTCCATTTGATCGACGATCCAGACAAGTCAGCCCTCGGCATACGACGGCGCCATGCCGCATCCTGCGTACCCAGGCGACGCGGACGCCCACGCACCATCCGATCGATACGCGCCCCGGTCCTGCGCTGGCCAGGGAGAACACCTCATGGGGATATCGACGGATCCACGGCGAACTCGCAGCGCTGGGAATCAAGATCGCCGCCTCCACGGTCTGGGAGTCTCAATGGCCGTTGAGTGCTGGAGTCGTACGACGAGACGGTGGGGAGCCGGCTACCGTGCGACTGCCGTGCGATCGGGCGCGTTCACGCCAGGAGCGAAGGGAGCCCCGTCGGGGCAGGGTGACCAAATGGGTCCCCTGCCCCGACGGAGCTCGGCCGGCCGGGCGGCGGGTTACCGGCGCCCGGCAGAGACCGGTGCCGTGTGCGGCGCTCCCCTGCTCAGCCGAAGTTCACGTCGCTGCACCACATGTAGGCCTGGTCGAGGTGCGAGGCCTGCCAGATCACGAACAGGATGTGGTGTCCGGTGTAGCCGGAGGTGCTGACGTTGAACGTGTAGTCCGTCGCCGGGCCGAAGCGGCCGGTCTGCGTGATGAAGTCGAGGTTGCCCCAGCCCAGGGTCTGGGTCTTGGGGTCGAAGCCCTGCTTGCTCACGTAGGCCGTGAAGTAGTCGGCACCGTGGGACGCCTGGTCGTGCACGTGGACCGAGAAGTTGTTGCCGACGGTGGTCGTCTTCCACTGCCCGGGCTTGTTCAGGCTGGCGTTCCTCGAGAGGTTGTTGCTGCAGAGCGTCCCGTCGGGGGTCTGCGACTGGAACTGGCCTCCGAGGCCGTCGCGGAGCGCGCTCATCCAGTTCCACATGGTGTCGGGGTTGGCCTGGAAGGCCTGCCAACACATGGGGTCTTCGGTCTGCATGGCCGGGTTCATGTGGTCGTTACCCCACCTTTCCCAGCAGTGGTACGCGCGGGAGGCGGGGCCGACGACGGAGCCGTGAGCCTGGGCGGGGGCCGACCAGGTCAGTGCGCCGACAACCACGGCGAACAGCATGGCGAGCGCCTGGAGAGGCCGGCGGAGGGCCGACCGGGAACGCCCGGTTAATGGGCTCTGTTTGCGCATGTGGGGGGAACTCCTTCCAGTTGAAAGGCGCCATGGGAGCGCTCCCAACGTACGACTTCTGAGTGAAATGTCAATGAAACAAACGGAGTTGATTACAGGGGTGGGCGGCGAGCAGGGAATCTGCCGTGAGCCGGGAGTCACGGGGGGCTTCGGCGACTTCGGTGGCACGACAGTCAGAACCCTTCCCGAAACCGGAAAGCGAGGGTGCGGCCCTGAAGGGTGTCATTATTGCCGTATGGTGGTTGACCTGGGGCTTTGCGATCGCTCAAGTATGGGCATGATGAGTGATCGTGGGTCTGCGACTGCTGTACCTGGTCTTCTGTCGGCTGCTGGGCTGCTTCCTTTTGCTGGGCCGGTCGACTGCCGCGAACAACGCCGAGATCCTTGCCCTTCGGCATGAGGTCGCTGTGCTGCGCCGGCAGGTGGAGCGGCCGCGGCTCTCATGGGCTGATCGTGCCGTGCTCTCCGCTCTCGCACGGCACCTGCCACCCGCATTGCGTCGCCATCGGCTGGTCACTCCGGGCACTCTGCTGACCTGGCACCGTCGTCTGGTGCGCTGGAAGTGGCGCCAGACGGCAGTCAGATCCGGTCGTGAAGGGTGTCAATATTCCGATCAGGCTGCTGAACTGGGTTTTCCCTGTCGACGGTGAGGCAGCCGGGGTGACGTGGTGCGGTACTCGTTGAGCAGTCCGCCAAGTACCTGGCGGCGCCTGACCGCGGCAGCGGGCAGGGGGACGAGGTGCGGGTCGTCGTCGGGTGCTCGTAGGTCCAGGCTGCGGTGGGCCCGTCCCGCGTTGTAGTGCTCGGCGTACTGGTTGAGGACCGTGCGCAGGTGTCGTTCACCGGTGATCAGGAGGCGGTCGGTGCACTCGGTGCGGGCTGTGCGTATCCATCGTTCGGCGAACGCGTTGGACCGGGGGCTTTGCGGTGGAGTCGGGATGACGGCTGTGCCGTTGCCGGCGAAGACGGCATCGAACGCGGCGGTGAACTTGCTGTCCCGGTCACGGATAAGGAACCGGAAGCAATCAGCCCTGTTCTCGAGGTCCATGAGCAGATTGCGGGCGAGTTGGGCGACCCATGCGCCGGTCGGGTGGGCGGTGACACCCAACACGTGAACGCGCCGGGTCTTGATCTCCATGACGAAGAAGACGTAGAGGCGTTTGAGGAAGACGGTGTCCACGTGCATGAAATCGCAGGCCAGAAGCGCGTGGGCCTGGGCGCGGAGGAAGGTACGCCAGGCCTGCTGGGAGGCGCGCTGCCATGCGGGCGGTAGACCAGAGCGGCGCAGGACGCGCCGGACCGTAGCGGCGGCAACCCGATGACCAAGCCGTAGCAGCTCACCCTGGATCCTGACGTATCCCCAGGTCGGGTTCTCTCTCGCCAGGCGCTGGATGAGCGCGACCGTCCCTTCGGACAACGGCGGACGACCGGGTCTGACCCGTGCTTGGCGCCACTTCCAGCGCACCAGACGACGGTGCCAGGTCAGCAGGGTGCCCGGAGTGCCCAGCCGATGGCGGCGTAAGACGGGTGGCAGGTGCCGTACGAGAGCAGAAAGCACGGCACGGTCAGCCCATGAGAGCCGCAGCCGCTCCACCTGCCGGCGCAGCACAGCGACCTCATGACGAAGAGCAAGGATCTCGGCGTTGTTCGCCGCGGCCGATCGGCCCAGCAAGAGGAGGCCGCCCAGCAGTCGGCAGAAGATCAGGTAGAGCAGTCGCAGACCCACGATCAGAGATCATGCCCATACTTGGGTGATCACAAAGCCCCAGGTCAACCACCGTACAGCAATAAAGACACCCTTCAGGGGCAGGTGGTTGCGTTGGCACTGTGGAGTCAGGCCCGGGGCCCGGGTTCGCCCTTTTCCGACTGCAGCGGCTATGCAGGGTCTGTGAATACGGGCATCCCGAGTTCGACCAGCTGCGGTCGAACTGCTGCAGCGGCTTCCTCCGCCGCGCAGGCCGTCCACGTTGCCCTAACGGACACTCCGCGGACTGTCCTCCAAGAGACAGAGGCTCGCCCCGGCATCGGGGGCGAGCCTCTCTCACGTTCGGCCTCCGAGGCCCTGCCGCGTCTCGGCCTTCTCCGCCGCAGCGCCGGACGCTTTGCTCGCCGTACTCGAGGGCGACGACCAGGAGAGCGCGCCGCATTGGGACACCGATGGGGGACGCAATGGCCTGCAGCGGCTGGGGTGCCACCGCCGCGGGCCCGTTGCCTTCCTGCAGGACAGGCCCCGTGGTCAATCTGGTTGGCTCTGCTCATGAGTGGTGGTTCTGGCTCAAGTTCTGGGCTCTGTCGCTGATTTGGGGGTGACTGCCGTCGATGGTCAGATGGGAACCACCTGGGTGTGGACGAAGCGATGCGCGTGGCTGATCTCCTCTTCCCGGGCATGGATGTGGAGGTCGACCGGCTGGTGCTCACGGACCTCGAAGTGTGTGTCGCCGTACGGTCCCGGGCTGCGTCGGCGGCCTGTCCCGAGTGCGAGCAGAGATCATCACGGGTGCACTGCTACTACGAGCGGTGCCTGGCCGACCATCCCGTCGCCGCCCGGCGCGTGCGGATCGAGCTGCGGGCACGGCGCCTTGTCTGCGAGAACGCCTCCTGCACCCACCGGACATTCGCCGGCAGATACCGGGCCTGACGCGCCGCCACGCCCACCGGACGCAGTCCCTCACCGCCCTGCTCACCGACGTGGCGCTGTTCCTGGGCGCCCGTCCGGGAACCCGACTGTCCAAGCGAATGTCCATCACGACCTGCAGGGACACTCTGCTCCGGCTGATCCGCGCACTACCCGACCCGGTGTTAGGGCTCCTTGAAGATGGCTGTGGCGGATATTTCGTGACGGTCACGGTGCCGTCCGACACAGGGGTGGCGGCCGCGTAGGGTCAGCGGCATGGCTGACAGGTTCGACGTAGCTGAGGCACTGGGTGGTGGATTCCCGGCGCGGGCGGATGCATGGGCCTTCGTCCGGGGCTTCGCTGCTGCCTGGTCCACCCCGTTGTCGCCGGCTGATGGGTTCACATCGGCTGAGGTGCAGCGAGCTGAGGATCGACTCGGCATGCGCCTCCCAGTCGCTCTCAGGGAGGCGTATGCGTTGTTCGGTCGACGGCGTGACCTGGTCGCCCAGCAGAATCCGTTGCTGGAGCCGGACGAGCTGCTGCTCGACCCTTCCGGCGAACTGCTGGTGTTCCGCAGCGAGAACCAAGGCTGCGCCGGGTGGGGTGTGGCCTTGGCCGACCTTTCGCGTGAGGATCCGCCGGCCGCCCTGTTCGCTGATCGCCTCACCGGCTCCAGCCGACTCCACTTCCTCGACCGCCTGTCGCTGGCCTGCGTGGAAACCGTCCTGAGCGAAGCCGCCATGGCTGATTGGACCGAGGGCCGCACCTGTAAGGCAACGCCCGAGGTGGTTGCCTGTCTGGAGGAGCAGTTCGCGCAGGTTGCTTTGCCGCCGTATCCGGCGTGGTTCGAGCCGATGGGGCAGCCCGTTCGTTGGTTCTCTTCCTCTGGCCTGCTGCTCTGCGTGGAGCCCGGCTTGGAAGGGATGGATCTGGTCGTGACCGGCAGGACGATGGCTGATGTTCAACGTGCAGTTGAAGCCATCCCCGGCACCTGGCCGCCCGCCGTGCCAGCAGCAACCGAGGCGGTCGAAGATCGCGAGTGGGTTCTGCCGTTCTGACGCTCACGGCGGCTGAGCGAGAACCAGCGTCCGCAGAAGAGCGAAGGACGCCCGCCCGTACGACCGGCGTTTGAGCATCTTAAAAGTTACGTGGAATCTGCCGGGGTGATCATGTCTCTCCGGTGCAGCCACGGACTTGGGAGATGGCTTGAGCGGCACGACGGTGCTGATGGAGAAGTGGCCGGTGTTCGGCCGGCACGAGCAGGCGGCAGTCTGGCTGCAGACGTGGAGTGACCTCGGGCGGGCACCCCGCACGATCGATGCGTACGCCCGCGGGCTGGCCGAGTACCTGCTGCTGTGTGAGCGAGAAGGCGTCGCCCCGGTGGCCGCCAGCCGCGCGCACATCGCAGTATTTGTGAGGGAGTTGACCTCGCGGCCGCATCGTCGGGGCACGAATGTGATCTCGATCGACTCGGGGTCGGGGCTGGCCAACGCCACCATCCAGCAGCGTCTGGTGCCGGTCCGCCTGTTCTACGACTTTCTCATGGAGGAGGGTCTGCGCGAGTCGAACCCGGTGGGCCGCGGGCGCTACACCCCCGGCCGCAGGGTCGGCGGGCAGCAGCGGGGCCTGGTGCCACGGCTGACGAAACTGCCGTGGATACCCACTGAACAGGAGTGGCTGCGGATCCTGGAGGTGGCCCGGCGCGAGCCGGTCCGCAACCGTGTGATGCTGGCCCTGGCCTATGACGCCGCTCTGCGGCGCGAGGAGCTGTGCTCGCTGCGGACGGACGACCTCGACCCGGCCCATCGAACACTGCGGGTGCGGGCGGAGACGACGAAGAACCGGCTGGAGCGGGTGGTGCCGTACTCGGCGTCGACCGGAGTGCTGCTGTCGGGCTACCTCGCCCACCGCGCCGGGATCAGCCGGGCCCGCGGACCGCTGTTCCTGTCGGAGTCGCGACGCAACCATGCCGAGCCGCTGAGCCTGTGGACGTGGTCGAAGGTCGTCCGGAAGATCGCGCTCGCCTCCGGCGTCGAGCGGTTCTCCACGCACACCACCCGGCACCTATGTCTGACCGATCTGGCCCGAATGGGCTGGGAGTTGCACTCGATTTCCTCCTTCGCCGGCCACCGTCACACCGACTCCACCCTTCAGTACATCCACCTCTCCGGCCGGGACCTGGCAGACAAGCTCGCCCGCGGCATGGAGCACCTCCGCGCCTGGCGAATACAGATGCTCACGGCGCGTCGGCGGAGGTGTCGCGATGAGCGCATCGCCGCTGGCCCTCGTCGCTGGCGATGAGACAGAACGCTGGTCCTGGCCGATCGCCCCACACCGCTATGACACCGCCGTTGCGGTCCGCCCGGACGAAGGGCGGGCCGTCCGTGAGCTCGGTCTGCGCAACCTGCGGCGGCTGCAGTATCACGACCCGTCCGCACCGGGCTGGCGCGTGATCGGTCGCCTACACAGGCCGCTGGAGGCGGTCAACGCATCCCTGGACTCGCCGCCCACCCCGCACCGCCGACGAGCCATGCTCGACGTGATCGCTGTGCTGCTGACGCAGTGCGCCGAGAGCGGCCGCACTTTCTGGGACTGGACCGCCGAGGAATGGGTCCATCTGCTCGGCCGCAGCCACGCCGAGTTCCGAAAGCACGCGCCCGCCTGGGCCGGCGACGAGGTCCGCCCCTATCTCGCGGCGCACGCCTACCTGCTCGGTTCCTTCGACGCCTTCCACCAGCTCGGCGGCTTCCAGCGGCTGACCCTGTCCTGGCGGATCTTCGGACGGGACCGCGTGAACGGCGAGATCGCGCGGGTTCGCGCCGTCCTGGGCTCCTGGGGCTACCGGCTCGGCCGGGACGACGGCACACTGCTGCCGATGGTGGTCTGCCACCTGTTCCTGCTCAACCGAAGCCCACACCTTGAAGACCTGGATACCGCGCTGTTCGACCGAGTCCGCCGCGACCGGCTGCTGGACGGCAGCCGGCTGAACACCTTGCACGCGATGCAGCGGGCGGTCTCCGAGCTCGGGTTCTGTGCTCCACCGGCGGCGAGTACGGGCCGGCACACTTCCCGGGCGACCGGCGGCGCAAAGACTTGGGAACGGTGGGCCGATCGTTGGCACGCCACCTCGACACTCACCCCCCGCGTCCGCGGCAGCGTCCGCTCGAACCTGCTCAAGGTCGGCCGGTGGATCACGGCCGAACAGCCCCAGGCCGCCGATCCGGCGGACTGGACCCGGCAGACCTGCGCATCCTGGATCGCCGCGCTGGACCGGATGAAGGTCGGCGACTACGTCCAGCGCACCGCCGGGCTCAAGGACCGTCTCGGCAAACCGCTGGAAGCGCCCAGCAAAGCCGGGCAGATCACTGCACTGCGAACGCTCTTCCGCGACTGCCAGGAATGGGAGTGGCTGCCCTGCCGCTTCGATCCGCTCCGCGCGCTGGCCATCCCCCGCAGCATCACGGCCCTCCTCGGACCCGACCCTCAGGTGATCGCCGACGAGATCTGGGCGAAGTTGTTGTGGGCGGGGCTGAACCTCGAACCCGCGGACCTTCCGCAGACCCGGTCCGGGCACTTCTACCCCTTCGAACTGGTCCGCGCGGTCACGCTGACCTGGCTGTTCTCCGGCCAACGCAGTAATGAGATCGCACGGCTCCGGGTGGGCTGCATCCGCTGGCAGCACGACGGGGCACCCATCGCCGGCGACTCGCAGCAGGTCCTGGCATGCGACGCGGTCTGCCTGCTCGACATCCCCACCCACAAAACCGGCACCGCGTTCACCAAACCGGTCGACCCGATCCTCGGCCAGGCCATCGACGCCTGGCAGGCCGCCCGCCCGCACCAGCCGAAGTTCAACGACCGCCGCACCGGCGAACACGTTGACCTGCTGTTCACGGTCCGGGCCCGCCGCGTCTCCACCAGCTACATCAACAACACGATCATCCCGATGCTCTGCCGCAAGGCAGGCGTCCCGGACGCCGACGTCCGAGGCAACATCACAAGCCACCGCGCCCGGTCCACCATCGCCAGCCAGCTCTACAACGCCAAGGAGCCGATGACGCTGTTCGAGCTCCAAGCCTGGCTCGGACACCGCTCTCCGCAGTCCACGCAGTACTACGCGAAGATCACGCCGAACACCCTGGCCAAGGCATACTCCGAAGCGGGCTACTTCGAACGGAACGTCCGCACCATCGAGGTCCTGGTGGACCGCGACGCGGTCGTCTCCGGCGCTGCCGCGGCCGGCGAGCCCTGGCAGCACTACGACCTCGGACACGGCTACTGCACCTACACCTTCTTCGAACAGTGCCAGCACCGCATGGCCTGCGCACGCTGTGACTTCTACACCCCGAAGGACTCTACGAAGACCCAACTCCTAGAAGCTAAAGGCAACTTGCAGAAGATGGCCGTCTCGATACCACTCACCGAGGACGAGCAAGCCGCTGTCACCGACGGCCAGGCCGCGATCGACCGCCTCCTGGGCAGGCTCGCCCACACTCCGACCCCGGCCGGGCCAACCCCCCGCGAGATCGAGGCACCCGGCGCCTCCCGCCTCCTACCGATCGTCGATGTCCGGCAGGGCAAAGCAGCGCAACCTTGACAATCCTGATTCCACAGAATGATCTTGTTTACGGTGCCTTCGGCCATGCCGGAGTTCCAGTCGAGGGTGAGGCCGGCGGTGACGGCGTTCCAGTCCTTGTCCAGTCCGGTCGCG
>NZ_JBIRSJ010000044.1:0-17873 GCF_044334165.1 Streptomyces sp. NPDC020845 | reverse complement strand
TCGCACCGGCTGGCTACCCTGAGCTTGTCGTCCGGTTACATCGTTCACATCCCTTCTGAGCTGGGAAGACGTCCGGACTGCTGGACGTACGCTTGCCGTTTATCCGATGAGGTCGAAATGTGCCTCGAACTGGGTCGCTCACCTGGGCATTCGCCGGACGTGCGGGTGGCCTCGGCCTGAGCATGTGGGATCGGCAGGAGGCATTCGTGACGCTGTCACGCTTCCGTGGTGACTTCTACGACCGCCTGAACGGGCGCGGTGACGGGCAGTTCGAGCTCGCCGACGCAGCGAAGCCGCTCGAAGCCCAGTGCTGGCGCACGACCAACTCGCCCTCCGAGGGCGGAGATCGGGGCTCCACTCGGCCCCCCAGCTGCCCTCGGCGAAGGTCTGCTGGGTCACGATGCGCTGCTGGGTCGGGGACAAGTGGTCCCACGTGATGTAGTCGTTCGGCGTCGTCTGGTGGTGGGGCACGATGAAGACGCGAAACCCCTGGCTGCGGGCCGTGGCGAGCATGGTGCGCATGTGGTCGAGCAGACCGACGCCTTCCGCCACTTCCTTCGCCCGGGGCCACAGCTTGCCGCCCTCGGAGAGGAAGTCGTTGTACGGGTCGACGAGCAGAAGAGCGGTTTCGTCCGGGGAGTACGGCGCTACGGAAGTCATGAACGGCTCCCATCTGATCAGCGAACGGATAGATCGCTGCTGGGATGTGAGACGGAGTGGACGACCAGGGCACGCCCCAGCTCCTCTGGTGCAGGCCGCCGACTCGGCTTTTAGTCTGTCACTCGTCCGGCCGAACGGCATCCGCGCCGGTGGACCCGGACGCCGTCCACGCGGTCTGGGAAGACGCCGCCGGGCCGGACTGGGCAGGCCCACGTCTCCGGCGCCACGGTGACCTGCGTCCAGCCGACATCCTGACCACGAACGGCACCTTCTCCGGCGTGATCGACTTCGGTGACCTCTACGCCGGCGTCGACGGCCGTCCCTAAGGCGCGCCCATCTGGGGCCCACCCGACCACGCCACACTGCAACGCCTCAACGCAACGGCCCACCAGTGATCAAGCATCCCAGCGGGAGGTTGAAGGAACAGGCTTGGTGCCAGTTTCTGAACCAACGGTCACCGTGGCCATTCCGCGAGAGGCCGGCCAAGACGGGCCGCGCGCTGGGGTCAAGCTCAGGCGGGCAGCTTTGTGTCGATGACGAAGCTGATCTCGATGACCTGGCCGGGGAAGGTCAGTTCGGTGACGCCGAAGACCGTGCTGGCCGGACGGTGGTGGCCGAAGTACGCCAGGTTGCCCTCCGCCGTCGCCGCGGCATTCTGGCGCAGGTTCACCACGTACAGGGTCTGCGAGACGACCTGGTTCCGGGTGACGCCATAGTGGTCCAGGACCTTGTCCAGGTTGACGTAGGTCTGCTTCAGCTGATCGTCGAAATCGTCCGCGTGGAGGAACTCGCCCGCCTCGTCGAGCGAGAGCTGTCCGGAGATGTGGATCAGATCCCCGGACTTGATCGCCTGCGAGTAGCCGAAGTCGCTCTCGGCCGGCACATTGTGGTTGAAGACATCGATGGTGGCCAACAGTGCTCGCCCTTCTGTTTACTGTCACTTGTGGTTACTCAGGAACTGTAAGAGAGTGAGAGCGGACCTGGAAGAACGCACTTTTCGGTGACTGAGGAACCTCATGGTGACCAAGCAGCTACTCAAGGGCCTGCCCGAGAACGCAGACCTCAGGCGCGCGGACTCCCTGGCGCGGGAGATCTTCTCGGACGTCGCCAACAAATGGGCGTTCCTGATCATCGAGGCGCTCGGTGAGCGCACCCTGCGCTTCAGCGAGCTGCGCAATGAGATCGAGGGCATCAGCCACAAGATGCTCACCCAGAACCTGCGCATGCTGGAGCGCAACGGCCTGGTCGAGCGGACGGTGCACCCCACCGTGCCGCCGCGGGTCGAGTACACCCTCACCCAGCCGGGCCGTGCCCTACGGGCAACGGTCGACGCCATATGCGGCTGGACCCACCAATACCTCGGTCACATCGAGGACGCGCGCCGTCGCTTCGGCGACTGACAGCCCCACAGCACCCACGTCGAGCGAGCCGTGAGTCACGTTCCTCGGAACACCACTGTCAGTGAGGACGAGCGGACCGGCCAGCTCGTACCCTGCTTCCCATGTCTTCCTCCCGCCTGCGTCGAGTCGCCGTCCTCGTGCTCGAGGGTGCGAAGCCGCTCGATGTCGGCATTCCCGCGCAGGTGTTCACGACCCGCGCCAGCATGCCGTACGAGGTGCGGGTGTGCGGCGCGGCGCCCGGGCTCGTGACCGGCGGCGACGGCCTGGCGTACCACGTCACCCACGGTCTCGACGCGCTTGGTTGGGCCGACATTGTCTTCGTCCCCGGCTATCGGTTCCCGGACCGCGACGACCCGCCACGGGCCGTCGTCGATGCGCTGATCGCCGCACACGGCCGGGGGGCACGGCTTGCCGCCATCTCGACGGGCGCCTTCGCGCTCGCCGCCACGGGGCTGCTCGACGGCAAGCGCGCCACGACGCACTGGCACTACACGCGGGCGCTTGCACAGAAGCATCCGCTCGTCCGGGTCGACGAGAACGTCCTGTTCGTCGACGAGGGCAGCGTGCTGACGTCGGCCGGCGCCGCCTCGGGCATCGACCTGTGCCTGCATATCCTGCGCAGCGATCTCGGGGTGGCCGCGTCGAACCACGCGGCCCGGCGCCTGGTCGCGGCCCCCTACCGCAGCGGCGGCCAGGCGCAGTACGTGCCGCGCAGCGTGCCCGAGCCGCTCGGTGAACGGTTCGCCGCCACCCGCGAATGGGCCCTGCACCGGCTCGACGAACCCCTCAGCCTCGAATCCCTCGCCCAGCACGCGGCGGTCTCACCGCGCACGTTCTCGCGGCGTTTCGTCGAGGACACCGGGTACACGCCGATGCAGTGGGTCATGCGCGCCCGTATCGACCTGGCCCGTGAGCTGCTCGAGCGTTCGAAGCGCAGCGTCGAGCAGATCGCGAACGACGTCGGTCTCGGCACTGGCACAAATCTGCGGATGCACTTCCAGCGCATCCTCGGCACCACGCCCAGCGAGTACCGGCGTACCTTCACCCGGGGCGAGTAGCCCGCCGCCCGGGCGTCTGGCGTGATCCTTGCGAACCATGGCGCTCACGCCACGGCCATGGCCGGATCCCGCACGCGAAGCTGGTAACGAACCGAAGGGACACCACGACACATGACTCGCATCGCCATCAACGGATTCGGCCGCATCGGACGCAACGTGCTGCGCGCCCTGCTGGAACGCGGCAGCGACTTCGAGATCGTCGCCGTCAACGACCTCACCGAGCCCGTTACCCTCGCCCGGCTCCTCGCCTACGACACCACAGCCGGACGGCTCGGCCGTCCGGTGACCGCCGACGGGGACGCCCTTGTCGTCGACGGCCGACGCATCACGGTGCTCGCCGAGCGGGAGCCGGCGCGGCTGCCGTGGGGCGAGCTCGGCGTCGACATCGTGCTGGAGGCGACAGGCCGCTTCACCTCCGCCAAGGCCGCCCGCGCCCACCTCGACGCGGGAGCGAAGAAGGTGCTGGTCAGCGCGCCGTCGGACGGTGCCGACGTCACGCTCGCGTACGGAGTCAACACCGACGCGTACGACCCGGACGTGCACACGATCGTCTCGAACGCCTCCTGCACGACCAACGCGCTCGCGCCGCTGGCCGCCGTGCTCGACGAACTCGCCGGCATCGAGCATGGCTTCATGACCACGGTGCACGCCTACACGCAGGAGCAGAACCTGCAGGACGGTCCGCACCGCGACGCCCGCCGCGCCCGCGCCGCCGCCGTCAACATCGTGCCGACCACGACGGGCGCCGCCAAGGCGATCGGTCTCGTGCTGCCGAACCTCGACGGCAAGCTGTCGGGCGACTCGATCCGCGTGCCGGTGCCGGTCGGCTCGATCGTCGAACTCAACACGACCGTGGCCCGCGACGTGACCCGCGACGACGTGCTGGCCGCGTACCGCGCCGCCGCACAGGGCCCGCTCGCCGGCGTCCTCGAGTACTCCGACGACCCGCTCGTATCGTCCGACATCGTCGGCAACCCCGCCTCGTCGATCTTCGACTCGGCCCTCACCCGCGTCGACGGCCGCCACGTCAAGGTGGTCGCCTGGTACGACAACGAGTGGGGCTTCTCCAACCGCGTGATCGACACGCTGGAGCTCCTCGCCACACGCTGACCGGTCCCCGAGCGTGATCGGGTCCGTGAGCCGGCTCGCTCACAACCACGATCGGATGTGTGCCACCGGGCCCTGTCGGCCCGCGTCCCTGACAGGCGCGGGCCGACAGGGCCCGGCCTCCTTTCGCGGCTCAGCAAGGACTGGCGAGGGCGACCCTGGGCTTGCCGCCGGCGTCGGGCTCCACCGTGGCCACGCCGGTCACGTTCGAGCCGGTTGATCCGACGGCGAAGAACCGGTTGGGGTTCTTCTGCTGATCGAAGGAGTAGCCGCTGTTCCCGGTCTGCACCGGGATGGCGACCGGCCTGCCGCCGTTCCTCCGGAACTCCGCGAGCGCCTTCGCGCGCCACTCGTTCTGGTGCTTCCTGATCTGTTCGTCGATGTGCGCCCGGAAACCCGCCATGGGGCTGCCGGAGTTGTTGAGGTAGTGCGCCATGTGGCGGGCCGCGTCGGTCATGCCCCTCCAGTCGGCCTCCTCGGCCAGCAGCTGCATCTTGCCGTGCTGCGTACGAACTCCCGGGTGACGGTAGCGTTCCCCCCTCCCACCGTGCCGCCTGGGATTTCGCCACCAGTCCCCTGGAGACCTGGGTCTTGAGCTTCGCCAGGTCGCCGACCATCGAGACCGGGACCGCTGCGCCGTCGCGATGGCGCAGCGATGCCGCGAGGTACTCGTCGTCCGTCGCATGTGCCTTCTTCGAGTAGTCCAGGTGGTTCGAGATGTGAACACACATGCAGGGTGGAACCCGACCCGCTCTTGTCCGTGTCCGCGCCCTCGATGTCGGCCTTCTTCCGCAGCACATCGTGCGGCTCGTACGCCTTGTGGCTGACGGCTCCCAGGTCGTCCTGGTGGACGACCAGGTCGTGGTTGGCTCCGCCACCCGGGCCGGGCTGGGCCTGGTCGACGCCCCTCCCGCAACTGGCAGGGGAACCGTCGGGCGCCCTGTCGGCACGGCGGGTGGGGTCAGACGTCCAGCATTCCCGATGTGTCGATGACCTGACGGATCGCCCGGCCCGAGGCCAGCTCCTCCATCGCCGTGTTGATGCCGGTCAGCGGCAGGGTGCCGGTGTGCATCCGCTCCACCGGCAGCCGGCCCGCCCGCCACAGGTCCAGGAGCCGGGGAATGTCGCGGCGCGGTACCGCGTCGCCCATGTACGAGCCCAGCAGGGACTTGCCCTCGCCCGCGAACGTCAGCGCCGGGACCTCCAGCACCCGGTCGGGGGCGGGCAGGCCCACCGAGACGGCCGTGCCGCCCCGGGCCACGGCCGTCAGGCATTCGGCCATCACCTTCGGACTGCCCACTGCCTCGACCGCCAGCTCGGCACCACCGGAAGTGAGATCATGAATCGCCTCGGCCGCCTCGCCGGGGGCGTACGCGTGGGTCGCGCCCAGTTGGAGGGCCAGTTCGCGCTTCTCCGGTACCGGGTCGACCGCGATGACCGGGTACGCGCCCGCCGCGCGGGCACCCAGCACCGCGGCCAGGCCCACGCCGCCCAGGCCGTAGACCACCATCGACTGGCCGGGGCGCAGGGACGCCGTGTTGATGACGGCTCCGGCGCCGGTCAGGACCGCGCAGCCGAACATCGACGCCACCGTGAACGGGATGTCCTGCGGTATCGGTACCACCGACTCCTGGGCCAGCACCGCGTGTTCGGAGAACGCCGAGACGCCCAGCTGGTGGTGGACCGGGGTGCCGGAGGCGTCGGTCAGCAGGGACGGGCCGTGCAGCAGCGCTCCCGACCCGTTCGCCGTGGCGGCCTGCGCGCACAGGGCGGGCCGGCCGGCCGCGCAGTCGGCGCAGAAGCCACAGCTGGGCACGTAGACCAGGACCACATGGTCACCGGGACGGACCCGGGCGACACCCGGTCCGGTCTCCTGCACGACACCCACCGCCTCGTGCCCCAGCGCCATCGGCAGCGGGCGGACCCGGTCGCCGTTGACCACCGACAGGTCCGAGTGGCAGAGCGAGGCGGCCGCGATCCGGACCAGCACCTCGCCCTCGCGCGGGGCGCCCAGCTCCAGCGCCTCCACCTCGAGCGGGCGGGTCTCGGAGTAGGGGCGGGCGGTCGATATGCCGCGCAGCACCACCGCACGGGTCTTCATGCCCGCACCTCCGGACGCGGGGCGCAGCGCAGCACGTCACGGCTCTCCAGCAGCGGGACGACCTTGCCGAGCACGATCTTCTGGAAGTGCGGGGTGGCGCAGTGCGCGGTGAAGTCGGCTTCGGAGACGTACTCCTCGTACAGCACGATCGCCCGCGGGTCCTCGGTGCCCTGGTGGACGCGGTAGGCGAGGTTGCCCGGCTCCTGGCGGGACGCGGCGGCCATGGTGTCGAGCAGGGGGAGGACGGTGTTCTCCTCGCCCTCCTTGGCGCGGTAGCGGGCGACGACGACGTATGACATGGGGGCTTACTCCTGGGAGGGTGCGGCAGGTCGCTTCCGTGCGGTGGGCGGAACCGGCGGCAGCTGGTCCCGGCGCAGGTGCCAGAGGCGGGGGTCGGACGTGGCGGCGGCAACGGACCCGAGGGCCAGCGCGAGCGCGACGTCCGCGGGGGTCTCCACGAAGCCCGCGGCGACCGACGGGGACATCGCGCGCTGTGCCTGCTCGCTCATCCGGGCGACGATCGGGGCGGGCATGATCTCGACCAGGTCCGGTGCCCCGCGTGAGACCGCGTCCGTGGAGCGGCGCAGATTGGACCGGTCGGTGACGAACACCTTCATCATCGTCAGCAGGCCGAGCGGCCGGCCCTTCTCGATCAGCGAGAGCCGGGTGCTGACCACGCCGTGCGCGCCCATGTTCTTGATGAACTCCAGCGCGCCCCGGTCCTGGGCCAGACCGGGGCTGCTGTCCACGTTCACGAACACGGTCTTCCCCGCCCGGACCAGCGCCGGCACAGTCTGGGGCAGCTGCCCCACCGTGAGCGACGCGACGATGCACACCTTGGCCGGTGCGGTCAGGAACTGCCGCAGCGGCTGGGGGGTGACGACCGACGCGATGACCGGGACCTCGGCCAGGGCGGAGGCCAGCCGGGCATCAAGTGGGGCACCGGACCGGGACGGGGAAGGGGTCATGGCAAGGGCCTACCTGGGGTCGAGGGTCGGTGGCTGCTGAGGTCAGCTCAGCGGGGACGTACCGAAGCGGCTGGGAAGGCCCAGCTTGCCAGGGTTGAGGAGGCCGGTCGGGTCCAGGGCCTTCTTCACCGCGACGAGCGTCGCGAAGCCCGCCCCGAGGGATTCCTCCAGGTAGGGGCCGCGCAGCAGACCGCAGCCGTGGTGGTGGCTGAGCGCCGCGGCGTGCTTGATGAGTACGGCGTTGGCCGCGTCCCACACCGCGCGGTACCAGTCGCGGCGCGCCTTGGGCGCCACGTTTCCGCGCAGGGAGAAGTAGACGCACGCGCCGTCGGTGTACGCGTGGGACTGGTGGGCCGAGGCGGCCAGGGTGCCGTCCACCGCCTGGATCGCGGCGACCACCTCGTCGTAGATCACCGGGAGGTCGGTCCAGGACGCGGCCATCTCCAGGGTGTCGGCGACGAAGCCCGGACCCGGGTTGAAGCCTTCGGCGGACTTGCCGACCAGCATCCGCTCGTCCAGCCAGCGCTCGAAGACGGCCTGGCTGTCCAGCTCGGGGCCGTACTCCTCGCAGACCTCCTTCGCCACCCCGATCGACGCGTCGACGATGGCCGGGTCGCCCTCGTCGGCGATGAGCAGGAGGTTGGTCTCCGGGTGGCCGAAGTGGTTGCCCGACTCCAGAGTGTCGTACAGGCGCAGTACGGCCGGGGTGGCGCCGCGCTGCATGATCCTGCGGCAGGCGTCCAGGCCCTCTGCGAAGGTCGTGAAGCCGTACGCGGCGGCGCTCGCGTACTCCGGCAGCGGATGGACCCGCAGCCGGGCCGAGACGATGACACCGAGGGTGCCCTCGGAGCCGACGAACAGCTGGCGCAGGTCCGGGCCGACCGCGGCGCGGGCGTAGTCGCCGTACGTGGCCCGGGTGCCGTCCGCGTGTACGACGTCGACGCCGACGACCATGTCCTCGATCTTGCCGTAACGCGTGGAGAGCTGACCGGCGCCGCGGCAGGCGATCCAGCCGCCGACGGTGGAGACGGCGAACGCGGACGGCCAGTGGCCGGTGGTGACGCCGTACTCCTCCTGGAGCTGCTTCTCGAAGAGGTCGCCGAACATGCCGGCCTGGACGTCCACGATGTTCGACTCGGCGTCGAAGCCGATGATCTGGTTCAGCCCGCACATGTCCAGGACGACGCCGCCGAAGACGGGGAGCGCGGCACCGGTGACATTGGAGCGGCCCGCGGACGGGGTGACCGGGATGCCGGCCTCGTAGCAGATCCGCAGCACGGCCGCGACCTGGTCCGCGTCGGCGGCTTCGACGATCACGGCGTTCGGGGTGGCGGGACGGCCTTCGGTCTCGCCGATCATCGAACCGGCCCACCAGTCACGGGTCCGGGTGGCGACCTCGTCGCGGGAGGTGTGCACCGCGTGGGCGGCCTCGCGCAGCGCCCCGACCACGGACTCGGGGACCTCGACCGGGTTCACCTGGAGCGCGGCCTCGCCGTCACCGACCGGGGTGTTCCGCGCCCACATGGCGAAGCTGGGGGCACCGACGGTGTAGTTGCCCCGGTTGAACGGGTGGGTGATGGTCTGACGGCTGATCATGCTGCTGCCCCTTCGAGGAGTACGGACTTTTCGTGACGGACGGCTGCGAGGTACTCGGCGACCGAACGCTCGACCTCCGCCTCCGTGAGGTTCAGTTCCTGGCCGAGGATCGCGCCGACGGCCTCGGCGGCGTCGACGGAGGCGTCCCGGGCGAACAACCGGGCGCGCGTGCGGCGGGAGAGGACGTCGTCGACCGACCGGGCCAGCTCGGCACGGGCCGCGTACACGACCTCCGCCTTCGTGTACGGAAGTCCGGCGACGATCGGCTCGGCCAGCGACGGGTCGTCCTGGATGAGGTCGCCGATGAAGCGGGCCTCGGTGCCGAAGCGCTCGCCCAGGTGGGCGGCGATGCCACCGGATGCGGCGACGGCCTCGGAGTCGTAACCGGCGCCGCCGAGGAGCGGGAGGTCGGTGGTGCGGCTCTTCCCCTTGCGGCCGAGGACCGTCATCACCTTGTCGATGACGAGTTCGCCCATGTACCGGCTGGTGGTGAGCTTCCCGCCGGTCACCGTCACCATGCCGGTGCGGCCGACGGTGATGTGGTGGTCGCGGCGCATATCGAGGGTGGCGCCCTCCTTGCCGCCGACCAGCGGGCGCAGACCGCCGATGGAGCCGACCACATCGTCCGGGGTGAGCTTCCCCTCGAAGGCGGTGTTGGCGCCTTCCAGCAGGAAGTCCATCTCCTCGCGGGTGCAGTGCACATCGTCCGGGGAGCCCTGGTAGTCCTCGTCGGTGGTGCCCAGCACGACGTTGTTGCCCCAGCGGGTGCAGGTCGCGCGGCGGGCCCGGCCGGGGATCGGCACCGTGACCGTGCAGTTGATCCGCACCTTGTCCCACGGCACCACGATATGGACGCCCTTGGCGGGCCGGACCTGCGGCCTGTGACCTTCATCCGCCTTCGCGTCCAGCTCGTCGGTCCACACCCCGGTGGCGTTGACGACGGCCCGCGCGCGGATGTCGATGGTGTCGCCGTCCGCCGAGACCCGGGCACCGGACACCGTGCCCATCCGCATCAGCAGGCCTTCTGCCCTGGCCCCGTTGAGGACCGTCGCGCCGAGCGCGGCGGCGGTGCGGACGATGGTGAGGACGAGCCGGGCGTCGTCGGTGCGGGCGTCGAAGTACATCAGCCCGCCCTTGAGGTTCTCGGCGCGCAGCGTCGGAGCCTGGGCCAGCACCTCGGGAACGGTGAGCCGCTGGTGGAGCTTGCCGATCCGCCATCCGCCGACCAGGTCGTACGTCCACAGCAGGCCCTCGAAGCCCTTGGCGAGGCGGGCGTCGAAGACACCCTCCTTCTCCAGGATCGGGAAGAGGAACGGCAGCCGGTGCACCAGGTGCGGGGCGTTCTTCCGGAAGCGGTGGCGCTCCAGGAGCGAGTGGCGGACCAGATTGACGTTGCCCTGCTCGATGTAGCGCAGGCCGCCGTGCACCATCTTCGACGACTTCGACGAGGTGCCGGAGGCGAAGTCGTCCTTCTCGATCAGGGCTGCGCGCAGACCGCGCGAGGCGGCGTCGAGCACGGCGTACGCCCCGGTGATGCCGCCTCCGATGACGAGCACGTCGTACATGTCGTCGGCCAGTCGGCGCTTGAGGGCGGCCCGGTCGAGCAGCAGCGGCGTCCGGCGGGTCGCCGCGGCGGCGCGCCGCGGTTTCCGGGAGGGCATGGTGATCACAACATCAACTCCTGGTGTTTCGGTTCGGCGGCCCCGGCATCCTGCGCGGGTCGCCGGTGCGACGGCCGGGGCCGTCAGTGGGGGGTGTGAGGTTCGGGCGTGCGTGCCCTCCCGCAGGGGCGTGCCCTCCCGCAGGGGGGTGCTCTCCCACAGGGGGGGGTGCTCTCCCGCAGGGGGGAGCAGCGCAGGGTCATTCAGATTCGTTCAGATGGCCGATCAGCACATCGCGCCAGGCGGTGCGCAGTTCGGTGCGCTCGGCCGACGTGATCGACGGCTCGAAGACCCGGCCCTGCGGCTGCGCCTCGACGACCTCGTCGAGCGAGGGCCACAGGCCCTGGGCGACCCCCGCCAGATACGCCGTGCCGCGCAGGCTCGCGGTGGCGGAGTCGGAGACCCGTTCCAGCGGCAAGCCGGTCAGGTCGGCCTGGATCTGCATCAGCGGATCGCTGCCGGAGACGCCGCCGCCGACCCGGAGCCGGGTGAACGGAGTGCCCATGGTGTCGGCGACCCCGTCGATCAGGTCGCACACCGAGTGCGCGATCCCGTCGAGCACGGCGCGGGCGAGATCGGCGCGAGTGGTGGCCAGAGTGAGCCCGGTGAAAGACGCGGTGGCCTCCGGGTGCCAGACCGGCGTACGGACCCCGGCGAGCGCCGGGACGAAACGCGGGGTGCGGCCCGGCCGGGTGGGGACCCGGCCCGCTTCCTCACCGAGCTCCTTCGGCGACGCGAACAGGCCCAGATCGTCACAGAGCCAGCGCAGCGCCGAACCCACGGTGGATGTGTACGCCTCCAGGCTGTAGTGGCTGATGTCGCCCTGCCGCCGGCCGGGCTGGGCGAGCACCCCGGAGATGTCCGGCCGGGGCAGGGCGGGCGTGGTGCCGGTCGCCGCGTCGACGAACGCGCCGGTCCCGTACATGCACATGCCCTGCCCGGCGGCGAGACCGCCGAGCGCGACGAGTGCGGCGTGCTGGTCGCCCATGGAGGCGACCAGCGGAACGGCGATACCGAGGGCGGCCGGGTCGGTCGTACCGAAACCGGTGTCGTCGGAGCGGAGCTCCGGCAGCAGGCCGAGGGGGAAGCCGAGGTGGCCGATCCACTCCTCGTCCCAGGCGTGCCGCTCCAGCAGGTAGCCACCGGTGGACGCGGCGTTGGTCGGGGTGGTGGCGTGTACGACGCCGCCGGTGAGGCGCCAGATCAGCCAGGTGTCGACGGTGCCGAAGAGCAGCCGTCCCGCCCGGTGCGCCTCGGCCACCTCCGGGTGTGCGGCGATCTGCCGGGCGGCCCAGAGGAACGGGGCGCGGGCGCCGACCGGTCGGCCCTGCCGGGCCAGCAGGACGGTGTCCCACTCCGCCTCGTAGGCGGTGAGCTCATGCGCATACCGGCGGTCCTGCCACACCACCGCGGGCAGCAGCGGCCGCCCGGTGACCCGGTCCCACAGCATCGCCGTGGCGCGCTGTGTGGACAGGGCGACCGAGGTGATCTCGATGCCGTCATCGCGCGCCCCGCCGACGGCTCGGCGCGCCACCTCGAGGGTGGCGGTCCAGATCTCCATCGGGTCCTGCTCGACCGAGAGGTCGTTCGGATGGCTGACCTTGATCGGCCGGTAGAACACCTCGTGGGGGGCGCCCGAGTCGAGCACGACTCCGGCCCGGGTGCCCGTGGTGCCCTCGTCGATGGACAGCACACCGCGCCGTGGGGAGGCGCCGGGGAACGTCTGGGTCATGGCAGCCCTTTCATTCGAGCATCGCGAGCGAGCCGTGCGGAGGGATACGGAGGGGACGGATACGGAAGGGACGGGTACGGAAGGGACGGGTACGGAGGGGCGGGGACCATCGCGCGGTGCGCCAGGTCCGGCGGCGGGTCAGCGCGCAGTCACGGAGAGCGCCGCAGTGGCGTCGCGGTCCTGTCCGGCGACCTCGTCGGGCGAGGCGGCCTTCGTCGGGTCCCACTTGATCATCAGGCAGGTGATCAGGCCGAGCAGCGGCACGACGGACAGCATCAGGAAGGTGTCGGCGAGTCCGAGCGAGTCCTTGATCTGCGGAAACACATACAGGCCGGCAACGCTGCCGAAGCTGCCGACCATCCCGGTGACACCGGTGCCCAGGGCGCGGACGTCACTGGTGTAGGAGAGCGCGGCGATGGACTTGCCGTTGGCGCCGGGGCCCGCCGAGTGGCAGAGGATGAACAGCACCGGCAGCAGGAAGGCCACGGCCGTGGGCACCTTATCGAAGGTTAGCCCCATCGCCACCAGGGCCACGAAGACCCCGGCAAAACCGGCAGCGGAGCTGAGCCGCAGCCCGAGGCGGCGGCCGAAGTACGCGGACAGCAGCCCGCCCGCGATACCGAAGGCGTTGAACACCATCGAGCCGATGGTGGCCTTCTCGAAGCTCTCGCCGAAGATCGTCAGGCTGATCAGCGGGAGGTACCAGCCGACCGCGAAGTACTGCATCGACTGCCCGAGCGAGATCACCGAGGAGAGGATCGTACGCGGCAGGTACTCGCCCTTGAACAGAAGCCCGGCCTGGCGGAACCCGATGACCGGTGCCTCAGCCGCGGTGCGGGGCATCGCGTCGGACGTACCGACGACGGCCTTGATCCCGTAGATCCGGTCCAGGTTGGCGACGGACTCGTCCAGCCGGCCCTTGCTGGCCAGCCAGGTGGGGCTCTCTTTGAGCATCAGCGCCTGGCTCAGCAGCAGCGCGACGGCGACGCCCGCGGCCGAGCCGACCGACCAGCGCCAGATGTCGGCGCCGACGTCCAGGTTGAAGAAGAGGAGGGCCAGGGCGAGGTTGCTGGTGGTGGCGACGTACCAGACGGCTTGCCACAGGTTGAGCCGGCCGCCCAGCTTCGCGGGCGTGTACTCGGCGAGCAGCGCCATGGCGACCGCGAAGTCGATGCCGTACGCGACACCCACCAGCACCCGGCCGAGCCACACGACGGTGAAGCCACCGGCGAACGCGGCGAGCAGGCCACCCGCGAGCGCGAACACCTTGGCGATGAGCAGCGGGGGAACGCGGCCGATGCGGGTGGCGAGCCAGCCGCCGAGGGGGTTGAAGATGATGGCAAGCGCCGGAGCAGTGGCCGTGAGGATCGAGACTTGGGTGCTGGTGAGCTCCATCTGGGTCGTCATGGGCCCCAGACCGGCGCTCAGCGCCGCATTCGAGTAGGCGTCGAGGAACAGCCCGCCGAACACGAGGAACCAGATGATCTGCGCCCGGCCGGTGATCTTTCCCAGCCCATCGATGAGCGCAACGACGTCGGCGACGCTTCTGACGCTCGGACGTTGTGCCATGAATCCGCCTTCGAGGAAGACCTACCGGCGGCACGGGGAGCACAGAAAAAGGCACGACGAAGCCACCGACAGGTGGTCTGTGTCTGTGCCTGCCAAAAAACCGCGGAAAGCGCCGCAGCACCTGAACTGCTGGAACTGCCGATTACGCGGTGCAGTGAGACTAAGAACGAGCCATGAGAAACGTCAAGGGTTTCGGCCAGGTTACCGAAACGTGACGGGCGTCCAGCGTGGGGCGCGGGTGGGCGTGCGCCGATCACCCCGGTCGCCCGCGGCGATGGCGGCCGCCGGCTGACTGCGCACAACATCATTCGCATCGCCGTCACGCCGGCACCGCCCCGGGCGGTGCCGTTTTGCCGGCGTGGGAGGTGGGTCAGTCACTGCGCGGGGCGTACATGATGACCGCCATCCCGGCGAGGCAGATCAGTGCGCCGATGGCATCGAAGCGGTCAGGGCGGTAGCCGTCGGCGACCATGCCCCAGACGATCGATCCCGCAACGAAGATGCCGCCATACGCGGCCAGGATGCGGCCGAAGTTGTCGTCACTCTGGAAGGTCGCGACCACGCCGTACAAGCCCAGCGCGATCACGCCGGCACCGATCCAGATCCAACCCTTGTGCTCGCGCACGCCCTGCCGGACCAGCCAGGCACCCCCGATCTCGAACAGGGCAGCGACGACGAACAGGGCAACGGATCGGGCGACGAGCACGGCAAGGGATCTTTCTGAGGAAGCAGTGCAGGGCTGGTCAGGTAACCGGACCAAACAACTCGGTGAGCAGGCCGGCCCCGTCGGCAGGGGCCCGGACGTCCAGGTGCAGGTGGGGGCCGTCGAGGTGAAGCCGGAAGTCGAAGAACGGGCAGCACCGCTGTTCGGCGACGGCCAGCTCGGTGATGCCGGCGGCCCGCTCGGCGGGCAGGGTCAACCGCAGCCCATCCGGGATCCCTACCCGCTCGGCGCCGTCAAGGGCTGCGTGCCAGGAGCTCGTGCGCTCGGCCATACCCTCACCGCTGAGCGAGCAGGCCACCGCGGCGCTCTTACGCTGTTCGGCCTCCTCTCCCGCCTGCCGGCTGGGCGCGAGCACCATGTCGGTCGGCCGCGCGGCGGGCACAGGGCCGGTGAGGAAGCCGCACTGCGAGTCGCAGCGGCCGGAGCGGTCCGGCAGCTCGTCCAGACGCTCCAGTGCAGCGTGCAGCGAGGAGGTGAAGGCCCGCAATTCCGCTGTCCGGCGCTCGGCCTCGGCCAGGCGGGCGGCGATCTTCGGCCGAAGGCTCGCCTTAACCTCGGTGCATGCGCCGCCCTCCCATACCCCGATCAACTCGCCAACCTCGTCCAGCCGCAGTCCCAAGTGCTTGGCCGCGCCGATGAATGCCAGCCGCTCCACCGTGTCCTCGCCGTACACCCGGTAACCGGCCGGGGTCCGGTCAGCGGACAGCAGCCCGGCGCCTTCGTAGAACCGCAGTGTGGTCGCCGGGACACCCGTGCGCTCGGCGAGCTGGGAGATCCGCATGGTGGTCATACCGACGACGCTAAACCTTCGACCCGACTAGAAGGTCAAGCAGCCCGAGCCCGCACCGAAAGGCACGCGCCTGGGATGCATTCAACTGCGCGTATCCGGACTCGAAACTCGCCTGAACGGCCAGGTCTCCGGCCCGTAGTTCTTGCAGTCGATGGTGAACGTCGGCCAGGCGATCGGTCAGCGTATCGATGGTCCAGCCGGGCGGAGTTGCCAGACGAGATGCGGCGACGCGGATGGCCAGGGGCAGGTAGCCGCAGGCAGCAACGGCTTGACGGCAGGCCTGGGGCTCGGCGGAAGCTCGTTGATCGCCAACGATGCGAGTGAACAAAGCCAGGGCATCTCCCGGTTCCATGACGCTGAGGTCGACGATGTGGACACCATCGAGGTCGACCATGGTGGAGCGGCTGGTGATCAGCGTGGCTCAGCCGGGGGTACCGGGCAGCAGCGGGTATACCTGCGCCGCGTCATGGGCGTTGTCGAGCAGGACCAATGCACGGCGGTCGGCCAAGGGTGAGCGGTACAGCGCCGCCCGCTCATGTATCCCTTCCGGGAGATCCGCAGGCGGGGTTCCCAGGGCGCGTAGGAACATACCCAGTACGGCAGCCGGATCGGCGGGGCGGGGATCTTGACCGTGGAGGTCAACGAACAGCCGCCCGTCGGGGAAGTGTTCCCTGACCGCTTGCGCAACGTGCACGGCCAAGGCCGTCTTGCCCGCCCCGCCCAGTCAGCGCACCGCAGAGACCGTCATCGCCGTCCCGCGGGTGTTCAGAAGCCGCTCCCGCAAAAGATCAACTGCGGCCCGTCGGCAACGGCATCTCGCCCTGACAGCTCGGCCGGCACGATCGCGAGCAAGAGACGGTGTCAGGCCGACACACCGTACGTGCGCTGGGCATCGGGCTGGCCGAGGCGCTGGGCGCCGTGCATGCACAAGGGCTGGTGCATCGGGATGTCAAGCCGTCCAATGTGCTGCTCGCGCTCGACGGCCCGCACTTGATCAACTTCGGCATCGCCCGCGCCGCCGAGGCAACCACCCGGCTCGCCTCGACCGGCGTGGCTGTCGGCTCGCCCGGCTTCATGGCTCCCGAGCAGGTCACCGGCGAGGCAGCCGTCGGCCCTGCCACGGACGTTTACTCAAGGGCCCGAACGGCGAGGATGTCATCCAGTTCAGCGCCGATGACCCGGTCACCCACCTTGGCGCGCTGTCGCACGTTGGCTGATTGACTGCCGGTGCAGTGAGTCTTCGCCATCTTCGAACATGCAGGTCGGAGGCTCTGGCGTGGCGCTCACTGGGGGTACTCATGCTGATCACGGGCGGGAGTCGGCGATCTTGACCATCCGTCATGTCATCGGTCGAGACAGTTACATTTGGGTCATTGAACCCAACCCGGCCAGCCGGGTTGTTGATTTCAAGCAACCGCTCGCGGCGGCACGGCCCGAAGGGCACATCAGCCCCCAGCGTCATCTCCCGGTGCGGTACGCTCTCGCGGCCCACGGCCGGCGACGGCGTCCGCGAGGGGCGCAGCCAGGTCTCCGTTGTATGTAGTGTGCGGAAATGACAAGAAGCGAGCGGCTCGCGGACCAGCTGGACCGGCACTGGCACAAGAACCTGCGGCCGCGGCTGCACGGTCTTGCCGATGAGGAGTACTTCTGGGAGCCGGTGCGCGGCTGCTGGAGCATCCGCCCACGTGGCACGTCGGCCGCACCGATGTCGGCAGGTTCGAGGGAATGGACGATGGACTCCGCGTCCCCTGACCCGGTACCGGCGCCGGTGACCACGATTGCCTGGCGGCTGGCACACATCATCGTCTCGTGCCTGGGCTATCGGGTCGGATGGCACTTCGGCGGCCAGGACGTCGACTCCCAGACATTCGCCTACGCGGGGACCGCTGACGAGGCGCTAAAACAGCTCGATGAGATGTATGGGAGATGGAACGCGGGGGTCCGCGAGCTCTCGGACGCTGACCTGGAGAATCCGCCCACGGTGGGTCCCGAGCGGTTTCCCATGGAGGGCATCGTCCTGCACGTCAACAGGGAGCTGATCCATCACGGCGCTGAGATTTCCCTGCTGCGCGACCTCTACCGCTGGCAGGACGGAGCCGTACCGCGCCGAACATGACTTTTCGGTAACCGCCTCACGATCTTTAACCGCCCTTCTACCTGCATGTTCGAAGAAGCTTCGCCATCTTCGAACGTGCTGGTCGGGGGCTCTGGCGTGATCGGTTTGCGGGGTGCTCGTGCTGGTCGTGGGCGGCCCTGGACACCTCGGTGCGGGGCAGGCTGGAGCCGCTGCGCGGGAAGCTGACGAAGCTCGCTGATCGTGGATGGCTGCACAAACGGCCCGACGGGAAGTACAGCGCCCGCCCCTAACCAGGGTTTAAGTGGGCGGTTCGTAAGGCTATGTCCGTTTCCGGTTGGGGGTGGGCGCAAGGTCGCTGGTGGAGGTTCCGTCGGCTATTGCTTCCGGGTGAAGTTGCCGGTGTCGGCCTCGGTAAGGATCCCGAGTTTGA
>NZ_JBIRSJ010000043.1:0-18164 GCF_044334165.1 Streptomyces sp. NPDC020845 | reverse complement strand
TGGCGGGTATTCGGCCGGTGTCGTCGTCGGTGGCGTTCTATTCGACGGTGACCGGGGAGCGGATGGACACGGCGGGGCTGGATGCCGGGTACTGGCTGCGGAACATGCGGGAGACCGTCGCCTTCGAGGCCGCAGTGCGGGCCACGCTCGACGAGGGACACCGGACCCTGCTGGAGGTCAGTCCTCACCCTGTCGTCGCGATGGCCCTCCAGGAGATCATCGACGGTGCGGGGGTCTCGGCCCATGTGTCCGGGACCATACGACGCGACGACGCGGGTGCCGGGCGGCTGCTCACGTCACTGGCCGAGGCGTACGTCGCGGGCGCGCCCGTGAACTGGTCGGTGGTGTTCGAGGGCACCGGTGCACGGCCGGTGGACCTGCCCACGTACGCCTTCCAGTACCAGCGCTACTGGCTGCGTATGCCGGTGTCCGGATCCGGTGATGTGACTGCCGCCGGTCTGCGTTCCCCCGGGCATCCGCTGCTCGGGGCCGCCGTGGAGCCCGCCGAGTCCGACGGCCTCGTCCTGACCGGCCGTCTTTCGCTGCGTGACCACCCCTGGCTGGCTGACCACAGGGTGGCGGGGACGGTTCCGCTGCCGGGAACCGCGTTCGTGGAACTGGCCGCCGTGGCGGGCGATCTCGCCGAGTGCCCCTACATCGAGGAGCTGACCCTTCAGACTCCGCTCACGCTGCCCGAGACCGGCGGTGTGGACCTGCAGCTCACTGTGGGCGCCCCGGACGACGCCGGGCGGCGCGAAGTCGGCTTCTTCGCCCGTACGGACGAAGAGTTCACGGCCGCCGAGTGGACGCGGCACGCCACGGGTGTCCTGTGCCCGGCCGGTCCGGCACCGAAGGCGGAACCGGCCGACTGGCCGCCGCGCGGCGCCGAGCGGATCGACATCGGCAGCCTGTACGAGGACCTGGCGGGCGGCCCGCTCGCCTACGGGCCCGCCTTCCGGGGACTGCGGGCCGCTTGGTCCCGTGGCCGGGAGGTCTTCGCCGAGATCGAGCTGCCGCAGGAGCTGCACGAGGCGGCGGGCGAGTTCCTGCTGCACCCCGCGCTGCTGGACGCGGCCCTGCACGCGGTGAACTTCTGCAACGAGCTGGACGTCCCGAGCGCACCGCTGCGCCCGTTCGCCTGGAACGCGGTGTCCCTGCAGGCCACCGGCGCCACCGCCCTGCGGGTGGTCCTCTCCCCAGCGGGCAAGAGCGCCGTGTCGCTGCGTGCCGTGGACGGCACGGGCACCCCGGTCGTCTCGATCGGTTCGCTGCTGCTGCGGCCGGCCGACCTCACCGACAGCGATCCAGGGTCCGGGCGGACCGCCACGCACTCCTCGCTGCTGAGCATGGTGTGGACACCGGTGCCGCTGCCCACGGTCGAGACGGCGGCGTGGGCGGTGGTGGGCACAGCGCCGGCATGGGCAGGCCCCGGCAGCGGTGCCGTGCACCACCAGGACCTGCTGGCACTGAGCGCGTCGGTCGCCGCGGGTGATCCGGTGCCCGCGTTCGTCGTACTCACGCCGGACGACGGCGAACCGGCCGGTCCGGGGTTCGCGGAGCTCCCGGCGCTTACCCGGGAACGCTCCGGGCTGGTGCTGGAGGCGGCGCGCACCTGGGTCTCAGAGGAACTCGACGAGCGGCTCGCCTCGATACCGCTGGTGGTGACGACCACGGACGCCGTGGGCACCTCAGCGGATGACCGGGTGGCCGGGCTCGGCTCCGCGCCGCTGTGGGGGCTGGTGCGTTCGATCCAGTCGGAGAATCCCGGCCGGCTGGTCCTGCTGGACACCGACGGGAGCGTCGAGTCCGGGCGGGCGGTGCCGGCCGCGGTCGCGTCGGGGGAGGCTCAACTCGCCCTGCGCGACGGAGTCGCGCTGATGCCTCGCCTCAACCGGCCGCCGGCCGCCGACGTCCCGGACACCGTGCCCGGGACGGAGCTCGACGCGCTCGACCCGTCCGGCACGGTGCTGGTGACCGGGGCGACCGGTGGGATCGGCGCGCTGGTCGCCACCCGTCTCGCAAAGCTGCACGGCGTACACCATCTGCTGCTGCTCAGCCGACAGGGTCCGGATGCCGAGGGCGCCGGTGAACTCGTCCACGACTTGGAGGAGTTGGGGGCCACGGTGACGCTGGTGGCCTGCGACGTGTCGGACCGCGCTGCGCTGGCGGCCGTACTCGACGGGGTTTCCGCCGGGCATCCGCTGACCGCGGTGGTGCACTGCGCGGGCACTGCCGAGAATGCGCTGCTGGCCTCGCTGGCGCCGGAGCTGATCGACCGGGTGTTCCGCGCCAAGGTGGACGCCGCGGTACATCTCCATGAGCTGACAGCGGAGCTGGACCTGTCCGCCTTCGTGCTGTTCTCCTCGATCGCGGGCACCCTCGGCGGCACCGGACAGGGCAACTACGCGGCCGCCAACACCTTCCTGGACTCTCTCGCCCAGTACAGACACCGCAACGGGCTCGCGGCCACCTCACTGGGCTGGGGGCTGTGGGCGACCGAGCGGGGTATGGACAGCCACCTCGCCGAGGGGGCCTCGGCGGGCTCTCCGATGGGCGGGGTGTCCGCAATGCCGGCGGACCAGGGCCTCGCCTTGTTCGACCTGGGCTGGCGCCGCGCCGAGCCCGTCGTGTTCCCCGTCCGCCTCAACAGCGCCGCCCTGCGCGCGCAGGCCGCCGCCGGCTCCCTGCCCCCGGTGCTGCGCGGCTTGGTCCGGGTCCCGGCCCAGCGGTCGGCGCGGACCGGGAGCCAGGCCCCGGAGAGCCAACTGCGGTACCGGATCGCGGAGATGGGGCCCGCCGAACGTCAAGAGACGCTGCTGGCGCTGGTCCGTGACCGGATCGCCGCCGTGCTGGGGCACGCGTCCTCGGACCAGATCGAGACCGACCGGCCGTTCCGCGATCTCGGCTTCACCTCGCTGACCGCCGTGGAACTGCGCAACCGGCTCAACGCGGCCACCGGTCTGCGACTCCCCGTCAGCCTGGTCTTCGACTATCCGACGCTCGGCGCACTGGTGGCCCTGCTGGTCGCCCGGCTGGCCCCCGACGGAGCGCAGAGCGCCACGACGCCCGAGGCCGAGCAGGAAGCGGCCGTACGCCGCGCCCTGATGTCCGTCCCACTGGACCGGCTGCGCGAACACGGTCTGCTGGAGGCGCTGCTGGCGCTGACCGGCGACGAGAGGGCGGAGCCGGAGGTGGCCGACCGCAGCGAGGAGATCAAGTCCATGGACGTGACGGCGCTGCTCGCGATGGCCAGGAGTACCAGCACGCGGTGACGGGGCTCGGTACCGGGCACGTCACGCGAGTGGGGCGAGCTAGGGGGAGGGTGTAGGGGCCGATCGTGAATAGCCTGCGAGGAAGGTCGGCCTGCCCACCCCCACGCGTCGTTCCGCCGCGCCCGAGAAACCCTCACGAATCTGGAGAGCCATCCATGGCCGAAGCGCCTTCCGAACCCATACCGTTCCCGTTCCCCGACCCGCCCTCGGTCTGTGAACTGCCCCCGGAGCTGGCCGAGGTCCGGGACGGCGAGTCCGTGGTCGAGGTGAAGTTTCCCGACGGCATCACCGGCTGGATGGTGACCAAGCACGCCGATGTCCGCAAGGTACTCCTGGACCCCCGGTTCAGCAGCCGGGTCATCGCGACCGCGGCCGCCGCCATGTCGGAGACCGAGACCGGCAAGCTGATGAACGAATCTCTCGTCGGCATGGACCCGCCGGAGCACACCCGGCTGCGCAAGCTGGTCAGCAAGGCCTTCACCGCACGGCGGGTGGAGCAGCTGCGGCCCCGGATCGTGGAGCTGGTGGTCGAACTCCTCGACGAGCTCCAGACCCTGCCCCGTCCGGTGGACCTGGTGAAGAACTTCGCCGTTCCGCTGCCGGTCCGCGTGGTCTGCGAGCTCCTCGGCGTACCGGCCGGCGATCAGGACACGTTTCACGCCTGGTCGAACGCGTTGCTCGGCGACTGGCATCAGGTCGAGGAGAAGGAAGCGGCGACGGTCGCGTTGGTCAAGTACTTCGGTGACCTCATCGCGGTCAAGCGGCAGAAGCCCGCCGATGACATGATCAGCGAGCTGATCGCGATCAGCGAAGAGGAAGGCAGCACGCTCACCGAGCGTGAGATCATCACGCTGAGTATCGGCATCCTCAGCGCGGGCCACGAAACGACCGCCAACCTGATCAGCATGTTCCTGCTCACCCTGCTGCACCATCCCGACGAGTTCGACAAGCTGCGGGCGAACCCCGAGGCGCTTCCGAAGGCCATCGACGAGCTGCTGCGGTTCGTCCCGCTCACCGCGACCGGCGGCATCACCCCCCGGCTCACCACCGCGGAGGTGGAGCTGAGCAACGGCAAGGTGCTGCCCGCCGGTGTCGTGGTCCTGCCCGCGGTCGCCACCGCCAATCGTGACCCCGACGTGTTCGAGGACGGGGACCGGCTGGACCTGGCGCGTGAGCAGAACCCGCACCTGGCCTTCAGTACGGGCATCCACTACTGCCTCGGCGCGCAGCTCGCCCGTATCGAACTCCAGGAGGCGTTCCGGGCCATCATGGAGCGGATGCCGGAGGTACGGCTCGCGGTGCCCGAGTCGGAACTCCGGCTGAAGCCGGCTTCCATCCTCCGCGGACTGGAGAGCCTGCCCATCACCTGGTGACACGGCATCCGCCCCACCGCACGGACGACGGGCCCAGCAGGCCGACACCTGCTGGGCCCGTCGTCTTCCTTCGTCCGGCGGGTCCGGCGTCGGCGGCGCCGCCTCCGCACGCGTGCGACGGGCCATGCTCCCGTCGCCGGAGCACGGCCCTTCGTGGTGAGCGGTCCTACGCGTCACGCTCCGCCAGCCACCGGTGCACGGCCGCCGCCGTGACGTCCCCGCTGCCTTCGATCATGGAGTAGTGGTTACCCGGCACGTCGATCGCGTCGTGCGGCAGCGGCCAGGCGGACTGCCATTCCTCGGCCGGGGGCTGCTCCTGCCCCGGCTCGATGCCGTAACGCTCCGAAGCCCGCACCAGCAGCGTCGGAACCGAGGTCTCCTCAGGCTGCCATGCCTCGAACATGGCGAAGTAGGCGGCCATCGCGGTGAGCCGGGTCCCGGTCATCTGACCGAAGTCCTTCTCCAGCTCCAGGGCCTTGGACTCCATCACCGGCGTGATGTAGGAAGTCGCCTCATAGCCGGCCATGTAGCTGTCGATCAGCACCAGTCCCTTCGGGGCACGGCCTCGTCCCTCCAGCCTGACGGCGACCTCATGGGCGATCCTGCCGCCGGAGGAACGCCCGGCCAGGACGAAGGGCTCGTCCTGGACCAGTTCTTCGATGAGTCGTACGGCGTACTCGGCCGCCGCGTCCACATCGGCGGCGACCGGCTGGCCGGTCACGAAGCCGGGGAGCATCAGGGACCACAGGTCACGGACTCCGCGCAGCGGTACGGCCATGCCGACCAGTTCCTGGTTGCTCGCCCACACCGACTGCGACGGGAAGCAGATGATCTTCGGGTGCTGTGCTCCCTCGACGAGCCTGACGAGCTCCGGTCCGTTCCGGACCTCGTCCGGAACGGAGAAACTCGCCCGCAGGTCGACCGAGTTCTTCAGCACGCTGTGCCCCAGGTCGAGCCGGCCCAGCTCGATGGAGCGCCGGTAGAGCGCCTCCACCCCGTTGATCACCGCCGTGTCCGCGGTCGTCTCGACGCCGGAGCCGCCGGCTCCGGGGACCTCGGACGGCTGCGCGGCCGACACGACGTCGACCGTATCGCCCAGCCGGTCACCGAGTTCGGCGGCGAGGGCGGCCGGTGTGGGGTGGTCGAAGACGACCGTGGACGCCAGCCGCAGTCCTGTGCGCTCGCCGATGCGGTTGCGCAACTCGACCGAGGTGAGCGAGTCGAAGCCCAGCTCGGCGAAGCTGCTGCCGTCCTCGACGGCCTCGGCCCCGCTGTGCCCGAGCACCTGAGCGGCCTCGACACGGACCAGCTCGGTGAGCATGGCCAGCCGCTCGTCTGCCTTCGCTCCGGCCAGCCGCTCGCGCAGCCGCGAGGCGCTCCCCTCGTCCGATCGGACGGCCCGTCGCCGTGGGGCCCGGACCAGCCCGCGCAGCACCGACGGTATCTGCTGCCCGGCCGAAGCCCGCGCCACCGCGGTGTTCATACGCATCGGGACGAGCAGGGGCTCGGTGCCGGCGGCGAGGGCCTGGTCGAAGGCGTCCATTCCGGTCTCGGCTGTGAAGGGGGTGAGCCCACCACGGGCCATCCGGGCGCGTTCGGCACGGCCGAGGTCCGCGGCCATGCCGCCGGGCAGGTCCCACCAGCCCCAGGCCAGCGAGGTACCGGCCAGTCCCGCGGCTCGCCGGTGGGCGGCGAGGGCGTCCAGGAAGGCGTTGGCGGCCGCGTAGTTGCCCTGCCCCTGACTGCCCAGCAGTCCGGCGGCGGAGGAGAACAGGACGAACTCCCGCACCGGCGTGAGCGCGGTCAGTTCGTGCAGATGCCAGGCCGCGTCGGCCTTGACCCGCAGCACCGTGTCGGCCTGGTCCGGGGTGAGGGACTCGACTGTCCCGTCCGCCAGTACCCCCGCCGTGTGCACGACGCCGGTCAGCGGCCGCTCGGCTGGGATGGCGTCCAGCAGAGCGGCCAGCGCGGCGCGGTCCGAGACGTCGCAGGCCACGATCGTGGCGTCGGCGCCCAGCTCGGTCAGGTCGGCCAGCAGCGCGTCCGCGCCTGACGCCTCGGCTCCACTGCGGCTGGCCAGGACCAGGTGCCGGACGCCATGCGCGGCCGCGAGGTGCCGGGCGACGACCGCGCCGAGCGCCCCGGTGCCCCCGGTGACCAGCACGGTGCCGTCGGGGCCGAAGCCCGGGGTGACCTCCGGCGCGCCGGTGTGCCGGGCCAGGCGAGGCGCGCTGGCGGCGCCCGCGCGCAGGGCGAGTTGTGGTTCACCGGTGCCGAGGGCCGCGGGCAGCGCCCGGTACGACGCGGGGTCGTCATCGAGGTCGATGAGCACGATCCGGTCCGGATGCTCGGACTGGGCCGCCCGCACCAGACCCCAGACAGCCGAGGCCGCCAGATCTTCGATCCGGTCGGTGTCGACGGCCGGAACCGCGCCTCGGGTCAGTAGAACCAGCCGGGAACTCGTGAGGCGGGCGTCCGCGAGCCAGTGCTGAAGCACTCCCAGAGCCCGTCCGACGGCCTCGTGAGTGGCTGTGACGGTACTGCCCCCACCGCCGAAGCAGGACACCGCCACGACTGGCGGAACGGGCTTGCCCGATTCCACGGTGTCGATCAGGGACTGCGGGTCCAGATACGGCGTACCGGTGAGGCCGGCCTCGACGAGACGCTGGCGGATCTCCAGCGGGTCGAAGCCGAGCATCGCCCACTCACCGAGCTCAGCGTGCGCCGCGAGGGGTATGGGCGTCCACCGCACGCCGAACAGCGCATCCTGCCGGGACGCGGAGGCAGTGAACTGTTCCAGAATCGGGTCGCGCATGGCCAGCGAGTCGACCGTGGCGATCGGCAGCCCCGAGTCGTCGGTCACCACGACGGACACCTCGCTGCGTCCCACCGGGGCCAGCTTGACCCGGGCGACCGTGGCGTGGGTGGCGTGCAGCCGGACCCCGGTCCAGACGAAGGGCATGCCGCCCTTGACCGGTTGCCGGCCGTCCGTCCCGCCGAGGACACTGAGGGCGAGGGGCTGCAGGGCCGCGTCCAGCAGTGCCGGGTGCACACCGAACCCGCTGCCCTCGTCGCCCGCCTCGCCCGCCTCGTCCGGCAGCCGAACCTCGGCGAACAGCTCGCCGTCCTTGCTCCACAGGACTCGCAGGCCCTGAAAGACCGGCCCGTAGGTGAATCCGGCCTCGGCCATGTCCGGGTAGAAGTCCTGGACGGGGATCTCTGTGGCGCCGTCGGGCGGCCACACACCCTCCGTCGGCGCATCGGCGGACTCCGTCTCGCGCCGCTCGACCAGTACGCCGGTGGCGTGCCGAAGCCAGGACTCGTCGTCGCCCGCGCCGTCGGGCCGTGAGTGGAGCGTGATCGTGCGCCGGCCGGACTCGTCGAGCCCGCCGACCGTCACGTGGACCGCGCGACCGCCATGCTCCTCCAACACCAGGGGTGCTTCCAGGGTGAGTTCCTCGATCACCTCGCAGCCCGACTCGGCGCCGGCGCGCAGCGCCAGCTCCACGAACGCGGTACCAGGCAGCAGCGCGGTGCCCAGCAGCGCGTGCTGGGCGATCCACGGCTGCGTGGCCAGAGAAAGTCTGCCGGTGAACAGGAAGCCGTCCGAATCGGGCAGCCTCACGCCGGCGCCGAGCAGCGGATGACCGGTGGTCGTGAGTCCGAGGCTCGCCGGATCGCCGCTGCCGGTAGCGAGCGAGTCGAGCCAGAAGCGCCGTCGTTGGAAGGCGTAGGTGGGCAGGTCGACACGGCGTGCGCCGGTACCGGCGAAGAGCGCGGACCAGTCGGCCCGGGCGCCGACGGCGTAGATCCGTCCGAGGCCACGGACGGCGCTCGACGCTTCGGGATGCTCGGGGTGCAGGACGGGGGCGCAGACGGCGTCGGTACCGGTGTGGTCCAGCGCCTCCTCGGCCATCGCGGTCAGTGCGCCACCCGGGCCCAGCTCCAGGAACTTGTCGACACCCCGCCCCAGCACGGTGGTCACCCCGTCAGCAAATCGGACCGCCTCCCGCACATGCCGCACCCAGTAATCAGGGGTGGCCAGCTCCTCGCCCGCGACCTGCCCGGTCACGTTGGACACCACAGGGATGCGCGGTGCACGGAACTCCACGGAGCCCAGCACCTCGGCGAAGTCCGCCAGCATCGGCTCCATCCACGCGGAGTGGAAGGCGTGGCTCACGGTCAGCCGTCTGGTGCGCCGGCCCTGCCCCGCGAAGGTCTGCGCGAGCGCGGTCACCGGTTCGTCGTCGCCGGAGAGCACCAGCGAACGCGGCCCGTTCACCGCCGCCACCGACACGCCCGCCGGCAACTGGGGCAGCTCCTCCTCCGCGGCTTCCACCGCGACCATGACCCCGCCCTCAGGCAGGGCCTGCATCAGCCGGCCCCGCGCCGCCACCACCCGGCACGCGTCCTCGAGCGACCACACGCCCGCCGCGTACGCCGCGGCCAGCTCGCCGATGGAGTGCCCCAGCAGCACATCCGCCCGCACCCCCCACGAACCCACCAGCTCGTACAACGCCACCTCAAGCGCAAACAGACCCGCCTGGGTGAACACCGTCCGGTCCAGCGCCTCACCATCGGCGAAGGCCACTTCCTTCACCGGACGCTCCAGGAGCACGTCCAGATGCCCGCACACCTCATCGAAAGCGGCCGCGAACACCGGATACGCCTCATACAGTTCCCTGCCCATCCCCGCCCGCTGCGAGCCCTGCCCGGAGAACAGCAATGCTGTCCCGCCCTCCGACACCGACCCGCCACCTGCCACCTGCCCGCCACCTGCCACCGTCTCCAGCTGGGCCAGGAACTCCGACGTCTCCCGCCCCATCAGCACCGCCCGGTGCTCCAGCCCCGCCCGCGCCGTGGCCAGCGAGAACCCCACATCGACGGGGCGCAGGTCATGTGCGCGCAGGTGTCCGGCCAGCCGCCGCGCCTGCTCTCGCAACGCCTGCTCCGACCGCGCCGAGATCACCCACGGCACCAGCACCGAACCGGTCTCACCAGACGCGCTCTCCTCTACGGCTTCCGGAGCCTGCTCCAGAATCACGTGCGCGTTCGTCCCGCTGATCCCGAACGCCGACACCCCCGCACGCCGCGGACGTCCCGTCTCCGGCCACTCCCGCGCCTCTGTCAGCACCCCCACCGCACCCGACGACCAGTCCACCTCCGGCGTCGGCTCCTCCACATGCAGCGTCTTCGGCAGCAGACGGTGCTGGAGCGCGAGTACGGCCTTGATCACACCGGCGACTCCGGCGGCGTACTGGGTGTGTCCGATGTTGGACTTCACCGAACCGAGCCACAACGGCCGGTCCACCGGACGGTCCTGACCGTAGGTGGCCAGCAGCGCCTGCGCCTCGATCGGATCACCCAGCGCCGTACCCGTCCCGTGCGCCTCCACCACATCGACATCCGCCGCCGAAAGCCCCGCCGAGGCCAACGCCTGCCGGATCACCCGCTGCTGCGACGGACCGTTCGGCGCTGTCAGCCCGTTCGACGCACCGTCGGAGTTCACCGCCGAGCCCCGCACCACCGCCAGCACCCGACGTCCGTCCCGTACCGCGTCCGAGAGCCGCTGGACGGCCAGCATCCCGACGCCCTCGCCCCAGCCGGTGCCGTCGGCACCCGCGGCGAACGCCTTGCACCGCCCGTCTCCCGCCAGACCGCCCTGTCGGGCGAACTCCACAAAGGCCCCGGGTGTGGCCATGACCGTCACGCCACCGACCAGGGCGAGGTCACACTCTCCGCCTCGCAGCGCCTGCGCCGCCAGATGCAGCGTGACAAGCGAGGACGAACACGCCGTGTCAATCGTCACGGCCGGTCCCTCCAGGCCCAGGGTGTAGGCGACCCGGCCCGACATCACGCTGCCGGAGGTACCGGTGAGCGCGTAGCCGCTACCGGCCTCGGCCGAGTTCATGAGGACCGTCGTGTATTCCTGCGGCGTACCGCCGACGAACACGCCGGTGCGGCTGCCGCGCAGGGAGACCGGGTCGTAGCCGGCGCGTTCAAGCACCTCCCAGGAGGTCTCAAGCAGCAGCCGCTGCTGCGGATCCATCGCCCGCGCCTCACGCGGCGAGATCCCGAAGAACGCAGCGTCGAACTCCGCCGCGTCCGCGAGGAAGGCACCTTGCCGGGCGCCGCCGAACTCCTCCACGAAGGCGTTCATGGCCGGTCCTTGCCAGCCCCGGTCCGCGGGGAACTCCGTCATCTCGTCGCGCCCCTCGGCGAGCAGCCTCCACAGGTCCTCGGGACCGCGCACCCCGCCGGGGAAGCGGCAGGCCATGCCCACGATCACGATCGGGTCGTCGTCCGTTGCCCGCAGCTGCGGGAGCGCGACCTCGGCACCACCGTCGAAGAGCTTGTCGTGCAGGTGTCCTGCGAGCCGGCGGGGCGTGGGGTAGTCGAAGACGATCGTGGCGGGCAGGCGGAGTCCGGTGGCGGCGTTGAGCCGGTTGCGCAGTTCCATCGCGGTCAGGGAGTCGAATCCCAAGTCACGGAACGGCTTGCCGTCCGTGATCTCGTCGGTCGTCGAGTGGGTGAGAACAGCCGCCGCTTCCGTACGGACCGCACCGAGGAGCCGTTCGTGCTGCTCGGACTCGGTCAGTGCGGCGAGGGACTGCCGCAAGAGGGAGTCGCCACCGACCGTGTCGTTCGCCTGGTCGGCGGAGTCCTCGCTGAGCGCGCGGGCGGCTTCGGGGATCTCCTCGATCAGCGGACGGCGGCGGGCCAGCGCGTACCCCGGCGTGAACAACGACCAGTCCATGTCGGCCACCGTCACCGACACCTCGTCCTGCTCCAGCGCCTGCCGCAACGCCCGAACCGCCAACTCCGGCTCCATCGGCCGGACACCGATGCGCGTCAGCTGCTCCGCGGTGGTGTCGGTCGCCAGACCGGTGTTCTTCCAGTTGCCCCACGACACCGATGTCGCCACCAGACCACGCGCCCGGCGCTCCCGCGCCAGACCATCCAGATACGCGTTCGCCGCCGCGTAACCACCGCTACCGGCACTCCCCCACACAGCGGCACCGGAGGAGAACACCACGAACGCATCCAGATCCAGGCCAAGTTCGGCGGTCAGCTCGTCGAGATGACGGGCACCGAGAGTCTTGGCGGCCATCTCGGCATCCAGCCCCGCGGCATCCAGTTCGCGAACCAGACCGTAACCCGCGATCCCCGCAGCATGGAACACGCTCGTGAGGGGATACTCGGCGGGGATTGTGGCGAGCAGTTCCGCGAGAGCCGCCCGATCGGTCACATCACACGCGACAACCGTCACCTCCACACCCAGGCCGCCCAGCTCCTCGACCAGCTCGGCCACGCCCTCGGCCTCCGGACCACGGCGGCTGACCAGCAGCAGATGCCCGACACCCTCCCTCGCCAACCAATGCGCCAGATGCCCACCGATCCCACCCGTACCACCGGTGACCAGCGCTGTGCCCGACGGACTCCACTCCCGCACCCGCACCGGGCTCGCACCCAGTGGAGCACGCACCAGACGACGCCCGTACACACCCGACGAACGCACCGCCACCTGATCCTCACCCCCACCAGCCGCCAGCACACCGGCCAACAAGGACGCCACCCGCTCATCCCACACCCCGGGAACATCCACCAGACCACCCCAGCCACCGGGCTGCTCCAACCCCACAACCTGCCCCAACGCCCACACCTGCGACTGCACCGCCGACACCGGATCATCCACACCCACCACCGCAGCACCCCGCGTCAACACCCACAACGGCACCTCACCACCACCGCCACACGCCTGCACCAACTCCATCGTCGACACCACCGCCGACCCCTCATCCCACGCCAACAACGACACCACACCCGACACACCCGCCAGTGCCGCACCGTCGAGATCCGCCCGAACACACACCTCCGCACCAGCCGCCTCAAGCGCCTGCCGCACCTCATCCACCGGCGCATCCCCACCGGAAGCCACCACCAGCCACATCCCCGACAGCCGGGTTCCTGAGGGCAGGCTGAACGCACGCCAAGTAGTCCGGTAACGCCACGAATCCAGGACCGACCGTTCTTCACGCCCCTTGCGCCAGGCCGACAGCACCGGCACCACCGGCTCCCACACACCCGGCACCGAACCATCCACAAGTGCCGCAACACCCTGCACATCCGCCCGCTCTACCGCACCCCAGAACGCCGCATCCACCGGATCCACCACACCCTCCGCACCCGGTGCGGAAGCATCTTCGAGCCAGTAACGCTGGTGCTGGAAGGCATACGTCGGCAGATCCACCCGCCGCGTACCCGTACCCTCGAACAACACCGACCAGTCCACCGGCGCCCCCGCAACATACGCCTCCGCCAACGACGCCAAGAACCGTCCAGCACCGCCATCGTCCCGCCGCAGCGACCCCACTGCAGCACCGGCCCCGGACGCGCTCTCCAACATCTCCTGGACCGCCATCGCAAGCACCGGATGCGGACTGGACTCCACAAACACCTGGTGCTCCAGCTCGGCAAGCGTCCGGACCACCGGCTCGAACAACACCCGCTCCCGCAGATTCGCCGCCCAATACGCAGCGTCCAGCCCTGCCGTGTCCATCCGCTCGCCGGTCACCGTCGAGTAGAACGCCACCGGCGACGACACCGGCCGAATGTCCGCCAACCCCGCCAGGAGATCATCGTTGAGCGCATCCACCTGCGCCGAATGCGAGGCGTAGTCCACCGCGATCCGGCGCGCCCGCACCCCCGCGCCATCGAGCTCGGCCAGCAGGCCGTCCAGCGCCTCCACCTCGCCCGAGACCACCACCGACGACGGCCCGTTCACCGCCGCCACCCCAACCCGGCCCCCCAACCCGGCCAGCCACTCCTCCATCTCACCCACCGACAACCCCACCGACACCATCCCGCCCCGCCCGGACAGCCTCTCTCCCACCAGGCGTGACCGAACCGCCACCACCCGGGCGCCGTCCTCCAGCGACAAGCCCCCGGCCACACACGCCGCCGCCACCTCACCCTGCGAATGCCCCACCACCCCCACCGGCTCCACACCAAACGACCGCCACACCGCCGCCAACGACACCATCACCGCCCACAACACCGGCTGCACCACATCCACCCGACCCCACAACCCCTCACCCCCACCCTCGAACACCACATCCCGCAAAGACCACCCCACAAACGGCGCCAACGCCCGCTCACACGCCACCATCGACTCAGCAAACACAGACGAGACTTCCCACAACTCCCGCCCCATCCCCACCCACTGCGACCCCTGACCAGGAAACACAAACACCACTCCCGCGCCAGTGTCACCGGTGCCTCGAATCAGGCCGGGGGCGTCGAGTCCGTCGGCGAGGGCGGTCAGTGCGGTGCGCCGGTCGCCGTCCTGCTCGGTCAACAGCACCGCGCGGTGGGCGAATCTGGTGCGGCTCGTCAGCAGGGAGTGACCGATGTCGGCTGCCGCGAGGCCGGGGTGGGCATCGAGGTGGGCCCGCAGGCGGGCGGCCTGTTCACGCAGTGCGGCCTCGGTGTTGCCGGAGATCAGCCAGGGCAGTGTGGCGGGCTTCGTGGCGAAGGGGGACTCCAACGAGGGCGCCTCGTCCGTCCGTGGCTCGGCAGACTCTTCCTGCGGGGCCTGTTCGATGATCACGTGTACGTTGGTGCCGCTGATCCCGAACGACGACACACCCGCCCGCCGCGGACGCCCCGTCTCCGGCCACTCCCGTGCCTCAGTGAGCAGTTCCACCGCGCCGACGGACCAGTCAACCTGGCTGCTCCGCTTGCCCACATGCAGGGTTTTGGGCAGAATGCCGTGGCGCAGGGCCAGCACGGTCTTGATGACGCCGGCGACGCCTGAGACGCCTTGGGTGTGTGCGATGTTCGATTTCAGCGAGCCGAGCCACAGCGGTTGGCCGTCGTGTCGTTCCTGACCGTAGGTGTTCAGCAGGGCCTGCGCCTCGATGGGGTCGCCGAGCGTGGTCCCCGTGCCGTGCGCCTCGACCATGTCGACGTCCGCGAGGGTCAGCCCGGCATTGGCGACCGCCTGCCGGATCACCCGCTGCTGCGACGGACCGTTCGGAGCACTCAGACCGTTCGACGCACCATCCTGGTTGACCGCCGACCCACGGACCACCGCCAGCACCTCATGCCCGTTGCGCCGCGCGTCCGACAGACGTTCCAGCAGCACGACGGCGACGCCTTCACCCCAGCCGATCCCGTCCGCGTCATCGGAGAACGCTTTGCAGCGGCCGTCTGCGGCCAGTCCGCGCTGCCGGGCGAAGGTCACGAAGGCAGAGGGTGTGGCCATCACCGCAACGCCGCCGGCCAGCGCCAGAGAGCAGTCACCCTGCCGGAGCGACTGTACGGCCGAGTGCAGTGCGACGAGAGACGAGGAGCACGCGGTGTCGATGGTGACCGCCGGCCCTTCCAAGCCCAGGACGTAGGAGATCCGGCCGGACATGATGCTCCCCGAGCCGCCGGTGATGGCGTACCCCTGATCGGTCGGCGAGTTCATCAGCTTGACGATGTGCTCGATGGCCGTACCGCCGACGAATACCCCGGTCCGGCTGCCCCGCAGCGAGTGCGGGTCGATCCCGGCCCGTTCCAACGCCTCCCACGAGGTCTCCAGAAGCAGTCGCTGCTGCGGGTCCATGGTCGCGGCCTCACGCGGCGAGATACCGAAGAGCCCGGCGTCGAAGTCACCCGCCCCCTTCAGGAACGCGCCCTCCTGGGTGTACGTCGTGCCCGGACGGTCGGGATCGTCGCTGAGGAGCGAGGTAAGGTCCCAGCCGCGGTCGTCCGGGAATCCACCCACCCCGTCGGCGCCGTCCCTCAGCATCTGCCACAGCTGCTCCGGCGAGTCGGCCCCGCCGGGAAGTCGACAGGCCATTCCCACGATGGCGAGCGGCTCCCGCCCTCGGTCCTGGCTGTCCTTGAGCTGCTGGCGGGTCTGCTGCAGTTCGGCCGTAACCCTGCGCAGATAGGTACGAAGTTTGTCCTCGGTCATCGTGAAACCCCACTCCGAAGCAGTTGAAAACCCGGCAGGTGCCTGTTCAGGACACGCCTAGGTCGCGGTCGATGAAGTCGAAGATCTCGTCGTCCGTGGCGGCTTCGAGATCGGTGGCACCGTGCTGCTCGGTAGCGCTGAGCTGGGTGATCAGATCGCGAAGGTGGGCGACGATGTCCTCACGGGCCTGTTGATCGGGTGCGACGCCCTCGAGTGCCTCACCGATCCGGGACAGTTCCCGCTTGATGTCGAGAACGTCGGCGATGCCCGGTCGGCCACCCTGCTGGTCGAGATCGGTGAGCAAGAGATCGGTGACGCGTTGCGGGTTGGGGTAGTCGAAGACGAGGGTGGCGGGCAGCCGGAGTCCGGTGGCCTTGGACAGCCGGTTGCGCAGCTCCATCCCGGTCAGCGAGTCGAAGCCCAGCTCCTTGAACGGCCTGCTCGGCGTGATCTCCGCCGTCGACCCGTGCGCCAGCACCTGCGCGGCCTCACCCCGCACCAACCCCAGCAGCAACGCCTGCTGCTCCGACTCCGCCAGCCCGGCCAGCCGCTCCCGCAGTCCTCCGGCCGCCGCGTCCTGGGTCTCGTCAGTCTCGGTGGTGTCACTCAGCGCCCGGGCGGCTTCGGGGATGTCCTCGATCAGCGGCCGGCGACGCGCCATCGCGTACCCCGGCGTGAACAACGACCAGTCCAGGTCGGCCACCGTCACCGACACCTCGTCCTGCTCCAGCACCTGCCGCAACGCCCGAACCGCCAACTCCGGCTCCAGCAACCGCACCCCACGACGCGACAACCGCTCCGCCGTCTCCCCCACCGCCATCGCCGTGGCCCCCCAGCCACCCCACGACACCGACGAACCCACCAGCCCACGCACCCGACGACCACGGATCAGACCATCCAGATAACCACCCGCAGCCGCATTCGCCCCGTTCCCCGCACTCCCCCACACCGAAGCCCCCGTGGAGAACACCACGAACGCATCCAGATCCAAGCCCAACTCAACGGACAGCTCATCCAGGTGACGCGCCCCGACCACACGGGCCCCCATCTGGTCCCCGAGCTCAGCCGGGTCGAGGTCGGTCAGGAAGCCGTGCGCGGCGATCCCGGCGGTGTGGAAGATCGAGGTGACGGGATGCTCGGCGAGCAGTTCCGCGAGAGCCGCCCGGTCGGTCACATCACACGCGGCGACCGTCACCTCCGCGCCCAGCCCGCGCACCTCCTCGACCAGTTCGGCCGCACCCTGGGCCCGCTCACCACGGCGGCTGACCAACAACAGGTGCTCGGCACCCTCCTTCGCCAGCCACCGCGCCAGATGCCCACCGATCCCACCCGTGCCACCGGTGACCAGGACCGTGCCCGACGGACCCCACTCCCGCACCGGCACCGGACTCCCACCAAGCGGAGCACGCACCAGACGACGCCCATACGCACCCGACGAACGCACCGCGACCTGATCCTCACCCTCACCAGCCGCCAGCACACCAGCCAACAACGACGCCACCCGCTCATCCCACACCCCGGGAACATCCACCAGACCACCCCAGCCCTGGGGCTGTTCCAACCCCACCACCTGCCCCAACGCCCACACCTGCGACTGCACCGCCGACACCGGATCATCCACACCCACCACCGCGGCACCCCGCGTCAGCACCCACAACGGCACCTCACTACCACCAACCGCCCGCACCAACCGCAACATCGACTCCAACGCGGACCCCTCATCCCACGCCAGCAACGACACCACACCCGACACATCCGCGAGTGCCACACCGTCGAGAACCTCCCGAACGGACACCTCCGCACCAGCCGCCTCCAACGCCCGCCGCACCTCCACCACCGGCGCATCCCCACCAGAAGCCACCACCACCCACATCCCCGACAGGCGGGTTCCTGAGGGCAGGCTGTACGCGCGCCAAGTAGTCCGGTAGCGCCACGAATCGAGGGTCATCTGCCTACGGCGGCCCTTGCGCCAGGCCGACAGCGTGGGCAGCCAGGCCTCGGCCGCAGCGCCGGCATCGGAGACGTCGAGTACCTCAGCGAGGTCGGACAGGCTCTCGCGCTCCACGGCGTCCCAGAACGCGGCATCCGTGTCATCCTCCACCGTGTCCTGGGTCTCGCCTCCGACGGTGACACCCTCCAGCCAGTAGCGCTGGTGCTGGAAGGCATACGTCGGCAGATCCACCCGCCGCGCACCCGTGCCCGCGAACAACACCGACCAGTCCACCGGCGCACCCACCACATACGCCTCGGCCAACGACGCCAAAAACCGTCCAGCACCGCCGTCATCCCGCCGCAACGACCCCACCGCGACCACCGACCGGTCCACAGCCTCACCGGTCTCCTGGACCGCCATGGCAAGCACCGGATGCGGACTGGACTCCACGAACACCGCACTGCCCAGCTCCACCAGCATCCGCACCACCGGCTCGAACAACACCCGCTCCCGCAAATTCGCCACCCAGTACCCGGCATCCAGCCCCGCCGTGTCCATCCGCTCCCCGGTCACCGTCGAATAGAACGCCACCGACGACGACACCGGCCGAATACCCGCCA
>NZ_JBIRSJ010000042.1:0-19092 GCF_044334165.1 Streptomyces sp. NPDC020845 | reverse complement strand
CAGAATGATCAGACGATCGCGAGAAGAATCGGATCTACTCCGGCGGGTCCCGTTTCATCCGTCGTATGGCGGTCAGTTTTCGCCCGTCGCCGACACGCCGCTCGCTGTAGTCCCATCGGCGTGCGGCGAGCCTGCGGTGCCACGCAAGTAAGGTCCCCGGAGCCATCGGAAACACCCGCGCCCAGCGCAATCGGGGTATGAGCGAGGACAGTGCGGCAAACCACAGCCGGTCCGCTGGCTCGTAGCGCACCGGACCCGCGAGTTGCCGACGCAGCACAGCGTTTTCGTGTCGAAGAACCAGCAGTTCGGCGTCCTTGCCTCCCTGTTTGCGTAACAGCACCGCCGGAACGGAGAGCAGCCTCCGCGTCACCTGATACACCAGCGAGACAATCACCCGGGCATGATCCCAGCCTGCCCACGAGGTCCACCAGATCCGCAATGAGCTGCAGCGACGCATTTATGAACGGCACAGGCGCGCGAGAGCGGAGAGCACGGCACGATCAGCCCATGAGAGCCGCGGCCGCTCGATCTGCCGACGAAGCACAGCGACCCCATGACGAAGCACGAGGATCTCAGCGTTGTTCGCTGCGGTCGACCGGCCCAGCAAGAGCAAGCAGCCCAGTAGTCGACAGAAGATCAGGTAGAGCAGTCGCAGACCCACAATCCCCCGGCGTGATCGACTCAGTGGCCTCATCCACAAATACAAGCAGGTCGCATAGGGTGACACCGTTTCCGGCACCCACAGGCTGCGATTGGGGCCGTGAGGCCAGGCAGCAGGCCCGAAGTCACCGCGGCCTTGATCGTCGTTTTTGCATGCCCCCCTATAGCTCCTCTTCCCCGCCCCGACCGTCCTCCGCAGACGCTTGATCACTGAGCAGTTCCACCACCAAGTGCAACTGCTCCGTCGCTTCGGCACGCTCGGTTGCATGCAGGGTCGCCAGAAGGTCGTCGAACTCGGCCTGCCAGACACTCGCGACTTGGGCGGTTGTCGTCGTTGCTTCGGACCTGCCGACGCGTTGCATCTCGGCCGCTGCCCGATCCAGTCGGGCAGCGGTCTCTGCGATCCGACGGGTGCTACCGCGTCCGATGATGCGCGCCACCAGCCTGCGGAGGGCCGGCCACCTGTCCGTTCCGACGGTATCCGCCACCGCTTTTCCCTCGGCTACGGTCAGAGCCGATGTTGCCTGATCGTCCACGGTCATTGTTCCGGGCATCACCGCATCAAGCCGTTCCAGCGCTGCGGCTTCGCCCGGGGCCAAGATCGCCAATGTTTCGCGTACTGCTAACATGACCCGTGGGTTGTCGATGCACTCCATGGCCAGCTCCGCGAGAAAGTAGTCGGTCACGCGGTGGTTACGCATCGGCAAGCGGTTATCCAATTCCCTTGCCATGAGCTCCAGAGCCAGTTCGCGGGTGTCCAGATCTCTCAAGGCTCGGAATTCGCGCAGGACGAGCATGAGTTCCGTAGTCGCTTTGAGGCTGTGCCGCGGAGCGTGCGACTCCACGACGCCTACCTCGGCATCTCGCAGAGCTCGGGACGTCCCATACACACGCAACCAAGCGCGGGTACGCAATCCTTTTGCGTCCACTTGGACCTGGGTGAATTCACCCCACTGCCATGCTTCTTCGGCAGCCATGTCCTCGAAGAGCCGATCGCCCATGATGAGATCGAGATCGGGTGCCGCTGGTTCTCGCGCAGTCTGTCGTATGGGCGCGGCATCGAGGAGGCGGCAGGTACGCACTACGGCTTCCCCGGCCAGCCCCTCGAAACCGGGCTCTAGGACGCCACGGTCCATGGCCACCCGGAGGCGCAAACGCTCCAGGCGTTCGGTGCCGAAGCGAGCCAGCCCGTTCACGAGTGCGTCAATGAATCGCGTGACGACACGTGCCGTCCCCGCCCCCGCATCACGGGGAAACGCGAGGACAATACCGTCGCCGGTGTCCTGCCGTAGGCGCTCCTCGGGCAGGACCCCTGCCGCGCGCAGGGCTTCTTCCGTGATGTCCGACAGAAAATTCCTCATGTCGAGGAGCCCAGAATCGGCCATTGGGGAATCCAGAACGGCATCTACCGCAACACAGACATGGTGAACCGCGGAATCCTCCGCCTCCACTCGGGGGTGGTCCCATTGGCCTGCTGCTACGATGCGCTCGGCAACCGAGACCACAAAATCCCGGTAATGACGATCACGGTCCTGATTCATGACATGCAGAAGGCCCGTGCCACGTCCGTTGTCGTCCGTTGCCGCGGGACTGACCGGATACCCGGTCTTTGACTGGTCGATCCCTACCAGTGTCAACGGTTCCCACATCACAGGCACCATCCCACTCGAAAATGGCCCGTCGTGTGCGGTGGTCCGTCGAGGCCGCTCGAATTCCTCCCATTCATTCAGACAGCGCCGGCTTCTGAAGTATGCGTTGGACCACATGGCCAGCATCACGCGTGCAGCACCAAGCCCACCGGTAGCGGCGCTGGTGACATCCAGGATTTCCTCGCGTGGCATATCAGGGAGCCTGGTCGCCAGTGCGTCCAGGAGGTCGTCGAGGAAGAGCCGGAGCAAGGAGCTGTCTTCCTCGGCGACCGCGTGGCTGACGAAGATCAATGGTGCGCTCGGCCCAGTGTCGGTGGCTTCGGCTCCTGGCTCCGTGTGCGTGCGAGCCGGGTCGGGCATCTCCATGGTCCCCAGGGGTGGCGTGTCCGTGCTGCTGCGGACGACGCCTGTTGAGCTGGTGATGAGAGCCATGCCGGCCGTGGCCGCTTCATGCCGCTGGGCCCAGTACCTGGAGACCAGCTCGTGGGTGGCCTGTTCGTCGGAGCGCTTGATCAGTTCACGGAGCGGGCCGACAACGACAGGGGGAAACGTATACGTGCGTCTGTCCCAAGGCAGGCTGCGATACCCCTGTGTGACTTGGATGTCCTCGTCCTCCGCCGTGTCCTGATGTTCTTCGTACGGGATCAGCAGACCGGCGAGAAACACTTCGGCGAGGTGCCCCGGCCGGGCTTCGGGAACGGCGGAACGCTGTACGAGGCGCATGACGGGGATAGTCAGAGGTGCCACACAGGCCAGGTGTCCGGCCAGTCGGCGGGCGAGGGGCGACGCAAAGCCCATGAACTCGTCCAGGGCTTGCTCAGTTGAGTAGCTTTCGTGGTCCGGGGCGACCGCAGGCATTGGTTCCGAGCCGTGCGGGAATTGTTCGGCCACATCGACAACAGGGACAGCTACCTCGTCACCAGGTGCCCCGACGAGCCGGGACCAGTTCGCGGCGGAGACGGGGGTGAACACGTCGATGACCGGGACGGCGAGCTCGGGTACGGGCAGGAGGCCCCGGGGAAGGCGGGGGTGGCGCGTGGTCAGGTGCCGGTTGGACACGCCGGGGCGTGGTGCTTTGGTCATCATGCGTGTGGCGGGCAGACCGGTGTTGGGCCACATGTCTTCGGGAAGGACCTGCAGCACGGCGAGGGGGCCGCGGCGTGCCCAGTGCGCGAGCTGTCGTTGAGCCGCCCCCGATTGCCAGGCTTCGCCGATTCCGTCGGACAGGACGAGAAGGAGGTTGTTCTCGCCCGTGATCGGGGTGGCCGAGGCCGCGCCGAGGCGGAACGGCTCGACGGTGAGCCGGATGGTGTGCGGGTCGTCGGTGGCCATTCCCAGCAGACGGGTGCGGCGGAAGGCACGGAGCCGGTGGAGGGTGTGGAACAGTTCCTTGGCTGTGTCGTGCCAGATCGGCATGGACGGACCGTCGTCGACGACCAGGGTGAGGTCGAGGAGCAGTTCGCGGGCGGGGCGGAGGACGACGTCGGGCAGACCGTCGGCGATGGTGGCGATGGTGGCCGGAATGTCGAGCTCGTGGGCGGTCCGGGAGGGGGCCGTGGATCTCAGGGGACGCAGGGCCCGGCTCAGGGCCCGTGCGTGTGGCAGAGCGCGGGGGGCCGGGACCCGTGTGTGCGTGACGGTGGGTCCCCCGCTTGTTGTGCCGAGGGTTGCCGAGGCGTAGAGGGTGCGCATGCCTCGGCGTGCCGGACGTGTGCCGGGGGTGAGGGGCCGCTCGTCCTCCTCTGCGCGATCGGGCGGCGGCATGGGCCGGGCACGGGCCGTGGGTCCACGGTGCGCGGATGACTGCTGATGCCCCGGCGGCGGGGGCGGATTCTGTGCCGCCAGCCAGACGATCTCGGCCAGTTCTTCCGGGGCGGGGTCGTATCCGGCGGCGCGCAGAGCCTCGCGGATGCGAGCGATCACGGGGCGTCCGTGTCATCGAGAGGCCGGAGGACCGCCTCCAGCGTGTGAGTGTCGAGGGGCACTGCGGACAGCCGCAGATGGATGGCGTTCAGGAGCTGGTCGGTCGCCAGGCGTCCGTGGCCCGCCGCTCGGCTGAAGTTGCTGACGAGTTCTTCGACATCAGCGGTGGTCTGCTCGTCCGTCGCGCCCAGTTCGGACCCGAACTGGGCGTTGACGACGGCCTTGAGGTGTTCCTCGTCGGGGTCCTCGAGGAACAGTCGGACGCAGCGGCGCAGGAAGGCCGGAGGAAACTCCCGCTCGCCGTTGCTGGTGATGACGACGACGGGGAACTCCTCGCAGTACACCCAACCCTCGAGAACGGTTCCCTTCGCCTGGAGTCCGCCGCTGTTGCTGGGGGGTGTCTCTTCCACACTGCCGGGATGGGCTGGGCTTCCCACCGACCGGTGGGGCGCCGGCCTGGTCAGCCGGACCTCCGCGCGGGCCTCGCCTGACGCGGAGGCGAGGCGGCTGAGTTCGGGGATTTCGAAGGCGCCGTCCTCAAAGACGGTCAGCAGGTCGTTGGGCAGGTCGATGTCCCCCTTGTCCAGCTCGTCGATCAGCAGAACGCGCGGGTGGCCCGCGGGGGCCGCCAGGGCGGTGCCGAGCGGGCCGAGGGTGACATAGTCCTGTACGGGCAGTGGTGCCTCGCCGGTGTTGCTCTGGGCCGTGGCGTCGCGCAGCCGCCCCACCGCGTCGTAGCGGTAGAGCGCGTCCGTGAGTGCGGAGCGGGAGTTCACCGGCCAGTGCAGGACGTCTCCGAGCCCGAGGTCGTCGGCAAGGGCGTAGGCGAGCGAGGACTTGCCGGCGCCCGGATAGCCGGTGACCAGCAACGGACGGCGCAGGTGCAGCGCCGTATTGACGATGTCGGCATCCCGGTCGCGCATGACGTAGGGCGGGCGCGGGGCACGACGGGTGCCGAACCGCCGCCATGGCGGTCCGGGCGGCAGCGTCACCGGGCCGTGGGTCTCCGGGCGGCGGAAGAGCCGCCACGTGTCAGCGGTGCCGGTCATGCGATGCGATCCTTCCAGGGGTGCGAGGTCTTATCCGGGGCGGCAGACGCTGTGGATCGTCCCACAGCAGAACGAGGTGGTGCGCCTCGGACCACATCGGGAGGGACGTGTCGGCCCGTAACTGACGGACTTCCTCGGGCAGCCGGGACGGGGGGACCGAGCGACGCAGATGTCTCAGATCCCCGCTGGGGCGCCGGTCGTCGAGCCGACGATGCCAGGTCAGCACGGGGACACCCGACTGGACGCAGCAGACCAGCGCGGGTGTGAACTCAAGGTGATCGCCCGTGAGTTCGACACACCCGACATTCGGTCGGTCGATGAGGGCATCTCTGAGGGAGAAGAGGTCCGCAGCGTCGTGGACCAGCCAGTGCCGCTCATCACTGACGGTCGGCACCTTGCCGCACGCCTGCCAGCGGGCGGTCCACTGCTGGGGCACTCGACGTCCGGCATGACGGTGGGCGCAGCGGACGACGACCGGCACGATGGTCCCCAGGTGCACGTTGTCCGCTCCGCGGTGCCGTAGCGGAATGCGCTCGACCTGGAGTTCCAGGTGACTTTCGGGGAGAAAGAACTCCACGGCGAGGTCGACGCTCCGGACCGCTACATACGGCTCCAGCAGCTCGGCTACGAGCTGATGCGTCTGGCGCCAGGTGAAGTAGCCGCTCGGGTAGTCGAGGGTCTGAGGTCCCGTGGCGGGGTCGACCAGCCAGGCGGAGCAGGCGTATGCGGCATGGCCCGGATCCGCCTCCGGGGCGTCGGTGGTCACCTCGATGAGTATCCAGGCCGTCTCACACCGCCGACGCGTGGCGTCATGGGCCGCCGCGCTCCAGTGCGCGGAGACCGTCTGTGGCGCGAGACGGAGCCTGGCCGCGACGCGATCGCACCATGCGCGCAAGTCGCCGGCGGTGGCCGGAGTGGGTGAGCTGCCGGCTTCGGCAGCGACCAGTGCCACGAATCTCAGCAGTACGGGCAGGCCGGCGGCGTCTGTGCGGTATCCGGCGGCCTCGAAGGCCCGTACGAGGTGCGCCGCATCCGTTGACATGGCCGGCAGATGAGAGCGAAGCCTGCGGTCGTAGCCGGCCAGGACGCGCAGATCCACAACGTCGAGGGTGCCGAGGAGAGCGACGAGCTCCATGTGCTCATCGCCGGTGAGGAATTCGTCGGGGCGCAGATCCTCGGCAGCCGACCGCAATTCAGCGAGGCGCTCGGCGTCAAAGCGGACTTCCGGTAACGAGGGCAGGAGATCCAGCAGGGTCGGCACCCCATGATGGACGCGCGCCGCGGCGGTGACCAACTGTTCCACGGTGGGGGTTTCGGAGCCGTCGCTGACCCGCACCACGGCGGTGACGCTGTCGGTCAGCCGCTGAGCGCAGGCATCGCGTACCGGGGCACTGCGCAGTGCGTCGCGAAGGAGGTCGGCGAGGCGCTGCTCACGCTCGGTGGGCGGATGCGCGAAGGTGCCGGACACCGCGGTCTTGCCGCTCCAGTTCCGGCGCAGTGTGCTGGGTGTTTGAGACGTCAGCCCTGCCTGCCGCAGCCGCGTGAACTCCGCATCCACGCTCTCACTGACCTGCAGCAGATCCGGAAGAACATCCGCACTGCCGTCATCGAGGTAGGTGAGCAGCGTGCGGGGGAACAGGCTGGCGGCCGAGCCATCTCGCCGCATGTCCCGGGGCGCCACCCTCGCTTTCTGGCCGGTGCTGCAGGCGTGGAGGACGAACAGACCACGATCGGTCACGTAGGTGTGAGAGAGCAATAGCTCGCTCTTGGCGATATGGTCGATCCGGGGCTGGTTCTGGCAGGCGTTGATGGCGACGGCGACCTTCGCCACGCCTGCCCCGTGGTGGCTGCCGACTCTCTGGGACTGCAGGGCGCGTTGCAGGCTGTCCACGCCCACTCCGCGTTTGGTCAGCGGTGTGGAGTCGGCGAGCAACAGGACGTGTTCGCCATTGGTGTCGATCAGGCCATGGCCCGACCAGAACACCCACAGGAGGTCCGCTTCAAGAGTGGTCAGCTCCTCCTGGAGGAGCCGGCTGACGGTGGTGGAGTCTGCGGGGAGGATGCTTATGCCGCCGGGGAGAGCCGCTCGACCGCCACCGTCCTGGTGGTCATGGGGCGACAGCGTCGAGGCGAGCAGGGTGATGTTCTTCTCGGGTACCTGGCAGGTGTTGACCAGCCAGGAGATGAACGCGCGGGCGTCGCTATGGGGACCGGAGACATTCCACTTCGGGTCCTCGTATTTCTCGACGGCCACGACGATCGCATGTGTACGAGTCGGATGGACTGCGGTGTTCCCGGCATTGCCCGCACGGGGCGACCACGTCACCGGAAGAGCTCCTCGTCAAGCCACGCGTAGAAGGGTTTGTGGTCCCAGTAGGCGCTGTGTGCCCGCAACAGCGGCCGACGTGTGTTGAAGCGCCGATCAGTCACCTTTTCGCCCCCGAATACCGGTGCGGCGAGGTAGGCCAGCGGGTCGCGGGGGTCGTAGGCGTTCAGCCATCGGCGGGGGAAGTGCTCCGGCAGCGGCTTGCCAAAGGGCAGTGACGACAGCGCGTCCATCTCGTAGAGGTAGGAAGCTTGAGAGCCTACGGTGACCAAAGCGGCCACCGTGTCGTAATGATCCTCTCGATTGAACAAGTCGACACAGGCGACGCCCCCGAGGCTGTGTGCCAGAACAACCACCGGCGGCTCCGCGGAGGCCACCGCGGCCGCGATACACGACCGCAGACCCTCACCGCGCGCCTGGTATCTCAGTATGTCCCCGATGGGCGGGGCCGCGGAATCACTGATCTTCGGCCGGTTGCGACGCACACGCCACGAGGTGAGCCACTCGGCGCTGCGCCACAGGGGCAGCCCAAGCAACCGCGCTCCGTCTGAGACCACTCCCAGCGCCGCTCCAGGCTCACCCAGGGCGGCCAGGGTCGCTTCGACCAGATTGTTGACGGACTCGCCATCAGCGCTGATCCCGGTGGAGCCCTGGCGTTCCTCCGCGAAAATCAGCACACTCGCGACGACGGCGCGCGCCACCGTCTGCCGAAGAACCGAGTCGTCCATCTCCGTGTCCGGCAGGAGCGTCGTCAGCGCCCGGACTACCTCGTCCGCGGCACCGTCGATGTCCTCGGGGGTGATGCCATGTGTGACCAACACCTGGGCCAGGGCCGGATCCTCGGGGAGGGCATGCAATCGCTGGCAGAGTTGCTCGGTAGCCGTCTCATCCTGCGAGGGCACGTACGAGGCGGGGCTGTGCCGTTCGCGCTCAGCGAGCATGCGAAGTTCTGTCAGCGGATCAGCGTCCAGCAGAGCCCACGAAGCCAGCACCGCATCCTCGTCGTCCTGCACCGCAGCATCGGCCGCACTGCGCACGGCCGGTTGGCCCGGTAAGGAGGCGCTGGGCAGGCGTGCGCCGTGTTCAGTTCCCCAGAAGCAGTGGACCAAAGTCAGACCGCGGCACAGCCTTTCCAGATGCGCGGAGACTTTGCCGCACAGCACACCGTAGTCGGCCTCGCGAACACCCGTGCCATGAACCAGCACCACGCTCGTCATCTGCCCCCTCCAGCCGAATCCGTGGATGTCCCCAGTCTCTCAGAAACCTGACCACCAAGCCTGGGACCGACTCGGGTGCGGTTCCCAGTCGAGACTCCGCTTGTGTGATGCGCCTGAAATCGCAGGCTTAGAGCTCGCGCAGATAGGCGGCGTGGGGAGTTCCTGGCGACAAGGCGGGCACAGGTCCCGGTGATTACGTAGCTGCCACGCTCTGTGACCGCTGGAGAGAGCCGCGCCAGTCCTCTGTTTCAGGCCGTCTGCCTGGCCAGCCTGTGCAGGGTTCGTGCGGTAGGTGATCCGGGGTCGGCCGTGATCAGGACGACTTCTTGGTCGTCCTCGGGTACGAGCAGGACATCGCAGTTCAACCGCAGTGTGCCGGTCTGGGGATGGTGGAGGGTCTTGGTGCGGTGGCCGGGGGCGTGGATGGGACGCGTTGCCCAGAACTGCCGGAACTCCTCGCTTTCGGCGTGCAGTTCGGCCAGCAGGGCGGTCAGCTGCGGGTCGTGCGGGTAGCGGTCGGCGGCCCGGCGCAGCCGAGCCACCACGATGTGCCCGAACTCCTCGGCGCTGGAGCTCTCGTGCATCCGGCCCTGGCCCAGGAAGCGGCGCCGGGCCAGGTTCGTGGTGCCGTCTGCGAGGTCGTCGCCGAGCAGTGCCTGGGCCAGGGGGTTCCAGGCGATGACGCCGTAGGCCGCGTCGGTGACGATGGCAGCGGTCTGCGGCAGCCGCTCCAGCATCCGGGCCACGTGCGGGCGTACCCGCCGCACGGCGGCGGTGGCGGGCGGCGCGCTCGATCCCGCCAGGCGGAACAGGTGGCTGCGCTCGGCCGGGGTGAGCCGCAGTGCTTGGGCCAGCGCGTCCAGGATCCGGGCCGATGGCCGCGGTCCCCGGGCCTGCTCCAGCCGTGTGTAGTAGTCGACCGACATGTGGGCGAGTTCGGCCACCTCTTCGCGGCGCAGGCCCGGTGTACGGCGAGCGGTGCCCGTCTCCGTCAGGCCGACTTCGTGCGGACGCAGGCCCGCCCGGCGGTCCCGCAGGTAGTGGGCCAGCTCCTGCCGCGCCATGCCGCCTCCTCCGCTGCCTGGTACAGGCTGTCCCTGGCAGGGCGCCCACGACCAGGGAACCGTAGTTGCCATGAACGATCGCACAGCTCTGGTCACCGGTGCCAACAAGGGCATCGGCAAGCACATCGCCCGGCTGCTCGTCGCCGAGGGCTTCACCGTGTACGTGGGCGCCCGTGACGCCGGTCGCGGGCAGCGGGCCGTCGAGGAGATCGGCGCCGGCGCCCGCCCGCTGGTCCTCGACGTGACAGATCCCGACGGCATCGCAAAGGCCGCGACCCAGGTGGACCGCCTGGACGTGCTGGTCAACAACGCCGGGGTCGCACTCTCACTCGCCCCGCCGGCTGAAGCCGGCGTCGAGGAGTTCCGGCGCACCTATGAGACCAACGTGTTCGGGGTGGTGGCGGTGACCAACGCTTTCCTGCCCGCCCTGCGCCGGTCCCCGCACCCGCGCATCGTCAACGTCTCCAGCGGCACGGCATCGCTGGCCTGGAGCACGAACCCCAACCCCCAGTTCACCCCGGGAAGCGGTCGCGCCGCCGCCTACCGGTCCTCCAAGGCCGCCCTCAACGCCCTCACCGTCCTTTACGCCCAGACGCTGGCCGAGGAGGGCTTCAAGGTGAACGCGCTCGCCCCCGGCGCGCGGGCCACTGATCTCACCCCCGGGGCCGCCGCTGTCGGCGGCGACCCAGCCGAGGCCGCCCACGGTGCCCTGCGTCTGGCCCTGCTGCCGGACGACGGCCCCACCGGTGGCTTCTTCTCCTGGGACGCAACGCCCGTGCCCTGGTGATCAGTCATGGGCGTCGCTTGGGGCGGTCGTCCCAGCGGTGGGTGGTCCAGGCTCGGCGGATCAGGCTGCGGACGGTGATGATCGTGTCCGCGAGGTCGAAGAAGGCGTTGACGACGGTTGCGCGGCGCTCGTAGCAGCGGGCGATGCGGTGGAAGGCGTTTTGCCAGGCGTGCGTGCGCTCGACATGCCATCGCCGGCTCGCCTGGATCGGCGCCTTCTCGCCCTTGTGCGCGATGCGGCCGTGCAGATTGCGGGCGGTGAGTTCGGCGCGGGTCTTGTCCGAGTCGTAGCCGGAGTCGAGGTGCACGGTGATGTCGTCGGGCAGCGGCCCGAGGCCGTCCAGCAGGTCCAGGGTCGGGGCGAGCAGCGGGGAGTCGTGGCGGTTCTCTCCGGCGAGGACTCGGCCGAGCGGTATGCCGTAACCATCCGTCATGCCGGAGCGTTTCAGGCCCCGCGATCGCTCGTTGGGCCGTGCATGACAGATCTGGTGGAGCGGTTGGTGCCGGATGAGTTGCGGGCTGATGGTGTCGATGTGGAGGAAGTCGCAGGCGATCAGACTGGTGGCCTGTGCGGAGAGGAACTCGCGCCAGGTTGGGCCGGTGCGGCGTGGTGCGGGGTCGATTCCTGCGGTGTGGAGGATCTGCCAGACGGTGGAGGCGGCGATCGGGTGTCCGAGCCGGGCCAGTTCACCTTGAATCCGGCGATGGCCCCATCGGCTGTTCTCGCGGGCGAGGCGCAGCACGAGGTTCTTGATGGCAGCTTGCGTGGGCGGCCGTCCGGGACTGCGGCGTCGTCGGGAGTAGTCCCATCTGCGGGCGACGAGTCTGCGGTGCCAGGCCAGCAGCGTGCTCGGTGTGACCGGGAAGACCTTGGCCCAGCAGCGGCGGGGGATCAGCGAGGACAGGGCTGCGAACCAGAGACGGTCCGTCGGCTCGTACCGTACCCACCCCTGCAACTGGCGTCGTAGCACGGCGTTTCGTGCCGCAGGACGAGAAGCTCAGCCTCCTTCGAGGTGTCCCGCTGAAGGGGCACTGCTGGGACGGAGAGAAGACGTCGAGTCATCCGGTAGAGAAGCGACACGACCATCCAACCAGGATCGCAGTGCTAAGCGGAGGCCGTGGCGTTTTGACCAGCAGCGATGAATATCCGAGCCCCACAAGCTACCGGCGCATCGGCGAGGGCCCGTACGCCGCGTCTGGTCAGCCCGGCGGACGGGTGTACCGGTTGCGCAGGTTCGTGATCAACCCATCGGTGTCGACGGTCGCGTGCTCGACCCCGGCCGCGGTCATCAGGCTGCCGTCGGCCCGGCGCGCCGCGACGACCCAGTGCGACTCGATCGTGCCGTCCTCGAGAATCGTGGTTGTCCAGTAGTGCTTGCTCTCGGCCACCGCCGCCACGAACACCCGGTAGAACTCCATGATGGCGGGCATGCCGGTCACCGGCTCGTCGCGCAGCCTCACGGTGGCGTCCGGCGCGAAGATCGTGGGGAGCTCCGCCAGCGCCGAGGGGTCCCGCACGGCGCGGTCGGCGAGCTCCATGTAGCGGTCGAGTGCTGTGTGCGTCATCTGGCCCGTCACGTCGTCTCCGTCATCGTGTACTCCTGCCGGATCCGCTCCTCCGGCACACCGTTGACCCGCGCCGCGCGAAGCACCAACTCCGGTGCCATCAGCGACGCCGGATGGGCGGTCATGAACCCCACCGCCCGCAGGGCCGTGCCGACCTGCTCGTCCCGGCCCGCTGCCTCCCGCACCTGTCGCAGGGCCCACGCCTGCCGCCGCCCCTGATCGGTGGCCGGTGGCGTTGCCAGGCCCAGCCGGATGGCGTCGCCGGCCGTGGACGTCTGCCACGCGGCTTCGACGACGACCTTTTCCAGCTCGAGGAAGTGCCGGGCCGGGGCGTCCAGGTCGGGGCCGGAGCGCAGGTACTCCGACAGGCAGGAGGCGTGGAGCGCGGCCGAGGACATACCTTGCCCGTACAGGGGGTTGAACGAGGCGACGGCGTCGCCGAGGACCGCCAGGCGGGCGGGGAAGCGGTCGAGCGCCTCGAAGTGGCGCCACCTGCTGTCGGGGTGGCGGTACGGGACGACCTCGCCGACGATTTCGCCCTTGACGGCTTCCTGGAAGATCGGTGGCAGCTCACGGCACCGGGCGACGAACTCGTCGGCCGTGCGGCCCTCGGCGCCGTTGCCGAAGTGGGCGAGCATCACCACCCACTGCTGGTTCTCGATCGGGTTGACCGCCGCTCCGGCGATGTCCTTCGGGAAGTGCGGGCTGTAGCGGGAGATGCCGCTGAGGGGGCCGTCCCAGTCGGCCGAGCGCGTGAAGCGGGCAGACAGGTAGCGGATGTCGGCCTGGAGCCGTTGCGTCTCCGGTCGGGGCCAGCCGCCCTGCTCCAGCCAGTCACTCAGCCTGCTGCCGCGGCCGGAGGCGTCGACGACGAAGTCGGCTGGGACGACGACGTGGTCGCCGCCGACCGCGTAGCGCACCGACTCGACGACGCCGCGCGCGTACCGCAGCCCAATGACGCGTCCACTCACCAACTCGACGTTGGGCAGTGCGAGCGTGCGCCGACGGATCAGCGACTCCAGGAAGGGGCGACTGCTCCCCACGAACCGCGCGTTGGGCGTGGCGATCTGCTCGACGTCGTCGAGGTAGGTGGCGGTGCGCTCCGGACCGCACGAGACAGCACCCCCGGCGAGGGCCTGTGCCACGACACCGGGGAAGAAGCGTTCGAGCTGCGCGCGTCCGCCGGGCAGCAGGAGGTGCACCTGGGAGCCCTGCGGGACGCCGGGACGAGCCGCGCCGCTGAGCGCGGCTTCCGGCTGGTCGGGCTCGATGATCACGACACGGTTGGCGTGGTCCGCGAGCACGCGGGCCGCGACCAGGCCGGCGACGCCGCCGCCGAGCACGCAGGCGGTGCCGAGACGAACCTCGGTGCGGACCGGCGGGACGGTGGTGGTGAGCCGCTCGAAGACCGCGGCGGGAGAGTTCGGCATGGGATCCCTCATGCGTCGTGGACGGCGTCTCGATCGAGGAGACTTGGCAGGAAAGCCTCCCGCACGAGACTGACGGGCACGGTTCCACGGCACAGCAGTGCGGTGACGGTCAGCACGGGAGCGTCGGCGTCGCAGGGCGGTCGCACGGCGGGTTCGAGGCGGGTCGGTTCGGACGTGACCATCACGCGCCGCACTCCACCGCCCGCGGCCAGCACGGGCCCCAGCGGTGCGTTGGTGGTGCTGAGCACGGCGCGTTCCTCGGGGCTTATGCGGTCGAGCGCCACGACGGCGCTCGCGGTGACGACCTTTTCGGTCCCGGCGCGCAGGTGAACGGTGCGGAACTGCACACGGGCACCCGTCGAGAGCCGCATCAGTTCGGCCACCCGCTCCGGCGGCAAGAAGGGGTCTCCCTCCGCCTGCGCCGAACCCCCGCCGAATGTCCGCTCGTCCGGCGGGACGGGTAATTGGCCATCCGCGCGGTGGCGGATCTCCGCGGTGACCGGAGCACCGCACCACTCCTCCAGCACCTCGGTGGCCAGGCTCGCCGGCTCCCGCAGGAGCGCCGCGAACTGGGCCAGGCTGCGCGACTCCGTGCGCACGGACCAGGGGCCTGCATACATGTGTTTCCTCCGCCGTCACTCCGGTGCGACCGCGTGGCCGCGCCTCAAAAGACTCCCCCCGCAACGATGGCGACGAGCACGAGCCACCCGAAGAAACGGTTCGCCATGAACTTTTCCCGGCAGTCGGCAGGGTTGTCGATGTCCACCGTCACCACCTGCCAGAGCAGGTGCGCCACGCCCGGCAGAAACAGCACGTAGAACGTCCAGTGCAGACCGGCGACGGCTCCGGCGGCCACGATCCCGACCACGGTCGCCCCGTAAAACCCGGCGACCCAAGGCCGGGTCGCCCTGCCGAGGCGCAGCGCGAGGGACTTCACCCCCACCTGCACGTCGTCCGCCTTGTCCTGGTGGGCGTAGATCGTGTCGTACCCCAGCGTCCAGAAGACACCGGCGACGAAGAGCAGGAGCGCGGGAGTCTCGATCCTCCCGGCCACCGCGAGCCAACCCGCGAGGATGTAGCAGCCGAACACCATCCCCAGCCAGGCCTGCGGCCAGTAGGTGATCCGCTTCATGAACGGGTACGCGACCACCAGCGGATAGGAGGCGGCCACGAACACCGCCGCCGGAACGCTGGCCACAGCCAGCACGAGCAGCCCCGCCACCGCCTGCACCACAGCGAAGACAAGCGCTCCCGTGACCGTGACCGTACCGGCCACGAGCGGCCTCGCGACGGTACGTGCCACCCGGGCGTCGAACTTACGGTCGGCAAGGTCGTTGACGACGCAGCCGAAGCCTCGCACCAGCACCCCACCGACCGTGAACAGCAGCACCTGGCGCCAGTCGGGCAGCCCCGCCGAGGCGAGCGCGATCCCCCACAGGCCGGGGAGGAGATACAGCCAACTGCCTATGGGCGCGTGCATACGCGCCAGTTGCAGATAGGGGAGGACGGCCTTCGGCGCACGCGGCACGACCGACGCCGCGACGCTCGGCACGACAAACCGGTATCGCGTGCTCTGCTGCGAGGGTTGAGCGGAAATATCCATCACCTGACCGTGCGAGGATTATCTTCGTGACTCTCGCAGAAAGCCCACCTCGGCTGAACACGGCTTCCCCGTGATCTCGGACACTGGTGATTTCCTTATGGGCCATCGATTCGTTGGCGGCGCAGTAAGCCGTTGCGTAAACTCCGCCTTGTCCTAACGGTGTTTGCCGAACCGAGTGTTCACGTTCGAGGCACATTCGACGCCGGATAGTGACGATGGGGCTGGACGAACTCGTCGCCCTGTGCGCGGAGTACCCTGCGCAGCACTTTGCCGTTGCCGTTGCGGGGCAGTGTGTCCAGCCATACGACGTCCTGCGGAACCTTGTACCAGGACAGGGTGGATCGGGCGAGCTCGACCAACTCGGCGGCGAGCGCGTCGTCACCCCGCACCGGCCCTTCGTCGGGCGAGCCGGGTGCCGCGGCGACGACGACGTAGGCGCGCAGGCTCGTGTCCCCGGCCGGGCGCCGCACGGAGCTGACCGCCGCCTCCAGCACCCGCGGGTGGCTCTCCAGCAGGCGTTCGACCTCGCTCGGCACCACGTTCTGTCCGCCGATCACCTCGACGTCGTCGAGCCGGCCGTGCGCGTGCACGACACTGTTCTCGTCGATGGAGGCGAGGTCGCCGGTCGGCCACCACACGTCGGTCAGGATGTCGGGTCCGAGGCTGCCGCGGGCGACGCCGCGGGTGGCGACGGGGACGCGGATGTGCAGCTCGCCCCTGCCGCCCGTGGGCAGCTCCTGTCCGTCGGCGTCGACGACACGCACCGGCCTGCCGGGCAGGGGCGGACCGACCGCCGACGGCACGTCGTAGACCGCGGGCGGGCCGACGGCGACGCCACCGGCTTCCGTCGTGCCGTAGGTATTGAGCAGCCGGGGGCCCATGATCGGGACCAGCTGCTCGCGCAGTCGCGCGGTGAGCACTTCCCCGGCGCAGAAGGCCTGACGGACGTTGCCCAGTACCTCGGCATGGCCGGGTTCGAGCAGCAGCCGCGCCAGGAAGCTCGGCTGCGCGAACAGGACGGTGACGTTGTGGCGGCGCATGAGCTCGACCGCGGCGGCCGGGGTCGCGCGGGGCCGCGACAGCACGGCCACCTGCCCGGTTTCGAGGGTGGTGAACACCGACGCGCTCAGCCCGCCCACGAAGTACATGCGCGACACCGAGAGCCCGACGGTGTCGGGTCCGCTCACCAGGCCAGGCGCGCGTGGGGCGCCGAGGTCGCGATGGCGGAAGAAGCACAACTTCGGCGCCCCGGTGGTGCCGGAGGTGAACACGGCCAGCGCGGCGGCGTCCCCGCCCGTGGCGAACACCTCCTCCGGCTCTGCCGCCACGAGCGGACCGACCTCGCTGGTGGGAGCCAGCCCGCTGTCCCCGAGCCACCCGGCGGTCTCCGGGTCGACCACGACAAGCGCCGGTTCAGCCGTGACCACGTCGCGCGTCAGATCCTCCCGGCTCATCTGGACGTTCACCGGCACCGCGACGAGACCCGCCTGCCACGCGCCGAGCAGACACCACACCATCTCCACACTGTCGGGCAAGGCGAGCAGCACCCGGTCACCGGTGCGCAGACCGTGCGACCGGTATCCGGCCGCCACCCTCGCCGCCCCGTCGAACACCTCCGCGAAGGTCCACGCCCGGCCGTCGGCATGGAACGCGGTCCGTTCGCTCCACCCCTTCTCGCGCCCATGCTTCGCCCAACGGCGCGTCAAGTTCTCGGGTATGTCCACCCGACGCTCCTGTCTCATCCGGGAAACGTCGCCCCATTATGGCTGGCGCGAATTTGGCCGGTCTCCAGAGTCTCAGGGGGGTTCGGGCGGCGTCAGGCCGTTTCCGCTGGCTCTTGGACGGTGTCCCGGAGCCCGATGACGATCACGGTGACAGTGCCCTGCCCGCTCAAGCTCGGCACCGGGCCAACTTCCCCACACCTGCCGCTGGAGCAGGCCGGGAACTCGGAGGAACGCTGCGGCGGATACGGCAACTCGTCGATCATCAGCAACGGGCGCAGTGAACGGGCGGTCATGTCAAAGGCGTTGGACAGCACCATCACGCACAGTTGCCCCCCCCGGCCGTGACCAGCGTATTCCCCGCGAAGGAACGCCGCGCTGGAGATGGCGCGGACACAGGAGTCGCTGCGCCGCTACCTTGCGCTTGCCGAATATCTTGTCCGTGCAGGTCACAGGGCATGTCTGTATTCGTGGAGGATGCCGCCAAAGCGGTCGTGGCGTCGTATGTCAAGGTCGTTTAGCTTGTCGGGATCGTCGATTGGTGTGGGCAGTGGGCGTAGCGGTCGGGCGTTCGCGATGCCCTGGTGCGGTCGGTGGAAGTTGTAGAACTGCTCGAACTCTCGTAGGGCGCGGAGGAGGTGGCGCTGGTTCCAGATCAAGGTTCGGTCCAGGAGTTCGTGTCTGCAGGTCTGCACCAACCTTTCCATGATCGAGTTCATTCTCGGCATCTGGATGCCGGTGAGGACGACCTCGATCCTGTGCCGTTCGGAAACTCATCGCTGCTGATCGGAGCGGGTCTGGCGTTCCATCACGGTCTGCTGGAACCCTGTCCGGGTGATCGTCTCTCAGGTGTACCAGGTGGCTCGGAAGCTGCTCGCGTTCCCAGCGTTGCTGTTGCGTCGGGACGCGGCCAAGGATGCGGAACTGCTTGTGCTGCGACACGAGAACGCGGTGCTGCGCAGACAGCTCACGAGGCCTGTGCGGTACGAGCCGGCGGATCGGCTGTGGTTCGCGGCGCTGTCGTCGCTGATCCCCCGGTACCGGTGAGCGAACGCGTTCCCGGTGACGCCCGCGACGCTGCTCGCATGGCACCGCAGGCTGATCGCTCGGAAATGGGACCACAGCAAGCGCCGGGCCAGGCCCGGGAGACCGCCGACCGCCCGTGTGGTGAAGGCGCTGGTGCTACGGCTGGCCAAGGAGAATCCGCGGTGGGGCTGCCGACGGATCCAGGGCGAACTCATCCGGCTCGGACACCCGGTCGGCTCGACGACGGTCTGGGAGATCCTCACAGCGGCGGGCATCGATCCAGCCCCACGCCGGGGAGGCCCGACGTGGCGCGAGTTCCTGACCGCGCAAGCCGAGTCCATCATCGCCTGCGACTTCCTATACGTCGACCTGATCGACCTGCGCCGCGTGTACGCGCTGGTGTTCCTTGAGCACGACACACGCCGACTGCACATCGCCGGCGTGACAGCCCATCCCACCGGGCCCTGGGCGGTGCAACAGGCGAGAAACCTCGCCATCGAGCTGGGTGTGCGGGTGGAGTCGCTGCGCTTCCTGATTCGCGACCGGGACGCGAAGTACACCGAGTCCTTCGACGCAGTCTTCGCGGCCGATGACATCGAGGTCGTACCGACAGCGCCTCGAACGCCCCGGATGAACGCACACTGCGAACGGGTCATCGGAACCCTGCGGCGCGAGGTCCTCGACCACCTGCTCATATGGAACGAAACCCATGCCCGACAGATCCTCGACGCCTACGCCCAGCACTACAACCGTCATCGCCCACACCAAGCCCGGGCACAGCTCCCTCCCCTCGCCCACGAACACCCGAAGCCCATGAGCGCTCCGACTACTCACCGGCTCCGGCACACCCGAATACTCGGCGGCGTAATCAACGAGTACAGATACGCCACCTGACCAGCAGCGACGAGATTCCGAACGGCACACCATGCGACGGCGTGCGGAGCAGACCGGAGTCACCCACGGCTGCCGCGCCCCCGCGGTATGGTGCGACGAGCAAACCACGTACCGGAGGTCATCGTGAGCGCGCAGCCAGACGGCCCGTATGGACCCCTTATCCCCATGCCTGACCTCA
>NZ_JBIRSJ010000041.1:0-20556 GCF_044334165.1 Streptomyces sp. NPDC020845 | reverse complement strand
AACTTCACCCGGAAGCAATAGCCGACGGAACCTCCACCAGCGACCTTGCGCCCACCCCCAGCCGGAAACGGACATAGCCTTACGAACCGCCCACTCAGGATGCATGAGTGGCTACGGCGACGTCATTTGGGACCACCGAGGCGCCTCGAAGTGGCCCCGATCTGTGAAGATCGCCTCCCGGAAAGGCGGCCGGGAATGCTCCACCTGGCCCTTCTGGCTCGTCACTCGCGGGTCCATCCAGAGCGTCGCGAAAGAGGCCCATGAACTGGGGCCCGCCGGAAGCGCCTCTCTGCAGCCGGAAAAGCACGCCGCACCCAGGCGAGCGACCGTCCCCCGCATCGACTCCGGTGTCGAGCTGGAAACCAAGCACGCCGGACACGCTGTCTCTCAACGCGTCTGGTGATGTTGTTGAGCCTGTCGTCTCGTGCCTGTGAAAACTCCCACTCGATGACAACCGGCCGCTGAAACCGCAAGCAGGTGAAGCAGAGGACGCCCTCCGCGTGGCTGGCCCGGCATTCCGTTGCTGTCGGATCGTTGGGAAGCCAGCAGGTCAGGGCAGCCTCGGATAACGGTTGCGGAGCAGGACACGGTCCACGGTGCTGTGCGGATGCACGTGCCGGTGTAGACCGAGGAGGTAGCCGGCGGCGCTACTGCGTAGTTGTCGGGCAGAAGTATGAGCCTGTACTGCTGACGAGAGGATCAGTGCGCCCAGAAGTCCGGCCTGCGCCGCGGTGTCAGGGATCGCCAAGGTGGCAGCTGCTGCAGCGGGCAGTACGGGCAACTTGAGCGACTTGATCCCCATCGTCGCCTGGGCCGGCTGAAGCCCGACACTGCGCAGTCCACGTCTGAGCTCTGCCAAGGGCAGCCTCACGTGGCGATCGGCGAGTGCTTCCAGGCGAGCGGCAAGGATCCCAGGGTCATCCGTCTCGGCCAGCCTAGTGAACTCGTCGGTCAGCGAATCCAGATGAGCCCGGAACGCATCGAACTCGGCATGGAGCGTCTTCCGTGCGGCCACGATCTTCTTGACCGGAACGTTCTCCAGGGACGCTGGCACTACGGTCTGGATGGCGAGAACCGCATACATCGCGGCGACCCCGTCGGCCGAGTGCCGCCTCGGCGCGACCCACACGGGGTCGAGCAGTTCTCCCGCGATCGCCTCGGTGGTCCAGCCCTCCACGTCGCCGAGATTGTCCGGCTGGTCCGTGACAAGCTTGGCTTGGTTTGCATCCGCGACACGCGACGCGAGCGCGGTGAGGAACACCGCCGCGAGGCGCGGATGCATGCCAAGCCATCGTCGGCCGTGGTCGTCGTCGGCCATCACCGCGAGCCCCGCCGCGAGGAGTATGTCCTCGGCCAGGTACATGCCCTTGTTGTCGAGATCGACCCATTCCACGAGGTGCCGGTCGGGTGTCCCCGGCACTCGGTGGAACGGAGCGTCGCGGACCGTCCGCGAAGGAACAGCAGGAAGCCGTTCACGTAGGTCGTGGAGACGACTCTCTACGAAATTGAGGAAGTCCAGCCCGGTCTCGTGGCTGTACCACTCCGGGGAGACGTTGACCATCAGGCCGAGCTCGCCGTTCAGGACCTCGGCCGTGCGGCTCTCCTGAATGGGATAGTCCTCCGGAACGATCCGGCCGATGTTCGGCCAGTACAAGGCTGCCGCCTTTAGCCACGTGTCGTCCTGGACGTGAATGTACGGGTAGTAGATCGCGAGATCGCGCATTCCAGCCCCCCCATGGCGCCCGCAGGATTGCTCCGCACCAGGATAGACGCGACCACGCTCTCTGAGACGCGAGAAAACTCGTACAACTGATCAGAGCGTTCCATGCGAGTGAAGTGCAGAGAAGGTCCAAGATCCACCACTCGATGGACCTGTGGCTCTGTCCCAGCGGCTGACCACGGCGCTCGCCTCCACCATCGGCCCGCGTCTGCCCGCGAGTGACGAGCCAGAAGGGCCAGGTAGAGCATTCCCGGCCACCTTTCCGGGAGGCGATCTTCACAGATCGGGGCCACTTCGAGGCGCCTCGGTGGTCCCAAATGACGTCGTCGTAGCCAGCATGAGCAGCCGCACACGCCGCAGAACCGGCAACGGCAGCCGGTGCAGCAGCGCCGCCAGGAACGCCCGATCGCCCGGAGTGAACCGTACGCGGGCACCACCGAGTTGGCGTTCGAGCACTGTGATCTGATGGCGGAGGGCCAGGATCTCCGCATCCTTGTCCCGGTCGCTCATCGGCAGCAGACGCAGCAACGCGAACGCGTTGGTCACTCCCAGGTAGGCCAGTCGCAGCAGCACGGTCGATCATCATGACGCGTCGACTACCGGCTACGCGAGAGCGCCTACTCGAGCGACGAGGCCGACGACCGCCAGTCCAGGTGCAGGCTTCCGACCAGGGCGGATGACATTCTCGGCAAGCGCAACGTGGGCGCCCACGTCGCCTGGGTACGCAGGTCGCGGCATGGCGCCGCCGTAGCAGCTCGCGATGCTAGTGCAAGATGGTCTCGGGGCGGACCAGCAGCAGAAGGTGCCGTAGTCCGTCTTTGGGGAGGTGGTGGAGCAGGCAGGCGAGGACAACGCGATCGCTATCGGTGAAGGCAGGCTTGCCGACCTGACGCTGCAGGACCAGCAGCTGGTGCCGGAGCACGAGGATCTCGATGTCCTTGTCTCTGTCGCTCATAGGCAGGAGACGTAGGAACGCCAGGGTGTTGGTCGCCGAGGTAGGCCAGGCGCAGCAGGACGACAGATCATGATGCCGTCGGGGCCTTGCGCAGGTGAAGACGCCGGGGTGAGCGTCGGCCAAAGTCGAAGATCTCTGAACAAGCTCCCACCTGCGTGGATGATTTACCGGCACCCACCATGCGCCGGTGTTCCTCGAGCACGGCACCCGGCGACTGCGCATCACCGGGGTCACCGCCCACCCGACCCGGGACTGGGCGGTGCAGCAGGCGCGGAATCTCACCTCCGACCTGGGCATACGCATCGAGTCCCTGCGCTTCTTGTTACGCGACCGCGATGGCAAGTACGGCGAGGCCTTCGACGCTGTCTTCCAGTCCGAGGAGATGGAGATCCTCAACAGTGCGCCACAGGCTCCCCGCATGCACGCGCACTGCGAACGCATCATCGGCAGCATCCGACGCGAGGCCCTCGACCACGTTCTCATCATGGACGACGCCCATGCCCGCCGCGTCCTCGCGGCCTACGAGCGGCACTACAACGAACACCGACCCCACCAGGCCCGCAACCAGCGACCACTCGACGCTCACAAACAACCCGCCGCGGCGCATGACCTCCACACCCACAGAGTCGAGCGCACCCGGACCCTCGGCGGCCTCATCAATGAGTACAGATATGCAGCATGACATGCAGCGATGACTTTTCGAGCGGCACAGGATGGTTGCGGCGGCGACCCGATGGCCAAGCCGTCGCAGTTCACCTTGAATCCTGACGTATCCCCAGGTCGAGTTCTCCCGCGCCAGGCGCTGGATGAGCGCGACTGTCTCTTCTGACAGCGGTGGTCGGCCAGGCCCGCGCGGTGTTTGGCGCCATTTCCAGCGCACCAGACGGCGGTGCCAAGTCAGCAGTGTGCCCGGGGTGACCAGCCGATGGCGACGTAAGACGGGTGGCAGGGCCCGGACGACGGGATGCTCATCCGTACCAGGTGATGTTGCAGATATAGATGCAGTGGTGGCGTGGTACTGAGAGGAAGCTGATGAAGCCGCGTCCGCCGAGAATGTCGAATTCCCTGTCAGCGGCCAGTCCGGGATCCCCACGTACGGCCAGTTGAGATGTCACTCTCGGTTTCGGATTGACCGGTTCCTGATGTGGCCGGTCACGTACAGGTGGACGCGATGGGATGCCGGCCAGGTCGGTACCGGGCACAGGCGATCAACTGTCTGCGCAGGCGTCTTGGCCGACGAGTTGTGCCACGCGCTCCATGCAGCGGATCCGGGCAGGAGAGAAGTCGTAGGGCATCTTGGTGATCGCCTCCAAGGCGCCCATCTGCGTGTCCTCCTGCTCTGCCAGGTCGGCGTCGTAGGTCTCGAAGAGCTCGTCATCGGCCGTGTCAAGCCCGGCTGCCGAGATGGCCTGTAAGAGGGCCATGTGGTGGGTGTATCGCTGTACGGCGATTTCCTCGACGCGCGGGTCATCGGGGTCGACGCCGTCGTCGAGGGCGGCCTCAGCCTCGTCGAGACGGTCCTCCTCGGCCCGTAGGGCGGGATGGGTGGCCAGCACGATGTACACGCTGGCCTGTATGGCGGAGCCGAGCGGACCGAAGATCCGTTCCGTGACCAGCAGGGCCTCCATGTCGGAGGCGCGCAATGCGCCAGGGGGCAGGTGGCTGAGCCGATCCGTCACCAGCTCGGAGAGCAGGCCCTGCGGGCTGCCCACAGCCCGCAGGCGCCCGACGGCCGCGCGCTGACGTTTGATGTCGGCCTCCTGGACAGCCAGGGATTCCTCCAGCCGGCCCAGGGTCTCCTCGATGTCCCCGGATTCGTCGAAGGCAGCTCGCATGTCGTCCAGACTGATACCGACCTCCGCCATCCTGCGGATCCACAACAGGCGGATCATGTCGTCGTAGCCGTAGCGGCGGCGGCCGTCTCCACCGCGCTCGGGTTCCGGCAGCAGACCGATCTGGTGGTAGTGGCGGATAGCGCGTGGGGTGGTCCCGGCGAAGGCGGCAGCAGCGCCGATCTTGACCTGGCGGGGCGGTACGGAGGGGTACATCGCAGACGGAGCCTTTCGTGCTGTGGTGCCTCGACGACACCACATGCCGCTACGGCAGGTGCAACAACACACCGCCCGGGTTCCACCGACCGCGAGGCCTGGCCACCGCCGGAACCGATCACTGTGACGAGGCATCCCGCATCCCACTGGCAGACCTCTGCACCCTCATCCGCCAGCCGTTGTGTGCCACGAATTAACACGCAGAGTGATATCGGCGGCCAGATAACTCCCCACCAAGTGGCCGCCGCTGGGGAATTCCAACTGGCCGCCGACATTCCCGGAGTCCGCCTTCTCGGTCGAAGGGTCGACCAACCTTCGCCGCGTCGACACCCAGCGCGGCGAGTTCGGTCGCCAGCCGTTCGACCTCTGCCACGACGCCTGGCGCAAGTCCGTCGGCGACGTACTCCTCGCTTGGGTTGTACTCCCAGGTCCAGTCGGTCACAGCCCCGCCTCGGCCTCCGCGGCCTTGCGGATCTGCTGAATTTCGTGGATGGCCGCCGTCGGGTCCCGTTCGGCCATATCGACAATCCGTTCGAGTTCGCGGAGGCGGGCGGCGCGTTCCGGATGCCGCTCGATGGCGACGAACACGGCCCATGAGTGGACGAAAGCCCGCAGGGGCGCGAGGCTCTGTGTCTGCTGTGCGTTTGTGGTCGCCTCGAACAGGTGCTGAGTGAGCGCAGGGATTCTGCTGGGAGCGATCCGGGCGACAGCCGCGCGCAGTGCGTCAGGCGTGAGGTCAGGCATAGGGATAAGGGGTCCATACGGGCCGTCTGGCTGCGCGCTCACGATGACCTCCGGTACGTGGTTTGCTCGTCGCACCATACCGTGGGGGTGCGGCAGCCGTGGGTGACTCCGGTCGGCTCCGCACGCCGTCGCATGGGCTATCTGTCGCGATCGGGGAGTAGCTGATTGTCGCGTTCTCGTAGCGCGCAAGAGCGCGGTCGGGTGCCGAACCGAGCGCTACGGTGCGGTACGGATGGATACGGAGAGTGGCCCCTGGCTGGGGGTCAAGGGGTCGCAGGTTCAAATCCTGTCGTCCCGACCAGCATCATCGCAGGTCGGAGGCCGTTTCCGCGGGTAGCGGAAGCGGCCTTAACCATGTCCGGGCTGGGAGCAAGTGGGAGCCCTCTGGGAGCCCTCGTGCTCCCAACTCGCAGACGTGTCAACGGTGCCCGATTCGTCCGTCACCCGATCCGGTAGACCTACCGCGCCGTACCGCGCCCCCACGCGCCGTCGTCAACCACAGGTCCCCGATGTCACCCGGTCGATTCGGATGCTCTCTGCATCGAGAGGTATAAGAACCCCTTGTCGGCACTCGACCCCCTTTCGAGGTGGGAGCACGATCTCGTGCTCCCCATGCGACAGGGGGAAGCTGCGGGCTGAGGCCCTCGGTCGGCGTGTTTCCGCAGGCAGCCGGTGCTCGGGTGTCCCGGTCGCAAGGTGCCTGCCGCGTCAAGACGAGGTAATACCCCTTGGCGTCCGCCGGCAGACGGGGCACTCCCAGGGCGTGAGCGCCCTATCGGGCTCTATGGCGCTGTAGCGAGAAAGTCGGCAGATGCCCTCGCGCGCATAAATAGTGTGCCAAGCGTTGCTGGGCTGGCCGCAGAGCGTCTTCGCAGGGGGGGCAGGGCATCAGCTCGGTCGTCCTTGGGGTGGAAGGTCAGCGGGATGGCCGGGCCGTGTCTGGACGGTGGTGCGCGAAGTGACGGGCTGCTGGCCAGGGTATTGCGACAAATCTGGTGTTGGCGTTACACGGTGACGGTCGGTTGAGCCTTGCGGGTGCCGGTAAATCATCCACGCAGGTGAGAGCTTGTTCAGAGATCTTCGACCTTGGCCGACGCTCACCCCGGCGTCTTCACCTGTGCCGATGAGCGACAGAGACAAGGACATCGAGATCCTGGTGCTCCGGCATCAACTGCTGGTCCTGCAGCGTGTGCCGTTCAGAAATCTGTCGCGGCTGGTCAGGCCGCGTACCTGTACTCGTTGATCAGGCCGCCGAGGACGCGAGTCTGGAGTAGTCGTCGCGGAGTGCTCGAGTCGGTCAACGCTGCGACCTGGCGGTCGCAAAGGGGCGGACGTTGCCCTCGGGCCTGATGGGGTTGGCTTTATTCACGAGTTGTGGTTCTGGCTCACTTTCCGTGGAGGGCTGACTGAGTGTGATGTCAGTGGCGTGTGGTGGCATGGCCGGACTCTGCTGCCGTGACCTGCTGGGAGACCGCCTTCATGTCCGTGTACTCGTCTCTGACCCACGCCCTGGCCGCGGCCTTGGCCGATGTCCTGTGGTTCATCGAGGGCAGTGAAGACGAGCAGATGGATCCGGACGACGCCGTCAAGGTCCTGGAGGGTGTCGCCCACCTGCTCAGCAAGCTGTCGAGCGACCAACGGAGCGAACTCATCGATCTGCTCGGGTCGATGGCCGAAGCCGAGTCCGACCCCGCGCGGCGGGAGTTCCTGGATGGGTTTCCGGAAGGCTTCGGGCTCCTTGATGATGCAGTCTGACCTGTGCATCACGAGTAGAGCAGGACGCGCTTGCGGAGAAGCCGGAAGCCGGCCCGGCCGAACATCTGGCGTTTGAGCATCTTGATCCGGTTGACGTGGCCTTCGACGACCCCGGAGCTCCAGGGCAGGGTGAGGCCGGCGATGACTGCATCGCGGTCACGGTCGATGCCCGCGGCGAGGGTATGGAGGCCGGGGAGGTTGTCTCGCCGGACGGCATCGAGTTGTTGACCGGACTACCGAGCGACACGCCGGATGTGACCGCATCCTCCGCATGGCCTAGTCGGTAGACGTTGCGTATCCGAACTGCGAGGGAGCGCAACGAAGTTGGACGCGGCATCTCGTGACATCCAGTCGGTCCGTCTCCCGCGATGGGGGCGGGTGGCTGTTGGAGCTGGGGCGGTGCCCTGGCTGGTCTTCGATGAGGAAGGAAGAGCGGTGGAGCCGATTCGCAGGTTCCTGATCGACTTCGTCGCTCGGGACAATAGGCCGGGCAGCGTCCGCAGCTACGCCTTCGATCTTCTGCGCTGGTGGCGGTGGCTTCGGGTGGTCCAGGTCGAGTGGGACCGGGCCACTTCGGCCGAGGTACGCGACTTCGTCCTGTGGCTGCGCGTCACGACGAAGCCTCGGAGGTCGGCGCGGACGCACTCGGCAGCGACTGCGGGGACGACCAACACGATCACGAAGAAGCCGTACCTGGACGACCTCTACAAGCCGCGCACGATCCGGCACAGCAACGCCGTGCTCCGCAGCTTCTACGAGTTCTGGATCGAGTCGGGCAGCGGTCCGCTGGTCAACCCGGTGCCGCTGGCCCGGAGCGTGAGGCGACGACCGCACGCCCATCACAGCCCGCTGGATCCGTACGGGAGCGAGGGGCGGCTGCGCTACAACCCCAAGGTCCCGCGCCGGCTCCCGCGACAGATGCCGGATGAGCGATGGAACGAGTTGTTCGCGGCCCTGCGGTCGAACCGGGACCGGGCGATCCTCGCGCTCGGCATCAGCAACGCTGCTCGCGCCTCCGAGCTCCTCGGTGTTCGCGGCGTCGACGTCGACTGGGGCGATCAGCTGGTACGCGTCGAGCGCAAGGGCTCCCAGGCCGAGCAGTGGCTGCCCTCCAGCCCGGAGTCGTTCATCTGGCTGCGGCTCTACCAGAGTGAAGGGCCGCCGCTCGATCCGCAGGAGCCCCTGTGGTGGACCCTGCGCCGACGTGATCACGGCGAAGGGCTGAACTACCAGCCGCTGAACTACGAGGCCCTGCGCGCGGTATTCCGCCGGGCCAACGCCCTGTTGGGCACGAACTGGTCGATGCACGACCTGCGGCACACCGCCGCGCTGAGGATGGCCCGGGACAAGCGCCTGACGCTGCGAGACGTGCAGACCATCCTCGGGCACGTGCACCTCAGCACGACCGCCGACATCTACCTGGTCGAGGAGGAAGAGCAGGTCATCGCCCGGGTCCAGGAGTACCTCGCGGACCGTGAGGAGCGCGCGAAGTATCCCGCGCCACCGACCGCCGTCGCCACGGGTTACGAGGCGAGCGACCTGGCGGTGCTGTTCGGGGGTGGTCAGGCATGAGCTTCATGGGAGGACGACGCGCCAACCGGACCCGGCAGGCCGGGACCGGCACGACGCCAGCGCGACCGCTGTTCGTCGAACATGACCTGAAGGCCGACGAGAACCGCGTCGGCCCGCACGACAAGCGCACCTGCGACGAGGTCCTGGCGCTGCTTCCCGCCTCACCGCTCTGGCCACGAAAGTCGGACCGCCTCAGCGTCGATCCCGCCGTGAGGTTCCTGGCCTTCTCCGGCCGGATCCTGGAGTGGTTGGAGTCGTATCCCGGGGACGGCTGGCAGGCACGGTGGCGGGCGGCCGGCGCCGACCAGGGCAAGGAGGTCGTGCTCGCCGGAGTGCTGGGTGACGACCAACGGGACTCCATGCGCAACGGCGTGATCTCGGGCATGAACCAGCTGATGATCAACCGGATCGTGCTGCCGGGCTACGGCTTCCTGCGCGGCTACAAGGCGATGCGGCTCTTCAAGAACGTCCAGTTGCTCTTCCCCGACGGCAAGCTCGAAGAGATCCGCCGCTACGGCGCCGACGTCGGCATGACGGGCCGCCACATCGACGAGGGCCTCCGCCTGATCTCGTCGGTCATCCTGCATACCGGCCGTGACCTCGATCAGCTCACCATGGAGGACATCTTCTACCTTCGGGCCCGGGACCGGCGCGCAAGTGGCGAGGCATACGTCGGCACCCACAGCGCCTGGGACCTGTTGCGCGGGGTGGGCATTCTCCAGACCAAGGACACGCTCAAGGACGCACTTCGGCACGGACAGCGGCCGACCGCCGAACTCGTCGACTCCTACAACATCCAGTCCACCCAGATCCGCAACGTGCTGGTGCGCTACCTCGACGAACGGCGGCCGGCCGTCGACTACGGCACCTTCCGCGGACTGGTACGCGAACTGGCCGGCGTCTTCTGGGCAGACATCGAAGCCCACCACCCCGGCATCGAGACACTTCGGATCCCCGAGGACGTCATTGACGCCTGGAAGCAGCGGATTCTGACCTACACCGACAAGAGCGGCCAGGTCCGCGAGCGACGCTCGCGCATCGACGTGATGATGCGCATCCGGGGCTTCTACCTCGACATCCAGGAGTGGGCGCACGAGGACCCCTACTGGGCCCAGTGGGCCGTCCCCAGCCCGATTACCAGGGGCGACGGCGCGGGCCACAACAAGCTGCTCAAACAGACCACAGCTCGGATGCACCAGCGGGTGCGGGAACGGCTGCCGCACCTGCCGGTGCTCGTCGAGACGGCGGAGCGAGTACGCCGTGAAGCCGCCGAGCTCCTGGAGGCGGCCCGCTCCACCCCGTTCAACGACGTCTTCGAGCACGCCGGGAAGCGCTACCTGCGGGTGCTTCCCGCGGTTAACCAGGTGCCCAGCCGCCCCGACCACGGCTCACTGCACGTCTTCATCAAGGAAGTCGGCAGCACCGCGCGGCGGGTCAACCAGACCCTCGTCGAGGACGACGCCTTCTGGGCCTGGGCCGTCATCGAGACCCTGCGGCACACCGGCGTCCGGGTCGAGGAGCTCACCGAGCTGACGCACCTGGCGCTGGTCTCCTACAAGCTCCCCGATCAACTTCCCGACAAGGGTGAGGTCGTTCCGCTGCTGCAGATCGTGCCGTCCAAGAGCAATGAGGAACGGCTGCTGCTGGTCAGTCCCGAGCTGGCCAGCGTCCTGGCCACGATCATCAAGCGCCTGCGCGACGCGAACGGCGGGAAGATCCCGCTGGTTTCCCGCTACGACTCCCACGAGCGCGTCACCGGCCCCCAGCTCCCGCACCTCTTCCAGCGCCGTCCCTACTGGCAGTCGGCGGTTTTGAGCGAGGCCGCCGTGAAGCGCCTCCTCGACCGCATCCTGGAATGCACCGGCCTACGTGACGCGGCAGGCGAGCCCCTTCGCTACACGCCCCACGACTTCCGCAGGATGTTCGCGACCGAGGCCGTCACCGGCGGCCTGCCCGTCCACATCGCCGCTCGCATCCTTGGACACAAGACGCTGACCACCACTCAGGCATATCTTGCCGTCTTCCAAGACGACTTGATCAGGACCTATCGCGGCTTCCTGGACCGTCGTCGCGCGGCACGTCCGCAGGAGGAGTACCGGGAGCCCACTCCGCAGGAGTGGCGCGCCTTCCAGCAGCACTTCGAGCTCCGCAAGGTCTCGCTCGGCACGTGCGGGCGTCCCTACGGAACTCCCTGCAAGCACGAGCACGCATGCATCCGCTGCCCAGTTCTTCAGATGGACCCTCGCCAGAAGCCCCGCCTCATCGAGATCATCCAGAACCTCCGCGACCGCATCCGAGAGGCCCGCGCCAACGGCTGGCTTGGTGAGGTCGAGGGACTTCAGGTCAGCTTCGACGCCGCGATGGCCAAGCTCAAGAGCCTCAAGAACACCCCCACCGACGGACGCCCTCAACTGGTCGACCTCGGCATGCCCGTCTTCACCGACGACGCACCGCCGCCTCAACCGGATGAAGGGAGCCAATGACCAGAACGACCTGAGCACTGCGGGCGGAAGCTGTCCAGTTCAGGAGGTCGCAGGCAGCGGCCCAGTCGCGCTTCGTTCCGTCAGGTTCCGACATGTCTGAAGGCGCGTGACTGTCCCACCATGTCGAACAGCGAGGTCAGACAGGTATGGACTTCCTTTGTCTGCTTCAGAAGCGTTGCGAAGGCATTGTCACGGCGGCCATCCTCCGTACTCAAGAGGTCGCTTAGGAGACGTTCCACCATCGACCGACGCCCAAAGTGAGGAGGCGGCTCAAGTGCGACGACCGCCTTCCTCACCACCAGGTACGCACGCGGTTCCATCCATCGGAGTCCAAGCTCTTCCAGCCGTGGCCTGATTTCGCGGTCCAGCCGATGCCACGCGATAGAGATCTCTTCAAGCCATGCCTCAAACCGCTCCGACCCCAGCCGAAAGCCAGAGTCGAGTAGCTGCGACATTGCAGCATCTCGCTCCTGGTACTTCTGCTGGACCAAGTCGGCGTTGGACTGGCTCAAGGCAAGCATCAACTCGCGGTTCACCTGATCTAGTCTCATCAGGGCCTCTGCCAGCGAGCGCTGGGAGCGGGTAGCGGCATCCCTGAATCCGTGCATCAGCGCGTACCGGAACTCTCGGACGGCTACCTCAGCCCTGTTACGAGCTGATCGTCGATCCGAGGCCTCAGCCTGTACAGCACTTAGATGCGAAAGGGCGATCAGCGCTGTGGGGACACCGAACAACAGACTGGTGAAACTCGACGCCAAGTTGGTCAAGAAGCTGCGATCGTCCCACCAGTGATGGCCATCGCCGTAGACCCCGAGCCCTACGGCAAGGAAACCCAGCGGAACGCAGACGTACGCCACCCACCGGATCGCGATGGGTGTGTCCCGCCACCAAGCCTTGACTCGACCGGTCCAGCTGAACCAGCTCCACACTGAGGTCCTCCCTAGGCCTGATCGTCGAGCGCGACGTTAGCGGCCGACGCAGACTGACTGAAAGCCGGTTCTTGATCGCTTTCTTAGTCCGGAAAAGAGCCACTGCGGCAGCCGTTCGCCTTGGCGCTCGGTGAGCATCTGACCGAAGGAGCGGACGTGGCCGCCAGCTCCCGCATCCGGGACAGACGGCCCCAGCCACCGTGCTTCGAGCCTCTATGCGTACCGCCTCGTCGTTCACGTCGACCGACAGCACCGCCACGTCGGCGATCGACGGGAACAGCAGCTCCTCCAGCCGGAGCACCCTTTCTTCCACGGGCCGAACTGTCAGCCACACCGCACCCGGTACGGGCCAGTTCCGGGCAACCTCCCCAAGGTCCACCCGCCCGACAACCGTCACTCAGCGTGCATGCTCCACGGAATGTGAGCCAGAACCAAATCAGGGTCTGGCACAAGTTCCGTGATCGGAACGCTGGGGCATCCGGTCAGAGGTCGAAGAGGGCTTCTTTCTGAGGACCCGAGTTGGGTGCGAGGATGGCGCGAAGGAGGCTGATGCTCTGCCGCCACTTCGGGCCATCGGGTGCATCGCGCCAGAGTTCGGCGAGCTCGGAGTCCTCGGCGACCACTCGGTCGAGTGCTTCGACGGCCAGTGGCTGAAGATCGTCGGCGAAGGGCGGCAGGGCTTCTTCAGGACCGTAGCTTGTGCTGATTTGTTCACCACCTGGGCACTGCGCCGCGATGAGGGCGGCGGCTCCGACGGCTTCTTGGCCTTGGTGGCTTTCGAGGTAGTCCGGGATCTGGACGGCACGGTTGAGTGTTGCCCGTACAAGCTCCTCTCGTTTGTCCGGGACTGTCTCGTCCAAGGTGTAGGCGAAGTCGGCGGCCTCGTCGTTGTCGAATGGGCCAACGTCCCAAGTCCCCATAGTGGCCTCCTCGCCCTGGATCCGGGCTGATCATCGCATCGACCGCTGACAGCGGGTCAGGAGAGCAGGACGCGTTTCCGTAAGAGCGCGAACCCCGCGCGTCCGAACATCTGCCGTTTGAGCATCTTGATCCGGTTGACCGTTCCTTCGACTGGGCCGGAGTTCCAGCCGGTGGTCAGTCCGGCGGTCACCGCGTCGAAGTCGCTGTGCAGGCCGGTGGCGAAGCTACTGATGCCGGGGAGGTTGGCCTTCGCGGCCTCGGTGATCCACTCGGGCAGACGGGTGCCGCTGAGCGTGGTGAGCATCTCCGCGAACGAGCTGGTCAGCTCGGCTGCGGACGCCAGCTCGGGGCAGTGGTCGAGTACGGCTTTGCGGTGCAGATTTTCCTCCTCGGTGAGGGTGGCCGGGTGCCGGGTGAGCCAGCCGGTCACCTGCCGCACCGATGGTGGTGGCGGGGCGGGGGTGAAGCCTTCTGGCCTGGACAGGTCGCGCCGGGCCCAGTCGCGGACGGTGGAGTAGTGGCCGCGGAAGCCGCGGGCTGTGATCTCGCGGTGGAGGTCCAGGACGGTCACCTTCCCGGCGGTCTCGGCCCAGCGTTGTGTCAGGAAGGGCTTGAAGGGGTCGAGCTTGCTGGGGAGTTGGCGTTTGCGGCCCTTGACCATGTCCTGCCAGTGGGCGGCGCGTGCGTACCGCTGGACGGTGTGCCGCCCCCAGCCCAGGTGACGGGCGATATGGCGGAGGCCCATGCCTTGGGCGAGAAGATCGTGAACGAGAGCGTGGTGGGCACGGGCCCGCTCGGCGAACTTTGCCCTTGCCGGAAACGTCATCCATGCAGGTCACGCCGTATGCCGGTACTCGTGGAGGATGCCGCCGAGGCGATCGTGTCGACGTATCTTGAGGTGGGCTAACGTGTCCGGATCGTCGATCGGCGGGGGCAATGGGTGCAGCGGCCTGGCGTTCGCGATGCCCTGGTGTGGTCGGTGTCCGTTGTAGAACTGCTCGAACTCGCGCAGGGTGGCGAGCAGATGTCGTTGGTTCCAGATCAACGTCCGGTCCAGGAGCTCGCGGCGACAGGTCTGTCTCCATCTTTCCGTGATCGAGTTCATCCTCGGCATCTGGATGCCGCTGAGCACGACCTCGATCCCCGCGTCCTTGAGGACGGCATCGAACAGTTCGGGGAACTTCCCGTCCCTGTCCCTGATCATGAACCGTGCCCGGCAGCCGAGGTCTTCGAGGTCCATGACGAGGTTTTTCGCCGCTTGGGCTACCCAGGAGGCGGTCGGATGCGTGGTGGCGCCCAGGATCCGGATCCGGCGACTGCTGTGTTCGATCACCACGAGCGCATACATCCGCATGCCCGACAGGGTGACTGTTTCCATGAAGTCGCAGGCCAGCAGGGCGTCAGCCTGGGTGCGAAGGAAGGTGGCCCAGGTGCTGGAGTTCCGCTCGGGTGCTGGGTCGATGCCGGCCTCCTTCAGGATTTCCCAGACGGTGGACGCGCCCACCTTCACCCCCAGTACGAGGAGCTCGCCGTGCAGGCGTCGGTATCCCCAGCTCGGGTTCTTCTTCGCCAGGCGCAGGACCAGGATGCGGATCGAGCGCACTGTAGGGGGTCGTCCCGGGCGTTTGGGCCGGCAGGAGGCGGCGTGGCGGCGTGTGACGAGGTTGCGGTGCCAACGCAGTACCGTGTCGGGGCGTACGAGCAGCCGTGACCTTCGCAGGACGTGCCGTGGCAGCCGGTGTAGGAGCGCTGCCAGGAATGCCCGGTCGCTCGGGGTGAACCGGATCTTTTCCTTGCCGAGTTGGCGTTCCAGCGCGGTGATCTGGTGGCGCAGGGCGAGGATCTCCGCGTCCTTGTCCCGGTCGGTCATCGGCAGCAGGTGAAGCATCGAAAATGCGTTCGACACGCCCAGGTAGGCCAGTCGCAGCAGCACGATCGATCATCATGACGTGCTGACGGCAGCGGCGCGAGAGCGTCGGCTCAGACGACCGCGGCCAGATTTCGGGAAACCCGATGCACCGGCCCCTACCAGGGCGGATGAGGTTTCTGGCAAGGGCACGTCCACCATGGCCCGCCGCGATTCGGCAGGCGCTGTCGTTGTGCGCGTGGGCGCCCGGCTGTGCCGCGCGCCCACGCTGCTCAGGATCGGTGCATGTCAGCTGTGGTCAGATGCCCTTGCCACAGTGCCAGGAGGTGTCGTTCCAGTTGAGATTGGCGATGCACACCCGGGACTTGTAGCCGGTGTGGTCCCAGTAGTAGCCGGTGGAGTCCTTGCGGTTGTTGACGATGTGCTGACCGGAGATGAACTTGTAGGCCCCGCCGTTGTGCTTGCGCTGAAGGATCATGGCGCAGTCGGTGCCGCTCCAGGACTGGACGAGCCCCTGGGCGAACCAGTGACCGTTGGTCTTCTTGGTGTTCATCCAGCCCTTGCAGGCGCCCCGTGTGACAACCGAGTCGGGTTCATATCCGTCGATGTGGACGCCTTGCTGCGCCGACGCGGTGGCCACCGGGCGGCCTGTGTTCGCTGCGTGGGCCGGAGCCGCCAGTGCGAGTCCGCTGGCCAGGGCGGCGGTTGCCGCTGCCAAGGCAATGTTCTTGTGTGTGTTCACGATCTTGTCCTCTCTCTGTGGGCCAGGCCCCAATAGCTGCTGCCGTGCGGATGCGGGCGTTGCCCACCCCCGTGGAGCTACGTTCGCGATTCGCGCGGCGCCGCTGTGGGGCGTTGTGTCTTCGAGTTCACCGGGGCCGGAATTGTTCGGCACCCCTGTTCCGCCACACCGAATAATGGGGTCAGCGTCGTGGCATGTGATGTGCTTGCCGCCGCATGGGCCGGTGCGTAGCTTGGCGGGCTGTCGGCTACGTGATGGTGGGGCGTCAAGAGGGGGACAGCCAGTGGCAGGTCGTCGTGAGAGTCCGCTGGATCCGGCTGCCGGGCCGGTGCAGAGGTTCGCGTTCGAGTTACGCAAGCTGCGTCAGGAGGCAGGCGCGCCCACCTACCGGGCGATGGCAGTGAACACGGACTACGGGGTGACGACGTTGTCCCGGGCGGCGGCAGGGGAGCAACTGCCGAGCCTCCCGGTGGTGCTGGCGTACGTGAAGGCTTGCGGTGGCGACCCTGAGGAGTGGGAGGAACGCTGGCGGCAGGCGGCGGCGGATGAAGCCGCCGAGCCGCGGGACGACGACGATGCCGAGCCTCCGTACCGGGGCCTGGCCCGCTTCGAGCCCGGTGACGCGGCCTTGTTCTTCGGCCGCGACCAGCTCATCGACGACCTGCTGCACCTGACCGCCCACCATCGGATCACGGCGGTGGTCGGCGCCTCCGGCAGCGGCAAATCCTCTCTGCTGCGCGCCGGCCTCATCCCCCGCCTGCGCACCACCGGCGACCCGCACTTACGCCCGGCCGCCCTGCGCGTCATCACCCCCGGCGGCCACCCGCTGCGCAGCCACGGCCAGCGGCTCACCCCGAAAGACGGCGAAAAAGGGGACACGTGGCTGGTCGTGGACCAGATGGAGGAGCTCTACACCCTCTGCACCGACCCGGCAGAACGCATCGCGTTCATTGACCGCCTGCTGACTGCCGCCGTGCCCGACAGCCGACTGCGGGTGCTGATCGCCGTACGCGCCGACTTCTTCGGGCACTTGGCCGGCCACCGTCCCCTCGCCGACGCGCTGCGCGAGGCCACCCTCCTGGTCCCGCTCATGAACCGCGACGAACTCCGCGAGGCCATAGTCAAACCCGCCCAAGCGGCAGGTCTCATCGTCGAACGCACCCTGACCGCCCGCATCATTGACGAAGTCGACGGCGAACCCGGCGCCCTGCCCCTGATGTCCCACGCCCTCCTGGAAACCTGGCACCGTCGCAAAGGCCGCGCCCTCACCGAAACCGCCTACAAAGCCGCTGGCGGCGTCCACGGCGCCATCGCCCAAACCGCCGAAGACCTCTACACCCACCTCACCCCCGACCAGGCTTCCTGCGCCCGGCGGATCCTGCTACGCCTGATCACCCCGGGAGAAGGCGCACAGGACACCCGACGTCCCGCACCCCGGGAGGAACTGGAGATAGCCACCTCCCCGGCCACCGCCACCGTACTGGAGCGCCTGGCGAAAACACGGCTGGTCACCCTCGACGGCCACACCGTGCACCTCGCCCACGAAGCCCTCATCGCCGCCTGGCCCCGGCTACGCAAATGGATCGACGAGGACCGCGACCGCCTGCGCCTCCACCGCCAGCTCACCGACGCCGCCCACACCTGGCAGACGCTCGACCGTGACCCCGGCGCCCTCTACCGCGGCACCCGACTCGCCACCGCCGAAGAAACCTTCCCCACCACCAATGCCAACGGCGACCTCACCCCGCTGGAAAGTGACTTCCTCACCAGCAGCTCCGCCGCCCGCCACCACGAAGAAGAAGCAGCGGCCCGCACCACCCGACGCCTGCGCCAGTTCGCCACCACCGTCTCGGTCCTGCTCGTGCTCGCCCTGACCGCTGGGCTGATCGCCTGGCAGCAATACCGGACCAGCGAACAGCAACGACACCAGGCGCTCACCGCCCAACAGATCGCCCTCTCCCGTCAGCTGGCCGCCCAGTCGGCCGGCCTCCTGGACTCCAACCCCGACCCGGCCTCGCTCCTGGCCGTCGAGGCATACCGGACCAGCCACACAAAGGAGGCCACTGCCAACCTTTTCGCCGCTGCGGCTGTCCCCCTTCAACACCGGCTGACCGGACACACCGGGGCCGTGGAGTCAGTGGCATTTAGCCCAGACGGCCGCACCCTGGCCAGCGACAGCGACGACAAGACGGTGCGCCTGTGGGACGTCACGACTGGTCGGCCCCGTACCGCCCTGACCACCCCACCCAACAAGCTCAGTCTGGTGGGCTTCAGCCCGGACAGCCGTACCCTGGCCAGCGGTGGGGAGGATGGGAAGGTCCGGTTGTGGGATGCGGCGACCGGCAAGCTCCGCGCCACCTTGACCAGACACGGGGCCGTGTGGTCGGTGGCGTTCAGTTTGGACGGCCGTACCCTGGCCAGCGGTGGGGAGGATGGGAAGGTCCGGTTGTGGGATGCGGCGACCGGCAAGCTCCGCACTACCTTGAGCGGACACGTCGGGGCCGTGGAATCGGTGACGTTCAGTCCGAACGGCCGTACCCTGGCCAGCGGTGGGGAGGATGGGAAGGTCCGGTTGTGGGATGCGGCGACCGGCAAGCTCCGCGCCACCTTGACTGGATACACCGGCATCCAGGGACCGACGGTCTTCAGTCCGAACGGCCGTACCCTGGCCAGTGGTGGGGAGGATGGGAAGGTCCGGTTGTGGGATGCGGCGACCGGCAAGCTCCGCGCCACCCTGAACGGACACACCGACTACGTATGGCCGTTCGCGTTCAGCCCGGACAGCCGCACTCTGGCCAGCGGTGGGGAGGATGGGAAGGTCCGGTTGTGGGATGCGGCGACCGGCAAGCTCCGCACTGCCTTGAGCGGACACGCCGGGGCCGTGGAATCGGTGACGTTCAGTCCGAACGGCCGCACCCTGGCCAGCGGCAGCAGCGACAAGACGGTGCGCCTGTGGGACGTGGCGGCTGGCAGGCTGCTTACTACCCTGACCGGACACACCGAGGAAGTGTTGTCGGTGGCGTTCAGTCCGGACGGCCACACCTTGGCCAGCGGCAGCAGCGACAAGACGGTGCGCCTGTGGGACGTGGCGACCAGGCTCCGCGCCACCCTGACCGCAGACGCCGAGGCTGTGGAGTCGGTGGCGTTCAGTCCGGAGGGCCGCGCTCTGGCCAGCAGTGGCAGTGACGGGAAGGTCCGGTTGTGGGATGCGGCGACCGGCCGGCAGCGCGCCACCCTGAACGGACACACCGACTTCAGAGGGTCGGTGGCGTTCAGTCCGGAGGGCCGCACTTTGGCCAGCAGTGGCAGTGACGGGAAGGTCCGGTTGTGGGATGCGGCGACCGGCCGGCAGCGCGCCACCCTGAACGGACACACCGACTACGTAGGTCCGGTGGCATTCAGCCCGGACAGCCGCACCTTGGTCAGCAATGGGAATGACGGGGAGGTCTGGTTGTGGGATGCGGCGACCGGCAGGCACCGCGCCACCCTGACTGGAGACACCGAAGGCTTGTCGTCGGTGGCGTTCAGTCCGGACGGCCGCACCCTGGCCAGCGGCGGGGAGGATGGCAAGGTCCAGTTGTGGGATGCGGCGACCGGCCAGCTGCGTACTACCCTGCTTGCGGACAGCCACGATGTGTGGTCGGTGGCGTTCAGTCCCGATGGCCGTACTCTGGCCAGCGGTGGGGAGGATGGGAAGGTCCGGTTGTGGGATGCGGTGACCGGCCGGCACCGTGCCAGCTTGACCGGACACACCGAGGCCGTGTGGTCGGTGGCGTTCAGCCCGGACAGCCGCACCCTGGCCAGCGGCAGCTACGACAAGACAGTCCAGCTCTGGGATGTCGCGACCGGCGGGCTACGTGCCAGCTTGACTGGGCATGCCGAGGGCGTGGGGTCGGTGGCGTTCAGTCCGGACGGCCGCACCCTGGCCAGCGGCAGCTACGACAAGACAGTCCGGCTCTGGGATGTTGATCTTCCTGACCCAGCTTCTTCCATCAGAAAGATCTGCCAAGCGGTCCACCGGTCCTTCACGCAAGGTGAGCGGTCGCTCTACCTCGCCGACCGACCCTCTGGCCCAGTGTGCCGATCTTGAGGCGCGAGGAATTGCAGTCAGACTGCTGCTGAGTTGGCAGGATTCCGTGTTACTGCGGCTCCGCTGTCGATCTCTCGGGCGAGGCGTGCGGCGTACTCGGTGAGGACCTGGCGGAGATGGACGTAGTGCTTGAGGTGCTGGGAGTGCGCGAGACGGTGCCAGTACTGGGTTCGACGGTTCTTCCAGCTCGCGGGCCTTGGCCTGGCGAGGCCCGCTTCCAGAGGACGGGGGCGAGTAGGACATCGCCTTGGGTGACTTGCGTCCAGACGAAGGCTGAGGCGGTCTGGCGTTTGAGGTCTCCCAGGTCAGGGGCACCACGGCGGGGTTAGCTGTGCGGTGATCTCCTCCCAGGCCGGGGCTGAGAGCCTGTGCCGCTCCAAAAGTCATCGCCCCAGGTGAGCGGGGTGTGGTCAGTCCGCTGGGATCATGCCCTTCATGATCGTGACCTTGCTTTACAAGTTGACCCGGAAGCTGCTGACTGTTCCATCAGTGCTCCTCCATCGCGAGACGGCGAAGGACGCGGAACTGCTGGTCCTGCGGCACGAGAACGCGGTCCTACGCCTGTCGGACTCTGTTGGTCGATGTGATGGTTCGCCTGAAATGACCTTCGGGTGCGGTGGACACTGCTCGTTGTTGGGTCTGTTTCCTGGGGGCGAGGGGGAGATCATGTCGATGCGTCCGTTGCCTGCGCCTGCGGTGCCTGAGTCCACGGCCGGGGTCGCCCGTGCTG
>NZ_JBIRSJ010000040.1:0-27381 GCF_044334165.1 Streptomyces sp. NPDC020845 | reverse complement strand
CGACCTGCCCACCTACCCCTTCCAACACCAACGCTACTGGCTCGACACCCCCACCCACACAGGAGACATCACCGCCGTCGGCCTGAACCCGGCGCATCACCCGCTGCTCGGCGCCGCGATTCCGCTTGCGGACAGCGACGGACACCTCTTCACCGGTCGGCTCTCCTTGCGTACGCACCCCTGGCTGGCCGACCACGCCTTTGCCGGCGTCGCGCTTGTGCCCGGTACGGCGCTCCTGGACATCGTCCTTCAGTCGGGGGAGCGCGTCGGGTGTCGACATGTCGAAGAACTCACCCTGCATGCGCCCCTACTCCTCCCGCAGCGTGGCGGGGTCGTTCTGCAGATCAGCGTCGGGCCCCCGGACGGTGAGGGGCGGCGGGAGTTCGCCGCCTACGCGCGGAGTGACGACGACGTCCCGGGTACAGAGAACGCGCAGGGCACCGAGGGTCTGGAGGGCGCGGGCCATTCATGGACGCGGCATGCCACGGGCACGCTGAACAACGGTCCCGCCTCCCCCACCGCACCCGTCGCGGAAGCAGCCAGCCCGAAGGCCGATGCGTGGCCTCCGGGCAAGGCTGAAGCCCTGGACCTTGACGGGCTGTACGAGCGGCTGGCCGACGCTGAGTTGGCCTACGGGCCCGCGTTCCACGGCCTGCGTGCCGCCTGGCGCAAGGGCTCGGACATCTTCGCCGAGGTGCGGCTGCCCGAACCGCAGGCCCGTGACGCCGGCCGGTTCGGCATCCATCCCGCCCTTCTGGACGCGGCGCTGCACACCCTCGGCCTCGATCCTGCGCTCGGTGATGAGCCCGATGCGCCGGAGGGGCAGCGGGCGGCTCGGTTGCCGTTCGCCTGGCGTGGGGTGACGCTGCACCGCAGGGGTTGTGAGGTGCTACGGGCGCGGCTCTCGCCGGAGCCGGGCCGCGGAGTGGTGGCCATCGAGGCGACCGACGAATCGGGGCGGCCAGTGGCCTCCGTCAACGCGCTCGTGCTGCGGCCGGTGTCCGCGGGTGAGGTGCGGGCCGCCCACTCGGACCATCACGAGTCGCTGTTCGGCCTGGAATGGCCCACCGTGACATTGCCCGCTGCAGACCCCTCCCCATCCGGCCAGTCCCCCTCCAGCCGTTCCTCTTCCGATCCTTCGTCCTTCGCCATCGTCGGCGCCGATCCCTTCGGGCTCTCCTATCGGCGCCATGACGACTGGACCGCGCTGCTCAGCGCCGTGGAGGCCGATGGCGCCGCGGAGGTGATCGTCGTCCCCTGTGGCGGGGACGAGGACAGTGACGTTGCGGGCGGCGCGGCCGTCCACACAGCCGTGCATCACGCGCTGCACCTGCTCCAGTCCTGGCTGGGCAACGACCGGTTCGCAGACAGCCGGCTGGTCGTACTGACAGGTGGGGCGGTCGCCAGCCGCCGGGAGGACGACGTCACGGATCTGCCCGGCGCGGCGGTGTGGGGCCTGGTGCGCTCGGCGCAGTCCGAGAACCCGGGCCGGATCATCCTGATCGACTGGGATGGACACGGCTCCTTGGCCGAGGTGCTTCCCGCGGCGCTGGCCGCCGGTGAGCCCCAGCTGGCCGTCCGCGACGGAGAGGTGTGCGTACCGCGGTTGGTGCGGATGCCACGGCAGGATCGGCCCGCACCAGCCGACGGACCGACCGACGAAGCAGCCGACGAATCCGCTGACACGTCCCCATGGGCGCTCGATCCCGCAGGCACCGTGCTGATCACGGGCGGCACCGGAGTGCTGGGTGGGCTGATCGCCCGCCACCTCGTCATGACGCACGGTGTGCGGCAGCTGCTGCTGGTCGGCCGTCGCGGTGCGCAGGCCCAGGGCGTACAGGCGCTCACGGCCGAGCTCGAGGCGGTCGGCGCGACGGTGACCGTCGCCGCCTGCGATGCCGCCGACCGCAAGGCGCTGGCCACCCTGCTGGGCAGCGTCCCGGAACAACATCCGCTGACCGCTGTGGTCCATGCCGCCGGGGTGCTCGACGACGGCACGATCCCCTCGCTGACGCCCGAGCGGATCGACACCGTCTTCCGCGCCAAGGTGGTCCCGGCGCTGCTTCTGCATGAGCTCACACGCGACGCGGACCTGGCCGCGTTTGTGATGTTCTCCTCCGCGGCATCGGTGCTCGGTTCGCCCGGCCAGGGCAACTACGCGGCGGCCAACGCCGTACTGGACGCGCTGGCCCGGCACCGCCGGGCTCAGGGGCGGCCCGCGATGTCGCTGGCCTGGGGGCTATGGGCGCAGGGCAGCGGGATGACGCGCCATCTCGACGGCACCGATCACGCCCGGATCAACCGTGGCGGGATGGCGCCGCTGGCGACCGAGGAGGCCCTTGCCCTCTTCGACGCGTCGTCGGCGGCCGGGGAGCCATTCCTCGTCCCGGCCCGGTTCGAGCTCGGCGCGCTGCGCTCGCGGGCAACCACCGCCGGGGTGCCGGCGCTGCTGCGTGGGCTCGTCCCGGCCTCCGCCCGCCCCGGCGGCGCGGCCGACCGGGGCGAGGGCGGGGAGGACGGGTCGCACGTGGGCGTATCGCTCCGCGAGCGGCTGGCCCGCTGCGGAGGCAAGGAGCAGCAGGGCATCCTCACTCGTCTCGTACGGTCCCACGCCGCCGCAGTGATCGGCCATGCGGGGATCGAGGAGGTGGCGGAGCGGCGTGCCTTCCGGGAGCTGGGCTTTGACTCGCTGACCGCCGTCGAGCTGCGCAACCGGCTCACCACCGCCACCGGTCTGCGGTTGCCCGCGACGGTCGCGTTCGACTTCCCGACCCCGACCGCGCTCGCGGAGCATGTGCGTGCCCTGCTGCTGCCGGCGAGCGGGAACGGCGCCGGGGCGAACGGGACCTCGGCCTCGGAGCCCGGTGAGGAGGAGCTGCGGGCCGCCGTGGCGTCCATTCCGCTCGGCAGGCTCCGGGAGGCCGGTCTGCTGTCTGTGCTGCTGGATCTCGCCGAGGCCCCTGGCGACCTCGGAGGCGGCCTCGGGAGCGTCGGGGCCGCTGCCGTCCCCGCCGCCCGTTCGGCGGAGGGCCCCGGCTCGATCGACGAGATGGACATCGACAGCCTCATCGGCCTGGCGCACGGCGACCAGCCCGGCTCGGACTCGTAGTTCGGACTCGTAGTTAGGAGCGATACATGACCGATGTCGTCGACGAAGACCGGCCGGAGGCCATCGGCCGGGCCGAGACCGTGCGCGGCCTGCGGGTGTTCACCCTTCCCGTGACACTGTGGGCATGTGTCGGCGCCCTGGTGCTGGGGCTTCAGGTGTATGTGTTCGCCTCTTGGCTCGCCGACAGCGGCTACCGCATCGAGGAGGCGTCTCCGGCCAGGGGCGGTGGGGACTCGGAGCGGATCGCCGATGTGCTGATCCCGCTGCTGTCCGTGGTGGGAGCGGTGGCCCTCGGGGTGCATCTGTACCGGAAGTGTCGGGCCAAGAGGCGGCTGACGTTCGACGCGTTGCTCTTCATCGGGCTGTTGTCGGCCAGTTGGCAGAGCCCCCTGATGAACTGGATCAATCCGGTGCTCGCGTCGAACGTCAATGTGTTCGGAGCGGTGGCCTCCTGGGGGCCATATGTGCCCGGTTGGCAGGGGGCGGGGGCCCACCAGGAAGCCGAGTTGCCGCTGGCGACCCTGAGCATCTGTATGACGGCCTTGATGGTCGCCGTGGCCTGCGGCAAGGGCATGGGGCTTGCCGCCGCCCGGTGGCCACGGCTGGGGCCGGTCCGGCTGATCGCGCTCGGCTTCCTGCTCGTCGTACTCCTCGACATCGCCGAGCCGCTGGTGTCCTTCGCCGGCGTTTCCGTGTGGACGCGGGCGGTGCCCGAGCTGACCATCTGGAGTGGGCACTGGTATCAGTTCCCGCTGTATCAGATGGTGGCCTCGGCGCTTTTCGGCGCCTCCCTAGGCGCCGCGCGCCACTTTCGCAACCGGCTCGGCGAAACCTGTCTGGAGTCCGGGACAGCCCTCCTACCGGAGGGCCCGAGGCCATGGGTCCGGCTGCTGGCGGTAGTGGGCGGGGCCAATGTCAGCATCGCCCTCTACACCGGTGCACACATCCTGTTCTCGCTGATGGACGGCGCTCCCCCGGACCGGCTCCCCGAATTCTTCCGTCCGACGGCCGGCTACTGAGACGGCCGGCGCCGCCCGCGTACCCGACCGCGTGCCCGGTGTACCCGGTGTGTCACCGGCTCACCTGCGGCGCCACATGCGGTGAGCGCTCCGCCTCGTCCTTGTTCCGGCTCCTGGGCTCCACGACCATACGGAGTGGCCGGGGGACCACATGGGTGGCCAGGTGGCTCGCTCGGACACTGCGCCCATCCGCCGGGCGCAGCCGCCACCGGGAGGCGATGACGGCGACGGCCACCGCGGTCTCGGTCTCGGTGAACGCGTCTCCGATGCACTTGTAGACACCTCCCGAGAAGGGGACCCAGGCACCCTTCTTGACGCGCGTGGCGTTCTGCTGGGGGTCCCAGCGGTCGGGGTCGAACCGCTCGGGGTCCGGGTACCAGCGGGGGTCGTTCTGGAGGGCGTAGGCGCTGTACATGACCTCCGCGTCGGCGGGGATTTCGTGGCCGCCGAGGCGCACCGACTCTCGTGTACGCCGGGCGCCGACCCATCCCGGGTACTTGCGCAGGGCCTCTTTGACGAGTCGCTGGGTGAAGACCAGCCGGGTGAGGTCCTGGGAGCTGGGTGGCCGGCCGTCGAGGACCGTGTCGAGCTCTTCGTGCAGCCGTCGTTCGAGGTCGGGGTTCTGGCCGAGCTCGCAGAAGATCCACGACGCGATGGCGGCGGGCCCGCCGATTCCGGTGATGGCCAGGCCCATGACCTCGTCGCGGATCTCCTCGTCGGTCAGGCCGGCGCCGGTGGCGTCCGTCGTCCGCAGAAGCGTCGAGAGCATATCGCCGTGGTCCTGCCCTTCGGCGCGGTAGGCGGCGATGGTCTCCTCGATCACGGTTCGCGCCGGGGGCAGTTGCCGGTTGCCTGAGGTCGGCAGCCGTCGGTAGATCCCGGGCAGGATCGCGCTCATCCTGGCCACGGTCAGGATGGCATTGCCGGTTTTACGCAGTTCCGCCTCGGCGTGTGCGGCACGTTCGGAGACGAACAACGACTTGGCGATCATGGCTGTGGCCAGCTCGGTCATGACGGGCACCACGTCCACCACGTCTTGGGCCGACCAGGAGTCGGCCGTCTCCGTGGCGGCCGAGCACATGGCGGACACGTAGCTGCCGAGCCGCTGTCGGTGGAAGCACGGCTGCATCATGCGGCGCTGGCGCCGGTGGGGCTCACCGGTCGTCGCGACGAGGATCGGTCCGATGAAGCCCAGCGCCTTGGCGTGTCCGGCGCCCCGTGTGTAGGCGTGCGCGTCGGTCACCAGCAGCGTCCGCACCAGGTCCGGGTGGGTGGCCACGTAGACGGGCTTGCGGCCGAGCCGGATTCTGACCAGGTCTCCGTGGTCGGCCAGGGAAGGCAGGAAGTCGAGCGGCCGCCGGGCCAGTTGGGGCAGGTGGCCCAGCACCGGCCACGAGCCCGGCACATCGGGGACTTGGAGAGGGGCAGGCATCGCTGAACTCCTATCAGGCGTCGGCCGCTACCGGAGAAAATGAGGATATGAAGCCACCAACACCCCCAAGAAGCCCCTATCCACCCCAGCCTGCGGTCTCCCGCAGCCACTGATCGACGTGGCGGGCGGTCGCCCCCGCGTGCTCCTCCAGCATGGTGAAGTGGTCCCCGGCCACGTCCATGACCGTGTGCGGCACCCCCCAGACCGGCGGTGACTGCTCCCCGTCCCGGCCCCGGATGAAGAGCGCCGGGGTGTCGATCTGCGGCGGTGTCCAGCCCGAGAAGATACGGAAGTAGCCGCCCATCGCGGTGAGCCGGGTGTAGTCCACTTCGACGAATTCGGTGACCCGGTCGAAGATCTCGCTGGTCAGCGCGGAGGCTACGGGTGCGATCCCCTCGTCGGGCAGATAGGCGTCCATGGCCACGACCGCCTCGGGGCGGGCCCCCAGGCTCTCCAGGTGGCTGGTCACGCTGTAGGTGAGCCAGCCACCCGCGGAATGCCCGGCGAGGGCGAAGGGCGCACCGTCGGTGAAGCGCAGAACGGCTTCGGCGAACAGGTGGGTCACGGCCTCGACATCTCCCGGCAGGAGCTCGCCCACGAGGAAGCCCGGTGCGGGCGCGTACCAGACGTCGCGCAGCCCCTGGAGCGCGGAGGCGAAGCGCGAGTACTGGTACGCGCTGGAGATCGCGGCCACGGTGGGGAGGCAGATCAGCACGGGCGGGGTGGGCTCGGCTGCCTCGCCTCCCGACGTGGCGTCCTCTGCCGTGGCTTGGGCGAGCCGTACGAACTTCGGTGCCACCTCGCCCGAGCCGACGCCGAAGGAGGGCCGGAAGACCGAGGCGGCCGACAGCAGTTGCATGGCTTCGTGGATGCGTCCGGTGTCGTGTCCGACCCAGAAAAGGGACTCGACGGTGTCGGCCGAGGGTCCCTCACGATGGGTTGGGCCGTGTACGCGGCGCGGCGTCGGCCGTGGCCCGGCGGCGTCGGCCTCGACGTCCAGTCGTTTCCCCATGTGGCGGGCCAGTGCGCCGGGGCTGGGGTGGTCGAAGACCAGGGTGGTGGCGAGGCGCAGACCGGTGACGGCGCTGAGCCGGTTGCGCAGCTCCACCGCGGTGAGGGAGTCGAAGCCAAGTTCACGGAACTCCTCCCCTGCGTCGATGGTTTCGGCGGCGTCGTGTCCCAGGACGGCGGCGGCGTGGGTACGGACCAGCTCCAGGAGGGCGCCGGTGCGCTCGGTGGGGCCGGGCAGTGCGGCGAGCCGTTCGCGCAGTGCGGCGGGTGTCTCGCCGCCCGTGGTGGCGGTGGCGTCGGTGGCCGAGGCTGCGGTGGCCGCTCGGCGGGCGGGCGCCCGGACCAGTCCGCGCAGAATGGCCGGCAGCCCGCCTGCCGCGGCCTGTGCGCGCAGGGCCCGGAAGTCCAGCGGAGTGGCCAGCAGCACGGCCTCGTCGACCGTGCCGGCGGCGTCCAGGAGGGCGAGCCCCTGTTCGTCCGTCAGCGGCGCCAGGCCGCCCCGGGCCATACGGGCGCGGTCGGTGGCTCCGAGGCGCCCGGTCATACCGCTGTCCCGGGCCCACATCCCCCAGGCCAGGGACTGGCCCGGCAGGCCCAGCGCGCGCCGGTGGCGCATCAGCGCGTCGAGGAAGGCGTTGGCGGCCGTGTAATTACCCTGGCCGGGACTGCCGAAGCTGGCCGCGGCCGAGGAGAAGACCACGAAGGCGTCGAGTCCGGCGTCGTGGGTCAGCTCGTGCAGATGCAGCGCGCCGATGGCCTTCGGTCCCAGTACGGCGTCCATGCGCTCGGCCGTCAGCGCGGTCAGGATCCCGTCGTCGACCACGCCCGCCAGGTGGATCACCGCGCGGAGCGGATGCCGGGCGGGAACGCCGCTCAGCAGTTCGGCAACCGCGTGACGGTCCGCCATATCGCAGGCCCGGACGGTGGCATCGGCGCCCAGGCGGGTCAGCTCGGCCAGCAGCTCGGGGGCACCGTCCGCCTCCGGTCCACGGCGGCCGGTCAGCAGCAGGTGACGTACGCCATGGGCGGTCACGAGATGCCGGGCGACCAGGCGGCCCAGGACACCTGTGCCGCCGGTGATCAGTACGGTGCCATCGGGTTCCCAGGTCCGCGGGGCGACGGCCTCCACCGGGGTCCGCGCGTCGTCGTGGTCCGTATGGTCCGCAGGGTGTTCCGCGGGAGGTGCGGCGACGGCGACGCGGCCCACGCGAGGCAGGTGGACCGTACCGTCCCGGAGCGCGAACTGCGGCTCGTCGCCCAGCAGGGCCTCGGGCAAGGCCCGCTGGGAGTCGGGCCGCCCGTCGGTGTCCGCCAGTACGAATCGGTCGGGGTGCTCGCTCTGCGCCGAGCGGACCAGCCCCCACACAGGGGCGTACGTCAGATCCGGCACCCCGTCCGCCGGTGTCGCGGCGACGGCGCCGTGCGTGACGAGGGCCAGTCGACAGTCCACGAAGCGTTCGTCGTCGAGCCAGCTCAGCAGCAGCTCCAGCGTGCCGTTGGCCGCCTGGCGCAGCGCCTCTGGGGTGACGGTGATCGAGGCCGTGGTGGTGGTCGGGGGGATCGGGTCGAGGTGTTCACCGGGCGAGTCCTGGCGACCGGCCTCCTGCGCCCGGCAGGAGAACACCACCATCTCCGGGGACAGATCGCCCCGGGAGACGGCCTCGCCCAGCGCGGCCAGGTGGGGATACGTCCGCCACTCCGCCCCGGCCTCGTCCAGCACCCCTGCCAGGCCCGGCACCTCGGGCCCGACGAGGGCCCATCGGCGCCGGCTCACCGGGGCGGCGGGGGCGGCGGACCGCGGTGTCCACTCGAGGCGGAACAGCGCTTCGTGGTACGCGGTCCCCGCCGCCCGCAACCGCTCGGCGGTGACCGGCCGGAAGGCCAGGGACCGCACTTGGACCACCAGCCGCCCCGAACCGTCCGTGGCCCGCAGCGCGATGGTGTCCTGCGCGACCGGTGTCAACCGGACCCACAGCGACGAGGCGCCGGCGAGGCCGACCGTCACCCCGCCCCAGGAGAACGGCAGTCGGCCGAGCTCTTGGGCACCCGGCCCGGGTGCGGTGTCCAGACCGAGCGCGACCGGGTGCAGCGCCGCGTCGAGCAGCGCCGGGTGGAGCGCGTACCGTGCGGCGTCCGCCGCGCGTTCCTCGTCCAGCGCCACCTCGGCGAAGAACTCGTCCCCGCGCCGCCAGGCGGCCCGCAGCCCCTGGAAGGCGGGCCCGTAGCCGAGGCCCACGCCCGCCAGGTCGGCGTACCAGGTGGTCAGGTCCACGGGTGCGGCGTCCGGTGGCGGCCACGCCTCGGCCGTCTCGTGGTCCGCCGCCTCGTGCCCCGCTGCTCCGGCTTCCGCCAGGCTCGCACCGCCGACGAGCGGGTCGCCGCCGCGGGTCAGCGCCCCGGTGGCGTGGCAGGTCCAGGTCTGATCCGCCGCCAGGGGTGCGTCGTCGTGGCGGGAGGAGAGGGTGAAGGGGCGTCGGCCGTCCGGGGTGGGCGCGCCGAGCAGGAGTTGGAGGACAACCGAACCGCGCTCCGGCAGCACCAGGGGCACCTGCAGGGCCAGCTCCTCCACGCTGTCGTAGCCGGCCTCGTCGCCCGCGCGGAGGGCCAGCTCCAGGATCGCGGTGCCCGGGAGCAGCACGGTGTCGAAGATGGCGTGATCGGCCAGCCAGGGGTGGGTACGCAGCGACAGCCGCCCGGTGAACAGCAGTTCCTGGGATCCCGCCAGTTCCACAGCCGAGCCGAGGAGGGGATGGTCGGCGGCGCTCAGGCCGGCGGCCGACAGGTCCGCCGCCTGGCCATGGGGCCTGGGCCAGTAGCGGCGCCGGTCGAAGGCGTACGTCGGCAGCTCGACCCTGCGCCGGCCGACCGCCCAGGCCGGGCCGGGGCCGATGACCGCCGGCCAGTCGACGGTCACGCCGTGGACGTGGATCCGGGCGAGCGCGGTGAGCAGGGTGTGTGCCTCGGGCCGGTCCGGGCGTAGCACTGGTGCCGACACGATCCGGTCCGCCGCGGGCGCGACGCCGGACACCGCCGCAGACAAAGGGGCGTGCTCCGCGCCCGGGTCGCCTCCCGGGTCGTCCTGGGCGAGGGCGGACAGCGTGCCGTCCGGGCCCAGTTCCAGGAAGGCGCTGACGCCCTGTGCCCGCAGCCACGCCAGTCCGTCGTTGAACCGCACGGCGTGGCGTACGTGCCTCACCCAGTACTCCGGGTCCGTCAGCTCACCGGGACGGGCCAGTTCTCCGGTCAGGTTCGACACCAGACCGATGGTCGGTTCCGCATACGTCAGCGAGGCGGCGACCTCGCGGAACGCGTCCAGCATCGGCTCCATCAGCGGGGAGTGGAACGCGTGGCCGACTCGCAGCCGCCGGGTCTTGCGGCCCCGCGCGGCGAACGCCTCAGCCACCTCGTCGACCGCGCTCCGCTCTCCCGAGACCACCACCGCGTTGGGCCCGTTCACCGCCGCCGCCGACACCAGCGCCTCGCGTCCCGCCAGGGCCTCCGCCACCTCGTCCTCGGTGGCCCGCAGCGCCACCATCGCCCCTCCGGGCGGCAGTTGCTCCATGAGCCGACCGCGCGCGGCCACCAGCAGTGCGGCGTCCGGCAGGCTGAGGACCCCGGCGACATGTGCGGCGGTCAGCTCACCGAGGGAGTGGCCGATCAGGAAGTCGGGGCGTACGCCGAAAGACTCCAGCAGCCGGAACAGCGCCACTTCGACCGCGAACAGCGCCGGCTGGGCGTAGCGGGTACGGTCCAGCAGGGCGGCCTCGTCCGTACCGGGCGCGGCAAACAGCAGCGGGCGCAGCGGCCGGTCCAGCCGAGTGTCCAGCTCGGTGACCACCGCGTCCAGGGCGTGGGCGTACGCCGGAAAGGCGGCGGCCAACTCCAGTCCCATGCCGATGCGTTGGGTGCCCTGGCCCGCGAAGAGCAGCGCGAGCCCAGCGTCGCTTCCGGGCCGTGGCGCGCCCGCCACCAGACCGGGGGCGGACACTCCGGCGGCGAGCGCGTCCAGGCCACGTACGAGGCCCTCGCGGTCCTCGGCCACGACGACGGCGCGGCGCTCGAACACTGCCCGCCCGGTCACCAGCGCCCGCGCGACCTCCACGGGCCTCAGGTTCTCCTCCTCGGCGGCGAGCCCCCGCAGCCGGTGTGCCTGGCCCCGTAGCGCCCGTTCGGAGCGCGCCGACACCACCCATGGCACCACCGCGGACACGGCTACCGCCTGACCCTCGTCCCGTTCCTCGTTCTGGTCCTCGTTCTGGTCCTCGTTCTGGTCCTCGTTCTGGTCCTCGTTCTGGTCCTCGTCTTCCGATGCAGACTCCGGCCCGGGCTCCTCGGGGGCCTGTTCCAGGATGACGTGGGCGTTGGTGCCGCTGACCCCGAAGGAGGAGATCCCCGCGCGCCGGGGGTGTCCGTTCCGTGGCCATGGCACCGGCTCGTTCAGCAGCCGCACCCGGCCCGAGGACCAGTCCACGTGCGGCGACGGGTCGTTGGCGTACAGGCTCGGTGGCAGCAGGTCGTGCTGGAGTGCCAGCACCATCTTGATCACCCCGGCAACACCCGCCGCCGCCTGCGTATGCCCGATGTTCGACTTCACCGACCCCAGCCACAACGGCCGGCCCTCCGGACGATCCTGGCCATACGTGGCAAGGATCGCCTGCGCCTCGATCGGATCGCCCAGCGTCGTCCCCGTCCCGTGCCCCTCCACCGCGTCGATGCCGGTGGCAGGGACATCAGCGTTGGCGAGGGCCTGCCTGATCACCCGTTGCTGGGCGGGGCCGTTGGGCGCGGTGAGCCCGTTGCTCGCCCCGTCCTGGTTCACCGCGCTGCCGCGTACGACCGCGAGCACCCGGTGTCCCAGGCGTCGCGCGTCGGAAAGGCGCTCCAGCAGCAGTACGCCCACGCCCTCGGACCAGCCGACCCCGTCGGCGGTGGCCGCGTACGCCTTGCACCGGCCGTCGGCGGCGAGCCCGCGCTGGCGGGAGAACTCCAGGAAGGCGGCCGGTGTGGACATCACCGTCGCCCCGCCCGCCAGCGCCAGTGAGCATTCGCCGGATCGCAGCGACTGACACGCCAGGTGCAACGCCACCAGCGACGAGGAACACGCCGTGTCCACCGTCACCGCGGGGCCCTCGAAACCGAAGGTGTACGCGAGCCGGCCGGACAGCACGCTGCCGGAGATCCCGGTCAGCGCGTACCCCGCCAGCTCCGGCCCGCCCTGCCGCACCACCTCGGCGTAGTCCTGGAGTGCGAGCCCGGCGAATACGCCGGTGCGGCTGCCGCCCAGCGACCGCGGATCGATTCCGGCCCGCTCCAGGGCCTCCCAGGAGGTTTCGAGCAGCAGGCGTTGCTGCGGGTCCATGGCCACTGCCTCGCGGGGGCTGATGCCGAAGAATGCCGCGTCGAAGTCCGCCGCGTCGTAGAGGAATCCGCCCGCTCGCGCGTACGAGGTGCCGGGGCGCTCCGGATCCGGGTCGTAGAGGGTTTCCATGTCCCAGCCCCGGTCGTCCGGAAACTCCGCGATGGCGTCCTTGCCCGAGGCCAGTAGCTGCCAGAACTCCTCCGCGGAGCGGACACCGCCGGGGAAACGGCATGCCATCCCCACCACGGCGATCGGCTCGTCCGTCCCCACCGCCTCGCGGGCCACGGGCGCGGCCGAGCCGGTGGCAGTCCCGCCGCCGAACAGCAGCTCGCGCATGCCGCGGGCGAGCGCGGCCGGGTTGGGGTGGTCGAAGACGACGGTGGCGGACAGTGGCAGACCGGTGGCGATCTTCAGCCGGTTGCGCAGCTCCACGGCGGTCAGCGAGTCGAAGCCCAGGTCCCGGAAGGCTCGTTCCGGCTCCACGGCCGTCGGCCCGTCGTGCCCAAGGACGGCCGCCGCGTGTGTACGGACCAGCTCGACGAGCGCCCGCAGCTGCTCGTCCGCGGTCAGTCCGGCCAGCCGCGCGCGCAGCGCACCGTCGGGCTCGCGACCGGCGTCGCCTCGGACGAGTTGCCAGGTCTCGCGCGCTTCGGGGATCTCGCTGATCAGGGGGTCGAGCCTGGCCTCGGTCGCGGTTTCCACCAGGTGCGGCCAGTCGATGTCGGCGACGGTCAGGGCGGTCTCGCCGTGGTCAAGCGCCTGTCCCAGCGCTTCCAGGGCGAGCCGCGGGTCCATGGCCGCCACGCCACCGCCGCTCCGCGGCCGAGCCGCCTCCGCGCCCGCTGTTCCGTTCTCTCCCGTGCCATCGACGGCCCAGGGGCCCCAGGTCGTGGACAGCCCCGGCAGTCCCAGGCCGCGACGGTGGCGCACCAGGGCCGCCGCCTCGGCACAGGCACCGTGTCCCGGGGCCCCGAGGAGCGGCGCGGCCGACGAGAACACCACGAACGCCGAAAGGTCGGTGTCGCGTGTCAGCTCGTGCAGATTCCAGGCCCCCGCGATGCTGTCGTCCCCTTGCGCCGTATGCACCACGGCACGCAGGGGATACTCCTCCGGGATGGCGGTCAGCAGTTGCGCCAGCGCTTGACGATCGGCCGGGTCGCACGCCGCCGTCGTCACCCGGACCCCTGCCTCGGAGAGTTCGTCCGCGATCCCGAACCCGTCGCCGTTCTCGTCGAGGAGCAGGAGGCGTTCGGCACCGCGGGCAGCCAGCCACCGGGCCGTGTGGGGACCCGGCCCAAGGGCGCCGCCGTCGACCAGTACGGTGCCCTCGGGCCGCCACGCCCGCTCCGCGACCGCCCCGGCCAACGGAGCCCGCACCACCCGGCGTACGAACACCCCCGAGGTGCGCACCGCGCACTCGCGCTCGTCGCCGTGGAGGACCCCGATGAGCCCGTCGACGACCCTGCGGTCGGGCAGGCCCGCCACATCGACCAGCCCACCCCACCGCTGCGAATCCTCAAGCCTCACCCTCCGGGCCGCGTCCCACACCCGGGCCGACGCCGGGGACCCCGGCTCGTCGTCGCCGTCGAGTGACACCGCCCCGCTGGTCACACACCACAGCCGAGCCCCCGCGTCCAAATCACCCAATGCCTGTACCAGAGCCCGCAGCAGCGACTCCGACGTCTCGTCATCCGCGACCAGCACCAGCCCCTTGGCCGCGGGCTCGGGCTCCGACTCGGCCCGTAACCGTTCGACCAGCGCCATGTGGTCGAACGGTCCTGGCCCCGGGAGTACGTGCACCACCCGCCCGCCGGCCCGCTCCAGCCCCTCGACGACGGCCCGTCGCGCCCCGTCCGGGGCCACCACCAGCCAACGTCCCGTGAGCACCCCGGCGCCACCGACCCCCGTCGGTCGCCACACCTCCCGGTAGCGCAGGCCGTCCACCGACTCGCGATCGTGGCATCGCTGCCGCCACGCCTCCAGGGCCGGCACCAACACCTCAAGCGAGGCCCCCTCGCCCACCCCCAGCAACCGCCCCACGCCCGCGATATCGCCCTGCCGTACCGCGGCCCACAACGGCTCGTCGGCGCCCGGGGCCGCACCACCGCCGATCGCCCCCGCGGGCGCGGGCTCCAGCCAGAACCGGTGCCGTTCGAAGGCGTATGTGGGGAGGCCGACACTGCCGCGCCGGCCGGCTGCCGGCCCCACGGCCGGGGACCAGTCCACCGCGCCACCGGAGACGAAGAGCCGCGCCACGGACGTCAGGAAGCGGCTCAGGCCCCCTTCGCCGCGCCGCAGCGTGCCCAGCACCAGGGCGTCCGCGGCGCCGAGCGCGTCAAGGGTCTCCTGCACACCGACCGAGACGGCCGGGTGCGGGCCGGACTCGATGAAGACCGTGTGGCCGTCCTCGACGAGCGCGCGGGTGGCGTCCTGGAAACGCACCATCTGGCGCAGATTGCGGTACCAGTACTCGGCGTCGAGGCCGCTGCCGTCCATGCGCTCGCCGGTGACGGTCGAGTAGAGAGGGATGTCGCCGGTGCGGGGGCGGATCGGGGCGAGCAGGGTGAGCAGGCGCTCGTGGATGGCCTCGACCTGCGGGGAGTGGGAGGCCCAGTCGACCTTGAGCTTACGTGCCCGGACGCCGTCCGCGGTCAGCGCTGCCAGCAGCGCGTCCACGGCCTCAGGGGTCCCGGACACCACCGCGGAGCCCGCGCCGTTGTCGGCCGCGACACTCAGCCGCCCGGCCCATGGCGCGAGGCGCGGTTCGAGTTCCGGGGCGGGCATGCCGACCGAGAGCATCGCGCCCCGCCCGGCCAGCGCGGACAGCGCCTGGCTGCGCAGCGCGACGATCCGTACGGCGTCCTCCAACGACAGCGCGCCGGCGACATACGCTGCGGCGATCTCGCCCTGGGAGTGGCCGGCCACCGCGTCGGGTCGCACACCGTACGACCGCCACAGCGCCGCCAGCGACACCATGACCGCGAAGAGCACTGGCTGGACCACATCCGCCCGGTCCAGCGGCGGGGCGTCCGGCTCGCCGCGCACCACGTCGGTCAGGGACCACTCAACGTAGGGCGCGAGGGCTTCCGCGCAGGCCGCCATCTGGTCGGCGAACACGGGTGCGGTGTCCAGGAGCTCGGCGGTCATGCCCTCCCATTGGGTGCCCTGGCCGCCGAACAGCATTGCGACCTTGCCATGGGCGGCCGGGCCGGGCGGCCCCTCGACCAGTCCGGCGGCCGGAGCCCCAGTCGCCAGTGCGTCGAGGCCGCGTACGAGCTCATCGCGGTCCTCGGCCACGATCACGGCGCGGCGCTCGAACACCGCCCGCTCGCCGGCCAGCGCACGCGCCACATCCCTCAGCTCTTCCCGGTCCGCGACAAACTCCCGCAACCGCTGCGCCTGCCCCCGCAACGCGCCCTCCGAACGCGCCGAGACCACCCACGGCACCACCGGCGATTCGTCCGTGGGCTCGCTCTCCGCCACGGCCTCGTCCGGGGCCTGTTCGAGGATGACGTGTGCGTTGGTGCCACTGACCCCGAAGGACGACACACCCGCCCGGCGCGGACGCCCGTTCCCCGGCCACGACACCGAGTCGTTCAGCAGCCGCACCCGCCCGGCCGACCAATCGACATGAGGGGTTGGGGTGTTCGTGTGCAGGCTCGGTGGCAACAGGTCGTGCTGAAGCGACAGCACCATCTTGATCACCCCGGCGACACCGGCCGCCGCCTGCGTATGGCCGATGTTCGACTTCACCGACCCCAGCCACAACGGCCGGTCCTCCGAACGATCCTGGCCATACGTGGCGAGGATCGCCTGCGCCTCGATCGGATCCCCGAGCGTCGTCCCCGTACCGTGCCCCTCCACCACATCCACATCCGACGCCGCCAGCCCCGCACCCGCCAACGCCTGCCGGATCACCCGCTGCTGCGACGGACCATTCGGCGCCGTCAAACCATTCGACGCCCCGTCCTGATTCACCGCACTGCCCCGCACCACCGCCAACACCCGATGCCCCAACCGCCGCGCATCCGACAACCGCTCCACCAACAGCATCCCCACCCCTTCGGACCAGCCAACTCCGTCAGCGGCAGCGGCGTACGGCTTGCACCGCCCGTCCGCCGCCAGACCACGCTGACGGGAGAACTCCACAAACACACCCGGCGTCGACATCACCGTCACCCCACCCGCCAACGCCAACGAACACTCCCCCGACCGCAACGACTGACACGCCAAATGCAACGCCACCAACGACGAAGAACACGCCGTATCCACCGTCACCGCAGGACCCTCAAAACCAAAGCTGTACGCCAACCGACCCGAGAGGGCGCTCCCCGAGACGCCGGTCATCGCATAACCCTCAAGGTCCTCGCCCGTGTGGCGCAGCAGGTTGATGTAGTCCTGCTGCGCCATGCCCACGAAGGCTCCGGTGCGGCTGCCCCGCAGGTCGGCGGGGTCGAGGCCGGCGTGTTCGAAGGTCTCCCAGGAGGTCTCCAGCAGCAGCCGCTGCTGCGGGTCCATCGCCAGCGCCTCACGCGGGCTGATCCCGAAGAACCCCGCATCGAACTCCGCAGCGTCGTAGAGGAAACCGCCCACCCGCGCATACGAGGTGCCAGGGCGCTCCGGATCGGCGTCGTACAGCGCCGCGCCGCCCCAGCCCCGGTCCATCGGGAAGCCCGCGATCGCGTCCCTGCCCTGGGCCAGCAGCTCCCAGAACTCCTCCGCGGAGCGGACACCACCGGGGAAGCGGCACGCCATCCCCACCACGGCGATCGGCTCGTCCGTCGCCATGGGCCGCAGATCAGCGCAGGGCGGTCCACCGCCCGTTCCGGGGGCGCCGAACAGCTGCTCCCATGTGTGCTGGGCGAGCGCGGCCGGGTGGGGATAGTCGAACACCGCGGTGGCGGGCAGCCTCAGGCCGGTGGCGGCGTTGAGCCGGTTGCGCAGCTCCACGGCGGTCAGCGAGTCGAAGCCCAGCTCGCGGAAGGCGCGCTCCGGCAGCACGGCCGCCGGGCCGGCGTGGCCGAGCACGGTGGCCGCGTGGGTACGGACCAACTCGACCACCATGCGCCGCTGCTCGTCCGCGGGCAGCCCGGCCAGCCGCGCCCGGAGCGTTCCGGCGGCCTGCGCGGCCCCGCGGCCCGCGGCGTCCCAAGCCGTCCGGGCTTCGGTGATTCCGCTGATCAAGGGGTCGAGTCCGGTGGCGGGGGCGTTGTCGACGAAGGCCCGCCAGTCGATGTCCGCGATGGTCAGGCAGGTCTCGTCGTGCTCCAGCGCCTGCCCGAGCGCCGTCAGAGCCAGCCGGGGGTCCATGGCTGCCATGCCGTGGCGGCGCAACCGCCCGGCGTCCGCGGCGGCGTCCGCCATCCCGCCGCCGGCCCAGGCCCCCCACGCCACCGACAGGCCCGGCAGCCCGAGGCCGCGCCGATGTTGGATCAGCGCGTCCACCTCGGCGTTCGCCGCGGCGTAGCCGCCCTGCCCCGCCGAGCCGAACGTCGCAGCCGCCGAGGAGAACACCACGAAGGCCGCGAGGTCGGCGCCGCGCGTCAGCTCGTGCAGTTGCCACGCCCCGACCGCCTTTGCCTGTCGCGCCGCCTCCAGCCGCTCCGGAGTCAGCGTCGCCAGGACGGCGTCGTCCAGCGCGCCCGCCGCATGCACCACCGCCGTCAGCGGGGCGTCCTCCGGCACCCCGGCCAGGACCCGCGCGAGCGCGTCGCGATCGGCCACATCGCACGCCGCCACGGTCACCCGCGCCCCCAGCCCGGCCAGCTCGTCCCGGAGCCCGGCGGCGCCTTCGGCCGCCTCGCCGCGCCTGCTCAGCAGCAGCAGATGCACCGGGCCGCGGCCGGCCAGCCATCGAGCCACATGCGCGCCGAGCCCGCCCGTACCGCCGGTGATCAGTACCGTGCCGTGCGGCCGCCACTCGCGCCCCGGCTCCGCCCCCGCCCCGGCCAGCGGGGCCCGCTCCAGTCGGCGTACGAACACCCCTGACGCCCGTACCGCGCACTCCCGCTCGGGCCCCGTCAACGCCCGCACCAGGCTCCGCGCCGCCCGCGCGTCCAGCACGTCCGGAACGTCGACCAACCCGCCCCACACCTCGGGAGCCTCAAGGGCGGCCACCCGTCCCAGCCCCCACACCTGGCCCAGCCCGGGCGACACCACCGCGTCCCCGCCGCCCACCGACACCGCGCCGCGAGTCACACACCACAGCCGAGCCGCCGCCCCCACATCGCCCAGGGCCTGGAACCACGTCAGGAGCAGCGCCCCCGCGCCCGGGCCGCCGTCGCCCGCCAACAGCAACGCCACCCCGTCCACCTCGGGCTCGGGCCCCAACTCGGCCCGCAGCCGCTCCACCAGCGCCTCGCGCGCCACGTATCCCTCGGCCGCGTGGAGGGACGCCCTGGCCCCGGACCGCTCCAACTCCTCGACGACGGGCGATCCGTCCACCCCGTCGGCGGCGGCGACCACCAGCCAACGCCCCGTCGGCGCCCCCGGACCACCGTCGTCCGCCGGCCGCCACACCTCCCGATAGCGCCACCCGTCCAGCACGCCACGGTCGCGGCACCCCCGCCACCAAGCCCCGAGCGCGGGCACCAGTGTCCCGAGACCGGCCCCCTCGTCCACCCCCAGCAGCTCACCCACGCGCGGAACATCGCCCCGCTCCACGGCCTCCCACAGCGGCCCCTCGCCACCGCCCGCCGCGGAGCTGCCGCGCCCGGCCGCCTCCAGCCAGTAACGCTCGTGTTCGAAGGCATAGGTCGGCAGCTCGACACCCCCGACCACGTCGGGCGACCACCCCATCGCCCCTGGCCAGTCCACCTCCACCCCGGACACGAAGAGCCGCGCGAGGGCCGCGAGATACGTCCGGCTCTCGCCCCGGTCGGGGCGCAGGGCCGCGGCCAGGACGACGTCTTCGGCATCGGCTCCGGGCTCTTCGGCGTCGGCTCCCAGCCGTTCGGCGTCGGCTCCCAGCCGTTCGGCGGCAGCTCCCGGCTCTTCGGCGGCGAAGACGTCCTGGACCAGGCCGCACAGTGTGCCATCCGGGCCGAGCTCCAGAAACGTACGGACGCCCTGCTCGCGCAGCCACGCCACCCCATCGCCGAAACGCACCGCCGCGCGGACGTGCCGCACCCAGTACCCCGGTGTGCCGAACTCCTCGGCGGGCAGCGGGGCGCCGGTCACGTTCGACACGACGGGGATACGCGCGGGTCGATACGTCACGCGCTCCGCCTCCTGGCGGAACTCCTCCAGCATCGAGTCCATACGGGGCGAGTGGAAGGCGTGGCTCACCCGCAGCCGCCGCGTGCGGTGGCCGCGCTCCGCGCACCGCCCGGCCAGTTCCCGTACGGCGTCCTCGTCCCCGGACAGCACCACCGAGCGGGGGCCGTTGACCGCGGCCAGGCCCACCCGGGCGGCCTCGGGAGAGCCGGTTTCCGCCTCCGCCAGCAGCCGGCCCGCCTCCCGCTCCGAGATCTCCACCGCCACCATGGCCCCGCCCGCGGGGAGCGCCTGCATCAGCCTGCCCCGGGCGACGACCAGCCGCGCCGCGTCCGGCAGCGAGAGCACCCCGGCCACATGCGCGGCCACCAGCTCTCCCACCGAGTGTCCGAGCAGAAACCGGGGCCTGATCCCCGAGGTCTCCACCAGCCGGTACAGCGCCACTTCCAGCGCGAACAGCGCGGGCTGCGCGAACTCGGTGCGCTCGCACCCCTCGGATGCGGACGCGGATGCGGATGCGGACGCGTCGGCGTCCGCGAGGAGCAGCTTCCGTACGTCGGGGCCGCCCGCCGTCGTGAGCTCCCCGCATACGGAATCGAAGGCGGCGGCGAACGCGGGAAACGCCGCGTACAGCTCACGCCCCATGCCGACGCGCTGCGCGCCCTGGCCCGTGAACAGCATCGCCACCACGGGTGCGTCGGTGTCGCCCGGCTGCGTCAGGCGCTCCACCAGTTGGGGCGCCGGAGCGCCGGCCGCCAGTGCGTCCAGGCCGCGTACGAGCTCATCGCGGTGCTCGGCCACGATCACGGCGCGGCGCTCGAACACCGCCCGCTCGCCGGCCAGGGCACGGGCCACGCCCCTCAGCTCTTCCCGGTCCGCGACAAACTCCCGCAACCGGCGGGCCTGCCCCCTCAGTGCGCCTTCCGAACGCGCCGAGATGACGCACGGCACCACCGGCGATCCGTTCGTGGGCTCGCTTTCTGCTGCGCCCTGGTCCGGGGCCTGCTCCAGGATGATGTGCGCGTTGGTGCCACTGACCCCGAAGGACGACACACCCGCCCGGCGCGGACGCCCGTTCCCCGGCCACGGCACCGACTCGTTCAGCAGCCGCACCCGCCCGGCCGACCAATCGACATGAGGCGTGGGGGCGTCCACGTGCAGACTCCGGGGCAGCGTCCCGTGTGCGAGCGCGAGCACCATCTTGATCACGCCGGCGACACCGGCCGCCGCCTGCGTATGGCCGATGTTCGACTTCACCGACCCCAGCCACAACGGCCGGTCTTCCGGGCGATCCTGGCCATACGTGGCGAGGATCGCCTGCGCCTCGATCGGATCCCCGAGCGTCGTCCCCGTACCGTGCCCCTCCACCACATCCACATCCGACGCCACCAGCCCCGCCCCGGCCAACGCCTGCCGGATCACCCGCTGCTGCGACGGACCATTCGGCGCCGTCAAACCATTCGACGCCCCGTCCTGATTCACCGCAGAACCCCGCACCACCGCCAACACCCGATGCCCCAACCGCCGCGCATCCGACAACCGCTCCACCAGCAGGACGGCCACGCCCTCGGACATGCCAACTCCGTCAGCGGCGGCGGCGTACGGCTTGCACCGCCCGTCCGCCGCCAGACCACGCTGACGGGAGAACTCCACAAACACACCCGGCGTCGACATCACCGTCACCCCACCCGCCAACGCCAACGAACACTCCCCCGACCGCAACGACTGACACGCCAAATGCAACGCCACCAACGACGAAGAACACGCCGTATCCACCGTCACCGCAGGACCCTCAAAACCAAAGCTGTACGCCAACCGACCCGACAGCACCCCGCCGGCGTTGCCGTTGCCGACAAGCCCTTCGAGGCCATCGGGGAGTTCGAGCATGCGCGTGGCGTAGTCGTGGTACATCATCCCCGCGAAAACGCCGGTGCGGCTCCCGCGCAGCGTGGCCGGGTCGATACCGGCGCCTTCCAGCGCCTCCCAGGAGGTCTCCAGCAGCAACCGCTGCTGCGGGTCCATCGCCAGCGCCTCACGCGGGCTGATCCCGAAGAACCCCGCATCGAAGTCGGCGGCGTGGTGGAGAAAGCCGCCGTGGCGGGTGTACGACGTCCCGGCCCGCGCCCGGTCCGGATTCGGATCGTACAGCGCCTCGACATTCCACCCCCGGTCCACCGGAAATCCCGAAATGGCATCGCCGTCGGAGGCCAGCAACTCCCAGAATTCCGCGGGCGACCCCACACCACCGGGAAAGCGGCAGGCCATCCCCACCACGGCGATCGGCTCCTGCTCCCCCGACTCGATCTCCGCCAGGCGACGGCGCACCTGGACAAGTTCGGCGGTCGCCCGCTTGAGATAGTCCCGAAGCTTTTCCTCATTGGCATTGGCCATTTACGGCATCTCCTCGACATTCCGAAAGCCGTGAGTTGTTTCCTCAGGACCGTCAGGGCGTCAAGCGATCTTAGGGAATTCGATATCGTTCACTGCACCCCCTAAGCACCCCAGAATGCGCGGACGGCGCGCGGCCGTTCGCCATAAGAGGTGCAGGCTGTCACCGCTCTTCGCTCTTTCTGAGCGCTTCTGGACTCCTCCCGAGAGGCGGTAGCCATGGAATCGTCCCGGTACGCCAAGCGCTTTCGCGGCCGATTGGTGCTGGTCACCGGCGCGGGCAGCGGAATCGGACGGGCGACGGCGGGCGCCTTCGCCGCGGCGGGGGCGCGGGTGGTCTGCGTGGACCGGAACGCCCGTACGGCGTCGGCCGGCGCGGACCTGGCCAAGGTGTTGGGTGCCACGGACGCATGGCCCGAGGCCGTCGACGTCGCCGACGCGGCTGCCATGGAACGGCTCGCCGAGCGCGTCTTGGACGCGCACGGGGTCGTGGACATCCTGGTGAACAGCGCCGGCATCGGCATGTCGGGACGGTTCCTCGACACCTCCGTCGCGGACTGGCGGCGCACGCTGAATGTGAATCTATGGGGGGTCATTCACGGCTGCCGGCTCTTCGGCCGGCAGATGGCGGACCGCGGGCAGGGCGGGCACATCGTGACGATCGCGTCGGCCGCCGCCTTCCAACCCACCCGGGCGGTCCCGGCGTACGCGACGAGCAAGGCCGCCGTGGTGATGCTCAGCGAGTGTCTACGGGCGGAACTCGCGCAATTCGAGGTGGGTGTGAGCGCGGTGTGCCCGGGCTTTGTGAACACCTCCTTCACGGCGGCGATGCACTTCGCCGGGGTGTCGGAACAGGAGCAGGCGCGGCTGCGGAAGCGGGCCGTGCACACGCTCGGGCGGCGCGGCTGTCCGCCGGAGAGAGTCGCCGCGGCGGTGTTGCGCGCGGTCGCCCGCAACACGCCCGTGGCGACCGTGACGCCGGATGCCCGTCTCGTACGTCTGATCGGCCGGTTTGCGCCGCCTCTGCGCCGTGCCGTGGCCCGGCTCGATCCGCCCTCCTGACGACGGTTGACGATGGCCGCTGGACGACGGTCGGCGATGACCGCTACATGCCCGGTGGTGTGGGGGCGAGGGCCATGCCGCCGGAGGCGTCGACCAGGTGCCCGGTGACCCAGCGGGCCTCGTCCGAGGCGAGGAGGGCGACGACATCGGCGATGTCGGACGGCTGGCCGAGCCGGCGGAGTGCGGTCATGGCGGCCACGCCCTCGGCCGCTCCGGGCATGTCGTGCAGCCAGGTGTTGGTTTTGGTGTTGTCGGTGATGCCCGGCGCGATGGTGTTGACGGTGATCCCCCGGTGTCCCAGCTCATTGGCCAGCCTTGGCGCCATGATCTCGAGGGCGCCCTTGCTCATGGCGTAGGGCAGCAGCGGCCAGGCGATCCTGGTGACGGCGGAGGAGATGTTGACGATCCGTCCGCCGTCGGCGAGGAGCGGCAGACACCGTTGGGTGACGAAGAACGGGGCCCGTACATTGACGCTGAAGATGCGGTCGAATTCCTCCTGGGTGACCTCGGAAATGCCCGCCACATAGCCGTCCGCCTGGGTGGCGGCCGGGTCGTCCGGGTCGGCGTAGATGGCGGCGTTGTTCACCAGGATGTTCAGTGGCCGACCGGCGAGCCCCGCGTAGAGCTCGCTGAAGAGCGTGTCGAGTGCGCCGTCGGCCGCGAGGTCCGCCCTGATGGCGAATGCCTGCCCGCCGGCCTGCTCGATCGACGCGACCGTTTCCTCGGCGTCCGCTTTACGCCGCCCGTAGTGCACGGCCACCAGTACTCCGTCGGCGGCGAGCCTCCGGGCGATGGCCGCGCCGATACCCCGCGACGCACCGGTCACCAGTGCGGTTTTTCCAGCTGTTTGGGTCATGGCGATGACCCTCGCAACCGAACACACGGCACGGAACCCCCTGAAGACCCCGGAATTCCAACGAAAAGGACTCCACCGGAAGCCGAGCCACGCGGGGTACCCTGCCGGGCCCTCGTAATCCATCGGGAAAGCAATCCACCAGGAAATGAGTTCTGGATGACCAGTGTCAGTCGGACGACGGCGGAACAGGATCCCGACATCCCCGTACGGCGCGCGCTGAGCGCCGCCAGGCGGGCGGAGGCCATCGCCTCCGCCACTCGCGCGGCCGCCTCCGAAGTGGCTCAGGCGACGGCGGACGGCGCCGCGGTGAGCACCGCCGTGGCCGAGGCCGCGGAAGCGCTGGCGACCGCCGCCTCGGCCGCGGAAGCCGCGGCCCGGACTGCCAGGGCCGCGGCCGGAGAAGCCGGGCGGGCGACGTCGGCCGAGGCCGCCACAGCGGCCGCCGCCGGGGCGGCCGAGGCCGCGGCCGCGGCGGCCGCCGCCGGTGCCCAGGCCGGCCCCGCCGCGGAAGCGGCCGCTCGGGCCGAGGCAGAGGCCGCCTCGAAGGCCGCTGAGATGGCGAACGCGGTCGCGGAACACAGCCGTCGGGCGGCTGCCGAGGCAGACGCCGTGGCCAAGGCGGCGGCCCACGCCGCCGAGGCGGCCCGGGCGGCTGCGGACGGCGGCGCCGAAGCGGTGGCCGAGGCCGCCGAGGCCGCGGCGCTGCGGATGAACACCGAGACCCCGTGGCTGAGCCGACACCTGCCGACCGAATGAGCCCAATGAGCCGAATGAACTGAATGAGCTGAGTGAGCCGTGCGGCATGAGCTACCGTGCCATGCCTTGAGCGGCGGCACAGGTGACGGCGCCCGGCCTTCGCCGGGCGCCGTCGTCCGTTTGCGATGCCCCGATGGTGCGACCGCATGGGCTCAGTCTCGGCTGACCTCCTTGTCGATCAGCTCGAACATCTCATCGTCCGTGGCCGACTGAAGGTCCAAGCCCGCAGCGCCGCCGTCGTGGCCAGCGACACGGCCACTGCTCATCTTTCGGGCCAGGGACCGCAGGCGTTCCGCGAGGCCGCTGCGCGTGTCGTCGTCGAGCGCCACCGAGTCGGAGACGGCGGACTCCAGCCTGGCCAGTTCCGCCATCGCCGCCATCGCCGTGGCCGCCGCCGAGGACGGAGCGTCCTGGCAGAGCTGAGTTCGCAGATGATCGGCGAGGGCAGCGGGGGTGGGGTGGTCGAAAACGGTGGTCGCGGGCAGGGTGAGGGCGGTGGTCATGTGAAGGCGGTTACGGAGTTCCACGGCGGCGAGGGAGTCGAAACCCAGCTCACGGAAGGCCGCGTCCGGCCGGACGGCGACAGCCGTGTCATGCCCCAGCACGGCGGCGGTGTGGGTGCGGACGATCGTGAGAAGCGTGTCGCGCTGCTCGGCGGCGTCCTGGGCCGCGAGACGGGTACGAAGGTCGGCGGCGCCCTCGGCCCCGGGGGTGCGGCGATGGGCCGTACGGGCCGGGGCGATCCTGGAGAGCAGTGGCGCCAGGGACTCGGCGGCGCTCGAACCCCGTAGGTCCAGCCGGGCGGGTACCAGACACGGCCGATCGCCGGCGAGGGCTGCGTCGAAGAGCGCGAGGGCGTCCTCGGTGGCGAGGGGGGCGAGCCCCGAGCGGGTGATGCGGGCCCGGTCGGTGCCGTCGAGATGCCCGGTCATGCCGCTGCCCTGCTCCCACAGGCCCCATGCGAGCGACAGGGCCGGCAGCCCCTGCGCCCTGCGGTGTTCGGCGAGGGCGTCGAGGAAGGCGTTGGCCGCGGCGTAGTTGCCCTGCCCGGCTGCGCCGAGGACACCGGCGGCCGAGGAGAACAGGACGAAGGCGCGCGGCTGGGCGTGGCGGGTGAGCTCGTGCAGATGGAAGGCGGCGTCGGCCTTGGGTGTCAGCGCGGTGTCCAGATGTCGGGGGGTGAGGGAGGAGACGGTGGCGTCGTCCAGCACGCCCGCGGCGTGGACCACACCGGTCAACGGGTGTCCGCTGGGAATCCTCGCGATGAGATCGGCCAGCGCGGCGCGGTCGCCGCTGTCACAGGCACGCACCGTCACCTCGGCGCCGAGCTCGGCCAGTTCCGCCCGCAGCTCGGTGGCGCCGGACGCGTCGGGCCCACGTCGGGATGCCAGCAGGAGGTGTCGTACGCCGTGACGGCTGACCAGATGGCGCGCGAGCACCGCGCCGAGCGTGCCGGTGCCGCCGGTGATCAGTACGGTGCCGTCGGGGTCGAACGCCGTGGGCGCGGGGTGCTGGTCGGCTGCGTCGGTGGCGGGAACGGGACCAGGCTCGGGGACGGGACCAGGCTCGGGGACGGGGACGGACGCCGGAACGCGGGTCAGCCGGGGCACGAGGAGCCGGTTCGCCCGCACCGCGATCTGCGGCTCGCCGCAGGCGAGCGCCGCCGGAACGAGGGTCGGTGGCACTTCCCCGCCGTCGAGGTCGGGGTTGGGGTCGGGGTCGGGGTCGAGGTCCAGCAGGACGAACCGGCCGGGATGTTCCGACTGCGCGGAGCGCACCATGCCGCACACCGCCGCTCCCGCCAGGTCCGCCACGTCCTCCCCCGGTGCGGTGGCCACCGCACCACGGGTCAGTACGACCAACCGGCTCGACGCCAGCCTCTCGTCCGCCAGCCACTCCTGCAGCCGACCCAGGATGCGCTGGGCGAGGGTCCGTACGTCCTCCGGCACGGCGGTGGCGCGCGCGTCGCGGCGGCCGCAGTCGATCACGACCGCATCGGGCGCCGGGGCCCCCGCCTCCAGCGTCGCGGCGGCCAGGTCGGCGAGGTTCGCGTACCCGGCTGCCGAGGGGAGGAGGTCGCAGGGCCCCACCGTGGCCAGGAGTTGCGGAGCGGACGACGACGTCGGCGCCGGGGCGGTCACCCACTCGACCGCGAAGAGCGAGTCCTGCCGCGCCGTACCTGAGGCCGCCAACAGCTCCTGCGTCGACACCGGGCGGACCGCGAGCGACGCGATCGAGGCCACCGGCCGCCCCTCGCCGTCGACCACCGCGACCGACCATGCGTGCGTGTCCCGCGCCTCGCCGTCCGGGGTGAGGCGCACCCGCAGGGTCGACGCTCCGGGAGCGTGCAGCCTCACCCCGCTGAAGGAGAAGGGCAGAGCACCGTGCGGGAGTTCGTCAGCCGGGCAGAGGGCGGCGGTGTGCAAGGCGGCGTCCAGCAGGGCGGGGTGTACGGAGAACTGGGAGGCGTCGCCGTCCGCCGTGTCGGGAAGACGCACCTCGGCGAAGATGTCCTCGTCACGTCGCCAGGCCGCCCGCAGCCCCCGGAACACCGGACCGTACTCGAATCCCCGCGCCGCGTACTCGTCGTACAGGCCCTCCAGGTCGTCTGCCGTGAACGCGACGGCGCCAGGCGGTGGCCAGACCGCCGCCGCGTCGTCGTCGCCTTGTGGGTCGGTGAACCGTGCGATGGCGTCGTCCTGGTCGGCCGGTGCGGGGCCGACGAGGCCGGTGGCATGGCGTACCCATGTGGCGTCCTCGTACGTACCCTCGCGTCGAGAGGACACCGTCAGGCTTCGGCACCCGTTCTCATCCGGCGCCGCCACCCACGCCTGCACCTGCACCGCTCCCTCCTCCGGGATGAACAGGGGTGACTGGAGGGTGAGTTCTTCGATGCGATGGCAGACCACACGATGGCCCGCCTGAAGGGCGATCTCGAGAAGGACAGTTCCGGGGAGGACAACGGCGCCGGCGATGGTGTGATCGGCGAGCCAGGGGTGGGTGGACAGAGCGAGCCGACCGGTGAGCAGATACCCCTCTCCCTCGGCCACCGCAACCGCGGCGCCGAGCAGCGGGTGACGCGCCGGGTTCAGGCCGACGGCGGTGATGTCTCCTGTGTGGGTGGGGGTGTCGAGCCAGTAGCGTTGGTGTTGGAAGGGGTAGGTGGGCAGGTCG
>NZ_JBIRSJ010000039.1:0-35949 GCF_044334165.1 Streptomyces sp. NPDC020845 | reverse complement strand
TCTGCTGCAGCGTCGCCCCGATATCCGCCGTCACCGTCGTCGTCATCGACTGCACCGACACCGGCGCGTCCCCGCCCACCGCCACCGACCCGACCTGGATTTTCCGGCTGACTCTGCGGTCGGCGAGCTTGATCGGAACGGACGGCATTCCAAGCGAAATCGCTGTCATCTGGCGAGCAACCCCAAGGTCATGAATGAAGGTCCCGAGATCGGCGGGCTCCGGTGTCCGAGGTTACGGCACCGCGCCCGGGCCAAGCACATTCCGGCCCCGAAGTCCATCGAATGGTGAACTTCGGGGCATTTCGCATCATCACGAGATTTTCACCGGATTCACCACATCGGCCACCAGCACCAACAGGGTGAAGCAGATGAACACTCCGGCGATCACATAGGCGACCGGCATCATCTTGGCCACGTCGAACGGCCCCGGGTCGGGCCGCCGGACCAGCCGGGCGGTGTGGCGCCGTACGGACTCCCACACCGCGCCCGCGATATGCCCGCCGTCCAGGGGCAGCAGCGGCAGCATGTTGAACAGGAAGAGCGAGAGGTTGAAGCCGGCCACCAGGAACAGCATGGTGGCGACCCGCTGGGAGGCCGGGATGTCCAGGTTGGCGACCTCTCCGCCGACCCGGGCCGCGCCGACGACGCCCATCGGGGAGTCCGCCTTGCGCTCACCGTCGCCGAAGGCCGCGTTCCACAGGTCGGGGACCTTCGAGGGCAGGGCGATCAGCGAGTCGATGCCGTCCTGGACCATATTGCCCATCCGGTCCACCGACTGGCCGAAGGACTGCTTGACCACACCACTGGCCGGGGTGAAGCCGAGGAAGCCCGCGGAGACGTACTCTCCCTCCACATAGCCGCCCCGCCCGTCCGACTTGGCGACCTGGTGCTTGACGAGGACCGCGTGCAGATCCTTACGGACGCCGTTCCGCTCGACGGTGATCGTCGCGGGGCCGACCGTCTTGCGGATGCGCTGCTGGAGAGCGCTCCAGTCCGAGGTCGGCTCGCCGTTGAAGGCGACGATCTTGTCGCGGGCCCGCAGCCCGGCCGTGTTGGCCGGGGTGTCCTTGGCACCCTTGGGGCACTTGTCGGTCGAGGCCGAGGCCGGGACCACACACTTCTGGACGGTGCCCACGGTGGTGGTCTGGGTGTTGACGCCGAAGGCCATCATCACGCCGAGGAAGATCGCGACGGCGAGCACCAGATTCATGAACGGCCCGGCGAACATCACGATCACGCGCTTCCACGGCTTGCGCGTATAGAACATCCGGGTCTCGTCGCCCGGCTGGAGCTCCTCGTACGCCGCCGACCGGGCGTCCTCGATCATGCTGCGCCACGGCGAGGTGGAACGTGCCGCTATCTTCCCGTCGTCGCCGGGCGGGAACATCCCGATCATGCGGATGTAGCCGCCGAACGGGACCGCCTTGACGCCGTACTCCGTGTCCCCCTTCTTCCGGGAGAAGATCGTCGGACCGAAGCCCACCATGTACTGCGGCACCCGGATGCCGAAGAGCTTGGCCGTGGAGAGATGTCCGAGCTCATGCCAGGCGATCGAGAAGAGCAGTCCGACAACGAATACGACGATGCCGAGGACCGTCATCAGTGCCGTCATGCGCGAGCCTCCGGAGTCGCTTCGGCCGCACGGGCGGCCAGTTCACGGGCGCGGGCGCGGGCCCATGCCTCGGCCTGGAGGACGTCCTGGACCGTGAGCCGGGTTCCCGCGGTGGGGGTGCCGTGTTCGGCCACCACTTGGGCGACCGTATCGACGATTCCGTTGAACGGCAGCTTCCGGGCCAGGAAGGCGTCCACACACTCCTCGTTCGCCGCGTTGAAAACGGCGGGCACGGTGCCGCCGAGCGCGCCGACGTGGCGGGAGAGGCCGATCGAGGGGAACGCGTCGTTGTCCAGCGGGAAGAACTCCCAGGTGTGCGCCTTGGTCCAGTCGCAGCCGGGCGCGGCGTCCGGCACCCGGTCCGGCCAGCCGAGACCGAGCGCGATGGGCATCCGCATATCGGGCGGACTCGCCTGCGCCAGGGTGGAACCGTCAATGAATTCGACCATCGAGTGGATATACGACTGCGGGTGGACCACAACCTCAATCCGATCGAAGGGAATGTCATAGAGCAGATGCGCCTCGATGACCTCCAGCCCCTTGTTGACCAAGGTCGCGGAGTTGATCGTGATCACCGGGCCCATGTCCCAGGTGGGGTGGGCCAGCGCCTGCTCGGGCGTGACCTCGGTCAGCTCCTGCTTCGTACGCCCCCGGAACGGCCCGCCGGACGCGGTGACCACCAGCTTGCGGACCTCCTGCCGGGAGCCGCCGAGCAGCGCCTGGAAGAGGGCGGAGTGCTCGGAGTCGACCGGCACGATCTGCCCGGGCTTGGCCAGGGCCTTGACCAGCGGCCCGCCGACGATCAGCGACTCCTTGTTGGCCAGCGCGAGCACCCGGCCGGCCTCGAGCGCGGCGAGGGTGGGCGCCAGGCCGATGGAACCGGTGATGCCGTTGAGCACGGTGTCGCACTCGGAGCGGGCCAGCTCGGTGGCCGCGTCCGGCCCCGCGACGATCTCCGGCAGCGGCTCCCCCGCCCCGTACCGCGCGGCCAGCGCCTCGCGCACCTCGGCCACGGCCTCCGGCCGGGCCACCGCGACCACCCGCACCCCCAGCTGGTGAGCCTGCTCGGCAAGCAGCCCGGGCCGCCCGCCGGCGGCGGACAGTCCGGTCACCCGGAAGCGGTCGGGGTTGCGCAGCACCACGTCGATGGCCTGGGTGCCCACCGATCCGGTGGAGCCGAGGATCACGATGTCGCGCGGGCCTCCGGTGGCGGCGGTGGCCGCCGGAAAACGGAGGTGCGGGTCAGCGAGGGAATCCGTCATTGCCCCATTGTTGCCCTACTCGCGGAGGTCGGGTGACCGGGTCCGGCACCTCCGCCCCTCTTTGCGCCTGAACCGGCGCCGCTCTCGCGGACCTGGTTGCTCGCCATAGGGGTTACTCAATTCATGGTTGCGCCCGAGTGGAGGACCCGGGCGCAACCACACGGTGGGCTTAGACGCGCCTGTGGACGTTTTCCTTCGTGGCCGGGCCGGGGGTCGCGTCGGCGATCCAGGGGCCGTCGCCGCTGGGGTCGAGCACGCCCTCCTCCAGCCAGGTGTACGAGCCCGCCAGCACGCCCGAGACGACCTTGCGGTCGAGCTCGTCGGTGTTGGTCCACAGCCGGGCGAAGAGCTCCTCGGCGCGGATCCGGGCCTGTCGGCAGAAGACGTCGGCCAGCTGGTACGCCTCGGCGCCGTGGTCGCCCGTGGTGCGCAGCATCTCGGCCCGTACGCAGGCGGCGCTCATGGCGAACAGTTCCGCGCCGATGTCGACGATGCGGCCGAGGAAGCCCTGCTTGGTCTCCATCCGGCCCTGCCAGCGGGACATGGCGTAGAACGTGGTCCGGGCGAGCTTGCGCGCCGAGCGCTCGACGTAGCGCAGATGCGGGGAGAGGTCGCGGTGACCGGGTGGGCGGAATTCCGCGTAGGCCCGCGGGAGCTGGCCGGGGCCGGTGACCAGGCCCGGCAGCCAGCGGGCGTAGAAGCCGCCGGCCTTGGCGGCCGCCTTGCCCTTGTCGGACAGGGACTTGTCCGGGTCGATGAGGTCGCCCGCCACGGACAGATGGGCGTCCACGGCCTCGCGGGCGATCAGCAGGTGCATGATCTCCGTCGAGCCCTCGAAGATGCGGTTGATGCGTAGGTCACGGAGCATCTGCTCGGCCGGGACGGCCCGCTCGCCGCGGGCGGCGAGCGAGGCGGCGGTCTCGAAGCCGCGGCCCCCGCGGATCTGGACCAGCTCGTCGGCCATCACCCAGGCCATCTCGCTGCCGTACAGCTTGGCCAGCGCCGCTTCGATACGGATGTCGTTGCGGTCCTCGTCGGCCATCTGGGAGGCGAGGTCGATGACGGCCTCCAGGGCGAAGGTGGTCGCCGCGATGAAGGAGATCTTGGCGCCGACGGCCTCGTGCCGGGCGATCGGCTTGCCCCACTGCTCGCGGGCCGCGGACCATTCGCGGGCAATCTTCAGACACCACTTCCCGGAGCCCGCGCACATCGCGGGCAGCGAGAGCCGGCCGGTGTTGAGGGTGGTCAGGGCGATCTTGAGCCCGGCGCCCTCCGGGCCGATGCGGTTGGCGGCGGGGACGCGGACCCGGTGGAAGCGGGTCACTCCGTTCTCCAGGCCGCGCAGGCCCATGAAGGCGTTGCGGTTCTCGACGGTGACGCCTTCGGAGGCCGTCTCGACGATGAAGGCGGTGATACCGCCCTTGTGGCCCTCGGACGCGGGGACGCGGGCCATGACCACGAGGAGGTCGGCGACCACCCCGTTGGTCGTCCACAGCTTCACTCCGTCGAGGATGTAGCCGTCGCCTTCGGGCACGGCGGTGGTGGCGAGCCGGGCCGGGTCGGATCCCACGTCCGGCTCGGTGAGCAGGAAGGCCGAGATGTCGGTGCGGGCGCAGCGGGGCAGGAAGATGTCCTTCTGCTCCTGGGTGCCGAACAGCTTGAGCGGCTGCGGCACTCCGATGGACTGGTGGGCCGAGAGCAGCGCGCCGATGGCCGGGCTCACCGAGCTGACGAGGGCCAGGGCCTTGTTGTAGTAGACCTGGGTGAGGCCGGCGCCGCCGTACTTGGGGTCGATCTTCATGCCGAGCGCGCCGAGCTCCTTGAGGCCCTCGATCGTCTCGTCGGGGATCTTGGCCTCGCGCTCGATGCGGGCGGCGTCGATACCGGTCTCGCAGAACTCGCGCAGCTTCTCCAGGAACTTCTCACCGCGCCGTACGTCATCCGGGGCGGGGGCGGGATGGGGGTGGATCAGATCGAGCCGGAAGCGGCCGAGGAACAGTTCCTTGGCGAAGCTCGGCTTGTGCCATACCTGCTCGCGGGCTGCCTCGGCGACCCGGCGCGCTTCGCGCTCGGACACCGGCCTGACGGATGATGCGGTCATGGGTGCTCCCTTGCCGCGAAATTGGCGATCTCGTGACATTACCGGCACGTACGGTGCCAGTGTGCCTCCGGTTCGGCGGGGCGGCAAAGCGTGTGGCCCCAGGCGGTGGAAAAAGCCCGTTGAAGCGCTTCGACTATCTGGACACTGAACGCGGACGGGTCTACTGTCGATCCGCGCAGCCAGCAAAGAGCCGTTCGGCAACCCAGTCGAAGCGCTTCAATGACCCGGACGGAGTCCCGCATGGTCACCCTCGCCGAGGTCGCCCGGCACGCCGGAGTCTCCGCCAGCACGGTGAGTTATGTCCTCAGCGGCAAACGCTCGATCTCCGGCCCCACCCGCGAGCGGGTCGAGCAGAGCATCAAGGAGCTCGGCTACCACCCGAACGCCGGCGCCCGCGCCCTCGCCAGCAGCCGCTCCAACATCATCGCGCTGATGGTGCCGCTGCGGACCGATATGTATGTGCCCGTGATGATGGAGATCGCCATCGCGGTGGCCACCAGCGCCCGCACCCACGGCTATGACGTGCTGCTGCTGACCGGCGAGGAGGGCCCGGCGGCCGTGCGCCGGGTCACCGGCAGCGGGCTCGCCGACGCCATGATCCTGATGGATGTGGAGCTGGAGGACGAGCGGCTGCCGCTGCTGCGGGACGCCCGCCAGCCCACTGTACTGATCGGGCTGCCCGCCGACACCGTCGGACTGACCTGCGTCGACCTGGACTTCACGGCGACCGGCGCGCTGTGCGCCGAACATCTGGCAGGGCTCGGCCACCGCGAGATCGCCGTGGTCGGCGAGGCGGCGGCGGTGTACGAGCGCCACACCGGCTTCGCCGTACGGACCCTGGAGGGGCTGCGTGGCCGCGCCCGCGAACTGGGGCTGCGCCTGCTGCACCGGCCGTGCGAGGGCAGTTATGAGTCCATGGCCGGGGCGCTGGCCCGGATCTTCGACGAGCGCCCCGACACCACCGGCTTCGTGGTGCAGAACGAGGCCGCCATCGACCCGCTGCTGAGCCTGCTGCGCCAGCAGGGCCGCGCGGTGCCCGAGGATGTCTCTGTGGTGGCGATCTGCCCCGACCCGGTGGCCACCCAGGCCTCGGTGCGGCTGACCTCGGTCGCGATCCCCGCGCATGAGATGGGGCGGCGGGCGGTGGAGCTGGTGGTGGCCAAGCTGGAGGGGCACGGCTCGGACGAGGTGGCGCTGCTGGAGCCCGAGTTGACCGTACGCGCGAGCTCGGGCCCGGCGCCGAGCGCCGCGCCCTGACCTGGTCCTGGCCCCGGCCCTGACCCGTAGCGGCCGTCCTCCGCGCCCTCCCTCTTGCCGAAACCCGAAGCGACCTCGCCCGAAGCCCCGCCCCGGCCCCCTGAAGTCCCGCCCTCGCAGCGCCGCCGAGCCGTACGTCCCCGAAGCGATACGCCCGTAAAGCTCACCCCCCGTACGTCCACCGCCGCACCCCGAGGAGCGCCCCGTGAACCCATCACCGCCGGCCACCACCTCAGCGTCGCTCGCCCAGTCCTCCCCCACCGTCGGCACCTTCAGCGAGCGCGACGGCGCGCTGGAGTGGACCGGTCGGCAGGAGACCGTACGGCTGGAGCCGTGGGGGCCCGACGCGATCCGGGTCCGCGCCCGGCTCGGCGGGCCGCTGCTTGAGGACCTGCCAGGCGCGCTCCTCGACGGTCCGCCGAAGGCGGCCGCGAGCGTCGCGATCGAGACCGGGGAGGCGTCGCTGACCTGTGGCGCGATCACCGCGCGGATCGGCGCGGAGGGCATGATCCGGTTCCAGGCCACCGAGGACGGCCGGGAGCTGCTGGCCGAGCAGCGCGCCCACTTCTGGTGGCCGGGGCCGCGGCTGCGCACCGCCACGGGCAACGGCTACCACCGCATCGAGCAGCGCTTCAAGGCGTACGAGGGCGAGCGGCTCTACGGCCTCGGCCAGCACCAGCACGGTCTGCTGGACCAGAAGGGGGCCGTGATCGACCTGGTGCAGCGCAACTCCGAGGTGACGATCCCGGTCCTCACCTCCAGCCGCGGCTACACCCTGCTGTGGAACAACCCGGCCATCGGGCGGGTCGAGCTGGCCGCGACCGGCACCCGCTGGGTCGCCGACAGCGCCCGCCAGATCGACTACTGGATCACGGCCGGGGATCCGGCGGCCGCGCAGCGCCGCTACTCCGCGGTGACCGGCCGCGCGCCGATGCTGCCCGAGTGGGCGGCCGGGTTCTGGCAGTGCAAGCTGCGCTACCGCACCCAGGAGGAGCTGCTGACCGTGGCCCGCGAGCACAAGCGGCGCGGGCTGCCGATCGACGCGATCATCTGCGACTTCTTCCACTGGACGCATCTGGGCGACTGGAAGTTCGATCCGGCGGCCTGGCCCGATCCGGCGGCGATGACGCGGGAGCTGGAGGAGCTGGGCATCAAGCTGGTGGTCTCGGTGTGGCCCTCGGTCTCCCCGCTGAGCGAGAACCACGCCACGATGGAGCAGCGGGGCTTCCTGGTCGGCACCGAGTACGGGCCCACGGCGCACGCCGACTGGCCCGATGTGCGCGAGGGCGAGCGGATCCACGTCGCCTTCTACGACGCGACTCATCCCGAGGCCCGGGAGTTCATGTGGTCGCGGGTGCGGGCGAACTACCTGGAGCCGTACGGGATCCGCGCCTTCTGGCTGGACGCGTGCGAGCCGGAGCTCAAGCCCGGCTTCCCGGCGAATCTGCGCTACCACGCGGGGCCTGGCCTGGAGGTCGGCAACCTCTACCCGCGCGAGAACGCCCGCGCGGTCCACGAGGGCATGCGCGCGGCGGGCGAGGAGGAGGTGGTGACCCTCAACCGCTCGGCGTGGGCGGGCAGCCAGCGCCACGGGGCCGCCCTGTGGTCCGGCGACATCGGCACGGACTTCGCGACGCTGCGCCGCCAGATCGCCGCCGGGCTGAACGTCGCCCTCTCCGGTATCCCGTGGTGGAACACCGACATCGGCGGCTTCCACGGCGGCGATCCGGACGACCCGGCGTACCGCGAGGTGCTGATCCGCTGGTTCCAGTTCGGCGCGCTGTCGCCGATCATGCGGCTGCACGGCTTCCGCGACCCGGGGCTGCCGCTGGGGCCCGGGATGACCGGCGGCCCGAACGAGGTGTGGTCGTACGGCGAGGAGGCCGAGCGCATCCTCGGCTCGTATCTGCGGCTGCGTGAACGGCTCAAGCCGTACGTACTGGCGCAGATGCGCGCCGCCCATGAGGAGGGGCTGCCGCCCATGCGCCCGCTCTTCCTCGAGTTCCCCGGCGACGAGGCGGCCTGGGGCGTCGCGGACGCCTTTCTGCTGGGCCCCGACCTGCTGGTCGCTCCGGTCCTCGATGCGGGCGCGACCGAGCGGACCGCCTATCTCCCGGCGGGGGCGCGCTGGACGGACGCCTGGACGGGCGAGAGCTGGGAGGGCGGTACGACGGTGACCGTGCCCGCCCCGCTGGACCGGATCCCGCTGTTCCTACGCGACGACGCGCGGCTGCCGGTACGGGAGCCCTGACGGCCCGTCGCCGGCCGGCGCGCCCGGGGCTGTCCGGGCGCGCCGGCCGGTACCGCTCGCCTCAGGTCGCCTCAGGTCTCCTCAGGTCGCCTCAGGTCTCCTCAGCCGGCGTCCGGCCGCTCGAGCGCCACCTTCGGCAGCAGCCGGGCGAGGGGCGCGGGCAGCCACCAGGCGCGCCTGCCGAGCAGCCGCATGACCGCCGGCACGATCAGGCAGCGGATCACCACGGCGTCCAGCAGGACGGCCACCGCGAGCCCCAGGCCGAACTGCTGGAGCATACGGCTCGGGCTGAGCACAAAGGCGGCGAACACCACGATCATGATGGCGCCGGCCGCCGTGATCACCTTGCCGGTGGCCGCGAGACCCTCGCGGACCGCGTGGGAGTGGTCCTTCGTCCGCTCCCACTCCTCATGCATACGGGAGACGAGGAACACCTCGTAGTCCATGGAGAGGCCGAAGACGATCGCGAAGATCATCACGGGGATGAACGCCTCGATCGGGCCGGGCTGTACCCCGAACCAGCCGTGCTGGAAGACCAGCGTGATCACGCCCAGCGCGGCGGCGATGGACAGCAGGTTGAGCAGCGCGGCCTTCAGCGGGATCAGCAGGGAGCGGAAGACCGCCATGAGCAGCAGCGTGGAGAGGCCGACGACGACGGCGACGAACAGCGGCATCCGGTCCGCGACGGAGTCGGCGAAGTCCTGCGCGGCGGCCGTGGACCCGCCCACCAGGTAGTCGGCGCCGGTGCGTTCGCCGAGCCGCGGCAGGACGCGGTCGCGCAGCGTGTGGACGAGATCGGCGGTGCCCTCGTCCTGCGGGGAGGTGCGGGGGAAGGCGAGGACGGTGGAGACGGCGCCGTCCTCGGAGGGCAGCGGCGGTGTGGTGGCGGCGATGCCTTCCGTACGGGCGAGCGTGGTCCGCAGCTCCCTGGCGGCCGCCGCGTCGCCCCGGCTCACCACTACCAGCGGACCGTTGAACCCGGGTCCGAAGCCCTCGGCTAGCAGGTCGTAGGCCCGGCGGCTGGTGGTCGTGGTCGGATCGTTGCCCGCGTCGGCGAAGCCCAGGCGCAGGCTCAGGGCCGGGGCGGACAGCGCGAGCAGCGCCACGACGGCTGCCAGCAGCGCGGGCAGCGGGCGCCGCTGCACGGCGGAGGCCAGGGCCCGCCAGCGTCGGCCCTCCTCCCTTCCCTTGGCCCGGGCCCGGTCGGCGCGCCGCAGCACCTGGCGCTGGACGCGCCCGCCGACTACGGCCAGCAGCGCGGGCAGCAGGACCAGGGACGCCGCCATGGTGACGAGAACGGTCAGCGCGACGGCGAGCGCCACGCCCTGAAGCGCGCCCAGGCCCAGGGCGACCAGGCCGAGCAGGGCGATGATGACCGTGCAGCCGGCGAAGAAGACCGTGCGTCCGGCGGCGTCCAGCGCGGTGCGGGTGGCGGTGTGCCGGTCGGCGCCGCGGATGAGTTCGTGCCGGTAGCGGTAGAAGATCAGGAGCGCGTAGTCCACGCCCACTCCGATCCCGACGAGCATCATGACGGGCGGGGTGAAGTCGGCGACCGTGAACAGGTGTGAGGCCAGGGCGATCAGACCGATGGCGCCGCCCACCGCGAACAAGGCGGTGACCAGCGGCAGCGCCGCCGCCATCAGCGAGCCGAACAGCAGGACCAGGATGACCAGCGCGGCGAGCATGCCCGCGCCCTCCGCGGCACCGCCCGCCTCCTCCTCGGCGCCGCGCACCGCCTCGCCGCCGAGCGCGACCTCGAGGCCATGCCCTTCGGCGGCCTTGGCGTTGTCGATGATCCTGGTGATGTCCCGCTTGGGTACCTCCTCCGCCTTGCCGTCGAGGGTGACGGTCGCGTAGCCGACGGTGCCGTCCCGGGAGAGTGCGGAGGCGTCCGCGTACGGGCCGCGCACCTCGGTGACGGAGGGCAGGCCGCGGACCCGGTCGAGCGTCTTCTCGATGGAGCCGCGCTCGGCGCGCAGCCCGCCGTCGTCCTTGAAGACGATCTGCACGCTGTCTCCCGCCTGCCGGGAGCCGTGCTCGGTCAGCAGGTCGGTGGCGGTCTGCGAGTCGGTGCCGGGCAGGGCGAAGTCATTGCGGTACGCGCTGCCGGCCGCCTGCGATCCGACGGTGATCCCGGCCACCACGAGGATCCACAGCAGCAGGGCGCCCCAGCGGTGGCTCTGGGACCACGCGGCCAGGCTGCCGAAGGCACCCGTACGGCCCGGAGATCGGCCCGGGGGTCGGCCCGCGTCGGGCTCGGTGGTCGCGGTCGTGTCGCGCGGCGGAGACTTCATGCCCCGAAGCATCCGGGCCCGGTCCGCCCCGGGGCGTCAGCCCACGGCGGACACTCGCGGTACCCCAGCGGTTGGCGGGCACCCGGCCGACGTACTCCCCCGGTCGTGTGGCTAAGCGACCCCCGGGGCCGCTTAGCGCGTCAGCCAGCGGGGGCTGACCATGCCCGACTCGTAGGCCAGCACCACCAGTTGGGAGCGGTCCCGGACGTCCAGCTTGGTCATGATGCGGCTGACGTGGGTCTTGGCGGTGGCCGGGCTGAGCACCAGCCGGGCGGCGATCTCGTCGTTCGTCAGCCCGGCGGCCACCAGCCGCATCACCTCCCGCTCGCGGTCGGTGAGGGCGCGCAGCCTGGGGCCGGGCTCGGGGGCCTGGACCCGTCCGGCGAACTCCGCGATGAGCCGCCGTGTGACGGAGGGGCTGATCAGCGCGTCGCCGCGGTGCGCCACCCGTACGGCGTGGATCAGCTCCTCCGGTTCGGTGTCCTTGACCAGGAAGCCGGTGGCGCCGGCGCGCAGCGCGCCGTAGATGTAGTCGTCCAGGTCGAAGGTGGTCAGGATGACGACCTTGACGCTCTCCAGACGGGGGTCGGCGGTGATCCGCCCGGCCGCCTGAAGGCCGTCGGTCCCGGGCATCCGGATGTCCAGCAGCGCCACATCTGGGCGCGTCTCGCGGCAGGCCGCGACGGCCTCGTCGCCGTCGCCCGCCTCGGCCACCACCGTGATGTCGTCCTCGTCCTCGAGGATCGAGCGGAATCCGGCCCGCACCAGCCGCTGGTCGTCCGCGAGCAAGACCTTGATCATGACTGTGGGGACGCTCCGTTCCCGTGCGGCAGCCGGGCCCGTACGGCGAATCCGCCGTCCCCGCCGGGACCCGTGATCAGCTCGCCGCCCAGCGCGCGGGCGCGCTCGCGCATGCCGCTGATGCCGCTGCCGGGCACGGTGCGGGCCGGGCCCCGTCCGTTGTCGGTGATCTCGATCCGGACCTCGCGGGGCGCGTGTGAGACATGGACGGTGACGGCGGTGGCCCGGGAGTGCCGGGTCACATTGGTCAGCGATTCCTGGACGATGCGGTACGCGGCCAACTCCACTTCGATGGGCAGCGGCTCCGGCTCGCCGCTGGTGTGCGCGCGCACGTCGAACCCGGCCGACCGCGCCGACTCGACGAGTTCACCGATCCGGGCCAGGCCCGGCGGCGGCGCCGTGGGCGCCTCCTCGTCGACCTGCCGCAGCACCCCGAGGGTCGCCCGCAGCTCGCGCAGCGCCTCGCGGCTGGAGGACTTGATCGCGGCGAGAGCCGTCCGGGCCTGCGCCGGGTCCTTCTCGATCCGGTGCAGGGCGGCCGTGGACTGGACGCTGATGAGGGAGATGTGGTGGCCGACGACATCGTGCAGCTCCCGCGCGATGCGCAGCCGCTCCTCACCGGCCGCTCGCTGCTCCACCTCGTGGACGTACGCCTGGCGGCTGTGGCGCACCCAGCCGAGCGCGACCACCGCGACCAGCCAGCCGGTGAGCATGAAGAGGGCGACCCCGTTGACGTCCTCGTTGCCCGCCAGCGTGCCGACGCCGACGGCGACGACGCTGAGCGCGGCGAGGGCGACGGCCGCCCGCAGCAGCCCCTCGGCCGCGACCGCGTACAGCGCGACCACGAACGCGACGAGGAGGGGCCCGTCGTAGACGCTGACGAGGTAGTACGCCGCGGTGGCGGCCAGCACGCCGAGGGCGACGGCCACGGGTCGGCGGCGGCGGAACCAGAGTGCGCCACTGGCGGCGGCGATCATCGCCAGGCCGAAGACGGTGACCGGCCAGGGCTCCGCGCGCTCGCCCACCAGCGGTCCCATGCCGCCGACGACCGCCAGCGTGAAGACACCGCCGGCCAACGTCGCGTCCGCCCAGCGGCCGCGCGGCGGCCGGAGGCGGGCGACAGTGCCATGGGAGAGCATGCGCTCAGCCTAGGGCCGCCCCGCGTGCGTGCCCTTCCTCCGCACGGCGGAACGAGCGGGCCCGCCCCCGCAACCCGGGGAGTACGCGGGACGCTTGGGCCACAACCGGAGTGGTACGGCGGGTGTCGGCGGCGGACCGATGCCACCGCGCGGGCCTGCCTTCGACGATGCGGTCATGAACGCACCCGACGAGCGCCGCCCCCGCCGACCGCTGCCGCGCCGGATCCATCCGCCGCTGGTGGCGGGCCTGACCGCCGTCGCGCTGATCCGGCCCCTGTGCTCCATCACGGGCCTGAGCGACGCGCTCGGGAAGCCGGCGGCGCCCCTGGTCCTCACCGCGGCCATCTCGCTGACCTGGATCCTCGTCGTGGGTCTCGGCACCGCCCGCGAGCCCGTGCCGACGCTGGTCGCGGCCGGTCTCGGATACGCGCTCGCCGTCCTCGTGCTGAGCGCTGTCCTCTCGCCCTTGCTGACCGGGCGGCTGCAAGGGCCGCTCGCCCATCCGATCTCGATCGTCCCGCTCTTTGCCGTCAACGCCCTGTGGGGCGCCCTGTGCGGGGTGTGCGCGGGGGGCTTGCGTCGAATGCGAGGCAGGCGCTCCTGAGCGCCGTGTGCCGCCGCCCCCAGGGAGCGGCGGCACACGGTCGGGCAGGCGGGATCAGCTGAAGGAGACGTTGAAGCTGTTGGTCTTGAAGTCCAGACCGCCGGACGAGGAGGTGATCTCGTAGCCGAACTGGACGTCGCCGATGGTGACGTCGCCGAACCAGCCCTTGGTGTTCTTGATCCAGTTCACGATGGCCTTGATGTCCACGGAGCCGGAATTGGAGTTTGACGTGCGGATGAAGGAGAAGACCTCATTGGCGCCGTTGCTGCCCTTGTAGACGGTCCAGCTGTGGCCGCCGAGGGTGAGGCTGCCCTGGGAGGTGCCGAGCGGACCGACCGGGCCGGTCTTGTTCATCCAGAGCATGATCTCGTAGTCGTAGTTGGTGTCCCAGATGTCGTACGAGGTGTTGTACGCGCCCGAGGACGGCACGGTGACGTTGTAGCTGCTGTTCAGGCTGCCTATGGCGCTGACCTTCTTGCCGACGACCCGTTTGGCGTTGGGGTAGGACTTGATGCCGCCGGTGTTGGGGTGGTTGGCCCAGACGCCCCAGTCGGTGTACGAGTTGGCCCAGATGGTCTGGGATCCGGCGCCGGAGCCCCAGATGTTGTTGTAGAGCGTGTAGCCGCCGTTGGACCAGTTGCCCCACTGGTCCGAGGAGGACCAGGTGGCCGCGTGGGCGGGGGCGGCGGCGAAGCCGATGAGCGCGAGGAGCGCGAACAGCGGGGTCAGGAAGAGCTTTCGAGCCTTTCGGTGCACGGTGCTGCTCCCTTCGGGTGGGGGGAATCATGCGGAGCGAGGACCACGGCCGCATAGCGGCCGAGGTCGATCTGTGCGTCGTACACGCGGCCGGTGAGCAGGTCGGTCCGCGCGGACGGGAGGGGGACGACCGCGGGGGTGCGGCCGTGGTTGAGGAGGAAGAGGTGCTCGCCGCGGAACACGGCCTCCACGCCCTCGGGGAGGCCGGGCAGCGGCGGCCGCAGCCCCGCCTCGTCGGCGGGGTCGGGGTAGATGTCGACGGAGACCACGTCCTCCTCGGCCGCCCGTGCCCAGCCGTCCTGGCCGATGAACAGCGGCATGAAGTTGGTGGTGACCGGGATGTGCGGGGTGCGGGCGGCCAGGACGTCGCGTTCGGCGGTGAAACACTCCAGCAGGGCGTCGCTGGTGAAGCGGCGGAAGTCCAGCGCCTGGGTGGGGTTGATCAGGTACTGGGCGCGACGGGGCGGAATGATCTCCTCCCACGAGTCGTAGCGCTGGCTCCAGAAGGCCGTGCCCCATGCCTCGTTGAGCGCGTCGAGACCGCCGTACCGGGTGCGCAGCCAGCGGCGGAAGTGGCGGGCGGTGGTGTCGCACCAGCAGTGGGTGCCGTATTCGTTGCCGACGTGCCACATACGCACCGCCGGGTGGCCGCCGTAGCGCTCCGCCAGGTCCTCGGTGATGCGCAAGCGCGTACTCGCGGTAGAGCGGGGAGGAGGCGCAGAACTGGTTGCGCGCGCCGTACCAGACGGTGGCGCCTCGCTCGTCGCGCGGCAGGGTCTCGGGGTGGCGGGCGCCCATCCACGGGGGCGGGGAGGCGGTCGGGGTGGCCAGGCACACCTCGATACCGCCCTCGTGGAGCAGATCCAGGACCTCGTCCAGCCAGCCGAAGTCGCGGGCGCCGGGGCGCGGTTCCAGCCTGGCCCAGGAGAAGACCCCGACGGTGGCGGTGGTGACCTGGGCCTCGCGCATCAGCCGTACGTCCTCGCGCCAGACGCTCCGCGGCCACTGCTCGGGGTTGTAGTCGCCGCCGTAGAGGATGCGGCCGCGGGTGACATCGCTCAGCTCGGGCATCGCTCTCTCGCTTCGGATCGGCCGACAAAGGAAAGTGGCGCGGGGCTAGCCCTTGATGGCGCCGGTGAGCATGCCCTTGGTGAAGTGCTTCTGGACGAAGGGGTAGAGCACCACGACCGGGATCAGCGCGAGCACCATGACGGCCATCTGGACCGCCAGGCCCGGGACCTGGCTGCTGGAGATCATCTGGGACATGCCCTGGGGCGCCTGCTGCTTGATGACCAACTGGCGCAGGATCATCTGGAGCGGCCACATGTCCTGGTCGTTCAGGTAGAGCATCGCGTTGAACCACTGGCTCCAGTAGCCGACCGCGTAGAAGAGCGAGACGACCGCGATGACCGCCTTGGACAGCGGCATCACGATCTGCAGCAGGATCCGCCACTCCCCCGCACCGTCGATCCGGGCGCTGTCGATCAGTTCGGGCGCGGTGGTCTGGAAGAAGGAGCGCAGCACCAGGATGTTGAAGACCGAGATGGCGCTGGGCAGGATCATCGACCAGTAACTGCCCTCCAGGCCGACCCCGGTGACCAGCAGATAGGTCGGGATCAGACCGGCGTTGAAGAACATGGTGACGAGCAGCACCATCAGGATCGGCCGGTGCAGGAACGACCCGCGGCGCGACAGTCCGTACGCGCACAGGATCGAGACCACCGTACTGATCACCGTGCCCACGGCCGTCAGGGCGAGGCTGACGATCGCCGCGCGGGTGACCGTGCCGCCGCCGAGCAGTTCGGAGTACGCCCGGAAGGTGATCGTCTTGGGCACGATGACCAGCCCGCCGGCGTCGGTGATGGCCTTCTGGTCGGAGAGGCTGGTGACCACCACCACCCACAGCGGCCCGAGGATCGCCAGGCACACCCCGACCAGAGTGGCGCCCTTGACCCCCTGGCCGGCCTTGCTCGGCTCCTCCTCCCACACCGGACGTCTGCTGTCGCGGCGTGGCGGGGCGGCCGGGGCGGGCGGCACGGCGGCCCTCTGCGCGGTCACCGTCATGTCACCATCACCGTCTTTGTCACCGTCACCGTCATTTCTGGTAGACCCCCTGCTCGCCGAGCATGTGGGCGACTTTGTTGGCGATCAGGACGAGCACCAGGCTGAAGGCGCCCTTGATCAGGCCGCCCGCGGCGGCGATCCCGTAGTCGGTGTTGGCGATGCCGACCCACCACACATAGGTGTCGAAGACCTCGGAGGCGCCCGGCCCCACCGCGTCGCGCTGCAGCAGGATCTGTTCGAAGCCCACGGTGAGCGAGTCGCCGACACGCAACACCAGCAGCAGGGCGATCACCGGGCGCAGCGCGGGCAGCGTCACATGCCACATCCGCCGCCAGCGGTTCGCCCCGTCCACCGCCGCCGCCTCGTACAGGTCCTGGCTGACGGCGGAGAGGGCGGCCAGGAAGACGATGACGCCCCAGCCGCCGTCCTTCCACACCAGCTGCGCGGTGACCAGGAACTTGAAGACGCCGGGGTCGGTCATCAGGTCGAAGCCCTCGTACCCGTGTTGGCGCAGTTGCTGGGCGAGCAGCCCGGCCCCGCCCAGCATCTGCTGGAAGACGGTGATGACCAGCACCCAGGAGAAGAAGTGCGGCAGGTAGAGGATCGACTGCACCAGCCCCCGGATCCGCTGGCTGAGCACGCTGTTGACCAGCAGGGCGAGCGCGATGGTGAGAGGGAAGAAGAGCACCAGCTGGATGAAGGTGATGCCGAGGGTGTTGGTGAAGGCGTCCCAGAAGCGGCTGTCGTCGAAGAGGAGGTTGAAGTTGTCGAGGCCGACCCAGGGGCTGGTCCACAGGCCCTGGGTGAACGGGTCGTAGTCCTTGAAGGCGACCGTGGTCCAGATCAGCGGGACGTAGTTGAACAGCGCGAGCAGGCCGACGGCGGGCGCCACCATCAGCAGCAGGGTGCGGTCCCGGCGCAGCCGCTGCCACCACCGGATGCCGCCGTCCGGCACGGCGGGCGGCGGGGCGGACGCGGCGGAGTCGTCGGGGCTGCCGGGGCCGCCGCGCCGCGCGGATCTCGCGCGGCGCGGTTCACCGGCCCGGCTGCCGGTGTCCAGTGCCATCAGGCGCCGCTGCCGTTCTTGTCGAGGAGCTTCGCGTACCAGTCGCGGAGCTTGTCACCGCCGCCGCTGCGCCAGTCGCTGATGGCGCTCTGGGCGTCGCGGATGGACTTGCGGCCGCGTACGACGTCCTTGGCCAGGTCCTCGAAGGGGGTGTAGAGGGAGGCGTAGCGGTTGGGCTCCTGGATCTGCATGCCGTAGAACACGGGCTTCTTGACGAACTTGCCCATGCGCTGCATCCAGCCGCAGTAGTCCTTCACCATCTGCGGGAAGTCCGGGTACGCGACGGTGGCCTCGGGCGAGACGATGAAGCGGTAGGTGTCCTGGACCTCGGTGACGCCCTTGGAGTTCTTGACCGGGGCGCCGTGCTTCATGGTGTGGTGCACGCCCTCGACGCCGTAGTCGATCAGACGCTGCTCCTTGGTGCCGTAGGGCGCGGCGATGTAGTTGGCGACGGCCAGGATCTCCTCGATCCGGTCCTTGGAGAGCTTCTTGTTGAGGAAGGACCAGATGTTGGCGGGCGGGCCCAGGTAGAGGGTGGGGTCGCCGCCGTCGGCGCCGAAGTAGTCCATCCCCTGGATCTTGAAGTCGGGGTTGGGCTCGGCCTGTTCGAAGGTGGCGCCGTACCACTTGGCGTCGCCGTCGTTCATGATGAGCGACTGGCCGGAGGTGAAGCGGGTGAGCGAGTCGTTGGCCTTGCCCGCGACCGCGTCGGGGTGGACGTAGCCGCTCTTGAAGAGCTTGCGGCACCACTCCAGGGCCTCGAGATAGTTGTCCAGCTCGACCTTGTGGACGAGCTTGCCGTCCTTCTCCACCCAGTAGAACGGCTTCTCCCCCGGGCAGCCGAAGATGATCTGTGCCGACCACCACATGTCCTCGCACGCCCACACCTTGCTCTTGGGCCGGGTGATCTCCTTGGCGAGGGCGAGGAATTCATCGGCGCTCTTGGGAACCTCGTAGCCCTCCTTCTTGAAGATGTCCTCCCGGTAGAAGGGGATCACACCGCTGAGCGGACGGGCGGGCATGGGCAGTCCGCGGAGCTTGCCGCCGAAGACCGACATCTGCCAGGCGGCGGTGGGGATGGCGGCGAGGTTGGGGTACTTCTTGACCTTGTCGCCGGAGAGATACGGGCCGAGGTCGGCGAACTTGGCGCTGATCGCTCCCTGTAGCTTTCCGCCCATCTCCCACTGCGGGATCATCACGATGTCCGCGATGTCCCCGGAGGCCAGGACGGCGCTGAGCTTTTCGCCGTACGTGTTGCCGTCCTGCGGCTGGAAGGTGATCTTCGCGCCCAGGGCTTCGTTGACGGCCTTGTAGTAGGCGCTGTTCTTGGGCGGCGGGGTGCCCCACAGCGGTTCGAAGACGGTGTAGCTGCCGCCCTTGCCCGGTTTGCCCTTGACGGAGGCGACCAGCTCGGCGGTGGGCTTGGCCTGGGTGAATCCGGGGCTCGAGCCGTTCACGCTCGGGATGTCGGGCTTCACCACCTGGGAGGCCGCATAGGTCGGCAGCAGCTTCTTCAGGTCCTTGCCGGATGTCGTACCGCCCTTGCCGGTGGACTCCTCGGTGGAGCACGCGGACAGCAGCGGGACCCCTCCCGCGACGGCCACCGCGGCGACGGCCGCGGAGGACAGGACGGTTCTCCGGCTCGGAGTGGAAGTGGAGGCCGAAGCCTGGGAGTTCGACATTGCGTCAACCCTTCGTGGCGTACCCGCCGTGCGACCGATGGTCGAAGCGCTTCGATATTGCGCTGAGGTTAAGTCGGGGGGTGAGGTCACGCAAGAGCGGTACCCAAAAGATTGGTTGGCCGCGCGGCGGAGCCGCATATCGACACAGTCTGAGAGGGTTTGCGGAGTTCTGAGGTGGTCTGCTTCATCATGACTCTTCCCGCAACTTCATGACACCGTAGGGTTGTTGCCACTTCGAGCCTTGACATCCGGGTGACACCACATCAGCATCGAAGCGCTTCAATGACATTGACGTCCCGACCCCACTGACACGACCGTGAGGGGATCCGCGCGTGAGCGGCTGCCAGGCCACCAGCGAGTCGACGAGTACGCCCGTTCCGGCCTTTCGCGATCCGCGGCTGCCCGACGGCGAGCGGGTGGCGGACCTGCTGGCGCGGCTCACCCTCGACGAGCGGATCGCGATGCTGCACCAGTTCGCGCCCGCGGTGGAGCGGCTGGGCCTGGCGGCCTTCCGCACCGGCCAGGAGGCGCTGCACGGCGTGGCCTGGATGGGGCCCGCGACGGTCTTCCCGCAGGCGGTGGGGCTCGGCGCGACCTGGCACCCCGAGCTGCTGCGGCGGATCGGCGAGGCGGTGGGCACCGAGGTACGGGCCATGCGCGCCCGCGACGAACGGGTGGGGCTCAATGTGTGGGCGCCGGTGGTGAATCTGCTGCGCGACCCGCGCTGGGGCCGCAACGAGGAGGGCTACGCCGAGGATCCGTACCTCACCTCGGCGCTTGCCGCCGCGTACACGCGCGGACTGCGCGGCGACGACCCGGCCCGCTGGCGCACCGCGCCCGTCCTCAAACACTGGCTGGCCCACAACAACGAGACCCACCGGGACACCACCTCCTCCTCGGTACGGCCGCGCGTACTGCACGAGTACGACCTCGCGGCCTTCCGCGGGGCGGTGCGGGCGGGCTCGGTGGCGGGTGTGATGCCCGCGTACAACCTGGTCAACGGGCGGCCCAACCACGTCTCCCCGTATCTGCGGGAGCATTTGCGCACCTGGACCGAACAGGAGCTGGTGGTGTGCTCCGACGCGGGCGCGCCCTCCAACCTGGTGGACTCCGAGCACTACTTCGACACCCATGAGGAGGCGGTGGCCGCGGCCCTGCTGGCCGGGGTGGACAGCTTCACCGACCACGACCAGGACGCGTCGAAGACCGTCGAACGGGTGCGGGGCGCGCTGCGGCGCGGGCTGATCGACGCGTCGGTCGTCGAGGTGGCGGTGCGGCGGCTGCTGGCCATGCGGTGCGCGCTGGGGGAGTTCGACCCGCCCACAGAGCCCACGGAGGCGGCCGGGTTCGATACGCCGGGGCACCGGGCACTCGCCCTGGAGGCCGCCGAACAGGCCGTCGTCCTGCTCGAGAACGACGGGCTGCTGCCGCTGTCCGACGCCACGGCGGGCACCGTCGCGGTGGTCGGCCCGCTCGCGGACGAGTGCAAGCTCGACTGGTACAGCGGCAGCCTGATCCGCCGCAGCACACCGCGCGAGGCGCTGGTGGAACGGCTCGGCGCGGAGCGTGTGGTGTTCGTGGAGGGGACGGACACCGTGCGGCTGCGCGCCGCGGCGGGGTGGGTGCGGGTCCCGGACACGGAGGTCGAGGAACGGGCGCGGGAGGGCTCGCTCAACCCGGCGCACACGGCCGGGCGCACCGACCTGCCGCCGCTGACCGTCGGTCCCGCGCCCACCGATCTGGCCCTGGCCGACTGGGGCGGCGGCGTGCTCACACTGCGTGCACCGTCGGGGCGCTATCTGACCGTGGCCGAGGACGGGTTCGTACGGGCCGCGGCCGAACAGCCCGAGGGCTGGGTGGTCCAGGAGACGTTCACGCTGGAGCGGCACGGCGACGGACATCTCCTCCGGCACAGGGGAACGGGCGGGTACGTCTGTGTCGCCGCCGAGGGCCTGAAGGTTGCCGTGCCGGACGGATCAGCGGAGGTGGCAAAGGCGCAGGCGGAGGCGGAGGTCTTCACGCTGGAGGTCGTCGAACGCGGCGAGGACGCGGTCGCACGGGCCGCCGCGGAGGCCACCACCGTGCTGGTCCTGGCGGGCAACGACCCGCATATCAACGGCCGCGAGACCGAGGACCGCACCACCCTCGCGCTGCCCGCCCAGCAGGACCGGCTGTGGCGCGCCGCCCACGCCGCCAATCCGCGTACCGCCCTGGTGCTGGTCTCCAGCTATCCGTACGCGGTGGGCGAGGCGGCCGACGCGCTGCCCGCGCTGCTGTGGTCCGCGCACGGCGGCCAGGCGGCGGGGACCGGGCTCGCCCGGGTGCTGTTCGGCGATGTCTCACCGGCCGGCCGGCTGCCGCAGACCTGGTACGCCGGCGAGGAGGAGCTGCCGGACCTGCTCGACTACGACATCATCGCGTCCCGCGCCACCTATCTGTACTTCGACGGCGCACCGCTGTTCCCGTTCGGGCACGGCCTGTCGTACACCCGCTTCGCGTACGGGGACCTGTCGGTGCAGCGGACCGAGTGTGAGGGGGAGGAGGCCGTGCTCGCGGTGGAGTGCGAGGTCACCAACGTCGGCCCGTGCGACGGCGACGAGGTGGCGCAGATCTACGTCAGCGCCCCGGGGGCGCGGGTCCCGCGCCCGCACCGCCGGCTCATCGCCCACCGCCGGGTCCCGCTGCGCCAGGGCGAGACGGCGCGGCTGTTCTTCACCGTCCCGGTCGACGAGGCGCTGGGCTTCTGGGACGTGGCACACGGCCGCTGGACCGTCGACCCGGGCACGTACGAGATCCACGCCGGCGCGTCCAGCGCGGACATCCGGCGCACCGCCACCATCGCCGTCGACGGCCCGCCGCCCGCCCCGCGCCCGGTGCTGGAGCGGGGCCTTGCGGCGGCGGACTTCGACTCGGCCGACGGGATCAGGCTGGTGGACCTGACCAAGGTGCGCGGCGACGCGGTGGCCGGCGCGGACGACACGATCGGCCGGCTCCTCTTCCGCGCCTGCGACTTCGGGGCGGGCACGCGGACGGTCACCGTGGAGGCGGCACGCGCGCCGGACCCGGAGGATACGGGGGCGGGGGCGGCCGATGCGGCGGCGGTCGAACTGCATCTGTCCGACGGCACCACGCTCGCCTCGGTCGCCATCCCGCCGACCGGCGACCCGTACCGCTACACCACCGTGGGCGCCACCCTGCCCACTCCCCCGTCGGGCGTGCATGACCTGCACATCACGCTGCGCGGGGCACTGAGACTGGCTCGTCTCGGCTTCTCCGGTTGAGGGTCCGGAGCCGCCATAGGACGGGCCCGGCCCGATACGACGGGCCCGGCCCGGTATGACGGGCCACGCGCCCACGCGGAGGACCTACGTCACCCTCCGCGTGGGCGCTCATCATGAGACCGGATCGGGGTCAGGCGCATCAGCGCGTCAGGCGAGGCTCACAGGTCGAGGCCGGTGAGGACGAGGACCCGCTCGTAGGTGTAGTCCTCCATCGCGTAGCGCACGCCCTCACGGCCCTCGCCGGACTTCTTGGTGCCGCCGTACGGCATCTGGTCGGCGCGGTACGACGGGACGTCGCCCACGATCACACCGCCGACCTCCAGCGCGCGGTGGGCGCGGAAGGCGGTCCGCACATCGCGGGTGAAGACGCCCGCCTGGAGCCCGTACTTGGAGTCGTTGACCGCGGCGAAGACCTCGTCCTCGCCCGCCGCCTCGCGGACGATGAGCACCGGCCCGAAGACCTCCTCGCAGGAGACCGCGGCGTCGGCGGGCACATCGGCGAGCACCGTCGGGGCGTAGGCCGCGCCCTCGCGCTTGCCGCCCGTCAGCAGCCGCGCCCCGCCCTGGACGGCCTCCTCCACCCAGGCCTCGACGCGCTTCGCGGCGTCCTCGCTGACCAGCGGGCCGACGTCGGTCGCATCGTCGGAGGGGTCCCCGGTGACCTGGGCCTCGACGGCCGCGACGATCTTCGGTACCAGCCGCTCGTAGACGGAGGCGTCCGCGATCACCCGCTGCACGGAGATGCAGGACTGCCCGCCCTGGTAGTTGGAGAAGGTCCCGATGCGGGTCGCGGCCCAGTCCAGGTCGGCCTCGGAGGAGTAGTCCCCCAGCACGACGGCCGCGCCGTTGCCGCCGAGCTCCAGCGTGCAGTGCTTGAGCGGCACGGACTGCTTGATGGCGTAGCCGACCTTGTCGGAGCCGGTGAAGGAGATGACCGGCAGCCGCTCGTCCTGGACCAGCGCGGGCATCCGGTCGTTGGGCACCGGCAGCACGCTCCAGGAGCCCGCGGGCAGATCGGTCTCGGCCAGCAGTTCACCGAGGAGCAGCGCGGACAGCGGCGTGGCCGGGGCCGGCTTGAGGATGATCGGCGCGCCGACGGCCAGCGCCGGGGCGACCTTGTGGGCGCACAGGTTCAGCGGGAAGTTGAACGGCGCGATGCCCAGCACGACCCCGCGCGGGAAGCGGCGGGTCAGCGCCAGCCGCCCGGTGCCGCCCGGGTCGGTGTCCAGCCGCTGCGCCTCCCCGCCGTTGAACCGGCGGGCCTCCTCGGCGGCGAACCGGAACACGGACACGGCCCGGCCGACCTCACCGCGCGCCCACTTCATGGGCTTGCCGTTCTCGGCGGAGATGAGCCGCGCGATCTCCTCGCCGCGCTCGCCCAGCCGCCGCGAGACATGGTCGAGGGCGGCGGCCCGCACGTACGCGGGGGTGGCGGCGAACTCGTCCTCGACGGCCGCGGCGGCCTCGACGGCCTCCTCGACCTGGGCCTCGGTGGGAATGCTCACCGTGCCGACGATGCGCCCGTCCCAGGGGGACGTGACCTCGAAGGTGTTCTCGCCCGTGGCCTCGCGGCCGGCGAGCCAGAACGCGTGGGTGACGGCTTCGTTTGTGTCTGGCACGGCGGATCCCGACCCTTCCGGAAGTGGTGGGGTGATAGTGCGGAGGTGTCTCCACCTCCACCGTAGGCGCGGGACGGCCGGAAGCTGTTTGTCCGGTGCGTAGCAGTCGACCGCTGCCTCGCGCCGCATTGGTGGGGTGGGGTGGAGTGCACAGGCGGGGGTGGTACCTGTGCCGGGCGTCAGCCGTGCTGAGCGTCAGCCGTGCTGGGTCCCCTGCGCGGTCGTCTTGAGGGCCAGCCACAGCTCCATGCGCACATCGGGGTCGTCCAGCGACCGCCCCAGGATCTCCTCGACGCGGCGCATCCGGTAGCGGAGGGTGTGCCGGTGCACGCCGAGGTCGGCGGCCGCCGCGTCCCACTGGCCGTGCCGGGACAGCCAGGCCCGCAGGGAGGCCACCAGGTCGCCGCGGCCCGTCGCGTCGTGCTCCCGCAGCGCCCGCAGCATGCCGTCGGCGAAGGCCCGTACGGCGTCGTCGGCCAGCAGGGGCAGCACGGAGCCCGCCGCGACCTCCTCGTGCTCGACCAGCATCCGGCCGCGCCGCCTGGCCACCGAGAGCGCCTGCTCAGCCTGGCGGTAGGCGGCCGCGGCGGCCGTCGGGCCCGCCGGGGCGGACAACCCGATCAAGAGGTCGTCGAGGTCGTCGCCCGGGGGCACGGCGCTGCGGTCACGCGGGCGCACCGCGGTACCGCGGCGGCTCTCGACCGCCTTGGCGTACTCGGCGCAGACGGAGACCGCGGCGCCGCCGTCCGGAGCCAGCACGACAAGGCGCCCGCCGTCGGGCACCACGAGCACGGCCTCGCCGGTGCGGGCGGCGGCCGTCTCCATGGCGTCGGCGAGCGAGCTGAGGCGGGCGTCGGCGGGGGCCGCCTCGGCGGCCGGGGCCGTACGGGCCGCCGTACCGCCTGCGTTTGTGCTGTCCGGGACGGTGTCCGACAGGCTCTCCGCCGACGTCTCCGGTATGCCGCCGCCGACGGCTGCCGCGCCCGGCTGCTGCGGCCCGCTGCCGGGAGCGCCCTCGGCGACGAGCATCCGGAACGGCGCGTCGAGCAGACCGCCGTACAGCTGCCCCGCGACCGCCCGCGCATGGTCGGGCTCCCCCGCGAGCAGCATCCGCAGCACGGCGGCGCCGAGCCGCTGCTCGGCCTCGTGCAGGGCGCGGGAACGCTCGGTGGTGAGCGTCAGCAGCGCCACCGCCGAATGCACGGCGTAGCGCTCGGCGGTGCCGAGGGGCGCGCCCGTACCGACCGCGAGAACGCCACGGGTGCGGCGGCCGGTGCCCAGCGACTGCAGCTCCACCCGGTCCGTGGCCGCCTCACCGGCCGTATCCGCACCATCAGCACCGCCTGTCCCGTCACCGTCCCCGCCTTCTCCCTCAGCGCCTCCTCCGGCGCCTCCGCCACCTCCTCCGCCGAGGACGGCGCTGGCGGGGGCCGGCCGGGCAAGCAGCCGCTCCACGTCGGCGGTGAGCCTGGCGGCCCGCCGGGCCGCCCAGTCGGGGGCGGCGGCGACCACCGCGCCGGAGGCGTCGTACAGCGCCGCCCAGCCGTCGAGATGCGCCGCGAGCCGGGCGAGCAGCACGGCGGGCCCCTCGGCGCCGATCGCGGCCCGTGTCAGCTCGCGCTGCGCCTCGAACCCGGCGGTCACCGAGCGGTACTGGTCGGCGGCGATGGCCGCGGACACGGCCTTGCTGATGGCGATGAAGGGCGTGCGCCGCGGCACTTCCAGCAGCGGCAGGCCCTCCTCCTTCGCCGCGGCGACGAGCGCGGCGGGCACCTCGTCATAGTTGACCCCGACCGCGAACCCGAGCCCCACGACCCCGGCACCGGCCAGCCGCCGCACGTAACGGAGCATCGCCTCCGGGTCCTCGGCGTCGAGCTTCATGGCGGTGGTCAGCAGCAGCTCACCGCCCTCCATATACGGCACGGGATCGGCGAGCTCGCTGACATGCGCCCAGCGCACGGGCGTCTCCAACCGGTCCTCACCCGCGAGCACGGACAGCTTCAGCGCGGTGTGGTGGACCAGTGAGGCGAGGGTGGGAGGCATGGCACCTTCGGTCGACGTCGACGCGGGGACTTCGCCGTCCCGTATGAACGGCTGCAACCGATTCTGCCTCAATGGATGAATACGGGGAATCGAAGAACGTCGATTTTCGGCCGCACGCGGACATCGGGCAGCCGGGGCATGTTGGCGAGAGACTCCACACCAACATGCCCCACACTGCACTGCGCGGAATTCAGCCGCGAAGATCCACCAGCACCGGCGGCCCGCTCTCGCCCCGTACAGAGGTCACCGACAGCACGGCGTGCCCCGCGGGGACCGCGTGCGCGAGCTCCGAAGCCGACCAGCGCTCGCGCTCGACCTTCCGGACGGTCACCGACTGGATCGTCACGGCCTTGCCGGTGACCACCTTCCGGATGAAGTGCATCACCTTGGTAAAGGGAGCCTCCGCGATGATCTGGCGGTCGGTGACGTCCCGCGCCTCGACCCACGCCGTGCCCCACACCTCGGCGAACCGCGCCCCGTCCCAGGTCGTCACCCCGGCGTAGGCCATCCGGCAGCCGACCGCACCGAGCAGCGCGCTGCGCAGCGCGTCGGGCACGTCGTCCAGGGTGCGCAGGGTCAGCACGACCCCCGCATTGGCCGAACGCAGCCGCTGGATACCGCGCAGCGCCTCGGGGGTGATCGTGTGCGAGGCGTCGTCGAGCACCAGACAGGCGAACAGCGACCGGTCCGCGCGGCCCACGGCGCACTCGGTGAACTGCGCGAGAACCAGGCGGGCCAGCATCCGGGACGCCTCGACATGGCCGCGCTCGGGCAGATCGATCCGCACCCGCAGCGGATGCTCGAGGGCGCGCAGCGAGAAGGGCCGCCGGTCGCCGCTCGTATTGAAGAACTCGGCGAACACCGGCCGGTCCAGCAGCGCGATCCGGTCGGCGAGCAGCGCCCCCACGTCACCGGGCGTGCCGGCCTGCCGCACCCGCGCGTCCAGCTCGCGCGCCTGCGCCGACTGCCCGGCCGCGTCCAGCGCCTCGCGGAGCGCGCCGACCGCGGCCTTCGAGCCGTCCAGCAGCTCGCGCAGCTCGGGCACGGACGGGAAACGGCCGTGGGCGGCGCGGTACGGGCCGAGCAGCTGGGCGAGCGCGGTTCCCGCGCGGCGGCTGTCCCCGCCCGGCAGCGATGCGGCCATGTCGCCGATCAGGGCCTCGGCGAGCACACCCGCGGCTTCGTCGGGGTCGTTGGTGCCGCCGTAGAGGTCGAAGTCGTACGCGGAGTCCGGGCGGCCGATCTTCACCACGACGTCAAACGCGTCATCCGCCCCGAGCCCCGACCCCGCCGTCCCCACGGCCACCACCGCCACCTGCCGCGCGAGCGCCTGCAGACACAGCGCCTCCACCACAGGCCGCACCAGCCGCCCGGTCTTCCCCGCCCCGGCCGGCCCGACGGCCAGCAGGGACGTGCCGAGCACATCGGGGTCGAGGGCGAGGCCGACGCCGCGGTGCTGATAGGGGTTGCGGAGGTCGTCGGCGGCGGTGCCGATGCGGACCTGGTGGGCGACCAGGTCGTGCTCCGCCGTACGGGCGGGCAGATCCCGCGCGCCCGAAGGGTGCGCGTGCGCGGCGGCGCCGTGGCGCAGCACGGCGTCGGTGAACGCGGCAAGCGAGTCCCGACCGGCCCGCACCACCTGCCACGCCCGCTGGATCCGCGCATGATCCACATCACTCATCCGCCCCGCCCGCACCTCCTCGGCCAGCCGATCCGCAGCACTGTGCGCCCCGGCGGCGCGCAGCTCGGGCCACTGGGCGGGGTCGGCTTGGGGGTTGGTGGGGGCGGGGGGCGAGCCGGTGTCGTCCCAGCGGAAGAGGGGGGCCACATATCGGCGCCAGACTTCGTCCCAGTGGCCGACGCGCCCGAAGATCACGGCGATCGCGCAGGCAACGAGCCCCTCGTAGGTGTACTGGGCCCACCAGCCGGGGCCCATCTCCTTGCCTCCAGGCGCGTACCACGAGTCCGGCGTCACGAGGTAGAGCGGCCAGTACCAATAGCCCCCGAGGTAGTTGTAATAGAGCATCGCCCAGAGCAGATAGCCGCAGAGAGCCGCGATCAGCGCACCGCTGATCAGCTGGCGGTCGGGGATCCTCCCCGGGTCCTCGGGCGGCTTGGGCTTGTGCCCGTATGTCCAGACCCCGGGCGCCTCAGCCGACCGGGGGGTACGCAGCCAGGCGATCAGGGGAGGCTGGGCCCCGGGACCCGCCGGGTAAGTCCCGGCGGCCCCACTTGGGTACGGCGCAGTCGCCCCGGCGGGATACGTCGGCATGGGCGGAGAGCCATGCGGCGGCAAACTCGCGCCGTGGGGCGGCACACTCGGCTGATCGGCTGCCGCCTGCGCATGTGGCAACTCGGCCGTCGGGCCGGGCCTGTGCGACGACGCTCCCGGGGCACCCGTTGAGCCTACCGGGCTCGAAGCCGACGGGAGGGACGTCGGCAGAGGTGGCGTCGTCGGCGGGCCGACGGGTGGGGTAGGGCCCGGGTGGGGTGGGTTGCGGTGGGTGCCGCGTGAGTCGAATGTGCCCTCGGTGTCCATCTGCTGCCCCTTGCCCCCTGACCGGCTGTGCTCCGTGCTCGCGCCTCGCGTCACCGCGCTGACGCGACAGCGTCCAATCTAGTGTTCCCAGCCGGGGAGTTCAGCGACCCGGCCGTTCCCACGTCCCAGAGGCGACGGCAGAGCGGCAGTGACGACGCTCCGCGCTATGTCCGCCAAGGACAACGCAACACGCCCACTGCTCCCGAACGGAACATGCCACACCCACCGCACCCCGCCTAGCCTGCGAGTAAAAGCGCCGTTATTCCCCCTGGACCACCTGGAGCACCCCATGACCGAACTGTCCGGAGGCCCCTCCCTCCCGCAGGAGCGCCGTATCGTCACCGCGATCCCCGGCCCGAAGTCCCAGGAGCTGCTCGCGCGCAAGACCGCGGCGGTGGCCAGTGGTGTGGGGACCGTCATGCCGGTGTTCGCCGCACGGGCGGGTGGCGGGGTGATCGAGGATGTGGACGGCAATTCTCTGATCGACTTCGGCTCGGGCATCGCCGTGACTTCCGTCGGCTCCAGCGCCGAGGCCGTCGTCCGCCGTGCCACCGCCCAGCTCGCCGACTTCACCCACACCTGCTTCATGGTCACCCCTTACGAGGGCTACGTACAGGTCTGCGAGGAGCTGGCCGCCCTCACCCCCGGCGACCACCCCAAGAAGTCGGCCCTCTTCAATTCCGGCGCCGAAGCCGTCGAGAACGCCGTCAAGATCGCCCGCGCCTACACCAAGCGCCAGGCCGTCGTCGTCTTCGACCACGGTTACCACGGCCGCACCAACCTCACCATGGCGCTGACCGCGAAGAACATGCCGTACAAGCACGGCTTCGGGCCCTTCGCGCCCGAGGTCTACCGCGTCCCGGTCGCCTACCCCTACCGCTGGCTCACCGGCCCCGAGCACTGCGCCGACGAGGCCGCCGCCCAGGCCATCGACATGATCACCAAGCAGGTCGGCCCCGACAACGTCGCCGCCATCATCATCGAACCCATCCTCGGCGAAGGCGGCTTCATCGAGCCCGCCCCGGGCTTCCTCCCCAAGATCGCCGACTTCGCCCGCGCCAACGGCATCGTCTTCGTCGCCGATGAGATCCAGTCCGGCTTCTGCCGCACCGGCAGGTGGTTCGCCAGCGAGCACGAAAACCTCGTCCCCGACCTCATCACCACCGCCAAGGGCATCGCCGGCGGCCTCCCCCTGGCCGCCGTCACCGGCCGCGCCGAGATCATGGACGCGGCCCACGCCGGCGGCCTCGGCGGCACATACGGCGGCAACCCCGTCGCCTGCGCCGCGGCCCTTGGCGCCATCCAGACCATGCGCGACCTCGATCTCAACGCCGAGGCCCAGCGCATCGAGCACATCATGAAGACCCGTCTCGCCGCGCTTCAGGACAAGCACGACATCATCGGCGACCTCCGTGGCCGCGGCGCCATGATCGCCATCGAGCTGGTGAAGTCCGGTTCCAAGGACCCGAACCCGGAGGCGACCGCGGCGGTGGCCAAGGCCTGTCACGCCGCGGGGCTGCTGGTCCTGACCTGCGGTACGTACGGGAATGTGCTGCGCTTCCTGCCGCCCCTGGTCATCGGCGAGGAGCTGCTGAACGAGGGGCTGGACGTGCTCGAAGAGGCGTTCGGCCAGCTGTGACTGTGAGTGATCGATGGGCGGCGTGAAGAAGATGTGCGAGGGCGATGACAGCTGGGTGATCGGCCTGTCGGGCGCGGCTTCGCTGCCGTACGGTCGTGGCAGATGAGAGAAACACCCCGCTCGCAGGGGACTGCGAGCGACGCCGAGCCGGTGCTTCCCCAGCCCCGACCCGGCTGTGCCCTCGCGCACACCACTGGAGCCTCCGGCTCCGGATCTCCTCACCGATCGGATGGCCGCCCGCCCCAAACCCCCCGGGGCGCGCGGTATTCCGGTCACCACGGCGGCCCCGGAACCACCCCCCCTGTTCCGGGGCCGCCGATTATTTTTGCGTTCACTCCGGTCCTCGCCCTGGTGGCCCTGTTCGCGCTGTGCACCTGGCAGGTGGCCGCCCACGGCCCGCTGCGCTCGCTCGACGAGCGGCTGGCCAAGGCACTCACCGCATCCTCAGGGCTCGGCGCCGTGTTCCTTCCCTCCTCCGCCGCCGAGTTCTTCGCCGACCTCGGCAACATGGCCGTGGCCCTGCCGGTGCTCGCGGCCGTGCTCGGCTGGGTGGCGTGGCGGGAGCGGCGCGCGCGGGCGGCGCGTTGGTGGCTGCCCCCGCTGGCCGCCGCCGTGGCGATGGCACTGGTCCCGGCCCTCGTCGCGCCGGTCAAGGCCCTGATCAACCGCCCCGGCCCACCCGGCCCTCTCGCGGACGGCTCCGGCTTCTACCCCTCCGGCCACGCCGCCACCGCCGCGGTCGCCTACGGCGCGGCCGTCCTGCTGCTGCACCCGTATCTGCGGCGCCCGCCGACACGTCGCGCGCTCGTCGGGGCGGTGGCGCTGCTGAACCTCGCCGTGGGCATCGGGCTCGTACGGCGCGGCTATCACTGGCCGCTGGACGTGTTCGGGAGCTGGTGTCTGTCCGGCCTGTTGCTGTGGGCTGTGTGGGGGCTCCTGCGAAGAAACCGGAGCCGCTGAGAAGCCGGAGCCGGCATCAGCTCCTCATGTCACCGCACACCGTCGCCTGACCGCCCCGTCACGGCGAACCTCTGATCCGTCGGGGCGGTGCCGGCACCACCGATTCCGGCCCCTTGGACCGGCTCGATGACCGGGCCGGACGAAGGGGTTGAAAGATCGGGCTGAACGAACGGGCTAGAAGACGGAGTCGATCGCGGCGTCGAGCGCCATCAGGTAGATGGCCGGGATGACCATGCCGAGGATTCCGCAGACCAGGCCCGCGGTGGCCGAGCCGCCGTTGTTGGCCTCGCCGCGGCTCACCTTGCCCTTTCCGACCGCGCCGAAGATGATCGCGAGGATGCCCAGGATGATGGCCAGGACCCACAGGAAGTAGGTGATCCCGCACACCAGCCCGATGATGCCGCACACCAGCGAGGCGGTCCCCATGCCGTTGCTCTGCTGCATGGGCATCCCGGTGGCCCCCGGGTAGACGGGCGGCGCGGCGGGGTGGCCCGCGGCCGGGTAGCCGCCTGGGGGGTACTGCGGGGGCTGGTTGGGCGGTTGGGGCGTGCCGTACTGGTTCGGGTCGTACGGGCCGGGCTGTGGGTTGGTAGCGGACATGGGTGGTCTCCCCTCCTGATGAAGTGCCGTGCAATGTTATGGGCTGACCGGTCCTCGGGCCCACCCACGGCGGCGGCTCTCTCTCCGCACTGTCAGTGGCGGATGCGAAAATCCGAGCATGGAGACGAACGGGGAGACGGTTTCGGTTTCGGCGGACGGCGGGCCGCGTTCGGTGGTGGAGCTGACCGAGCGGGCGGCGGGCGGCGAGCGCTTCAAGTACGTGTGGTTCTGGGGCCACCGCGCGCCGCGCGGCGGTGGTGTGGGCCCCGGGTGCTTCAGCCAGTGGTGGCCTTCGGAGTTCGTGGTCGACGGTGTCCGTTATACGACGGCCGAGCATTGGATGATGGCGGGCAAGGCCCGGCTGTTCGGCGACGCGGACGCCGAGCGGCGGGCGTTGGAGGCGACCCATCCCAAACAGGCCAAGGACGCGGGCCGTTCGGTGCGCGGCTTCGACCAGGCGGAGTGGGAGCGGCACCGCTTCGAGCTGGTGGTCCAGGGCAGCGTGCACAAGTTCGGCGCGGATCCGCAGCTGCGCGAGTATCTGCTGGGGACGGGGGCGCGGGTGTTGGTGGAGGCCAGCCCGATGGACCGCATATGGGGCATCGGCCTGGCTGCGGACGACGAGCGGGCTCAGGACCCGGCCCGCTGGCGCGGGCTGAATCTGCTGGGCTTCGCGCTGATGGAAGCCCGTCAGCGGCTGTCGTCCGGGGCGTCCACGACCACGACGGCGGCGCCGCGGGTGTAGCCGGGTCCGTGGGCGTACGGGTCGTCCGGGTCGTCGTCCTCCGCGATATAGACGAAGATCATCACGACGCTCGCGACCACGGCGATCACCCCGAGGACGAGTCCGGCCAGGGCCTGTCCGCCGTTGTCGGCCTCGCCTCGCTGGGCCTTGGCTCGGCCGAGCACCCCGAAGATGATCGCGAGCACGCCGAGGATGACGCCGAAGACGATGCTGAAGAAGAGGACGGTGCCGACGATGCCCAGCACCAGGGCGGCGGTGCCGTTGCCGTTGTCCGGGGTGAAGGCGACAGGCCCATAGGGCGGGCCCGGGTAGCCCGAGCCCGGATAGCCGTAGGCGGGCTGCGCTCCGTACGGCGGCTGGCCGTATCCGGTCTGGCCGTAGCCGGGCTGAGCGTACCCCGACTGGCCATACCCGGTCTGGCCGTACCCGGTCTGGCCGTACCCGGTCTGGCCATAGCCGGGCTGACCGTAGCCGGTGGGCGCGTACGGGCCCACCCCGTACGGCCCGGGCGGCGGCTGGTAGGCGCTCGGCGTGCCTGGGCCGGTCGGCGCCTGAGGCGGCGGGGGCACCGCGCCCGGCCCCATCGCCGGGCCCGGCCCGGGCACCTGGGGCGGCGGCGGGACGAGGGGCGGGCCGGGTATCGGCGGCGTGCCGACCGCCGGAGCGGCGGCCGAGGGGACAGCCGCCGGCGGCTCGGCCGCCGCGGGCCCCGCGGCCGGCTTGTCCAGCGGCACCCGCTGCTCCGGCGGGGCCCACGGATCGCTCTCGCGCTGCTCGGGCCGCTTCGGCTGTGCGGGCTGAGCAGGCTGGTCGGACTGCTCGGGCTGTACGGCACGCTCGGGCCGGTCGGACTGCTCGGGCTGTACGGAACCCTCAGGCCGGTCGGACCGCTCCGGCGGTACGGAACGCTCGGGCTGTACGGCACGCTCCGGCCGGTCGGACTGCTCCGGCGGTACGGAACGCTCGGGCTGGTCGGCCATGCTCTCCCCCAGGTGATGTCCGCCCATGCTACGGCCTGTGCCCGACCGCTACCGGCGGTCTGTGCCCAGGCCCGTTCACGACCCGCGCCGCCCCCTCTCCGACACCCGATTACGATGACCGGAGCCCGTCGCAGCCGGCCGCCTCCCGGAGGATCCGTTGACCGATCTCACCACCTTCATCGCCGGCCTTCCCAAGGCGGAGCTGCATGTGCACCACGTCGGCTCGGCGTCCCCGCGCATCGTGGCCGAGCTCGCCGCCCGCCACCCCGACTCCAAGGTCCCCGCCGACCCCGAAGCCCTCGCGGACTACTTCGTCTTCCGCGACTTCGCGCACTTCATCGATGTCTACCTCTCCGTCGTCGACCTGATCCGCGACGCCGACGACGTACGGCTGCTCACCTACGAGATAGCGCGCGACATGGCCCGGCAGAACATCCGCTACGCCGAACTGACCGTCACCCCGTACAGCTCCACGCGGCGCGGCATCCCCGATGTCGCCTTCGTCGAGGCGATCGAGGACGCCCGTAAGGCGGCGGAGGCCGAGCTGGGCACCGTGCTGCGCTGGTGCTTCGACATCCCCGGCGAGGCGGGTCTGGAGTCCGCCGAGGAGACCGCCCGCATCGCCTGTGACCTGGGCCCGGCGGGTCTGGTCAGCTTCGGTCTCGGCGGACCTGAGATCGGCGTACCGCGCCCCCAGTTCAAGCCGTACTTCGACCGCGCCATCGCGACTGGGCTGCACAGCGTCCCGCACGCGGGCGAGACGACCGGCCCCGAGACCATCTGGGACGCGCTCACCGAGCTGCGCGCGGAGCGCATCGGCCACGGCACCAGCGCCACCCGCGACCCGAAGCTGCTCGCGCACCTCGCCGAGCACCGGATCCCGCTCGAGGTCTGCCCCACCTCCAACATCGCCACCCGCGCGGTCGCCACACTGGACGAGCACCCGCTGCGGAAGATGGTCGAGGCCGGGGTGCTGGTGACCGTCAACAGCGACGACCCGCCGATGTTCGGCACGGACCTCAACACCGAGTACGCGGTGGCGGCCCGGCTGCTGGACCTGGACGCGGCGGGCGTCGCGGCTCTCGCGAAGAACGCGGTCGAGGCGTCCTTCCTGGACCCGGCGGGCAAGGCGCGGCTGTCGGCCGAGATCGACACCTACACGGCGGCCGCAGGCCGATGACCGCGCCGGCGGCGGCGTGCACGGCGGTCGCCCACCGCGGCGACCCGTACGTGTGCCGCGAGAACACCCTCGCCTCGGTCCGCTCCGCGGTGCTCGCGGGGGCCGGGGCGGTGGAGATCGATGTGCGGCTGACCCAGGACGGCGTCCCGATGCTGCTCCATGACGCGACCCTCAAGCGGCTGTGGGGACACGACCGCCCCCTCGCCGCGCTGACCGGCGGTGAGGTGCGGCGGCTCACCGGCGGCGGTGTGCCCTTTCTGCGGGACGCCCTCGCCGCGGCCGACTCGACCCGCATCATGATCGACCTCCCCGACGCCTCGGCCGCGCACTGTGCCGTGACCGAGGTCCATGAGTCCGGGGCGGCCGACCGCGCCTACTACAGCGGCGGCCCGGCGGCCATGTACGCCGTACGCGGCGAGGATCCGGACGCCGAAATCGCCCTGACCTGGACCACGCTGACCCCGCCCCGCCCGACGCTGCTCGCCGACCTGCGCCCCCGCTGGCTCAACTACCGCTTCGGGCTGGTCTCCCCGGAGCTGGTCGCCCGCAACCACGCCGACGGGCTGCTGGTCTCCGCGTGGACCGCCGACACCCGGCGGTCGATGGCGCGGCTGCTGCGCGCGGGGGTGGACTCGATCACGACGAACCGGATCGGGGCGCTGTGTGCGCTGCTGGGGGTCAGTCGTGGGGGAACTGCTCGGTCGAGATGACCAGGTCGACGACCGTACCGGTGAGGTCGATCGGTTCACCGAAGTCCACGGTCCGCTGGGCGCGGTACTCGTCGTCCTTCGGCTCCATGAAGACGTGGCACTGCCGCTGGTAGGGATCGGCGATCAGATAGACCGGGACGCCTGCCACGGCGTAGGTGTCCCTCTTGGGGCCGTAGTCGTTCCTGCCCGTCCCCCGGGAGATGACCTCCAGCACGAACTCGACGTCGCGGTACGAGATGTTCCCGTGCTCATCGGGCACCGCTCCCTCGGCGATTTTCGCCAAGTCGGGGCAGAAGCCGTTGAGGTAGCCGGGGAAGTCGATCCGCACATCCGAGGTGATCCGCGCGTCTTCGCCGAAGCGGTCCTCCAGCTGGCGCAGCACCCTGCGAATGATGTCCCAGTGCGTCGTACGCTGCGGCGTCATGCAGATGGCCCCCTCGACGATCTCGACCCTGTAGCCCTCGGGGGCAGGCATCCGCTCCAAAAGCTCGAACATCTCGTCCAAGCTCGGCTCGCTGCTCTCGGCCATCTCGATCCGTTCGGTCAACTCGACGGTCATCGTGCCGCTCCTCCCCTGTCGCGCGTGTGTACGCGCAGCCGCACAGTTCAACGATACGGACGGTCCCGGGGCACGGAGGAGTGCGTGCCCCGGGACCGTCAGGCGTCAGCCCAGCGAGGTCATGACGTGCTTGATCCGGGTGTAGTCCTCGAAGCCGTAGGCCGACAGGTCCTTGCCGTAGCCGGACTTCTTGAAGCCGCCGTGT
>NZ_JBIRSJ010000038.1:0-38999 GCF_044334165.1 Streptomyces sp. NPDC020845 | reverse complement strand
CGCAGCACCTCCGTCAACGACCAGTCCACAAACGGCGCCAACGCCGCCTCACACTCCGCAATCCGCGCCGCGAACACCGGCGACGAACCCAGCAACCCCACACCCATCCCCCGCCACTGCGCCCCCTGCCCCGGAAACACCAACACCGCACCGGCGTCGGAGGCCACGGCCTCGCCGGTCACCACCGCGGCGGACGGCATGTCGTCCGCCAAGGCGCGTGCTCCGGCCGTCAGTTGGTCGCGGTCCTGGCCGAGGACGACCGCGCGGTGGTCGAGCACCGACCGGCTGGCCACCAGCGACCAGCCCACCGCCGCCGCGTCCGCATCCGAGGTGACGGCGAACTCCACCAACCGCCGCGCCTGCGCCCGCACCGCGTCGGCGGACTGACCCGACACCACCCACGGCACCACACCACCCACCGGCGCCAGCTCAACAGCTCGGGGCTCCTCCTCTTCCGGCGCCTCCTCCACGATCACGTGCGCGTTCGTCCCGGACATCCCGAACGCCGAGACCGCCGCCCGCTTCGGGCGGTCCGTCTCCGGCCAGGGCGTGGCGTCCCTCAGCAGTTCCACCGCGCCCGTGCCCCAGTCCACGTGCGGCGTGGGCTCGTCGATGTGCAGGCTGGCGGGCATCACGCCGTGGCGCATCGCCTGCACCATCTTGATCACGCCCGCGACCCCGGCGGCGGCCTGCGTGTGCCCGATGTTCGACTTGATCGACCCCAGCCACAACGGCCGCTCCTCCGACCGCCCCTGCCCATACGTCGCCAGCAGCGCCTGCGCCTCGATCGGGTCACCCAGCGTCGTACCCGTCCCGTGAGCCTCGACCGCGTCGACGTCGCCCGGTGCGAGGCGGGCGTTGGCCAGGGCCTGCCGGATCACCCGCTGCTGCGAAGGCCCGTTCGGCGCCGTCAGGCCATTCGACGCACCGTCCTGGTTGACGGCAGAACCCCGCACCACCGCCAGCACCCTGTGCCCGTTCCGCCGCGCATCCGACAACCGCTCCAGCAGCAGCACACCAACGCCCTCACCCCACCCCGTACCATCCGCGGCCCCGGCGAACGACTTGCACCGCCCATCCGCCGCCAGCCCCCGCTGCCGCGAGAACTCCGTGAACCCCCCCGGCGTCGCCATCACCGTCACCCCGCCCGCCAGCGCCAGCGAGCACTCGCCACCCCGCAGCGCCTGCGCGGCCATGTGGATCGCCACCAGCGACGACGAGCAGGCGGTGTCGATCGTCACCGCAGGGCCCTCAAGCCCCAGCACATACGAGACGCGGCCCGAGGCGACGCTTGTCGCGCTGCCGGTCACGACGTATCCCTCCGGCACGTCCTGGCCGGTTATGGCGCTGAGGATCATGTAGTCGTTGGTGTTAATTCCGGCGAAGACCCCGGTGTCGGTGCCGAGCAATGCGTGCGGGGCGATTTTCGCGTTTTCGATGGCCTCCCACGCGGTCTCCAGCAGCAGCCGCTGCTGCGGGTCCATCGCCAATGCCTCGCGCGGCGAGATCCCGAAGAAGCCGGCGTCGAACTCGCCCGCGTCGTAGAGGAATCCGCCCTCGCGCACGTAGCTGGTGCCGGGCCGGTCGGGGTCGGGGTCGAAGAGGGAGTCGAGGTCCCAGCCCCGGTCGGCCGGGAAGGGGCCAACGGCGTCGCGGCCCGAGGCGACTATCTCCCACAGCTGGTCGGCGCTGGCGACCCCGCCGGGGTAGCGGCAGGCCATGCCGATGATCGCGATGGGCTCGGGCTCTGCTGACTCGGCCGCGCGCAGGCGCTGTCGCGTGTCGCGGAGTTCTGCCGTGACCCACTTGAGGTGGTCGAGAAGCTTCGCCTCGTCGTTCGCCATCGCTGGCGTCCCCTCTCCTCAGCTGCGAAATGGGCGCCAGGCGTCATCGACGGCGGCGCGCGGCAGGACGACTCCCTTGGTGAATGGACCAATTCTTGACAGTTCTCCTTAAGTCGGCCTAACCATCGGGGGTCTTCTCCGGGCGCACTGGCGGCCGTGTTAGCTCGCCTTTAGGCCGCCCGCCAAGCATGCGTGGTATCCCGGAATCTTCGTGACCGTGCCCGGCTCTCAGGGAAGAGAATCCGATGACAGCAACCCAGAAGTCCGGCGAGTACCAGGTGATCGATCCGCATCTCATCGCCGATCCCTACGGCGGATTCGGTCGGATCCGGGAGACCACCCCCATCGCCCGGGGCCGACTGTGGAACGACGAGCCGGTGTGGCTCGTCACCCGTTACGAAGACGTCGCCGCTGTGCTGACGGACCCGCGTTTCGCCAACAACTCCCGTTCCATCCCAGGGAACGACACCGACTACCAGGTCACGCAGCTGACGCGGCTGGGGATTCCGAAGGACCTGATCCCCTACCGGACCGAGATGATGATGCATCTCGACGCGCCGGACCACACCCGGCTGCGGAAGCTGGTGGCGCGGACGTTCTCCATGCAGCGGATCTCCCGCCTGCACCCGCGCATGACGGCGGTCACCGAGGAGCTGGTCGACGCGCTGCCCCAGCACATCGCCGACGACGGGACCGTGGACCTGATCGAGCACCTCGCCCTGCCGCTGCCGCTGACGATCATCTGCGAGCTGATCGGTATCCCGCAGCAGGACAAGGACCTGTGGTACGTGTCGAGCGACATGGACAACGCGTTCCGGCTGCCCCGGATGCTGCAGGTGACCAGCGAGTACGTGAAGGAGATGATCCAGAAGCGCCGGGTCGAGCCGACGGACGACCTCCTCACCGCGCTCATCCAGACGCACGACGACGAGGGCCACCAGCTGACGGAGACCGAGCTCATCTCCATGGTGTTCCTGCTGGTCTACGCCGGGCACGAGGCGACGTCGTTCTTCGCCGGCAACTGCGTGCACGCCCTGCTGACCCATCCCGAGCAGCTCGCTCTCCTCCTGGACGACATGGAGCTGATGCCGGGCGCCATCCAGGAGCTGCTGCGCTATGGCACGCCGGCGTTCTTCGCGCAGCAGCGGTACGCCACGGCGGACGTGACGATCAACGACACGCGGATCCGGCAGGGCGACCTGGTCCTGCCGATCCTGGGGGTGGCCAACCGGGACCCGCGCAAGTTCCAGGACCCCGACCGGCTGGACCTCAGGCGGCAGCCGGACAACAACCGGGGCATCCAGCACGCGGCGTTCTCGCTGGGGCCGCACTACTGCCTGGGTGCGGTGCTGGCGACGCAGGAGATCGACGTGCTGCTGCGGACGCTCTTCCGCCGCTATCCGGAGCTGTCCCTCGGCGTGCCGGTGGAGGAGACCGCCTGGCGGCGGGTCCCGGGCATCCGGCGTCTTGACCGCCTGCCGCTCCGCCTCGGGACTCCCGCGGCCTGAAACGGCTCCGGCTCCTGCTGGACAGCAGGAGCCGGACCGCGAACGCTCTCCTGCCTATCCCTCGTCGATCTCCTCGTCGATGCTGATGGCGCGGACCGGGCAGTTCGCCACCGCCCGCCTGACCAGCTCGTGGAGTTCCGCCTGCGGTTCGGCGTCGGTGACCTCGACCGTGCCGTCCTTCTCGTTCTGGGTGAAGACCTCCGGTGCCAGGAGGGCGCACATGCCCGTGCTGACGCAGGTGTCCGTGTCGCGGATGATCCGCATGCTCACCGCTCCTTCTTCCTTCTGCTCTGTGCGTCCGTCAGCCTCTCGATCTCGGCCACCGCGTCGTTGGGAGTGGGCTGGGCCAGCATCTCCTCGCGGAGCCGCCCGGCGCCCGACCGGAACGCGGGGTCGTCCAGGAGCCGGACCAGCCGGTCCCTGAGGGTCTCGCCCGTCATCTCCTCGGGGGCCAGCCACAGCCCGGCCTGGGCCTTCTCCAGCAGGCCGCCCCGCAGATCGGCGTCCGGGGCGGCGCGGCTGACCATGAGTTGCGGGACGCCGTGGCTCGCGGAGACGGAGAAGCCGGGAATGCCTCCGTGGTGGATGACGGCGGAGCAGGAGGGGACGATGGCGTGCAGGGGCACGAAGGGGACGATCCTGGTGTTCCCCGGGATGCTGCGGAGCCTCTTCTCAATGCGCTCGGGGAGGGTCAGCACGAGCTCGATGTCGAGGTCGGCCATCGAGTCCAGCATGTCCTGGAGGCGATTGGTGGAAATGAGCTGGTCGCCCATCACGCTCCACATGCTGACGCCGAAGGTGGCGAGGACGCGCGGTTTCTCCGGTTCGGCGCGGCACCATTCGGGCACGGTCGCCTGGCCGTTGTAGGGGATGTAGCGCACGGGGACGTGCGGCACCGCGGATTCCAGTTGCAGGGAGGGGACCATCTGGTCGATCACGAACTGCCCGGTGAACATCTCCTCGGAGAAGGCGAAGCCGTACTTCTCGCCCCATCCGTTCACCCATTCCGCCACCGGGTCCTCGCGGTCCTGGGGTGCCTGCCGCGCCAGGGCGGCGAGGAAGTGGCCGCGCAGCCGGACGTCGACCTCGATGATGAGGGACATGCGGGCCTGGGCCGCGCCCACCGCGGCCGCGACGACGGGGCCGGCGTTGCTGAGCCACTCCCAGACCACCAGGTCGGGCTTCCACCAGCGGCCGTAGGCCACCAGATCCTCGATCATCGAGTCGTTCTGCACCTTGAGGATCTCCGCGAGGCCGGAGTGGTACCGCTTCAGCTTCTCCAAGGTCAGCATCTCCGGCCGGTCCTCGGCCATGCCGATGTCGGGGATCTGGAAGCCGGTCCTGTTGGCCGTCTCGGAGAACCGGTTGACCTTCTCCCGCAGGGGTTCGTCCGATCCGGCCGCGACCGCCGTCAGCCCTGCTCCGGTGATGACGTCGGTGAGCTCGGGCCCACTGGCGACGTGCACCTCGTGGCCGGCCGTCCGCAGTGCCCAGGCCACGGGCACGATGTGGTGGAAATGGGTTCGCGCCGGGTACGTGACGAATAGCACACGCATGGTGTCATCTCCTCTCCGGCTCTCAACTCTATGGACACCCCTAAAGCGAGTGTTGCGCTGTCAGTACGCCTTTAGCGCTGCTGGCTAGGCTTCGCGTGACAGCACGTGACCGTCGTCGATGGAGAAGGAGGGCGGGATGGCGAAGGCATTTCAGGCCAGCCGGCAGTGGGAGCGTATCAGCGAGCTCTGGGTCACCGAGAATTCGGCGGCCGATCTACGTGGCTTCAAGTCGGATCGGAGGAATTTCAATCTCGCCCTCTGGGACCCGACGACCAACGGGATCAGGTATCTGAGGGCACTCGTCTACGAGTTGGCGACGCGTCTCGGCGACGACGACTGGGCGAGGATCGAGAGGATAGAGAACCGCGAGGTCGGTGATCCGGTCTCGATTCGTTACGAGGGCCACGACATCTGCCTCGACTATCTCCAGGCGGCTCTCGAACTCGGCTTCATCGAGAAGGAGATGGATCTCCACGGCGCCCACGTCCTGGAGATCGGCGCGGGATACGGCCGCACGGTCCACGCGATGCTGTCCAACTACGACCTCGCGTCCTACACCATCATCGACCTGAAGAACACCCTTTCGCTGAGCACGGCGTACCTGCGCGCGGTGCTGGACGACAAGCAGTTCGCGAAGATGAAGTTCGTGCAGGTGGAGGACATCGAGACGGCGCTGGGGTCCGACCGGTACGACCTGTCCGTCAACGTGCACTCGTTCACGGAGATGGCCCCCGACACCGTCTCGGCATACCTGCGCCTGATCGACGAGCGGTGCACGGGGTTCTTCGTGAAGAACCCCGTCGGCAAGTACATCGACAAGAGCATGGACGGCCACGGGAAGGGTGAGGAGGCCGTGAAGCTGGCCCTGGCGAACGGGCCGCTGCGGCAGATCGTCGACATCCACGACACCGAGTCCGTCGCGGCGTCGGTGCCACTCTTCATCGACGCCTACCGGCCCGGCGAGAACTGGACGGTCGCGGCCGACACGCGGGGCATCCCATGGAGCTATTTCTGGCAGGCCCTCTACCGGAAGAACGCCGGCGACCACGCGTAGGCCCTGTCCTGGAGGAACCCATGGCCGCCACCCCGCCGCACCCGACCGACCGCCCCGACGAGCTGGCCGGCACGCCAGTCCTCGTCCTGGGTGGCCGGGGGTACCTGGGACGGCACGTCTGCTCCGCGTTCGCCGCCGCGGGCGCGCGGGTGGTGCGCGTCTCGCGCGGCGCGGGCGGCGACCGGGACGAGGACGGCTGCCGGACGGTACGCCTGGACCTGGCCGCGGCCGGCCCGGCGGAGCTGGCTTGGCTGTGCGCCGGCACCGGGGCGCGCGTGGTGGTGAACGCCTCGGGGGCGGTCTGAGGCGGCGACGAGCGGGAGATGACGGAGCTGAACTCCACGCTCGTGAGCCGGCTGGCACGGGCCGTCGCCGAGCAGCCGGGGCGCCCGCGGCTGATCCACCTGGGCAGCGCCTACGAGTACGGCCCGGCCCCGCCGGGAACGTCGATCGGCGAGGACTGGCCGCTGCGGCCGGCCTCCGTGTACGGCCGCACGAAGCTGCTGGGCTCGCAGGCCGTCCTGCGGGCCGCCGCCGAGCTGGGGCTTGACGCGGTGGTGCTGCGGGTCTCCGTCGCCTGCGGTCCCGGCGCGCCCGGCAACAGCCTCCCCGGGGTCGTCGCCTCCCACCTGGCGGCCGGCCGCGAGGAGCTGCGGCTCGCGCCGCTGCGCAGCCACCGCGACCTGGTCGACGTGCGGGACGTGGCGGACGCCGTCCTCGCGGCGGCCGTGGCACCGGCCGGCGCCTCGGGCGCGGTGCTCAACATCGGCGGCGGCACGGCGGTGCCGGTGCGCGAGCTGGTCGACACGATGATCTCCCTCAGCGGCCTGCCGATGCGTGTCGTGGAGGACCCGGCCCTGGGCCTGACCCGATCGGACGCCGCGTGGCAGCTGCTGGACATCTCACGGGCGCGGCGCCAGCTGGGCTGGGAGCCGCGCCGGACCCTGCGCGAGTCGCTGCGCGATCTGCTCACGGACGCAGGCGTGGTGCCGCCTCCCGTGGCGCGGGCCGCGACGGCCAGCGTGCCCCTGAACAGCCATGGGAAGGAAAGCAGATGAGTGACCGGGCCGCGCACATCCTCGACGAGGTGCGCAAGTATCACCACGACAGCCAGGAGGGGCGGGGCTTCGTTCCCGGGGTCACGGAGATCTGGCCCTCGGGGGCGGTCCTCGACGAGGACGACCGGGCGGCGCTGGTCGAGGCCGCGCTGGAGATGCGGATCGCGGCCGGCCGCAGCTCCCGGAAGTTCGAGTCGGCGTTCGCCCGCCGGCTCAAGCGGCGCAAGGCGCACCTGACGAACTCGGGCTCCTCGGCGAACCTGCTGGCGGTCTCCGCGCTGACCTCGCACGTGCTGGAGGACATGCGCCTGCGCCCGGGCGACGAGGTGATCACCGTCGCCGCCGGCTTTCCCACCACCGTCAACCCCATCCTGCAGAACGGCCTCACGCCCGTCTTCGTCGACGTGGAGCTGGGCACGTACAACGCCACGGCCGCCCGCGTGGCGGAGGCGATCGGGCCGCGCACCCGGGCCATCATCATCGCGCACGCGCTGGGCAACCCCTTCCAGGTCGCCGAGATCGCGCAGCTCGCCACCGACCACGGGCTGTTCCTCATCGAGGACAACTGCGACGCGGTCGGCTCGACCTACGACGGCAGGCTGACGGGCACCTTCGGCGACATGACCACGGTGAGCTTCTATCCCGCCCACCACCTCACCATGGGCGAGGGCGGCTGCGTGCTGACCTCGAACCTGACGTTCGCCCGCATCGTGGAGTCGCTGCGCGACTGGGGCCGGGACTGCTGGTGCGAGCCGGGCGAGAACAACAAGTGCCTCAAGCGCTTCGACTACCAGATGGGCACCCTGCCGGCCGGGTACGACCACAAGTACATCTTCTCCCACGTCGGGTACAACCTGAAGTCGACCGACATCCAGGCGGCTCTCGGCCTCACCCAGCTCGCCAAGCTCGACGCCTTCTGCGCCGCCCGCCGGGCCAACTGGCGCCGCCTGCGGGACGGTCTGGACGGCATCCCCCACCTGATCCTGCCGGAGGCCACCGAGCGCAGCGACCCCAGCTGGTTCGGCTTCGCGATCACCGTCGCGCCGGACGCGCCGTTCTCCCGCGCCGAGTTCGTCGACTTCCTGGAGGAGCGCAAGATCGGCACACGCCGCCTGTTCGCCGGCAACCTCACCCGCCACCCCGCGTACCTCGATCAGCCGCACCGCGTCGTCGGCGACCTGACCAACAGCGACATCATCACCGAGCAGACGTTCTGGATCGGCGTCTACCCCGCCATCACCGAGGACATGATCGACTACGTCATCGCGTCGATCACCGGGTTCGTCGGGAGCCACCGATGAGTGACACGATCTCGGTGCGGCCGCGTACGACGCCGCGCGAGGACGCCGCGCTCGCCGGCCGGATCGCCCGGTCCGCGGCGGCGCTCCAGGGCCAGGTCCGCGACGCCGACGACGTGCTGGCCTGGCTGGAGCGCCGGGAGCGGGAGATCCACTTCGCGGTGGACCGCATCAAGCTGGACGAGCTGGACGGCTGGTTCCTTCCAGGAGGACACCGGGAACCTGGCGCACCGCAGCGGCCGGTTCTTCACGGTGGAGGGGCTGCGGGTCGCCGTCGAGCACGAGGACGGCGCACACGTGCCGGTCGACGCCTGGCAGCAGCCCGTCATCTGCCAGCTGGAGGTGGGCATCCTCGGCATCCTGGCCCGGGAGATCGACGGGGTGCTGCACTTCCTGATGCAGGCGAAGATGGAGCCGGGCAACTCCAACCTGCTCCAGCTGTCCCCGACCGTGCAGGCCACCCGCAGCAACTACACGAAGGTGCACCAGGGTTCCGCCGTCCGGTACCTGGAGTACTTCCGGGACCTGTCGGGCGCGCGCGTGCTGTCGGACGTGCTCCAGTCCGAGCACGGCTCGTGGTTCTTCCGCAAGCGCAACCGGAACATGATCGTCGAGGTGGACGGCCCGGTCGAGGAGCACGCGGACTTCCGCTGGCTGACGCTGGGTCAGATAGCGCGGCTGCTGCACCGGGACAACGTCGTGAACATGGACGCCCGGTCGGTGCTGGCGGGTCTGCCGGGCGGGCCGGCGCCGCGCGCCCTGTTCTCCGACGCCGAGGTGCTGTCGTGGCTGGCCGACGCCCGCTCGCAGAGCCCGGTGCGCGCCGACCGCGTCCCCCTGGCCTCGGTGCCCGGCTGGGTCCGTGACGAGGCGGAGGGGACCGTACGCCACGAGGAGGGCCGGTACTTCCGCGTCGTCGGCGTGTCGGTGGAGGCCGGCAGCCGCGAGGTCTCCCACTGGACGCAGCCGATCCTTGAGCCGTGTGGCCAGGGCCTGGCGGCCTTCCTCACCCGCGAGATCGACGGCGTGACGCACGTGCTGGCCAGCGCGAAGGCGGAGGGCGGCTTCCGCGAGGCGGAGCTGGGCCCGACCGTGCAGGTCACCCTCGGCAACTACGCCCACCTGAGGGCCGACCGGCAGCCGCCCTTCCTCGACCTGGTCCGCGACCCGGACCCGGCGCGGGTGCGCTACAGCGCGCTCCACGACGAGGAGGGCGGGCGGTTCCTCAACGCGGTCAGCCGCTACCTGCTGGTGGAGGCGGACGAGAGCCAGGCGCCGCTGGCGCCGCCGCCCGGGTTCCGCTGGGTCTCGCACGCCCAGCTCGCCGCGCTCGCCCTGCACAGCCACTACGTGACGGTGCAGGCGCGCACCCTGCTGACCTGCCTGAACGCCGCCTCGGCCGGGTCCGGGTGGGGCGGGGCGCCGCTCACACCGTGACGCGCACGGCCCGGCTCTCGACCTCGCCGACGAGCCGGGCCTGGCGCAGGGTCGCCTCCGCCTCCGCCTCCGCCTGGGCCGGGGTCCCGGTGCGCACGGCGTGGACGAAGTGGCGCACCACGTTGGCGTACTGGTCGTCGGCGGGCAGCACGACCTCCTCGCGGCCGTCCTGCCGCTCGATCCGCACCACCGGCGGGAAGTCCGGCGGCGGGGTGAAGACGCGGTCGAGCTGGAGCCGGCCGGCGCTGCCGGCGAACTCGCAGCTGGTGCGGTAGGAGTGCTTCATGCCGAACGCCAGGTCGGCGGTCACCCCGGCTGGGGTGCGGGCCAGGACGCGGCCGGCGACGACGACGCCGGTGGCGGCCTGGGAGCGCAGCACGGCGCCGACGACCTCCACCTCAGCAGCACCAGGCCGCGGTCGGCGGCCAGCCGCAGCAGGCGTTCGGTGCCGGCGGCATCGGCCGTGAGCGGCTTCTCCGCCAGGACGTGCTTGCCGGCGCGCAGCGCCCGCTCGATCCACTCGGCGTGCAGCATCGGCGGCAGCGGGAGGTAGACGGCGTCGATGTCGGGGGCGGCGAGCAGTGCGTCGTAGCCGTGGACGGCGGCGCAGCCGAAGGCGTCGGCGAACCGGGCGGCCTTCGCCTCGGAGCGGCTGGCGACGGCGGCCAGGCGCAGCCCGGGATCGGCGGCGATGACGGGCAGCATGCGGCGCCGGGCGAAGTCGGCGCAGCCCAGTACGCCGATCCGCAGGGGCGGTGCCGGGGCGTGCACGGTGTCTCCTGTCGTCGGCGGCGGGATGTTCAGTGGGACGCCGGCTGCGCGGCGCGCTTGAGCGGCTCCCACCAGGAGCGGTTCTGCCGGTACCAGGAGACCGTCGCGGCCAGTCCGTCGCGGAAGTCGTGCCGGGGCCGGTAGCCCAGCTCCTGGCGGGCCTTGTCGTCGGCGACGGCGTAGCGCCGGTCGTGCCCCTTGCGGTCGGCGACGTAGCGCACGCGGCTCCAGTCGGCGCCGCAGGCCCGCAGCAGGTGGCCGGTCAGCTCCTGGTTGGTCAGCGCCGTGCCGCCGCCGATGTTGTAGACCGCGCCGGGGGTGCCCTGGGTGCGGACCAGGTCCACGCCGAGGCAGTGGTCCTCCACGTGCAGCCAGTCGCGCACGTTCAGCCCGTCCCCGTACAGCGGCACGTCCTGGCCGTCGAGCAGGTTGGTGATGAACAGCGGGATGACCTTCTCGGGAAACTGGTGCGGTCCGTAGTTGTTGCTGCAGCGGGTGACGCGGACGTCCAGGCCGTGGGTGCGGTGGTAGGACAGGGCGACCAGGTCGGAGGCGGCCTTGGAGGCGGCGTAGGGCGAGTTGGGCTCCAGCGGGGCGGTCTCGGGGCTGGTACCGGTCTCGACCGAGCCGTAGACCTCATCGGTCGACACGTGCACGAAGCGCTCCACGCCGTGCCGCAGCGCCGCCTGCAGGAGGGTGTGGGTGCCCTCGACGTTGGTGCGGACGAACGCGTCGGCGTCGGTGATGGAGCGGTCCACGTGGGACTCGGCGGCGAAGTGGACGACCTGCCCGGCCTGCGCCATGAGGGAGCCGACCAGTTCGGCGTCGCAGATGTCGCCGCGGACGAACGTCAGCCGGGGGTCGGCGAGGTCGAGGTTGCTGAGGGTGCCGGCGTAGGTGAGTTTGTCCAGCACGGTGACGCGGGTGACGTCGCCCCGGGTGTCGCCGGAGCCGGCGAGGAACCCGCGCACGTAGGCGGAGCCGATGAAGCCGGCGGCGCCGGTGACCAGGAGGTTCACATCTCCTCCACGAAGCTCAGGGGCGGCAGGCCCTGGCGGAAGGTGCCGGCCCGGTCCATGACGTACCGGCCGTAGGGCGAGTTGCTCATCTCGGCGCCCAGGGCGTGGCAGGCGTCGGGCCCGATGTAGCCCATGTACATGGCGATCTCCTCGACGCAGCCCAGGCGGGTGCCCTGGCGGTGCTGGAGGTCGCGGACGAAGCGGGCGGCGTCGAGGAGGGATTCGTGGGTGCCGGTGTCCAGCCAGGTGACGCCGCGGCCCAGCCACACCAGGTCCGCCGTGCCGGCGTCGAGGTAGGCGCGCAGCACGTCGGTGATCTCCAGCTCCCCGCGGGCCGAGGGCGCCAGGCTCCGCGCGATGTCACAGGCGCGGGCGTCGAAGAAGTACAGGCCGGGGATGGCCAGGTTCGACGGCGGGTGCTCGGGTTTCTCCTGGATGGACAGCAGCCTGCCGTGCTCGTCGACCTCGGCGACGCCGAACTGCCGGGGGTCGGCGACCTCGTGCCCGAACAGCACGCAGCCGCGCAGCTTGGCGGCGCTGCGGCGCAGCAGCACGGGCAGCTGCGCGCCGTGGAAGAGGTTGTCGCCCAGGATCAGCGCGCACTCCTCGCCACAGATGTGGTCGGCGCCGACCAGGAGGGCGTCGGCGATGCCGCGGGGCTTGTCCTGGGTGGCGTAGTCGATGCGCAGCCCGAGGTGCGCGCCGTCGCCGAACAGCCGGCGGAACACGTGGAGTTCCTCGGCGCGGCAGATGATCAGGATGTCCCGGACGCCGGCGAGCATGAGGACGGACAGCGGGTAGTAGATCATCGGCTTGTCGTAGACGGGGGCGAGTTGCTTGGACCCCGCGAAGGTGAGGGGCTGGAGCCGTGTCCCGTTTCCGCCGGCGAGAATGATGCCCTTCATCTCACCGACTGCCTCCTCGGGTGCCGGCCAGGTGGGCGGAGACCAGCAGATAGCCCTGGGCGGGCAGGGCCTCCATGCTGGCGAGCCCCGTGAGGAACGCGTCGTGCTGCTCGGGCGTCAGGCCGTACTTGTCGGCGGTCAGGGCGGGGTTCTGGCGCAGCGACTCCGACAGCACCCGCCAGCCGCGCGGCCCCCACCGGTGCGGGTCGAGGTGGTCGCCGACGTCGGTCATCCGGTCCAGCTGGAAGCCGCTGTCCCGCAGGATCCCCGGGTAGTCGTCGATCGGCGGCACGTTGACGACCTTGAACAGGTCGTAGTAGCGGTCGAGGACCTCGCGCTGCTCGCCGGTCATGTGCGGGGAGCGCAGCACCGGGTCGGACAGGGCCAGCGAGCCGCCCGGCCGGAGGACGCGCGCGATCTCGCGCAGCACCGTCAGCCGGTCCGGCATGTGCAGCAGGCACTCGATGGCCCACGCGGCGTCGAACGACGCGTCGGGGAACGGCAGTTCCATGGCGTTGGCGCGCTGGAAGCTGACCTGGTCCGACAGGCCCTCGGCGGCGGCCCGCTCGGTGGCGATGTCGACCTGGACGCCGCTGATGGTGACGCCGACGACGGTGACGTTCCTGGCGCGGGCCAGCCGCATCGCCGGGCTGCCGGTGCCGCATCCGATGTCGATCACCCGCTGGCCGGGGCTGGTGTCGAGCCCGTCCATGATCAGGTCGGTCATGCGGTGGGAGGCGTCCTCGATCGTGAGGGCCGGTTCAGGTCCGCCCCAGTACCCCATGTGGAGGCTGCTGCCGAGCACTTCGCCGAGGTTGTCGGCGATGCCGTCGTAGGCGGATGCGATCTCGTCGGGCGTCGCCTTGCCCATTGTCATCGTGTCGACCTCCGTTGGGGGTTGTCAGGCGCTCGCCGCCGGGCCGCCGCCGAGCCGGACGGGAAGCCGGGCGAGCTGCCGCGTGCTGGGGACGGGGTTCCACGTCAGCGCCTCCTCGGGCACGGCGAGCCGCATCCCGGGGTAGCGGCCGAAGAGCGCCGAAAGCGCCACCTCCGCCTCCTGGTTGGCCAGGGTGGCACCCAGGCAGTAGTGCGGGCCGCGCGAGTACGCCACGTGCGCCACGCCCCGGCCGTCGGGACGCCGGGTGATGTCGAGCCGCTCCGGGTCCGGGAAGCGCCGCGGGTCGTGGTTGGCCGCGCCCAGCACCGGCAGCACGACATCGCCCGCGCCGATGAGGGTGCCGCCGACCTCGACGTCCCTGGTGGCGTACCGCTGCTTGCCGAAGACCACCGGGCTGCACCAGCGCAGCAGCTCCTGGACGGCGCCCGGCAGCAGCTCCGGGTCCTGGCGCAGCAGCGCGAGCTGGCCGGGGTGGGTCAGCAGCGCGAGGACGCTGTTGCCGATGAGGTGGGCGGTCGTCTCGTGCCCGGCGATCATCAGGGTGATCACCATGGTGACCAGCTCGGTCTCCGACAGCCGCCCGCTCTCCTCGTCGTGCACCTGGAGCAGGCCGGTGAGCAGGTCGTCGCCCGGCTCGGCGCGGCGGCGTTCGGCCAGCTCCCGCAGGTACGCGCTGGACTCGGCGAGCATGCCGCCGAGCGCGAAGAGGCTGCTGTAGTCGCTGCTCCACTTCCGCCACATCGCCCGGTCCTCGGCGGGCACGCCGATCAGCTCGCAGATGATCGTGATGGGCAGCGGGTAGGCGAAGTGCTCGATCAGGTCGACGGAGCCGTCGGCGCCGGCGGTGCCCGGCAGCGCGTCGACCAGCTCGCCGGTCAGCTCCCGCACCCGGGGCGCGAGTTCGGCCACGCGCCGCGCGGAGAACGCCCGCGCGACGAGCTTGCGCAGCCGGGTGTGGTGTGGCGGATCGAGCTGCGTGACGGCCTCGGCGAGATAGGGGACCACCGCCTCCGGCAGGCCGAAGCGGATCAGCGACTCGGCGTGGAGGTCGGCCGTCGTGCCCGGCACGGAGCGGGAGTTGTTGACGAAGCCGGGGTCGGTCAGGACCGTCATCACCTCGTCGTGGCGGGTGACGATCCACACGACGCGGCCGTCCGCGCCCCGGCCGCGCACGACGGGGGCCTCCTCCCTGATGCGGGCGAAGCCGCCGTAGGGGTCGGCGGTCAGCGCCGGGTCGCTGATGTCGACCGGGCAGCGGCCCACCGCCCCGGACGCCTCGGCCCGCGCCATTACGCGTCCTCGGGCTTCCTGGCCACCGCGAGGACGTACTCCTGCACGATGGCGCGCCGGGCGATGAGGTTGGCGTACGCCCTCATCTGGCGCCGCTGGAATCGGGAGAGGTGCTGGATGTCGGCGGCGTCGAGGCGCTTGCGCGAGTGCAGCGCCTGCGGGATGAGGACGCGGTTGCTGACGTCCCGCACCTCGACGTCGGTGAAGCCGGTCTCGCGGAGCTTGTCGGCGTAGACGGAGCGCGGGTACCAGTTGCACTCCAGGATGACCCGGCCGCGTCCCCACTTGTCCACGCGGGTGAGCAGGGTCCTGCGGCCCGGCGGCAGGACGCGCGGCACCAGGTCGAAGGTCGCGAGCACGCCGCCCGGCCGCAGCACCCGGAAGGCCTCCTCGAAGAACTTCTGGCGGGTGTCGAAGTGGCAGGCGGACTCCAGGGCGACGACGCGGTCGAAGGAGCCGGGGCCGAAGGGGACGTCCGTCGCCGAGCCGACGCGCAGGTCGACGCGGTCGCTCAGCTTCATCTCCTCGGCGCGCCGCCGCCCCGTCTCGACCTGGCTGCGGGTCACGTTGAGACCCACGATCCTGGCCGGGTTCCTGGTGCGCATCCAGTGGAAGTCCTGCTCGGCGTAGCCGAAGCCGACGTCCAGGACGTCGTCGCCCTCCGCGATGCCGGCGGCCTCGCCGAGCTTCTCGGCCAGCGCCTCGCACGCCTCGTCGTGGTCGGCGCAGCCGGCCTCCCACCAGCCGTAGTTGACGTAGAGGCTGTTGAGGCCAAGGACGTCGCGGTACGCGCTGGTGCCGCTGAGGCGGCGGTCGTTGAGCTCGTAGAAGGAGGCCACGCGGGCGGTGGGCGAAGCGGTCATGTACCGCACGAAGCGGACTGCGGACGCGAACGCGTTCGTCAGCGGGTTGCCGCTCTTGTCAACGACGACTTTCTCGGTGGTTGATGCCATCTTCGGCCTTCCATCGCCGGCCATCCGGAACTCACGGTCTGTGAGAGACGGTCGCCGAGAGGCCTAAAGCACGCCTGTCACTCCTCGCGACCGGCGGCTTCTCCGCCTCCGGCCATGCCAGCAACTCCCGTCTCGCGCCCAGGAGTTCGCATCCAGTCACCGTCCAGACGACGTCCAGCCGCGCCGCCTAGCGTGTGGTTCCCGATGCACCACACCTTTCACCGGAGGGGGAGAATTCATGAAGGCAACAAGCAGAGGAGCGATCAGGCGGCGGCGGTCGCGGTCCTGGCCGCCACGGCGGCGCTCGCCCTCGCCGCCCCGAGCAGCAGCTCGGCCCAGCAGACCGGCCTGCGCGCGTACGGGATAACCAGCGACGGCACCCGGATGGCCACGTTCACCACCGACCGGCCCCAGACCCTGGACTGGGTCCAGCTCGTCACCGGGCTCAGCGGCGACACCGCCCTCATCGGGATCGACGATGGCCGGCGGCGGGTGGTGCTTGTCGAGGACGACTTCTACCTCCAGGGGCGCCGGGTGCTGCATCTGCCAGGGGGCGGTGTCGGCGGCCAGGACCCCCGTGAGGCGGCTGCCCGGGAGCTGGAGGAGGAGACGGGCTTCATCGCCAGTGAACTGCGACCTCTTGGCGTGATCGATCCGTTGCCCGCGACGACGCGCGCGCGAACGCATCTGTTCGTCGCCACCTGTCTACGGAACGGCACCATCCACCGTGACGACACTGAGATCGGCATGACGGTGCACTGGTGGGACGTCGCCGATGCCGTCGAAGCCTGAAGGGTGTCTCTATTCCAATTAGGCTGCTGAGCTGGGCGTTTCCTGTGGATGATGAGGTAGCCGGGGTGGCATGGTGTGGTACTCGTTGAGCAGTCCGCCGAGTACCTGCTGGCGCCTGACCCCGGCAGCGGGCAAGGGGGTGACGTTCGGGTCGTCGTCGGGTGCTCGTAGGTCGAGGCTGCGGTGGGCTCGTCCCCCGTTGTAGTGCTCCGCGTACGTGGTAAGGACCGTGCGCAGGTGTCGTTCGCTGGTGATGAGGAGGCGGTCGGTGCATTCGGCGCGGGCTGTGCGTATCCATCGTTCGGCGAATGCGTTTGACCGTGGGCTTTGCGGTGGTGTCGGGATGACGGCTGTGCCGTTGCCGGCGAAGACGGCGTCGAACGCGGTGGTGAACTTGCTGCCCCGGTCCCGGATGAGGAACCGGAAGCACCCAGCAGCGCTCTCCTCGAGATCCATGAGCAGGTTGCGGGCGAGCTGGGTGACCCATGCGCCGGTCGGGTGGGCGGTGACACCCAGGACGTGAACGCGCCGGGTGGCGATCTCCATGACGAAGAAGACATAGAGACGTCTGAGGAAGACGGCCTCTACGTGCATGAAATCGCAAGCGAGCAGCGTGTGGGCTTGGGCTCGGAGGAAGGAGTGCCAGGTCTGCTGGGATGCGCGCTGCGGTGCGGGGGGTAGACCGGAGCGGCGCAGAACGCGTCGGACAGTCGCAGCGGCTACCCGATGACCAAGCCGACGCAACTCCCCTTGGATCCTGACATACCCCCAGGTCGGGTTCTCTCTCGCCAGGCGCTGGATGAGCGCGACTGTCTCTTCCGGCAATGGCGGACGACCGGGTCTGACCGGTGCTTGGCGCCACTTCCAGCGCACCAGACGGCGGTGCCAGGTCAGCAGTGTGCCCGGGGTGACCAGTCGATGGCGGCGTAAGACGGGTGGCAGATGCCGTGCGAGAGCGGAGAGCACGGCACGATCAGCCCATGAGAGCCGCGGCCGCTGTACCTGCCGACGAAGCACAGCGACCTCATGACGAAGAGCAAGGATCTCGGCGTTGTTCGCGGCCGTCGAGCGGCCCAGCAACAGGAAGCAGCCCAGTAGTCGACAGAAGATCAGGTAAAGCAGTCGCAGACCCACGATCACCGATCATGCCCACACTTGAGCGATCGAAAAGCCCCAGGTCAACCACCATACGGCAATAAAGACCTTCAGGAGTCGATCCGGTACTCCGAGCTCTTCCCGACCTTGCGAGTCCGCGGACTTCCGGTCGTGCGGACTGCCGAAGTCCTCGATCGTCTCGGCCTCTTCACCGACGACCGTGCCTCAGCGGTCGACCGGTGGCTTGACCGCAAACTCCACGAAGTGACCCCGGGCATCCGTCGCGACGCCGAATCCTGGGCCCGCACCCTGCTCGACGGCGGTCCGCGGTCGGAGCCTCGGGCGCGGCAGACAGCATGGGCCCACCTCAACGAGATCCAGCCCCTGCTGCTGGAGTGGTCCAGCCGCTACGACCACCTGCGGGAAGTCACCCGGGAGGACATCACCACCAGCCGGGATGCCGTCACCGGCAAACAGCGGGAGAGCCGGATCGTCGCCCTGCGGTCGCTTTTCCGGCACGCGAAGAAAAATGGGCAGATCTTCCGCAACCCCACGATCCGGATCCGTGTCCCCCGCCAGAGCGGCGGCGTTGTCCAGCCCCTCGACCAGGTGGACATCGACGAGGCGATCGCCACAGCCAGCACCCCGGACATCCGGCTCATCATCGCCCTGGCCGCCGTCCACGCAGCACGACCGAAGATGATCCGGACGATGCGGCTGGACGACGTGGACCTCGGCAACCGGCGCATCACCGTCGGCGGCCATGTTCGCCCCCTCGACGACCTCACCCGCCGTGCTGTTCTGGACTGGCTCGACTACCGCCGCAACCGCTGGCCGAACACGGCCAACCCGCACCTGCTGATCACTCAGCAGACCGCCGTCGAACTCGGCCCGGCAGGCAAGCTCTGGACCACCCGGGCCACTCGCAACCTCACCGCCACACTCGAACGGCTCCGTGTCGACCGCCAGCTCGAAGAGGCCCTCACCCACGGCGCCGACCCGCTCCACCTCGCGCTTGTCTTCGGCATCGACGAGAAGACCGCCATCCGCTACGCGAACTCAGCACGTGTGCTTCTGGCGGAAGTTGCCGAGCAGGCATCGCAGTGAAACCCACTCGACCTGCTCAACCCACTGACGAGACCATGGACAGATGCCGTCGACCGAACCAGCAGCCCGCGAGCTTCAGGACCGTGCCGTTCTCTGGAGCATGGGCGAGATCCGCGCAACCGACGTCGTCACTGCTGCCTGTGATGCACTCGTGGCCGGCCTCGACAGTCCTGCCCTGCGCATCTTGGCGGCGTGCACACGCGCGGAGGCAGATTACGACGTCCCCGACCTCCTTCCCCTGGCACTCGACGAACTGGGCCTCACCTTCTACACAGTGGGCAGTGTTGCCGGACAGGAAGCCGCCGTGCGAGCACTTGCCGCCCGGATGCTGGCCGGCGAGCTGGCGCCACGCGAGCTGGCCTTCCGGATCCACCAGCGTTTCGGGCACGAGCTGCCTCTGGCCGAGCGACTCGCCGAACTGGACGACGAGTACGACATCCTCGAATACGGCGATAGAACACCGGCACAGGTCGACGCCAATGTCACGGCCGAAGCTCTTCGGCTTGCACAGCATCCTCGTGTTCCAACCGAACCCACGGGTCCACCGACCTGAAACAGACCGGTGGACCCGTGGGTTCAGGCTGAAGGGCCTTCGGTTTCCTTGAACCCACGGGGATCCCGGCCCCGGACTCCTAACTCTGACCCGAGCCGCAAACTGACCACGGGGTGGCTTCCGGACATTCACGGCAGCGTGCCCCCTGGTGGACTGTGGTCACGCGGCCTACCGTGTGATGTCGACTATGACCAGAGGAAGGGCGAATGGGCTACCTGGACGACATAGAACCGGGTGTGAAGAGATGGCTAGAGCATCGCAGGCTCTTCCTCCGAGAGATGGAGCCCCCACCCGCCTACCCTGACGAGTTCGTCATCCTCGTGTGCTGGGACGACGGCCTGGACGACAGCGGACTTCCTGTCGGCCACGTGAGGCGAACCCGCTATCGCCGCGGCGGTTTGATGGGGCGCACGGTCGAATACTGGACGGCTCACGCGCTTGGCCTCAACCATCCCACCGAGCGCTCTGAGGTCGCCACCAGTCTCCCTAACATCAGCGAGGCTGTCAGCGAGGTCATCCTCCATATCCCCCTGCGTTACTCCTGAGCCGACTACTGCGGCTGGTGCTCCGGTGGTGATATCCGCTTATGGAGTCACTGCCCCGAAGTGCCAGGGTCTACTGGCACTGGAGCCGTCCACATCGGAACCGCAGGTCGGTAGTGTCGGGAACCCTGCCCTTGCCGGAAACCTCATCCGCCCTGGTGGGGGAGGTTCTTCGGGTTTCCCGGAATCTTGGCCGCGGTAGCTCGAGCTGGCGCTCTCGCGCAGCTGCTGTCAGGGCGTCATGATGATCGATCGTGCTGCTGCGACTGGCTTACCTGAGTGTGACGAACACGTTCGCGATGCTTCGCCTGATGCCGATGACCGACCGGGACAAGGACGCTGAAATCCTCGCCCTGCGCCACCAAATCACCGTATGGAAAGCCAACTCGACAAACAAAAAGTCCGGTTCAGACCGAGCGATCGGGCGTTCCTGGCGGCACTCCTGCACCGGCTGCCGCGACACGTCCTGCGACGGTTACGGCTGCTCGTACGCCCCGACACGGTGCTGCGTTGGCACCGCAACCTCGTCGCGCGCCGCCATGTCGCCTCCTGCCGGCCCAAACGCCCGGGACGGCCCCGCACGGTGCGCTCCATTCGCATCCTGGTGCTGCGGCTGGCGAAGGAGAACCCGAGCTGGGGCTACCGACGCCTGCACGGCGAGCTGCTCGTGCTGGGGGTGAAGGTGGGCGCGTCCACCGTCTGGGAAATCCTGAAGGAGGCCGGCATCGCCCCAGCACCCGGGCGGAACTCCAGTACCTGGGCCACCTTCCTTCGCTCCCAGGCTGATGCGCTGCTGGCCTGCGATTTCATGGAAACAGTCACCCTGTCGGGGATGCGGATGTACGTGCTCGTGGTGATCGAACACGGCAGTCGCCGGATCCGCGTCCTGGGCGCCACCGCGCATCCGATCGCATCCTGGGTAGCGCAAGCGGCGAGGAACCTCGTCATGGACCTCGAAGACCTCGGCTGCCGGGCACGGTTCATGATCAGGGACAGGGACGGGAAGTTCCCCGAACTGTTCAATGCCGTCCTCAAGGACGCGGGAATCGACGTCGTCCTCAGCGGCATCCAGATTCCGAGGACGAACTCGATCACGGAACGCTGGATACAGACCTGTCGCCGCGAGCTCCTGGACCGGACATTGATCTGGAACCAGCGACACCTCCTCTACACCCTGCGCGAGTTCGAGCAGTTCTACAACGCACACAGACCACACCAGGCCATCGCGAACGGCAGATCGCTACACCCCTTGCCCCACCGATCGACGACCCGGACACGTTAGCCCACCTCGACATACACCGACACGATCGCCTCGGCGGCACCCTCCACGAATACCAACATGCAGCGTGACCTGCACGGATGAGATTTCCGGCAAGGGCAGGATCCTGTTGCCCATTGTGGTTATGTGGTGAGGGTGTGCTCGAGTCGGGTGAGGTGGCTGGTGCGGGTGAGGTCCAGGGGGCGGTCGTTCCACCAGGCATTGAGGCGGATCAGGTTGAGTGCGACGGCGGAGTAGATGTGTTCGAGATGGGTCTTGGTCAGGCCTCGGTAGCGAGCGCGGCGTGTGCCGGTGACAGCGGTGGCTTGCCGGATGGTGCCCTCGATGCCGGCGCGTAAGGCGTAGTCGGTGTTCCAGTCCCTGGTCTTCTGCCGGGTTCGGGTGTGCCGGAGTGTCTCGGTCATCTGTCCGGGGGTGGAGGGGGAGTTGGCGGCGGTTCTTCTTCGCGGTGGTGGCCTGGGGTTTGAAGGGGCAGGGGATGCGGTCGAGGGCGGCGAAGCTGACCACGGTCTTGGGGATACCTTCGCTTACGACGGGGTTCCAGGTGGCGCTGGTATGTCCGGCGGGGCAGGTGGCCTTCTTGGCTTCCCAGTCGATGGTGAAGTCGGTGGCGGCGAAGTGTGCCTGGGCTTTGGCCTGGCGGGAGGTGTCCAGCAGGACCGGTGTGATCAGTGCGATGCCGTAGGTTGTCACCGAGCCGTGGATGAGTTCGGCGGTGGCGTAGCCGGAGTCGAGGTAGTGCTCATCGGGGAGCAGGCCGCGTTGCTGGAGCGCGTGGTGGACGGCGTCGAGAGCCTTGCTGTCGGGAAGTGTGGAGTGGGTGGTGGCGAGGTTGGTGATCAGGTTCGGGTGTGTGCGTGCCGTTTCGGGGGCGGGGGTGCAGGTTTCGCTGATGTGGAGTTTGTAGCCGTTCCAGAACATGTCGCGTTTGGCGGACCAGCGGGCGTCGGTGTCATACGGCGAGGACAGGCGTAGGTGGCCGGGCGGGCGGCCGTCACCGCCTTCATCGGTCTTTTCCCGCCGCTTGACGACCTCGCGGCCGCCTCGGGTGGTGGTGCGGGTGTAGTTCTGCAGCAGCACGCACCGCAGGACCTGCACCGCGGGCGGCTCGCGCAGCAAGCCCGGAGAGCTGGAGTGGTAGACCGCGCCCAGCAGGGCGAAGCCATCCCGCGCGAAGTCCACGGCCAGTTTCTGCTGCTTGGCCCGGGAAGTGGGCAGGCGCCAGCTGTCCACCCGTGGTCCGTACCGCCTGCTCCATGAGGCCACGTCCACGCTCCGTGCGACCCAGTCCGGATCCGCGCAGGTCAGCGCTTCCAGTGCGGCGCGAACCGCCTCCCCGGCCAGTTCCAGCCGGTTCAGGGCTCGTACCGCCGCGGCCACGTGGTGGAGTCCGTGCGCTGCTTGCCTCCTTGGGCCAGCAGGCCTTGTTCGACCAGCCTGGCCACCAACAAGTCCAGCACCTTCTCTTCCAGGCCATGGGCGGCAACCCGGGTACGGAACTGGGACAGGACACTGAAGTCGAAGCCGGGATCCTCCAGGCCCAGTCCGAGCGCGTAGGACCACGAGAGTTTGTCCCGCACCGCCTCGGCAGCCTGCCGGCCGGTCAGGTTCTCCGCCATCTGCAGCACCGTGCCCAATGCCAAGCGGCCCGGTGACCAGCCACGCGGCCCCGTCACCGCGAACGCTTCCGCGAACTCGGCATCCGCGAACAACTCACCGAGCCGATCACGTACCGCGACCGGTAGCGGCACCTGACGGCCGGAGTACTTCGCCCGCACCGCCCGCGCCACCTCCGGCGCCGGCTCCGGCCACGACCGCGGCTCCATCGACACAGACACCCTCCCGCTCCATGACCGGGAACGAGAAGGACCGGCCACCAGACCAGCCTGCCGCAACAATCAACACCCCGACCAGCACAAACAGCAAATAGGCAACAGGATCGGGCAGTGTTCACGAGTGGCGTTGAGCTGGGCGAATGGAGTGTTTTGTAGATCGTTATCCTGAACGCAGCGGGCATCGACCCGGCACCGCGTCACTCCAGTCCAACCTGGCGTGAGTTCCTCACCACCGGCGAAACCTCGCCGCCGGCCTCGGCGTACGCATGGAGTCCCTGCGGTTCCTGCTGCGCGATCGCGACGCCAAGTACAGGGACGCGTTCGATGCGGCCTTCAAGGCGGAGGAACTGGAGGTGATCAAGAGCGCCCCCGGCGCCTCGGATGAACGCCCACTGCGAACGCGTCATCGGCAGCATCGCCGCGAGGTCCTCGACCACCTCTTCCCTGGCTCAAGCAGTGGGAGAAAGGTCGCGGAGGAGGCTGAGGCGCTCCTCGCCCACCCGGGCACGCAGGGCGGGGTCGGTGACGCCCTGCCCGGGTGCCTCGGCCAGACACAAAACACCGACCTTTCCTATGTGGCGGTTGGTCTGAACCGACCGGGTGGCCGCAGCCACCTCCGCCAGAGGGTAGACCGCGGAAAGGGTCGGCACGATTTGGCCGCGGGACACCAGTCGGTTCAGTTCCCACTGCTCCTGAAGGTTGGCGGCGTGGCTGCCGATAATCCGCTTCAGCTTCATCCACAGGTAGCGGTTGTCGTAGGTGTGCTGATAACCCGTGCTCGAGCCGCAGGTCACCACCGTGCCGCCGCGGCGTACCGCAAAAACGGAGACCGGGAAGGTGGACCGGCCGACGTGCTCGAAGACGATGTGCGGGTCTTCCCCCACCTCCCGCCGGATGATGCGCCCCAGCTGCTTGCCTGTCTCGATCACCGCGGCCGGGTCGTACGCCGTACGGTCGTCGAGACCGATCTCCTGACGGTCGATCACCACGTCGCAGCCGAGCCGCCGAGCCGCCTCCGCCTTGGCGGGGGAGCTGACGACACCGACTGGGATGCCGCCGCCGTTCTTGACCAGTTGCACCGCGTAGGCGCCGAGGCCGCCGGCCGCACCCCAGATCAGCACGATCTCACCCTGCTTAAGCCGGGCGCCACGGTCACCGACCAGCATCCGGTACGCCGTACCTCCGCACAGCGGGTTGCAGGCTGCCTCCTCCCAACTGAGATGGCCGGGCTTGGGGATCAGCTGACTGGCCCGGACCACCGCGTAATGGGCGAGGCCACCGAAGTTGGTCTCGAAGCCCCATATGCGCTGCTCGGCGCCGAGCATCCCGTCTGCCTGCGTGGCCGCTTCCTGGTCGTCGGCCTGGACGCAGCTGACCACCACGTGGTCGCCGGTCTTCCAGTGCCGCACCCCGGGCCCCGTGCGCACCACCACGCCGGCGCCGTCCGAGCCCAGCACGTGGTAGGGAAGGTCGTGCCGCGAGGCCCAGCCGCCCTGCGCGGCGAACTGCCTCAGAAAGCGGAAGGTGGGCAGCGGCTCGAAGATCGCCGACCACACGGTGTTGTAGTTGACGGCACTGGCCATAACGGCGACCAGCACCTCGTCCGGCGCCAGTTCAGGCATCGGCACCCGGCCGACCCGCAGCGACTTGCGCACGTCCTTGTCCGCGACCCCCTCGAACATCCGGGTGTCCTCGGAGTGGATGTACGCGGCGGTGTACTCCCGGGGCGGTTCCGCCCGCTCCAGCTCCTTTGGCGACGCACCCGCGCGTACCGCTTCGGACAGCAGAGTCATGGTTGGTTCACCTTTCCCGGGAGTGAGGAACCCGAGCGTCGATTTCCCGGGGTGTTCGACATGTTCAGACGCGGTAGCAGTGGACCTCGTCCGCAGGAACCCATTCGCTATCTGCCTCGAACTTGATGAATCCGCATTTCAGGTAGTGGTTCTCGTCGATAATCTCGTACCGCTCTTTGAGCAGGAACCAGCGGCCAAACCCGATGCATTCACCTGTGAAGGAAAGGTACCCATCCTGCCATCCCTTCGCGGTCAGCAGGGTGCGGTTTCCCCAGTCGTCGTAATAATAGCCGGAGAATGACGACTCCGACTCGACCCACTGGATGACGAAACGGCCGGTGAGGTCGTCTTTCGGTACCAGCTGGGTCATCTCGTACGCGTGACCGGCGAAGGTCGACACGGTGTTCCAAGCAGCCGTGCCCTTCACGGGCGGATCTGCGGTGAAGTTCGTCCATTCCACACGAAAATCACCGAGCAGAAAGTCGAGGTCACGCATCCTTTCCGGCGCCGCGGGCCTGACAAATTTCTCCCCCGTTGATTCTGCGGCTTCCTGCTCGAAAACGCCCATTGCTCGTTATACTCCAGTCCTTGGCACGGCACGGGAATTCATGCAGAGGCTAGGCAGGGGGCGCCCCTACCGCCAACCCCTACCCGACCATATGCGCCCATCCACACCTTCCGGGGTGGCTGAGGGGAGGCGGTTAGGGGGGTGAGGTTCGTAGCTTCGCCCCGAAGGGCGCGGTTTGCCAATCTCTCAGGCAGGTTCTCAGGTGACGAACGAAGCGCAGCTGGTTGATTACCTCAAGAAGTTGGCAGCCGATCTGCGGCAGGCCCATCGACGCATCAGGAAGCTCGAGGCCGGCGAAACCGAGCCCATAGCAATCGTCGGCATGGCCTGCCGACTGCCCGGCGGTGTCGGTTCGCCCGAAGAGCTGTGGGACCTTGTCCTGCGGGGCGAGGACGCCGTCACCGACATGCCGTCGGACCGCGGCTGGGCGCTCGGTGAACTCTATGACGTCGACCCCGACCGGCCGGGCACCACCTATGCCACTCAGGGCGGGTTCCTGCGCGGGGCCGCCGAGTTCGACGCGGAGTTCTTCGGGATCTCGCCGCGTGAGGCGCTGGCGATGGATCCGCAGCAGCGCCTGCTGCTGGAGACCGCCTGGGAGGCGCTGGAGAACACCGGAGTGGACCCGCGGTCGCTGGCCGGCTCACGGACCGGCGTCTTCACCGGGCTGATGTACCACGACTACGCGTCCGGTCCCGGCACCCTGCCCGACGAGGTCGAGGGCTATTTGAGCACCGGCATGGCCGGCAGCGTCGCCTCGGGCCGGATCTCCTACTTCCTGGAGCTGGAGGGTCCGGCCGTCACCCTCGACACCGCCTGCTCGTCGTCGCTGGTGGCGCTGCACCTCGCGGTGCAGGCGCTGCGCGACGGGGAATGCGACCTGGCGCTGGCAGGCGGCGCGACCGTCATGGCCACCCCTGCCACCTTCGTGGAGAACTCCCGTCAGCGCGGCCTGGCACCCGACGGCCGGTGCAAGGCGTTCGCGGCCGCCGCCGACGGGGTCGGCTGGGGCGAGGGCTCCGCGTTGCTCGTGGTCGAGCGGCTCTCGGACGCCCGTCGCCTGGGTCACGACGTCCTGGCGATCGTCCGCGGCAGCGCGGTCAACCAGGACGGCGCGTCCAACGGGCTGACCTCCCCCAACGGCCCCTCGCAGGAGCGAGTCATCGAGCAGGCGCTGGCCTCGGCCCGGCTGGGCTTCGCGGACATCGACGTGGTGGAAGCGCACGGCACCGGCACGACGCTCGGCGACCCGATCGAGGCGCAGGCCCTGATCGCCACCTACGGCCGGGAGCGCCCGGACAGCAGCCCTCTGCGGCTCGGCTCCGTCAAGTCCAATATCGGTCACACCCAGGCCGCCGCGGGCGCTGCCGGAATCATCAAGATGGTCATGGCGATGCGCCACCAGCAGTTGCCCCGGACGCTGCACGTCGACCGGCCGACGCCCGAAGTGGACTGGTCAGCGGGCACGGTGGAGCTGCTGACGGAGAACCATGCATGGCCGCGAACCGGGCGTCCTCGGCGGGCCGGTGTGTCCTCGTTCGGGATCAGCGGCACCAACGCGCACGTCATCCTGGAGGAGCCGCCCACTGCCGATCCACCGACCGACACGGCGAAGGGCGCAGATCTTCCGGCTCACGGAGCGGAGCGGGCCGACGTGTCCGATTCGATGGTTTCCGCCGTGCTGCCGGTCGTGCCCGTGCCGTTGTCTGCGGCCACGCCCGCGGCCTTGCCCGCCCAGGCCGCCCGGCTGCACGCCCATCTGCTCGACCGTCCGGATCTGCCGCTCGGTGACCTGGCGGCCGCGCTGGCGACCACCCGTACCGCCTTCGAGCACCGCGCCGTGTTGCTCACGGAGAGCCGCGAGGAACTGCTGGGCGGGCTCGCCGAGCTGGCGCGCGGGGAGCGTCCTGCCGGGCTGGTGGACGGGGTCGCGGACGAGGTGCGCTGCGCCTTCCTGTTCACCGGCCAGGGTGCCCAGCGGCCCGGCATGGGCAGGGAGTTGTACGAGACCTTCCCAGCGTACGCCCGGGCTCTGGACGAGGTCTGTGCCGAACTAGGCGCGCGGCTGGACATGCCGCTGCTGCCCCTGCTGCTGGCCGACGCTAACAGCGCCGAGGCACGGCTGCTGGACCAGACGCTGTACACCCAGTCGGCGACGTTCGCGCTCGGGGTGGCACTGTTCCGGCTGCTGGAGGAGTGGGGGGTGCGTCCGCGGCTGCTGTCCGGGCACTCGGTCGGCGAACTGACCGCCACGCATGTGTCGGGCATGCTGTCGCTGGCCGACGCCTGTGAACTGGTCGCCACCCGGGGGCGGCTGATGCAGGAGCTGCCCGAGGGCGGGGCGATGGTGTCGGTGGCGGCCACGGCCGACGAGGTGCTGCCGCTGCTGGCCGGGCACGAATCGGTGGCCGGTGTCGCGGCCGTCAACGGGCCCGGTTCCGTGGTCGTGTCGGGGGACGAGGACGTCGTCACCGGGATCGCGGCGCACTTCACGGAGCTGGGTCGCAGGACCCGGCGGATACCGGTGAGCCACGCCTTCCACTCCCCGCTGATGGATCCGGTGGTCGAGCCGCTCGGGGAGGTGGCCGGACGGCTGTCGTTCGAGCCGCCTCGCATCCCGGTCGTGTCCAGTGTGACGGGCACCGTCCTGGACGCCGCCGACTGGGCGGATCCGGCGTACTGGGCTCGGCAGGCACGCGAGCCCGTCCGGTTCCACGACGTGGTGCACACCCTCGTCGCCGAGGGTGTCACCGTGTTCCTGGAGCTGGGTGCGGACGCCGCGCTCACGTCCATGACCGAGGAGACCCTCGCCGCCTCCGGTACCCCCACGGTGGTCGCCCCGGCACTGCGCCGTCAGCGCCCCGAGGTCCGCACACTGACGGCCATGCTGGCCCAGGCTCACACGGCCGGTGTACCAATCGACTGGCGGACCTTCTTCGGCGGTCGCCCGACGTCGCGGGTGCCGCTGCCGACGTACGCCTTCCAGGGGACCCGGTACTGGCTGGAGACCGCCCCCGGGGCGGGAGACATGGGCGCGGCCGGGCTGGTCGCCGCGGACCATCCGCTGCTGGGGGCCACGCTGGTGCCGGCGGTCGGCGGCGGCCGTCTGTTCACCGGCAGGCTGTCCGTTGACGCGCAGCCGTGGCTGGCGGATCACATCATCGGCGACACGGTCCTGCTTCCGGGCACCGCCGTGGCCGAACTGGCGCTGTGGGCGGGCCGGCACGTCGGGCTCGACCATGTCGCAGACCTCGCTCTGGAGGTTCCGCTGGCGCTGCCGCCCGCCGGTGGGCTGCGCGTTCAGCTCGCTGTGGACTCCCCGGACGCCTCGGGTGACCGCGGGTTCGGGCTGTACACGCAGCCCGAGGGGTCCGCCGACGACGTGTGGACGCGGCACGCCGGGGGCACCCTCACCGCGGTCCGTACGGCTTCCGCGGAGGAGCTGACGGTGTGGCCGCCGGCGGGGGCCGAGAAACTGGACACCGATGGCTGCTACGCGGACTTCGCGGCGGCCGGTGTGCGCTACGGGCCGGCCTTCCAGGGGCTGCGCGCGGTGTGGCGGCACGGCGAGGAGGTGTACGCCGAGGTCCGGCTGCCCGAGGACGTCGCCGGTGACGCCGGGGAGTTCGGCCTGCATCCGGCGCTCGCGGACGCCGCGCTGCACGCGTCGGCATTCGTGCCGGGTGAGTTCGGCAGGGAGCAGCGGGCCAGGCTGCCGTTCGCGTGGCGCGGGGTGTCGCTGTACGCGGCCGGGGCCTCGTTCCTGCGGGTACGGCTGACCCCCACTGGTCCCGACACCCTCGCACTGCTCTTCGCCGACGCGGCCGGGCACACCGTGGCCACGGTGGAGTCGCTGGCGGTGCGGCCCGCCGGAGCGGTCGAGGCGCTGGACGGTGCCGTGGACGCGCTGCTCGTGCCGTCCTGGGTCCCGGCCGGCGGCGCCGAGACGCCGGGGCGCTGCGCTGTGCTGGGTCCGGGGCCACTGGCCGGCCTGCCCCGCGCCGACGTCCATGCCGATCTGGCCGGGCTCGAAGCCGCGGTGGAGGCGGGGGCCGAGGTGCCGGACTTCATCGTCGGCACGGTCGGGACGTCCGACGGCTCCGTCGACGCCGACGCGGCGCACGAGGCCGCCGAGCGGGCCCTGGATCTGCTGCAGTTCTGGCTCGCCGGCGAACGGCTCGGCACCGCGCGGCTGGTGATGGTGACCTGGAACGCGGTGGCCGTGGCGGATGGCGACGCACCGGACCCGGTACAGGCGGTGGTGTGGGGTTTGCTCAGCTCGGCGGTGACCGAACATCCCGGCCGGATCGCGCTCGTGGACCTCGACGGTACGGCCGAGTCCCTGGCGGCGTTGGCTTCGACGGTCGGGGTGGACGAGCCACGGCTGGCACTGCGGGAGGGCAGGGCCACGGCGCCGCGGCTGACGCGGGCATCGGCGGGAAGCCCTCGGCCGCCGCGGGGGATCGATCCGAACGGCACCGCCCTGATCACCGGCGGCACCGGCACCCTCGGCGCTCTCCTCGCCCGCCACCTCGTCCACCAGCACGGCGTCACCGACCTGCTGCTCACCAGCCGACGCGGACCCGACGCCCCCGGCGCCACCGAACTCACCGCCGAACTCACCAAGGCCGGCGCCCACGTCACCATCACCGCCTGCGACACAGCCGACCCCGACCAACTCGCCGCACTCCTCTCCCACCACACCCTGACCACCGTCATCCACACCGCCGGCATCCTCGACGACGCAACGATCACCACCCTCACCAACACCCAACTCCACAACGTCCTGCGCCCCAAGATCGACGCAGCCACCCACCTGCACCACCTCACCCTCAACCACCCCATCACCACCTTCGTCCTCTACTCCTCCGCCGCCGGACAACTCGGCGCCCCAGGACAAGCCAACTACGCCGCCGCCAACACCTACCTCGACGCCCTCGCCCACCACCGCCGCGCCCACCGCCTCCCCGCCACCTCCCTCGCCTGGGGCCTGTGGAACACCCGCAGCACCATGACCGGACACCTCAACGACAAAGAGCTGCACCGCATGGAACGAGCCGGCGTGGTACCTATCTCCGAAGAGCAGGGGATGGCGCTGCTCGACGCGGCAGTCGGGCTGGACGCGCCGGTCGCCGTGCCCCTGCCGCTGGAGCCCGGCGCGCTGCGCTCCCAGGCCGCGGCGGGCACTTTGCCGCCGGTTCTGCGTGGGCTCGTGCGGGTCCCGGTGCGCCGGGCGGCCAACGCAGCGGAGGGGGCCTACGCGGGTATGACGTTCGCTGCCGGGCTGCGGGAGCTGCCCGAGGCGGAACGCCTGCGACTGCTGCTCGACCTCGTACGGACACACGCGGCCCGGGCATTGGGGCATGCGAACACCGACGGTCTGGAAGCGCGCCGGAGCTTCCGGGAGCTGGGCTTCGACTCGCTGGCCGCGATCGAGCTGCGTAACGGGGTGGGGGCCGCGACCGGGCTCGGGTTGCCCGCCACCCTGGTGTTCGACCACCCCACGCCCCAGCAGCTCGCCGAACACCTGCACGAGGAGCTTTTCGACCGTGGTGCCGAGGTCGCCCTGCCGGAGCTGCGGGCGACGGGCGACGATCCGATCGTGATCGTGGGCATGGCCTGCCGCTACCCCGGCGGGGTGGCCACTCCCGATGCGCTATGGGAGTTGGTCGCCGCCGGGCGAGACGCGATCGCCGGCATGCCCGAGGACCGCGGCTGGGATGTGGAGGAGCTGTACGACCCGGAACTGGCCCGGCCGGGGACGTCGTATGTGCGGCGGGGCGGGTTCCTGTACGAGGCCGCCGACTTCGACGCGGAGTTCTTCGGGATCTCGCCGCGTGAGGCGCTGGCGATGGATCCGCAGCAGCGGCTGTTGCTGGAGACGTCGTGGGAGGCGCTGGAGCGGGCCGGCATCGATCCGCGCGCGGTGCGCGGCAGCCGGACCGGCGTGTTCGCCGGAGTGATGTACCACGACTACGGTTCCGGCCCCGGCACCCTGCCCGACGAGGTCGAAGGGTTCATCGGCACCGGCTCCGCGGGCAGTGTCGCCTCCGGCCGGGTGGCCTTCACGCTAGGTCTGGAGGGACCCGCGGTCACGCTGGACACGGCGTGCTCGTCGTCGCTGGTGGCGCTGCATCTGGCGGCTCAGGCGCTGCGGGGCGGTGAGTGCGACCTGGCCCTGGCCGGGGGGGTGACCGTGATGGCGACACCCGGGGTGTTCGTGGAACTGTCCCGGCAGGGCGGCTTGGCGCCGGACGGGCGGTGCAAGGCGTTCGCCGCCGGTGCCGACGGCACCGGCTGGGGCGAGGGCGTCGGGATGCTGCTGGTGGAACGGTTGTCGGATGCGCGTCGCCACGGCCATCCGGTGCTGGCGGTGGTGCGTGGATCGGCGGTCAACCAGGACGGTGCGTCGAATGGTCTGACGGCGCCGAACGGCCCGTCGCAGCAGCGGGTGATCGGTCAGGCGCTGGCGAGCGCGGGGCTGGCCGCGGTGGATGTCGATGTGGTGGAGGCGCATGGGACGGGGACGGCACTGGGTGATCCGATCGAGGCTCAGGCGCTGCTGGCCACGTATGGGCAGGACCGTCCGGTGGACCGGCCGTTGTGGCTGGGGTCGGTGAAGTCGAACATCGGTCATACGCAGGCGGCCGCGGGTGTGGCGGGTGTGATCAAGTCGGTGCTGGCGATGCGGCACGGGGTGCTGCCCAGGACGCTGCATGTGGAGGAGCCGACTCCTGAGGTGGACTGGTCTTCGGGTGCGGTGGAGTTGCTGGCCCAGGCGCGGGAGTGGCCGGAGACGGGGCGTCCGCGTCGTGCGGGGGTGTCGGCGTTCGGGATCAGCGGCACCAACGCCCACGTGATCCTGGAGCAGGCGCCGGAGACTGTCGAGGAGAGCGCGCCTGGTGAGGTTGCGGGACTGGTGCCGTGGGTGATCTCGGCGCGGTCGGCGCAGGCGCTGCGGGAGCAGGCACGGAACCTGGCCGGGCATGTTGCGCGGCATGGGCTGCGTCCGGTGGATGTGGGGTTCTCGCTGGCGGCGGCGCGGGCGGGGCTGGAGCACCGGGCAGTGCTGGTCGGGCGGGAGACGTCCGAGCTCCTGGCACAGTTGGAGGCGCTGGCCGAGGGCCGGGTGGCCGGCGGGTCGGTCACGGATGGCGGGACGGCGTTGCTGTTCTCCGGGCAGGGCTCGCAGCGGGCGAGTATGGGCCGGGAGCTGTATGAGGCGTTCCCGGTGTTCGCGGCTGCCTTCGACGAGGTGTGCGCCGGGTTCGACGGGATGCTGCCCGGGTCGTTGCGCGATGTGGTCTTCACCGGTGGTGAGGTGCTGGACCGGACCGAATGGACCCAGGCTGGTCTGTTCGCGTTGGAGGTGGCTCTGTTCGAGCTGGTGGGCTCGTGCGGGGTGCGGGCCGATGTGCTGCTGGGGCATTCGATCGGTGAGCTGGCGGCGGCGTATGTGGCGGGGGTGTGGTCGCTTCAGGACGCGTGCCGGGTCGTGTCGGCGCGGGGCCGGCTGATGCAGGCGTTGCCGTCGGGTGGGGTGATGGTCGCGGTCCAGGCGGCGGAGGAGGAGTTGCCGGAGCTGCCGGCGGGGGTGTCGGTGGCGGCGGTGAACGGGCCGCGTTCACTGGTGCTGTCCGGGGACGAGGAGCCGGTCACCGCTGTTGCGCGGGAGCTGGCCGGGCGGGGGCGGCGGATCAAGCGGCTGGCGGTCGGTCATGCCTTCCACTCGGCGCGGATGGAGCCGATGCTGGCTCAGTTCGCCGAGGTACTGGCTGGGGTGGAGTTCCGTCGGCCGCGGATCGCGGTGGTGTCCAACGTGACCGGGCAGATCGCGGACCAGGAGCTGACCACCCCTGCCTACTGGGTACGGCATGTGCGGGAAGCGGTCCGTTGCGCCGACGGGGTCGCCACCGCCCACGCCCGCGGGGTCGACAAGTTCCTGGAACTGGGTCCGGGAGGTTCCCTGACCGCGATGGCCGAGGAGACGCTGGACCACACCGGCACCGGCACCGGCACCGTCTGCACCCCCATCCTGCATCCCGAACGCCCCGAAGCGCAGAGCGTCGTCCATGCCCTCGGCCGGATCTACGCCGCCGGCGCCCAGGCCGACTGGTCCGCGTTCTTCACCGGAACCGGCGCACGCCGCGTCGACCTGCCCACCTACGCCTTCCAGCGACGCCGGTTCTGGCTGGAACACCGTCGTGGCGCCGGTGACCTGACCGCGATGGGGCTTCAGGCGGCAGACCATCCGCTGCTGGGAGCGGCTGTGACGCTGGCCGACGGCGAGGGGGTGCTGCTGACCGGCCGGTTGTCCGGGCGCGCCCAGCCATGGCTGCTCGACCACGCGCTCTTGGGCCAGGTCCTGCTGCCCGGCAGCGCCTTCGTCGACCTGGTGATCCGGGCGGGCGATCTCCTGAACCGCCCGTATTTGGAGGTACTGACCCCGCACACACCGCTGTTGCTGGGCGCCGGCCCCGAGGACGAGTTCACCGTGCAGGTCCGGGCCACCCCGGACAGTGACTCGGGCCGCTGCACGGTCACCCTGCATTCCCGCACCAGTGACGGCGACTGGACGCTGCACGCGACCGGCACCCTGAGTGCCGACGCGCCCGCAGAGCCGGCTCCCCTGCCGTCCTGGCCGCCGGCCGGGGCAGAGGCAGTCGAGACGGACGGTGTCTACCAGGAGCTCGCCGCGAGCGGCTACCACTACGGACCCGCCTTCCAGTGCCTGCACGCGCTGTGGCGGCAGCGTGACGAGCTGTTCGCCGAGGTCCGGTTGCCCGAGTCGGAGCGGGAGGAGGGCACGCGCTACGGCGTTCACCCGGCCCTGCTGGATGCCGCGCTGCACGCCATGGCGTTTGTCGGCGGGCGGGACGGGGGCGTACGGCTGCCGTCCTCCTGGGCCGCGGTGCGGCTGTACGCGTCCGGCGCGACGACGGCTCGGGTCCGTCTTACCCCCTCGGGGGACCAGCTCGCCCTGCTGGTCACCGACGAGGCCGGGCGTCCGGTCGTCTCGGTGGGATCCGTGGTGACCAAACCCGCCGTGTTCGACCAGCCCTCGGGCGGCACGCTGGAGCAGGCACTGCTCCATCTCGACTGGACGGCTCTGCCCGTGGCGGCCGCTCAGTCCTATGCCCTCGTCGGCGACGACCCCTTCGGGCTGACCGGCGCGGCACTGCGGGTGGCGGCCACCTTCGAGGAGCTGGCCGCGAACGGTCCGGTCCCGGGTATCGTGGTCCGCTGTCTCGCCCCCCGTGTCTCGGACGACCCCGCCGCTGATGCGCACGCGGCGGCCGAGGCGACGCTCGGCGTGATCCGCGCCTGGCTGGCCGATGACCGGTTCGCCTCCGCGCGCCTGGTCCTCGTCACCTCGGGCGCGGTCGCCGCGGGCGACGCCGAGGACGTCACCGACTTGGCGAACTCCACCAGCTGGGGTCTGGTGGGTTCGGCGCAGACCGAGCATCCGGACCGCTTCTTCCTGGTCGACCTGGACGGGCTGGACACGTCACGAGAGGTCTTCGGGGGCGCGCTCGCCTGCGCCGAGCCCCGGATCGCCGTTCGTCGCGGCACAGTCGCCGCGCCTCGGCTGGCCCGGGCACGTTCGCATCCGGCGTTGCTGCCGCCGTCCGGGCCGGTGCCGTGGCGGCTGGAGAGCACAGGCCGCGGCTCGATCGAGGACATGGCGCTGGTGCCCTGCCCGGAGGTTCTGGACCCGCTCGGGCCCGGTCAGGTCCGGATCGCGGTGCACGCGGTCGGGCTCGACTTCCAGGACGTCGTGGCCTCGCTCGACCCGGCCGAGGGGAGCAAGGGCATCGGCGGCTACGCGGCCGGCACGGTGCAGGAGACGGGTGCCGAGGTGACCGATCTGGCCGTGGGCGACCGGGTGCTGGGACTGCGCTCCGGCTCATCCGGGCCCTTCGCGGTGTGCGACCACCGCTTCCTGGCCCCCATGCCCGACGGCTGGTCCTACGAGCAGGCGGCGGCCGTTCCCCTCACCTATCCCATCCCTTACTACGGCCTGGTGGACCTGGCGGACGTACAGCCCGGGATGTCGGTGCTGGTACACGACGCGGCGGACGGCTCCCAGCTGGCGGCCGTGCAACTGGCCCACCAGCTGGGAGCCGAGGTGTATGGCACCGCCGCCACCGGCAAGTGGCCGACGTTGAGGAAGTACGGGCTGGACGATGCACACATCGCGGACTCCCGGACGCAGGATTTCGAACACCGGTTCATGGAGACAAGCGGCGGCTGCGGGGTGGACGTCGTCCTGAACTGTCTGGCCGGTGAGTCCGTGGACGCCGGGCTGCGCCTGCTGCCGCGCGGCGGCCGGTTCCTGGAGACGGGCAGGGCCGACAGGCGCGACCCGGCGCAGGTGGCCGAGGCCCACGCGGGCGTGGCCTACCGGACGTACGACCTGGCGGAGGCCGGTCCCGACCGGATCCGGGAAATGCTGGTCGCGGTGATGTCGCTGTGCCGCGACGGGAAGCTGACGCCGCCGCGGATCACCGTCTGCGACCTGCGGCGTGCCCGGGAGGCATCCCGGCATGCGAACCGGGCGACGCCGGCCGGCCCGGCCGTCCTCACCGTGCCGCGGGGGATCGATCCGAACGGCACCGCCCTGATCACCGGCGGCACCGGCACCCTCGGCGCTCTCCTCGCCCGCCACCTCGTCCACCAGCACGGCGTCACCGACCTGCTGCTCACCAGCCGACGCGGACCCGACGCCCCCGGCGCCACCGAACTCACCGCCGAACTCACCAAGGCCGGCGCCCACGTCACCATCACCGCCTGCGACACAGCCGACCCCGACCAACTCGCCGCACTCCTCTCCCACCACACCCTGACCACCGTCATCCACACCGCCGGCATCCTCGACGACGCAACGATCACCACCCTCACCAACACCCAACTCCACAACGTCCTGCGCCCCAAGATCGACGCAGCCACCCACCTGCACCACCTCACCCTCAACCACCCCATCACCACCTTCGTCCTCTACTCCTCCGCCGCCGGACAACTCGGCGCCCCAGGACAAGCCAACTACGCCGCCGCCAACACCTACCTCGACGCCCTCGCCCACCACCGCCGCGCCCACCGCCTCCCCGCCACCTCCCTCGCCTGGGGCCTGTGGAACACCCGCAGCACCATGACCGGACACCTCAACGACAAAGAGCTGCACCGCATGGAACGAGCCGGCGTGGTACCGCTGGAGGACGCGGAGGCGCTCGCCCTGTTCGACCTGGCCTGCGGGGCGGACGTGCCGTTGCAGGTGATCACACGGCTCACTCCGTCGACGCTGCGGTCCGGTGCGGACGAGGTGCCGCATCTCCTCCGGGGTCTGGTGCAAGGGACCTCGCGGCGTACGGCGCGGTCCGGCAGCGACGGTTCCGGGCTGCGCACGCGACTGGCGGGGCTGCCCGCCGTCGAGCAGCACCGCAGGGTGCTGGAACTGGTGCGCTCCCACGCGGCGACGGTGCTGGGGCACGCCTCGGTGGCCGCGGTCACGGCGGAGCGGTCCTTCAGTGAGCTCGGCTTCAGCTCGCTGACCGCCGTCGAGTTCCGCAACCGGCTCGGTGCCGCCACCGGACTGCGTCTGCCGACCACGCTCGTCTTCGAACACCCGACACCGACCGCGCTCGCCACGGAACTGCTCACCGCTCTCGTCCCGGCCGGGCTGTCCGGCGTCGAGGCCGCGCTTGCGGAGGTGGACGCCCTGGAGGCTGCCCTCAAGACGATCGACGCGGACGACGGCGACCGCGGCCGGGTCGTGCGACGGCTGCGCGGGCTGCTGTCGGAGTGGAGCGAGCCGGACACCGGACCGGCCGCCCCGGACGACCTCGCCACCGCGACCACCGACGACCTCTTCGAGGCGATCGACCAGGGCTTCGGTCTCTGACCGGCCGGGTCAGGTCTTGCCCGATCGGCCCGATTCCGCCGGGAACACATCACCAAGGAGCTGAGAACGTCATGTCCGACGACGAGAAGTACCGCGAATACCTCAAGCGGGCCGTCACCGAGGCACGTGGGCTTCAGCGCCGGCTGCGTGAGGTCGAGGACCGGGCCCGCGAGCCGATCGCAATCATCGGCATGGCGTGCCGGCTGCCGGGCGGTGCGGACACGCCGGAGGACGTGTGGCGGATGCTGTCGGAGGAAGCGGACGCCGTGGCGGGCTTCCCCGACGACCGCGGCTGGAACCTGGACGGGCTGTACGAAACCGATGCCGCGGGGGCCGGCACCTCGACCCCGCTGGAGGGTGGTTTCCTGCGCTGCGCCGGCGAGTTCGACGCGGCCTTCTTCGGCATCGCACCACGCGAGGCGCTCACCACCGATCCGCAGCAGCGGTTGCTCCTGGAGTCCTCCTGGGAGGCGCTGGAGCGCGCCAGGATCGATCCACGGTCTTTGCGGGGCAGTGACACCGGGGTGTTCTTCGGCGGCACGAGCGGAGATTTCGCCGGCCTGCTCGCCGCGTCGCCGCACGCGCTGGACGGCCATCTGATGACCGGCACATCCAGCAGCGTCCTCTCCGGCCGGGTGGCGTACACGCTCGGCCTGGAAGGTCCCGCGGTCACCGTCGACACGGCGTGCTCGTCGTCGCTGGTCTCCCTTCATCTGGCGGTGCAGGCGCTGCGCAAGGACGAGATCTCGCTGGCCTTGGCCGGCGGGGTCACAGTACTGGCGACGCCCGGCGCGTTCCCGGAGTTCTCCCGGCAGGGCGGGCTGGCATCCGACGGCCGCTGCAAGGCGTTCTCCTCGGACGCCGACGGCACCGGCTGGGGCGAGGGCGTCGGCGTACTGGTTCTTCAGCGGCTCTCCGACGCCCAGCGGGCGGGGCACCCGGTGCTGGCAGTGGTGCGGGAGACCGGCATCAACCAGGACGGTGCCAGCAACGGCCTCACCGCGCCCAGCGGGCCGGCCCAGCGCCGCCTCATCCTGCGGGTCCTGGACAACGCCGGCCTGGCCACCGCGGACGTCGACATGGTCGAGGCGCACGGCACCGGCACCACGCTCGGCGACCCCATCGAGGCACGGGCCCTGCTGGCCACCTACGGCCAGGACCGCCCGGCCGACCGGCCGCTGTGGCTGGGTTCCATCAAGTCGAACGTCGGTCACACCCAGTACGCGGCCGGCGTCAGCGGTGTGATCAAGACGGTCATGGCATTGCGGCACGGTGTCATGCCGAAGACGCTGCATGTGGACGAGCCGACACCGCACGTCGACTGGTCCTCGGGTGCGGTGCGGCTGCTCACGGAGGCGCGGGAGTGGCCGGAGACGGGCCGTCCGCGCCGAGCCGGGGTGTCCTCCTTCGGCGTCAGCGGTACCAATGCGCATGTGATCTTGGAGCAGGCCCCGGAGCCGGGGCCGGTGGAGTCTGTGGGGCCGAGTGAGGTGGATCGTCCTGTGCTGGGGGGACTGGTGCCGTGGCTGGTGTCGGCTCGTGGTGAGGGGGCGTTGCGGGCGCAGGCCGGCCGGTTGTTGGAGCGGCTTGTGGAGCGGCCGGGGCTGGGTCCGGTGGATGTGGGTTTCTCGTTGGTGGGGACCCGGTCGGCGTTCGAGCAGCGGGCGGTGGTGCTGGGGGGTGACCGGGAGGAGCTGTTGGCGGGGCTGCGGTCGGTGGCCGAGGGTGTGCCGGGGGTTGGGGTGGTGAGTGGGCGCGCTGCCGGTGACACCGGCACGGGTGTGGTGTTTGTGTTTCCTGGTCAGGGGTCGCAGTGGGTGGGGATGGGGCGGGAGTTGTGGGAGGTTTCTTCTGTTTTTGCTGAGTCGATGGTGGCGTGTGAGCGGGCGTTGGTGCCGTTTGTGGATTGGTCGTTGCGGGATGTGGTGTTTGGTGGTGGGGGTGA
>NZ_JBIRSJ010000037.1:0-41608 GCF_044334165.1 Streptomyces sp. NPDC020845 | reverse complement strand
TGCGGGAACACGATGCCCAGCAGCTCGTCACACACTCCGCACAATGACACCAAGATGACGCACTGTCACCCCATCACGAAAATCTTGCAAGAGCCCCGTTTCCGGCACCCACAGGGTGACCCATACGCCTGTAGGGCGTGCGGTACACCCAGGACGTGAACGCGCCGGGTGGCGATCTCCATGATGAAGAAGACGTAGAGACGTCTGAGGAAGACGGTCTCTACGTGCATGAAGTCGCAGGCGAGCAGCGTGTGGGCCTGGGCGCGGAGGAAGGAGCGCCAGGTCTGCTGGGAGGCGCGCTGCGGTGCGGGCGGTAGACCGGAGCGGCGCAGAACGCGCCGGATGGTGGCGGCTGAGACCCGATGACCGAGCCGTCGGAGCTCACCTTGGATCCTGACGTACCCCCTGCCCTGCAACGCCGATCACTAGCCGTACTGCGCTATTCAGCTCAGTACCAGACTGTCAACCACACCAGAGCGTGGGCGCGTCTAGCGACGAAGTCATCTATATCATTGAGGGTCGCAGCGACCAACTGGGAGGATGCCATGAGCACAGCACATGATCATCCCGTGGGACCTTCTTCCTCCGAGCCGGCCCATCCACTTCGTACCATCCGTGACATCAGAGAGGCTCTCCCCGCCGACCAGGTCGCCCACTTCGACGCCGAACTGGCCGTGACTGATCTTGACGACCTCCCCGCCATGCTCACCCGCTGGGCCACGACCGCACACGACGGCTTCGTAGACTTCCTCCAGCAGGCCCCCTTCGAAGATCTTGAGTTCGGCACTCGATCGTACGACGAGGCTCAGGGACCCGAATGATCTACCTGCTCGACACCAACGTCGTCGCTGAGCTCACCACCCGTCCCAAGCCAGATCCCCACGTCATCGCCTGGTTCCACTCCACGCCCAGCCCGAACCTCTACCTCAGCGTGGTCACTGTGGCCGAGATCGAAGCCGGCGTCGCCGCCACCTCCGATCCACTCCGCCAAGCCCGCTACCGCCAAGCCCTGACCACGCTACGGAGCGAGTATCGCCACCGCATCGCCGCAATCGGCGAACCAGAGGCGACCGCCTACCTCACCCTCCACAAGGCCCTGAAGACCACCGGCCAACCCATCGACCCACCCGACGCCCTCATCGCCGCCACAGCCCTGGCCAACCGCTGGACCCTCGCAAGCCGCAACACCAAACATCTGACCCGTACCGGCGTCGAACTGGTTAATCCCTGGCACTATCAGGGATAGGCGGGGGTCTATCAGGAATCAGGTCACCGCGAGTACATACATCCGCGCGCCGGACAGGGTCCGCTCGTGCCGGGGGTTGGTGAGCACCTCGCGCGGGTGCCCGGACTCCACGACCAACGCACCAGCGTCGCTGAGAGCCGCAGAATGCAGCGACGCTTCCCTGAACGGCACAGGATACAGACCTGTCGCCGCGAGCTCCTGGACCGGACGTTGATCTGGAACCAACGGCATCTCCTCCACGCCCTGCGCGAGTTCGAGCAGTTCTACAACGCACACAGACCACACCAGGCCATCGCGAACGGCAGACCGCTGCACCCCTTGCCCCCACCGATCGACGATCCGGACACGTTAGCCCACCTCAACATACGCCGGCACGATCGCCTCGGCGGCATCCTCCACGAATACCGGCATGCAGCGTGACCTGCGCGGATGAGATTTTCGGCAAGGGCAGGGCCTGGTTTTCCGCCGCGCGGATGATGGCTGTCCCAATGCCCTGGGACCGCAGCTGCGGCGGCCAGACTCCCAGACCGTTCAACTCAGGGCACTCGGGGAAGCGATCGCGCACCTCGGGCGCTTCGCATCCTTGCCACAGAATCTGAGCCGTCCCGACGGGGCTTCCGTTGGACCAGGCGACCAGGAAGGTGCTCAGACCCTGCTGTTGCCTTTCGAACCGCATCGCGTGGCGTTGTGTCCGCCCGGGCGAGGGCATGTGCCTCTCCAGGCGGTCAAGATCTTCTTTTCGGCATTGTCGGATGTCCATGAGCTACTTCCTTATCGATCGGCGGCTGACCTCGGCCGCGTAGGCACTGCGGGTGCCGATAAATCATCCACGCAGGTCGGGAGCCTGATCACGGATCTTCGGCTCTCCTTGTCATCCGCCCCAAGTGCTTCACCCACACGGGGCCCCGGCGGCATCATGATCTGTCGTACTCCTGCGCCTGGCCTACCTCGCCACGACCAACGCCCTGGCGTTCCTACACCTCCTGCCGATGAGCGACAAAGACAAGGACATCGAGATCCTCGTCCTCCGGCACCAACTGCTGGTCCTGCAGCGCCAGGTCGGCAAACCGACCTTCACCGACAGCGACCGTGCCGTCCTCGCCGGCCTGCTCCACCACCTCCCCAAAAACAGACTGCGAACCCTTCTGCTCCTGGTCCGCCCCGACACAGTGTTGCGCTGGCATCGCGAGCTGCTACGGCGGCGCCATGCCGCGACCTGCGTACCCAGGCGACGCGGACGCCCACGCACCCTACGGTCGATCCGCGCCCTGGTCCTGCGCCTGGCCAGGGAGAATGCCTCGTGAGGGTATCGACGAATCCACGGCGAACTCGCAGCCCTGGGGATCAAGGTCGCCGCCTCCACCGTCTGGGAGATCCTCCGCGAGCACGGCATCCCACCCGCACCCGAACGGCAGAGCACCACCTGGGCCGACTACCTCCGCAGCCAGGCCAAGGCCCTTCTCGCCTGCGATCTCTTCGAAGTCCACACTCTGACCGGAGCGTGCCTGTACGTCTGCGCCGTCATCGAGCACACCACCCGCCGCATCAGAGTCCTCGGCACCACCGCACACCCCACCACGAGTGGATCGTGCAGCTCGGACGCAACCTCCTCATGGACCTCGAAGACGCGGGCAGCAGGGCACGGTTCCTGATCCGCGACCGCGACTCGAAGTTCACAGCCGCCTTCGACGCCCTGATGACCGATGCCGGTCTCAAGATCGTCACCACCGGCATTCGGATACCACGGATGAACTCGTCATGGAGCGGTGGATACAGACCTGCCGCAGGGAACCCCTGGACCGGACCTTGATCTGGAACCAGCGCCACCTCCTCCACGCCCTGCGCGAGTACGAATCCTTCTACAACGAGCACCGCCCGCACAGGGCCCTGGAACAAGCCGCCCCCTGCCGCCCACTACCCACACCCATCACCCAACCAGCCCAACTCGCCCCCTTGGAAGTCCACAGACGAGACCGACTCGGCGGAACCCTCCACGAGTACCAACGAGCGGCGTGAACTGCACGGATGATTTATCGGCACCCGCAGGTGCTGAGTCCCAAGTGGGAGGACCGCTACCATTCCTTCGACGCCCACTGGTCCAACACGGAGTCGATGGCCTCGATGCGTAACGGTTCGGGCGACGAGTACTCGATCGTTTTCTCGGCCGCCGGCGCCTACGTCCGTGGGTTCGCTCACGAGTCGCCCATGAGCCCCTACGCACAGGACGGGCCATGGCCCGGCGTGCTCGATGATGTACCCGAAGTCTTCCGGTCGTGGGTTGAAGAACCCGCGTTCTCGGACGAAGACGGGATGCCCGTCGTCACCGTGTGTATGTGGCGGGAGCCAGGAGACAACGACTGGAAGACGGGGACCATCGACTTCCCCGAGGAGACCACGGGAGATCCGGACGGCGCCGGGTCCTTGTTCCAACTGCTGGTGGAACGCTCGGCGGAAGCGTTTCAACGGTGGGCTCAGGACTACTACGAGGCCCCGGTCGACTTGGAGGCCGTTCGTCACGTCTATTCCTCACGTCCGCTGACCGAAGGTGTGGTCAGCGCGTTGAACCCAGAGGTCACGCTGGCCGACCTCGCGGGGGACATCACGGAGATCGGCTATCCGCTGGGCAGGCCGACGTCACCGCTCACCCCACCGAACATTGGACAACGCAGCAAGCACTCAACCTGACCCCCGCGACAAGGACAGCAAGTAGACCGAGTCGTTCAACACAGCCTTCGCCAGCACAAGCACCCCGCCACGCCTACCCCGCACGCACATCCTCGACAACCTCATCAATGAGCACAGCCATGTAGCCTGACCAGCAGCGATGGATTTCTGAACGGCACACGATCGAATGTGTTCACCCGCGGGTCAGCATGGAGGAAGGCCGCCGCTTGCAGCGGATCAGTCGGACGGCGAAGGACCCGGTGCGGCTGCGGTGGGCGATCGTGGTGCTGATGTCCACCCAGGGCCAGACGGTCAAGGACACTACCTCGCTGATGCAGGAGCGTTGAGTTGCCAGTTGCTTGATCGGGACCGTCGTTGGGCGGCTGCACTCCTCATCCGGGTTCAGAGACGTGTTGCAACGCGGATGAGGTCAGCAACTGGACGAAGGCGGCTGTGCGGCGGCCAGGCGATCACCGTTGTCACGGGCGGAGCGTCCAGGACCGGCACGGCGGCGAGGTCTCGGCGCAGGTCGGCGCCGGCTGACTCGGGGATGACCGCGGTGCTGCGGCCGAGCGCGATCAGCTGGAAGAGCTGTGTCAGGTTCCGTACCTCTGCGCCAGGTCCTTCTGGGTAGCTGCCGCCGGGGCCGGGCCAGCGGGCCATCGGGAGCTTTGGCAGTGTGGTGACGTCGTCCATCCGGACCTGGGAGCGGCTGGCGAGCGGGTGTGAGGTCGGCAGGATCGCGACCTGCTTCTCGGTGTACAGGGTTTCGGTGTCGAGCCCGACTGCTGAGTCGAAGGGCAGGTGGAGCAGAGCCACGTCGGCTTGCCCGTCCTGCAGCAGCTGCTGGTGCTGGTGTGCCTCGCAGAGCAGCAGATCGACGGTGGCTGCGCCGGGTTCCGCAGCGTAGGCGTCGAGCAACTTTGTCAGCAGCTCGCCGACGGTGCCGGATTTGACGGCGAGGACGAGGCTGGGATGTGCTGTCGCGGCCCGTTGGGTACGCCGCTCAGCTGCGGTCACTGCGCTGAGGATCGCTCGTCCTTCGGCCAGCAGCACGGCTCCGGCCTCGGTGAGCGTGACCTTGCGGCTGTTGCGTTCCAGCAGTGCGATTCCGAGCCGCCGTTCGAGCTGGGTGATCGTGCGCGACAGCGGCGGCTGGGCTATCCCCAGGCGCTGGGCAGCCTTGCCGAAGTGCAGCTCCTCGGCGACGGCGACGAAGTACCGCAGCTCGCGTATTTCCATGAGTACAGGCTAATGACGGGCAGACGGCTGATCGATATCGCTCGGGTATTGCTGCACTACCGAGATGGTGTTGGTGCCCGGCTGCGGCGCAGGCATGCTCGCTGTCATGAGCGAGAAGACGATCGCGCTGGTCACCGGCGCGAACAAGGGAATCGGGTATGAGATCGCGGCCGGGCTGGGTGCGCGGGGCTGGAGTGTCGGTGTCGGCGCCCGGGACGAGCAGCGCCGGGAGGACGCCGTGGCGAAGTTGCGCGCGGCTGGTGCCGACGCGTTCGGCGTACCCCTGGACGTGACCGACAGCGCGAGCGTGACCGCCGCGGTCCAACTGATCGAGGAGCGTGCAGGACGGCTCGACGTACTGGTCAACAACGCCGGCATTGCCGGCGGCTGGCCGGAGGAACCCACCACCATCGACCTCGAGACCGTGCGGCGACTGGTGGAGACCAACGTCATCGGCGTCATCAGGGTCACCAACGCGATGCTGCCGTTGCTGCGCCGTTCGGCGCACCCGCGGATCGTCAACCAGTCCAGCCACGTCGGCTCCCTGACACTGCAGACCACGCCCGGCGTCGACCTCGGGGGGATCAGCGGGGCCTACGCGCCGACGAAGACCTACCTCAACGCCGCCACCATCCAGTACGCCAAGGAGCTGAGCGGCACCAACATCCTGATCAACAACGCCTGCCCCGGTTACGTGGCCACCGACCTCAACGGATTCAGCGGGACCCAGACCCCCGAACAGGGCGCGGCGATCGCCATCCGACTGGCGACCCTGCCGGACGACGGTCCGACCGGCCAGCTCTTCGACGACAACGGGGTCGTGCCCTGGTGACCTGGCCTTCGGATGCGTTTCCCGTCGATCAGACCGCGGCCGCCCTGAAGGGTGTCTTTATTGCCGTATGGTGGTTGACCTGGGGCTTTGCGATCGCCCAAGTGTGGGCATGATCAGTGATCGTGGGTCTGCGACTGCTTTACCTGATCTTCTGGCGACTACTGGGCTGCTTCCTGTTGCTGGGCCGCTCGACCGCCGCGAACAACGCCGAGATCCTTGCCCTTCGTCATGAGGTCGCTGTGCTTCGTCGGCAGGTACAGCGGCCGCGGCTCTCATGGGCTGATCGTGCCGTGCTCTCCGCTCTCGCACGGCATCTGCCACCCGTCTTACGCCGCCATCGACTGGTCACCCCGGGCACACTGCTGACCTGGCACCGCCGTCTCGTGCGCTGGAAATGGGGCCAGACCCCAACCGGACCCGGCCGACCACCGCTGGCGGAAGAGACGGTCGCGCTCATCCAGCGCCTGGCGCGAGAGAACCCGACCTGGGGGTACGTCAGGATCCAAGGGGAGTTGCGCCGGCTTGGTCATCGGGTCGCCGCTGCGACTGTCCGACGCGTTCTGCGCCGCTCCGGTCTACCCCCCGCACCGCAGCGCGCATCCCAGCAGACCTGGCGCTCCTTCCTCCGAGCCCAAGCCCACACACTGCTCGCTTGCGATTTCATGCACGTAGAGACCGTCTTCCTCAGACGTCTCTATGTCTTCTTCGTCATGGAGATCAAGACCCGGCGCGTCCACGTCCTGGGTGCCACCGCCCACCCGACCGGCGCATGGGTCACCCAGCTCGCCCGCAACCTGCTCATGGATCTCGAGGAGAGCGCTGCTGGGTGCTTCCGGTTCCTCATCCGGGACCGGGACAGCAAGTTCACCACCGCGTTCGACGCCGTCCTCGCCGGCAACGGCACAGCCGTCATCCCGACCCCGCCGCAAAGCCCCCGGTCAAACGCATTCGCCGAACGATGGATACGCACAGCCCGCACCGAATGCACCGACCGACTCCTCATCACCGGCGAACGACACCTGCGCACGGTCCTCACTACGTACGCGGAGCACTACAACGGGGGACGAGCCCACCGCAGCCTCGACCTACGAGCACCCGACGACGACCCGAACGTCATCCCCCTGTCCTCTGCCAGGGTCAGGCGCCAGCCGGTACTTGGCGGACTGCTCAACGAGTACCACACCATGCCACCCCGGCTACCGCGTCCTCCCCAGGAAACGCCCAGCTCAGCAGCCTAATTGGAATAAAGACACCCTTCAGGCATCCTCCACGAATACCACCATGCTGCCTGACCTGCATGGATGAAGTTCTCGGCAAGGACAACCTTGCGGTCGGGACACCCGAGCACCGGCTGCCTGCGGAAACACGCCAACCGAGGCCCTTAAACCCGCAGCTTCCCCCTGTCGCATGGGGAGCACGAGATCGGTGCTCCCACCGCGAAAGGTGCTCGAGAGCCGACATGGGGTCCTTATGCCTCTCGATGCAGAAGACATCCGGATCGATCGGGTGACATCGGGGGCTTGTGGTTGACGACGGCGCGTGGGGGCGCGGTACGGCGCTGTAGGTCTACCTGATCGGGTGACGGACGAATCGGGCACCGTTGACACGTCTGCGAGTTGGGAGCACGAGGGCTCCCAGAGGGCTCCCACTTGCTCCCAGCCCGGACATGGTTAAGGCCGCCTCCGCTACCCGCGGAAACGGCCTCCGCCCTGCGAAAACGCTGGTCGGGACGACAGGATTTGAACCTGCGACCCCTTGACCCCCAGTTGCGTCGAAGCTGAGCGGCGTGCTCCGGTCCGTTCTCCCAGGTCACACTGAACAATCAGCCGAGTAAAGGAGTCTCCCTCTTTCGGCCTCTGCGTCCCGAGTTGACCGAGAGTTGGCATCGTGACCGGGCGTCGCATATGTACAGTATACGCCCGAAGCCATACCCAGCACAGATCCAAACTCGCCACGCCACGCGCCTCCCGCCCATCAGGAAGAAGCGCGCTTCTCACCAGGCTGGACGTAGTAATCGGCACCCGAAGTCTCGTCAGCGCAGCCCCTTGGAATGGGAGCTGCGCTGTGCGAGGTGGTGGGGCGCCGTGCCGCCGCTCCGCTGAATGTCAGTGGAGCGCGGACGGGTGCTGGGCGAGCGGCGTGACGGTGATGTCCATGTACCGGAAGAGCGGCAGACCCCACAGGATTTCGTTGAGCCGGTCGTTGTCGGCGACATCGAAGACGCTGAGGTTCGCGTACTGCCCCGCGCAGCGCCACAGGTGCAGCCACTCGCCGCCGTGCTGGAGCCGCTGCGCGTACTCCTTCTCGGCGGTGAGGGTCGTGGCACGGACCTCGGCGTCCAGGTCAGGCGGGAGGTTCACGGTCATGTGGACGGCGAAGAGCATGGCGGTCTTCCGTCGGTCAGGAAGCGGGGTCGAGGACGAAGCCGTGGGTGACCTCGCACCCGCCGTCTCCGGTGGGTCGCGGGTCGATCACCAGCTCGGGTTTGACCGCGCGGGCCACGTCGTCCTCGACGTATTCGCCACCTTTGAAGTACAGCTGGGTGGTGAGCGAACCGTGTCCGGGTGCGGAGACCTTCAGGTGCAGGTGGGCGGGGCGCCAGGGGTGCCAGCCTGCGGCGGAAATGAGCCGCCCGCAGGAGCCGTCGGTGGGGATCTGGTAGGGGGCGGGCTGGATCGTCGTCACCGCGAACCGGCCTTCGTCGTCGGCGACCACGCTGCCGCGCAGGTTCCACTCCGGGATACCAGGGGCGAACTGCGAGTACAGCCCCTCGTCGTCGGCCTGCCACATCTCCAGCCGCGCACCGGCCAGGGGTTCACCTGACGCGCTGATGACCTGCCCTTGGAAAAGGAGCTCGGTACCCGCCTCCTTGTCGCGCATCGGCAGGGAGCTGACGCTGGGGAGTTCGGGGGCGCCGGGGACGTAGTACGGGCCCTCGATCGTGCCCTTGCTGCCCTGACGGGCGGCGGTGGCGACCTCCTCGACGACGTGCTCGACCCAGACATCCAGGAAGAGCGGCCACTCTCCGTCCCGGCCGACGGAGATCAGCCACGACTTGAGGGCGTTGTACTCCTCATATGTCACCTGGTGCCGGCGCACGATGTCGTGGACGGCGCTGATCATCTCCGTGGCGAGAATGTGGACACGCTCGGTGTCAGCGCCCGGGGCGGGGATACCGGTCTTGTCGGTCAGGAATCGTTCCGTGGCCGAGGCGCCGGATGCGGCGGCGGTGGCGGTGGCTTTGACCGCGGCTTTGGCGGTGGCATCGGACATATCAGGCGACTCCTTTGTCAGTCAGGGTTCAGCGGTCCTGGCGGTAGCGGTGGAGCTTCTCCGGGTCGATCGCCACGCCGAGGCCGGGGAGGTCCGGTACGGCGAGCACGCCGTCGGTGATGGCGAGTGGCTCGGTGAGCAGGTCGTCACTCATATCCAGGAAGTTGGAGAGTTCACCGGGACGGCGCGCGGACGAGGCGTGGGCGGCGCCGAAGACCGCCGTGCACACCGTGCCCAGTTGGCCGTCGATCTGATTGCCCATGACGACCTCGGCGCCCATCCCCTCGCACTGGAAGAGCACGCGCTGGGAGTGGGTGAAGCCGGTGCGGGCGGTCTTGATGCTGATCGCGGTGGCGGCTCCGTCCAGGAGCGAGCGGGTCACTTCGGCGGGGGTGGTGGCGGATTCGTCCGCGACGAACGGCACGGGGCTGTTGCGTACGAGCCATCTGCGGCCCAGGACGTCGTCGGCGGGGCACAGTTCCTCGGCGAGCGTGATGCCGATGGCGTCGAGCTCTCGCAGGGCCGCCGCCGACTCGGAGGCGGTCCAGCCGCGGTTGCCGTCCACGTACAGCTCGGCCTCACCACCCAGCGCATCGCGCAGGGCCCGGCACACCTCGATGTCGAGCCGGACCGGGCGCTGCCCGACCTTCACCTTGAAGGTGGTGATGCCGTAGGTGTCCCGCATCCGCCCGGCCTCCGCGGCCATGCGCTCCGGGGTGTCGAAGCCGAGCATGTGGGCGACCCGCATCCGGTCGGACCAGCCGCCGAGGAGCCGGCTGACCGGCAGCCCCAGCGACTGTCCCGCGATGTCCCACAGGGCCATGTCGATCGCCGCCTTGGCGGCCGGGTTGCCCACCGTGCGGTGCAGCCGGGCGTGGATCCGCTCGCGGGCGAGGACATCCATGCCGGTCAGCTGGGGGGCGAAGATCCGCTCGATCACGCCGGTCACGGAGGCCTGTGTCTCACCGTAGGTGAAGGGGCGGGGCGGCGCGTCGGCCACTCCGGTCAGCCCTTCGTCGGTGCGGACGCGGACGAGGACGTGTTCGGCGGTGTGCACATCGCCGCTGGCGAAGCGCAGCGGCTTCGTGTACGGGATCGCGTACGGAATGGCCTCGATCGCGGCGATCTTCATCGGATGGCCTCGTCGGCCCTGTGGGCGATCCCGAGCAGTCGGCCCACGCGGTCGGGGTGTCCCACGAGTTGGAGGCCGAGCGGCATGCCGCGCGGGTCGCGGTGGCCGGGGACGGTGACGACCGGCAGGCCGAGGAGCTGCCAGGGGCGGCTGAGGACGGGCGTACCGGTGGCGCCGAGGCCGTGCGGGGCGGGCCCGGGGGCGGCGGGGCCGAGGATCGCGTCGGCGTCGGACAGCAGCTCCAGCAGCCGGGCGCGGGCGGCGCGGGCGGTGTCCAGGGCCGCCCGGTAGTCGGCCTCGGGTGTTCTGCGTCCGCGGTCCAGCAGGTCGCGCAGGGGTGTGCTGAGCGCCCCGGGATGCGCGGCGTGCTCGGCGGCGAGCGTACGGGCCGCCTCGTAGGCCATGACTGTCGCGTGTGCGTCGGCAAGCGCGGATGTACGGGCCTGGGTGCCGAGGTCGTCCGTCGCCGCCCCGGAGGCGGCCAACGCCTGCCTGGTGCGGAGCAGGGCGTCCAGCATCTCCGGAGCGACGTCGGTAAGTTCGGTGCCGGGCCACACCAGAATCCGCGGGGACTCCGGCTCTTCGGCCCGGGTGCCGTCGACAGCCTCGACGGCCCCGGCCAGGTCGGACACTCGGGTGGCGAGCAGCCCTGGCGCGTCCAGGCTCGGGCTGAGTCCGGTGAAGCCTCGCGTAGACCAGGCGCCGACGGGGGCGACGTACCCCGCGACACCGCAGTAGGAGGCGGGCCTGGTCAGCGAGCCAGCGGTCTGCGAGCCCAGGGCGAGCGGCACCACGCCCGCCGCGACGGCGGCGGCCGAGCCGCTGGAGGAGCCGCCGGGGGTGTGGGCCGGGTGGTGCGGATTGCGGGTGGGCCCGGGCTGGAAGTACGCGAACTCGGTGGTGACCGTCTTGCCCAGAGGGACCGCGCCGACGTGGCGCAGCCGGTCCACCAGCCAGGCGTCGTGTGCGGCGATCCGCCCGCGGCGCAGGGAGGTGCCGCATTCGGTGGGCAGCCCGGCAACGTCGATGATGTCCTTCACTCCGAACGGCACGCCCCGCAGCGGTCCGTTCGGTGCCCGCTCGGCCGCCGCGCGGGCACCGGCGGGGTCCACGCGGACCCAGGCCCGGATCTCGGGTTCGGTCTGCTCCAGGCGGCGCAGCGCGTCGTCGACCGCGGCCGTGCGCGGGGCCGTCACGGCCGCGCGCCTTCCGGTACCAGGGGCGTGGCGTCGAGGCGGTGGAACGCCCGGTTGAAGTAGACGAGGCTCTGGCCGCCCGTCCGGGTGCGGATCTGCTCGATGTCGACGAAGAGCACGCTGTGGGAGCCCATGGGAACGGCGTGCTTGATGGTCCCGACGGCGGTCACCAGGGCGTCCTTGAGGACCGGCAGGTCCTGGTCGCGGTCCCACACCTCCCAGGTGAAGCGCTCGGCCATGGCCACCTTGGTGACCCCGGCGAAGTGCAGGGCGAGTTCCTGCTGCTCTCCGGCCAGGACGTTGACGCACACCCGCCCGTTCGCCCGGAAGACGCCGTGCATGGCGCTGCCGCGGTTGAGGCAGACCAGGAGGGTCGGCGGTTCGTCGGTGACGGAGCAGACGGCGCTGACAGTGATGCCGCAGCGGCCGTTCGGGCCGTCCGTGGTCAGGATGTTGACGGCCGCCGGGAGGTGGGCCATCGCCTCCCGGAAGTCGGCCTGGCTGGGGGTCACGGCTGTGCCGCTCCTCTCCTGGTTCGGTTCGGACTCGCTCACCACAGCTCGACCACCAGCCGTGGTGACCTCGCGCGCGAGACACAGGCGGCGATCTGGTCTCCGGCCGCTTTCTCCTTGGCGGACAGGCAGTGGTCGCGGTGATCGGGTTCGCCGTCGACGACCCGCAGGACACAGGTTCCGCAGATGCCTTCGCGGCAGGAGGTCTCCAGCGGGACGCCGTTCTCCTCCAGTACGTCCGCCATGCTCTTCCCGGGTGGCACGGTGAAGACCTCGCCGGTGTCCAGTTCGACTTCGAAGCCGTCGTCGGCCCCGTTATCCGCCGGTGTCCCCGCCTGGAACGGCTCGGAGTGGATCTGCTCCTCGGACAGGGCGCGGGCCGCGAGGGCGCGGACCTGTGCCATGAAGCCCTCGGGCCCGCAGGCGTACACATGCGCGTCGGACGGAAGCCCTGCCAGCGCTCCCGTCAGTTCGCGGGCCACAGCCTGCCGGCCGGCCCCGAAGTGGCGGACGACGCGATCGGCGAAGGCGGACTTCTCCAGCAAACCGGCGAAAGCCGCCTCGGCCCGGCTCCGCGCCACGTAGTGCAGCCGGAACTCCGCTTTCCGGGCGTGCAGTTCGTACGCCATCGCCAGCAGGGGCGTGATCCCGATCCCGGCCGCCACCAGGTGGTGCTCCCCCGCCTCCGGGGCGAGGCCGAACAGCCGGCGGGGCGCGCCGATGGTCAGCTCCGTACTCGGCTCGACCTTGTCGTGCAGGGCCTGGGAGCCGCCCCGGGAATTCTCCTCGCGCTTGACGGCGATGGTGTACGCACCGGTGTCCTCGGGCGGTCCGCACAGCGAATACGGGCGGGTGATCCCCGTGGGCCCGGTCACGTCGATGTGCGCGCCCGCCGGGTACGGAGCGAGGGCGGCGCCGTCGGAGCGGACGAGCCGCAGGACCTTGATCGTGTCGGTTTCGGCGTGGGTCTCGGTGACGGTGACAGTGAACATCCGTCTGCCTTCGCGTTCGGTGTGGTGCTGACGGCGCTGTCAGCGCATGAACAGGCCGCCGTTGGCGTCCCAGCAGGCTCCGGTGACCGCGTCCGCGTGCTCGGCGGCGAGCAGCACGGCCATATCCGCGATGAACCGTGGACGCCCCAACCGTCGGACAGGAATGGCCTGTTCGATGGCGGCCAGCTGGTCGGGGGGCACCATTTCGCGGACCACCGGCAGGTCCTGGGGTCCCGGCGAGATGGCGTTCACCGTCACTCCGTGCGGTCCGAGTTCGCGGGCGAACACCTTGGTCAGGGTGGCCACTCCACCCTTCGCCGCCGCGTAGTGGGCGCCGGTGGCCGTGCCGCCGTTCTGGCCGGCCAGGGAGGCGATGTTGACGATGCGTCCGCAGCCCCGCTCGGCGAAGTAGGCGCCGAAGACCTGGCAGCCGAAGAAGGTGCCGTTGAGGTTGGTCGACACGGTCCGCTCGAAGCTGTCGGGGCTGATCTCCATCAGCGCCTCGGCCTTCGCCTGACCGGCGTTGTTGACCAGCACATGGACGGCGCCCCAGCGCTCGACCAGTTGGTCGCGGACCCGGGCGAAGGCGTCCTTGTCGCGCACGTCGAGACCGAGTCCGACGGCGGCACCGCCGTCCGGGTCGAGGTCCGCCGCGGCCTTCGCCGCTGCCTCCTCGTCCAGGTCGGTGAGCGCGACGTGGTAGCCCCGGTCGTACAGCCGCCCCGCGATGCAGGCGCCCAGGCCGCGGGCGGCTCCGGTGACGAGCGCGACCCGCCCGTTGCCGTCCTCGTGCGGGCTCACAGCAGGAACCCCGATGCCGTGACGGTGTCCTCGGAGTTGACCAGCCGTACGACCTTCCGGTGGATCCTGGCGCCGCCCTCCCCGAACACGATCCGGTGGGTGACGTCGGCCGCCAGGACGAAGGTCTCCTCGCGCTTGTAGCCGACCAGGATCTGTGCCGAGCGGATCTCGAACGCGTCCTCCTCACGTCCGGTCACCACGAACCGGGAGAGCGAGCGGACCGTCCGGGCGGCGGCGGCAGCCGAGATGGAGAAGCCGCCGGTGAGGCGTTCGATGCGCATCCGGCGCATCCGGTCGTCGTCGTAGACGAGGTTGAGCCGGGAGGCGAAGTCGGTCGCGTCGCGGTCGATCGGGACGACGTACTCGCCACCCTCGGCCCACAGCCGGTCCCATTCCTGGTAGGCCCGCGCGTCCAGCAGGTGGGCCTCGCGCCAGATCAGGGAGACGGCGGCGAGGGCTCGTGGGTCGTCGAGCGGGAGCTCCGCGGCCGCGACGGCTGTGCTGAGGGTGTCACCTGGCATCGGTCATCATCGCCTTCCACATCGCGTAGGCCTCCCGCATCCCGGTCTCGTCGGTCGCGTGGGACGTGGCCTGGCCGAGGTCGTTGGGCTTTTCGCGGCCGAGGCCGCGGTTGACGAGAATCGGCATGTCCGCGCCGCCGGCCACTCCGCGCTGCACGCGGTTCCACGCCTCGGCGTCGTCGGGGCTGCCGAAGCCGAAGGGGCCCTGGAAGTGCTCGTGGATGCGCAGCCGTTCGCGGTTGACGATCTCCGGGCCGCCGTTCAGGCCGAGCGCCACATGCCGGATCTCGGTCTCCGCGACCGAGATCGGCCGCAGGACGCGGAAGAAGCTCATCGACATGGCGACGTTCGGGAACAGGTTGAGGTTGAACCCGGCGCCGTGCAGCGATCGGACGATGCGCCGTACGCGCTCGGGGGGCAGGTCCTTCGACAGTTCCTCGACGATGTGGGCGAAGCGGTCCTGGAGCTTTTCCGTGCCGTCGTCGACGTCGAGGTCGACGTGCCCGGCGACGGAGACGGACACGCTGTGGCCGTTGCCGAGGGCGTGGGTGACCGCGGTCTCATCGGTCATGATCGAGAGCATGCTCGCGGTCTCGGCGTCCACCGAGGACATCCAGGACCGGTGCACGATCGGGAAGTGGTACCAGTCGGTGGTGTTCTCCAGCTGGATCTTCCAGTTGCCCTGGAACCTGAACTTGTGCTCGCCCTGCACCTTGATCGGATAGCCCGCGCCCTGCTTCATGAAGCGGTCGATCCACAGCCGGGCCCCGCCGAGGAAGTCCTCCAGCGGCTCGATGTCGTGGTCGAAGCTGGCGAAGACCATGCCCGCGTAGGTGCCGACCTTGAGCCGCTGGAGCGGCAGGTCCTTCTTCTCGACGACGTCCTCGTAGCCCTCGGGGTACGGGATGCCGCGCAGGGTGCCGTCCAGGGCGTAGGACCAGGCGTGGTACGGACAGGTGAAGCCGTTGCCGTTGCCCTTGGGCGTCTCGCAGACGCTGGCGCCGCGGTGGCGGCAGCGGTTGAGCAGGACGTTGATCCCGCCGCGGCGGTCCCGGGTGACGATGACCGGGCGGCGGCCGACCCACGCCGTCTTGAAGTCGCCGGCCTTGGCGATCTCGCTCTCGTGGGCCACCCACACCCAGGTCCGGTGGAAGATCCGGTCCATCTCCCGCTCGAAGAGGGCCGGGTCGGTGTACAGGGTGCCTGCGACGCGGTCGGAGTCGACCAGCGAGCCGATGTCGGGGGTCGCGCTCATCGGACGGCCTCCGGCTCGGGCAGCGGACGGCCGAGACGCGCCTCGATCTTCATATAGCGCCACAGGCCGTGCTCGCCGACCTGGACCGTGCGGAAGAGGTTGCAGGCGGCGGCCACCGTCGGCTGGTCGACGACATCGGCCAACACGTAACAGGTCCAGGGCCAGGAATCGGAGGGGCCGACCATGTGCTGGTCGTCGTCGATGGTGCCGAGGACGGTCACCCCGGGCAGCTCGTAGAGCTGGGTGAGCATGGTCGTGAAGCCGTCCCAGACGGACTTGCCCTGGCCGGTGGGCAGGTCGAAGAAGTTCTGGTTGACGCCGATGCAGAACAGCACGCGCAGCGGGGAATTCGAGGGTTCGGGCATGGAGGGTTCCTGTCTGTCAGAGGTAGCCGGGGAAGGGCTGGACGCCCATGAGGACCGCGCCCGCGCCGTCGTACACGCCCTCCTGCAGAAAGGCGTGCTGCGGCACGACCGAGGCGTCGCGCAGGTACCGCTGCGTGGGGCTGCCGTCGGCGATGGCGGCGATGCCGCCGAGCTGATAGGCGGCGCGTACGACCTCGAAGGAGGTCTTGGCGAGGTGGGCGGAGGCGAGCCGCAGCGCACTGGCCTGGTCGGCGGTCGCGGGATCGCCCGCCGCCACGGTCGCCCACGCCTCCTCGGTGGCCTCGTAGAAGAAGGCGCGCGCCGACCGCAGTTCGGCCTCCGCCCGGCCCACCGCGATGCGGTAGGTGGCGCGCTCGGCGGGCTTGGGCGCCCCGGTGTACCCGGCTCGGCCGCCGGCGGCGACGGCCTGGTCGAGCGCGGCGCGGGCGACGCCGAGGCCGACGACGGCCAGGACCTGAGCGGCGTACGGGACGGTCGGGTAGCGGTAGAGCGGTTCGTCGACGGTGGGCTCACCGCCGCGGACGAACGTCCACTCCTCGGGGACGACCGCCCCGTCGACGACCAGGTCGTGGCTGCCGGTGCCGCGCATGCCGATGACGTCCCAGTTCTCGACGATCTCCACCTGCCCGGGCCGCAGTACGGCGGTGAGCGGGCGACCGGCGCTGTCCTGACCTGCCTTGATGCCGACTCCGAGGGCGTCGGCGCCCTTGCAGCCGCTGGCGAACTTCCAGCGCCCCGAGACCCGGTAGCCGCCCTCGACGCGCTCGGCGGGCTGCACCGGGAACAGTCCGCCGGCGAAGACCACATCGGGCCCATAGGCGTACAGCTCGGCCTGGCTCTGAAGCGGAAGCGCGGCCAGATAGACGAGGGACGAGCCGAAACTCGCCACCCAGCCGGCGGATCCGTCGACGACCGATATCCGTTCGATCATCCGGAGGAATTCGGCGGGCGGCAGGGCGTCGCCGCCGAATTTCTTCGGTGTACTCGCCCGGTAGATTCCCGCGTTCTTGAATTCGGCGATCACATCCCGGGGAATGTGCCGCTTCTCCTCGAATTCGCCGCGCCGCTCGGCGACCACGGCCAGCACCCGGTCGAACGCCGTGGACGACCGCCCTGCGGCCGCCGCCGCTCCATCCAGTATCTGCGTCATGAGCGATTCCCCTCGCGTTGCCGGACGGTTGTCCCGCCCGCCTTGTCATCACGCTATGAGGGGTGGCCGATCGCCCACAATCGGGAGTTGGCCGCATTGCGTAGGGGATTTCCCGTACGGATAAGGGTCGGTCACAGGAGGTTCTTCCGCACGACTCCGGCCTGCGCGACCAGGACCACATTCCCGGGGCTGCCGAGCACGGCGACGTCGCGGAGCGGGTCCCCGTCGACGACCACGAAGTCGGCTTCCTTGCCGGCCTCCAAGGAGCCCAGCCGGTCGTCGACGCCGAGGAGGCGGGCTCCGTTCAAGGTGCCGGCCGTGATCGCGTCGAGGGTGTCCATGCCCAGTTCGACCAGGTAGGAGAGTTCGAGCAGATTGCGGGCGTGCGGGACGACTCCGGCGTCGGTGCCCAGGGCGATGGGGACGCCTCGGCCGATGGCGTGTGCGATGTTCTCCTTGCTGATCCCCGCCCAGCGGCTCTTCTTGCGGTAGTGGTGCTCGGCCATCGCCGCCGGGTCGAGTGGAGCGAAGACGGTGGACAGGGTCGGGACGAGGAACGTGCCCGTCTCCAGCGCCAGATCGCACAGTTCGTCGGTCATCCCGTAACCGTGCTCGATGCTGGTGACCCGGGCCCGCAGGGCATTGCGGATGCCGGCGCTCCCCTGGGCGTGCACCGCCACGGGCTTCCCGCGGTGCCGTGCCGCCTCGTCGACGACGGCGGCCATCTCCTCGTGCGTCAGTCCCTCGTCGTCGGGGTCGTCGTGCGGGCTGCCCATGCCGCCGGTGGCGCAGACCTTCACCACGTCCGCTCCCGCGCGCAACACCCGCCGGACCGCGAGCCGCGCCTCGTCGGCCGTGTCGGCGAGCTCGCCCAGGTGGGGGGCGGCATCGACCCCGCCGGGCAGCGAGCAGTCGGCGTGTCCGCCGGTGTGGCTGATCACCTTCACAGCGACCTGCAGCCGGGGGCCTTCGATCAGATCTCGCTCGATCGCTGTTCGGTATCCCGCGGGGACACCGCCGAGGTCGCGCAGTGTCGTCACGCCCGCCTCCAGGGTGGCGCGCAGCCGCCCCGCGATCTCGAAGGTCGTCACCGTCGGGTCGGCCGCCAGCCCCGCGATCAGCCCGCGTTCCGGGGTCATACACAGATGGGCGTGGCAGTCGAAGAAGCCGGGCAGCAGGGTCCTCCCGCCCAGGTCGGCCGTCGTGGCGGCGGGCGTCGGCGGCGCGGTGGCCGCAGGGCCCGCGTACGCGATCAGTCCGTCGTCGTCCACGATGAGGACCGCGTCGGGGACGGGGGCGGCCCCGGTTCCGTCGATGAGGGTGGCGTGCTGGTATCGGGTGGTCATGACAGCTCCGTTCGGAAGTGGTGGGTGCCTGGACGGGCTCCTGCCCGTCCGGCAGATCGACCAGCGCGGTCGTGCCGGGCGGGACCGTGACGACGACGCGCAGTTCACCCCCGGTGCGGGACCAGGACACCTCGGCGCGGCCGTGCGGGGTGTCGTGGGCGGCGCGGGCGTGGCTCAGCCCGCCGCCGGGGCGGGGGCGGGGGCGGGGGCGGATGCGCCGGTAGCCGGGGGCGGCGGGGCGAGTCCGGCGACGGTGCGGTGCAGCCAGTCGGTGACGTCTCCGAGGGCGTAGTGGTTGAAGGACGTCATCTCGCCGGGGTTGACCGTGCCGTCCGGGAGCATGCTGTCCCAGCGCTCCCAGACGGTGGTCGCGCCCATGGTGACCGGGTAGAGCCAGGACGGGCAGGTCCGCTGCAGCAGGAGCCGGTAGGCCGTGTCGTACTCCCCCACCTCGCACAGGGCGTCGCAGATCAGCGGTGTGCCCACGAAGCCGGTGCCGATGTGGAAGTCCTCCTCGCGGACGAGTTCGGCCAGCCGCCGGCCGGCGCGTGCGCGCTGCTCGTCCGTGGCCAGGAGCCCGAAGCGCAGGGCGAGGGCGTACGCGGTCTGCGCGTCGCTGGTGAGACGGCCGTCCGGGGTGAGGTACCGCGCGCGGAAGGCGGCCCGCACGGCGTCGGCCAACTCGGCGTAGTGGGCGTGGTCGTCGTGGCGGCCGAGCGACTTGGCCGTGCTGGCGAGCAGTTCGGCCGAGTAGGCGTAGTGGGCCGTGGCCACCAAGTGCGGGTCGGTCCTGGCCTCGCCCGGGCGGTCCGGCGGGGCGGCCGGGTCGAGCCAGTCGCCGAGCTGCCGGTCGGTGTCCCACACGTGCCGGTCGCCGGTGACCGCCGTGATGCCGTCCGCCCAGGCCCTCATGCTGTCGTACTGGTCGGCGAGAATCCGGAGTTCGCCGTATCTCTCGTACATCACCCAGGGCACGATCACGGCCGCGTCCCCCCAGGCCGCGGCGCGCAGTTCGGGAAACCTGGTGGCGATGTATGGCACGTACATCGGAACCCTGCCGTCCGGGTGCTGCCCGGCGGCGAGATCCGCCAGCCACGAGCGGAGCAGCCCCGGGCACCGGTGCGGGAACGTCGCGGTGGGCGCGAAGACCTGGAGGTCACCGGTCCAGCCCAGGCGCTCGTCGCGCTGCGGGCAGTCGGTGGGGATGTCGACGAAGTTACCGCGCATGCCCCACACCACGTTCGCGTGCAGGCGGTTCAACAGCGGCTCGGAGCACTCGAACCATCCGCTGCGGCGCATGTCGGTGTGCAGGACGACGGCCTGGACATCGCCCGGCGCGGGCTCCCCGGGCCAGCCGGTGATCTCGGCGTAGCGGAAGCCGTGGAAGGTGAACCGCGGCTCCCATTCCTCCCCGCCGGGCACGCCCCGCAGGGTGTACGTGTCCGTGGCCCGCGCCTCCCGGAGCGGCCGGAGGGAGAGTCCCCCGTCTTCCAGCACCTCGGCATGGCGCAGGGTGATCGTACGTCCGGGCTCTCCGCTGACCCGGATGCGGAGCCGGCCGACGAGGTTCTGGCCGAAGTCGAGGATCGTCCGGCCGGAGGGCGAGGTCCAGGCGGCGACCGGGTCCAGCGTCGCGGTGCGGCGCACGGGCGGGCCGTCGCGGGCGACCAGGCGCGCCGGGCCGTACGCCACGACCTGCACCGCGCTCCAGTCCGACGGGCCGCGGCGGGCGTCGTACTCCTCGCCCTCGTAGATCCCCGAGCTCAGGATCGCGCCGTGCGCGGTCTGCCAGTCGGGGCCGGAGCCGACGGTCTCGGCGGTGCCGTCGGCGTACCGCACCTCGATCTGTGCGAGGGCGGCCAGCCAGTCCCCGTAGTTGTTCCGCAGGCCGCTGCCGATGCCGAGCCGCCCGCGGAGGAACCAGCCGTCGGCCAGCAGGACCCGGATCTCGTTGTCGCCCTCGCGCAGCAGCCCGGTGACCTCGTGGGTCTGGTAGCGCAGGCGCTCGGTGTAGTGGGTCCAGCCGGGGGCCAGAACCTGGTCACCGACGCGCACGCCGTTGATCTCGGCCTCGTAGAGACCGTGGGCGGTGGCGTACAGACGTGCCGAGACGGCGGGGGCACGCGGACGGAACCGGCCGCGCAGCACGGGCGGCGGAACCTGCCGGTCGGTGGGTTCCGGCCAGGCGGGGGACACGAAGCGAGCCGACCAGTCGGCCGGTTCCAGCAGCCCGGCCTCCACCGTCAGCATCTCCGACCAGGGGGACGGCCCCTGATCCCCCGGTCCCCACACCCGGACCGCGACGCCGATCCGCCGACGGGAGCACAGCGCCTCGCCCGGCCACGGCACGAGGACGGAGTCGGCCGACGGGCGGTGGGCGCGGCGCACCTCGCGATCGCCGTCGGTGAGCCGGATCTCGTAGGCCGTCTGGCTCCAGCCGGGCCGGTCGGTGACCGTCCGCCAGGACAGCCGGGGGCGCCTCTCCCCGATGCCGAGGGGTTCTTCGTGGTGCTCGGCCCCGAGGCCGGTGACGCGGAGGCGATGGTCGGTCATGGACTCGCTCTTCCTTGTGTCTTGACCGCCGGCAGCGTGAACCGGAAGACCGCGCCGCGCGGCCGGTTCGGGCCGGCGTCGATGTGGCCGCCGTGGCGGGTGATGATGCGGTGGCTGAGTGCCAGGCCGATGCCGCTGCCGTTCTCCTTGGAGGTGAAGACGCCGTCGAAGATCCGGTCGCCGGGCGGCAGGCCGCGGCCCCGGTCCTGGACGATGAGTTCCACGCCCCCGTCCGCCACCGGCCGCGTGGCGATGCGCACCCTGCGCTCGGGTGACGGGCAACGGGCCATCTCGTCGATCGCGTTGAAGGCGAGGTTCATCACGACCTGCCCGATGAGCACGTTCTCGCAGCGCACCGGCAGCGGCTCGGTGGCGAGGTCGAGCTCGACGGCCACCGTGTGCTCCTGGGCCCGCAGCTCGATGAAGTACGCGCAGTCGCGCACGATCGCGTTGAGGTCGGTCAGCCGCTCGGAGGGCTCCAAGCGGCCCACGTACTGCCGCAGGCTGCCCAGGATGCGCCGGGCGCGCTCGATCTGCCGGACGGCGTTGTCCAGCCCCCACACCACGGACTCGTCACCACTGCCCAGCCGGCCGCGCGCTCCTTCAACGAAGTTGTACGCGGCGGCCAGCGGCTGGCTGACCTCGTGGGCGATGGCCATCGCCATGTCGCCCATGGCGTTGTACCGGGCGAGGTGGTCGAGGTGCTGGGTGTCGCGGCGGTGCTCCTCCTCTGCGCGCACCCGGTCGGTGATGTCGTAGAAGAGAAGCATCCGGCCGCGCAGATCGCTCTCGATCTCGATGTACTGGCAGGTCGCCGCGTACCAGCGCGGTGCGCTTCGGGGTGCGGCGAACCGGTAGCGGCCCTCTCGGGCCGGCACGGCGCCGTCGCGGCAGTAGTCGGCGAAGTCCGCTCCATAGATGCCGTCGCCGAGCAGCCGCACCGCCGACTCGCTGGCGAAGACGACACGGTCCGCGTCGTCGAGGACGACGATGCCCTCGGCGAGGCTGCCCAGGAAAGTGCGCAGCCGACTCTCGGTGCGGAACAGGTCGTGCCGGATCGCCTTCTCCTCGGCGATGTCGCGGAACTGGACCATCACCACCGTCCGGACCGGCAGGTCGACGCGGATCGCGATCGCCTCGGTGAGGATTTCCTCGCCGCTCTTGGACCGGTAGCACCACTCGGTGGCGCTGGTGCCGTGCTCGACGGCCTGCCCGAGCCAGCGGTGTCCGAGCTCGCGGCTGTACTGGCGGGCGTTCTTGCTCATGTCCGGCGCCTTGAGCGGCCTCAGCTCGTCGACGGTCCAGCCGAGCAGGTCGCAGGCCGCGCGATTGGCCCACAGGATCTGGTAGGTGCGGGCGTCATGGAGCAGGACGCAGTATTTGAGGGCTTGGGTCAGCTCCCGGAAGTCGGCGGGGGCGAGGGGATCCACGGCCGTTCCTCTCATTGGCCTCATTGGCCTCACTCGCCCGCCGGGAGGCGCAGCCCCAGCCGGAGCACGTCGTGTACGAGGGTGGCGATGCTCTCGGCGCCGGTCTTCTCCCGGATGCGGGCACGGTGCACATCGACGGTTTTGGCGCTGATGCCCAGCCGCCCCGCGATCCGCTTGTTCGGCTCACCGTCGACGGCCAGCGCGAGCACTTCCCGCTCCCGTACGGTCAGACCGTCCAGCTTCGCCCGCAGCTCGCTCTGCCGGGCCGCCCACGCGAAGCGCTCGCGGGCCGTGCGCTGGGCGGCCTGCACGACGTCGAGCAGGTGCTGGGGGTCGTAGGGCTTCTCCAGAAAGTCGACGGCCCCGTTCTGCAGGGCGCGGACCGACATCGGGATGTCGCCGTGCGCGGAGACGAAGACGACGGGTAGCGGTGCCCCCGTCTCGTTCAGCAGCCGCTGGACGTCGAAGCCGCTGAGCTCCGGCATACGGACGTCGAGCACCAGGCAGGCGGGTCGGGCGCGGTCGTAGGAGCGCAGAAAGGTCCGGGCGTCCCGGAAGCGCTCCGAGCGGATGCCGATCGATTCGAGGAGCCAGGCCAGCGACGCGCTCAGCTCCTCGTCGTCGTCCACGATGTAGACCAGGCACATCTCAGCCGCTCCAGACGGCCTGGGCGGTCCAGTACTCGCTTCCGTCGGCGCTGATCCCGCGCCGCCACTCGGTGGTGCGGCGCAGAGTGGGTTCGACGCGTGCGGTCGCCGCGTCCGCGCCGTCCGGGCCGTCCTCGTCGACCTGCCAGTGGACCCAGTTGACCTCCCGGCCCGTGCCGTCGTGCACGAACAGGTCGACGTGGTGCCAGCCGTAGTTGTGGGTGTCCGCGTAGCAGGTCAGCAGCATGGTGCGGTCGTTCATCGCTCCCCCGGCAGCGGTGCGGTGAAGAGTCGTTCGGTGCGGAAGGCGGAGATACGGGGCCGGTCCGGGTCGAGCCGGAAGGTCACATCGAGCCGGGCGACCATGAGCTCGGCCTCGCCCGACTCGTACCGCGAGAGCTGCTGCATCGGCCAGCTCCCCCGCACACCGCGCCCGCCCCCGTCGACGGTGCCGGGGAACAGCAGGTGCACATTGGTACGGAAGTGGGGGTGGGGCGGCAGATAGGCCGTCAGCATCGCGACGATCGCCTCGCGGCCCTCGGTGCGGCCGAACTTCTCGGCGTAGGCGCTGCCGCCGCCCTCCCAGACGGCGTCCTCGGTGAACAGGTCACCCAGCTCGCCCTCAGCACCCGCCGGTACGTCGCACAGCGCGAGATACCGGGTCAGGGTGGCCGAGCACGCTTCGTACGCGTTCATGAGGCGGCCTGCCTCAGCCGTTCCGCGCGCCGCTGTGCCTGCCGTTCCGGGTCCGGGACCGGCGCCGCGAGCAACAGCCGCTTGGTATAGGCGTGTTCCGGGGACTCGGTGACCCGGGCCGCGTCGCCCGACTCCACGATGTCGCCGCGGTACAGCACGGCCACCCGGTGGCTGATGTGCCGTACGACGGACAGGTCGTGGGTGACGAAGAGGTACGCCACACCGGTCGCCTCCTGGATCTCGATGAACAGGTCGAGCACCCGGGCCTGTGTCGTCAGGTCCAGGGCGCTGACCGGTTCGTCGCAGACGATCAGCTTGGGGTCCCGGCACAGGGCGCGTGCGATGGCGATCCGCTGGCGCTGGCCTCCGGAGAACTCACGGGGCAGCCGCCGGGCCGCGTCCTGGGGGAGATACACGTGGTCCAGCAGCTTCTGCACCCGGGTTTCCGCGTCCGCGCGCGCGACACCGGTCACCAGCAGCGGTTCGGTGAGGATGTCCATGACCGTCATGGCCGGGTTGAGCGAGGTGAACGGGTCCTGGAAGACGACCTGGATGTCCTTGCTGAGCCCCCGCCGCTCCCGTTTGCCGAGCCGGGAGATGGGCCTCCCCTCGTACCGGATCTCGCCGCCGGTGACGGGTGCGAGGCCGAGGACGGCCCGGCCCAGGGTCGTCTTGCCGGAGCCGGACTCGCCGACCAGGCCCAGGGTCTCGCCGGGCTCGATGGCCAGGGAGACACCGTGCAGGACGCGGAAGGGCTTCCTGCCTCGGCCCTTTCCGGGGTACTCCACGACGACGTCGTCGAGTTCGAGCAGCGGTGAGGTCATGACGTCACCTCCTTGAGGGGCTTGTCGGGGGCGCGCAGCTCACCGCGCGCGGGCCCGCCTTCGAGCGTCGAGTCCAGGAGCATGCGCGTGTACCCGTGCTCCGGCGCCGCGAAGATCTGCCGGGCCGGAGCGGTCTCCACGATGCGGCCCTTTTGCATCACCGCGACCCGGTCGCAGATATCGGCCACGACACCGAAGTCGTGGGTCACCAGGATCATGCCCATCTCGCGCTCCTGCTGGAGCGAGCGCATCAGGTCCAGCACCTCGGCCTGCACGGTGACGTCCAGCGCCGTGGTCGGCTCGTCGGCGATCAGCAGCCGCGGGTCGCAGGACACGGCGCCGGCGATGAGGACGCGCTGGGCCATACCGCCGGAGATCTGGTGCGGATACGACCTGAACACCCGCTCCGGGTCCGGGATGCCGACCCGTGCGAGGAGTTCGAGCGCCTTGGCGCGGGCCTCGGCCCGGGAGAGCCCCAGGTGCTTGCGCATGGGCTCCACGAGCTGGGAGCCGATCCGGAAGCACGGGTCCAGGTTGGACATGGGCTCCTGGGGGATGTAGCCGATGCCGCGCCCGCGCAGGGCGTTCAGCGCGGCGAGGTCCAGGCCCAGCAGATCCTTCCCGTCGAAGACCAGCCGGTCCGCCGTCACCTCGGCCTCGTTCGGCAGCAGCCCGAGGACGGAGAACGCCGTCTGGCTCTTGCCCGAGCCGGACTCGCCGACCAGGCCCAGCACCTCACCGCGTGCCACGGCGAGGCTCACCCCGTCCACGACGGTCTTGTCGCCGCCGGGCTTCGGGTAGCCGACGCGCAGCCCCTCCACGGTGAGCAGGCGGTCCGCGGGCGCCTCGGCCACCTCGGCCACCGGGGCCGCGGACCTTCGCTCGACGCGCTTGCGGCGCCTGACCACCCGGGGCTCGGCCGTGCCCAGCGCGTCGCGCACCGCGTTGCCCAGCAGGCTCGACGCCAGGATGGTCAGGCCCATCGCGGCGCCCGGCCAGACCAGCAGCGCGGGCGCGTTGTAGATGTTCGTGAAGGCGTCGCCCAGCATCGCGCCCCAGCTGGCCTGGGACGCCTTGCCCAGGCCGAGGAAGGCGAGCCCCGCCTGGATGCCGATCGCCACGGCGAACACCTGGGTCGCCTGGATGAGGGACGGGGCGATCACCACGGGCAGGACGTGGCGTCGCATGATGCGCCCGTCGCCGAGCCCCGAGACGCGGGCGGCGTCCACGTACAGCTCCTCGCGGACCGCGATCACCGATGCGCGGATGAGGCGGAAGACCATCGGGGCCATGATGACGCCCAGGACGACCATGGCGACGTTGAGGTCCTGCGAGACGGCCGCCATCACGACGAGCATCACGATGATGGCGGGCACGGCCATGATGACATTGACGATCCAGCCGGCCACGGCGTCGAACCAGCCGCGGTAGAAGCCGCTGATCAGACCGAGCGGCCCGCCGACCGCGAAGGCGACCAGGACGGCGAGCGTGCCGCCCACGAGGCTGGTGCGGCCGCCGTACAGCAGCCGTGAGAGCACGTCCCGGCCGACGCCGTCGCCGCCGAGCGGATGGCTGCCCGACATGGGCGCGAGCGTGTCCGCCATGACGCTGTGGTCGGGCTCGTAGCCGGTGAGCAGCGGTGCCGCCAGGCTCGCGACGATCAGCAGCGCCAGCACGACGAGACAGCCGACAGCCAGCGGATCGCGCAGCGCCCGGCGCACGACGCCGTCCCGTTGGGGGGCCGGAGGGGTCTCCACGGCGGTCATGAGACACGCACCTTCGGGTTGAGCCAGCCGTACGCGATGTCCAGCAGCAGATTGACGGCGACGACGATGCCGACGGTGACCACGACCGTGCCCAGCAGCACGGGCGCGTCACCGCGTACGGCGGCCGAGTTGGCGAGGGTCCCGATGCCGGGCAGGCCGAACACCTTCTCCACCACGACGGCGCCGCTGATCAGGCCGATGAACTGCAGGGCGATGACGGTCAGGGCGGGCGGGGCGGCATTGCGCAGCGCGTGCTTGAACACCACGCTGCGGGTGCTCAGGCCACGGCTGCGCAGTGTGCGCACGAAGTCGGCGCGCAGTACGTCGATCATCGCGCCGCGCACCTGCATCGCGGTGGCCGCGGTCGCGGCGACGGCCAGGGACATCGCGGGCAGGATGATCGAGCGGAACCAGTCGGTGGCGGAGGTGCCGAGGGCGACATAGCCGGTGGCGGGCAGCCACCCGAGCTGGACGGCCAGGGTGACCACGAGGACCAGGGCGATCAGGAAGCTGGGCACCGCGGTGCCCAGCACGGCGGCGAACTGCACCACGCGGTCCACCCAGCCGCCGCGCAGCGCCGCCGCCGCGCCCAGGGCGACGCTGAGGACCGCGGCGATCAGCAGGCCGGTCAGCACCACGGAGAGGGTGACCGGCAACGTGTCCATCAGGGACCGGTTCACCGAGTCGCCGGTGAACCACGAGCTGCCCAGGTTTCCCTGCGCGGCCTGTTCGACCCAGTGCCAGTAGCGCTCCACCAGGGGCTGGTCAAGACCGAGTTCATGGCTCTTGGCGGTCACGGCGGACCGTGAGGCGGTCTCGCCCAGAACGTTGCGGGCGACGTCGGTGCCCGTGAGGTTCAGCAACAGGAACGTCGCGGTGGCCACGACGACCACCAGGACGGCACCGGCGGCTATGCGCCGGAACAAGAAGACGAGCACGGTCAGTTCCTCCTTCCGCGTGTCGAAGCGGGCCCGGTGGCTACTTGGCCGCCGGTGCGTAGTTGTAGATCGGCGGGTACTGGGTGCCGGCCTGCGGCGTCACCTTCACGTCCTTCGCGGTCGCGTACGCGTTGGCGATGACGTTCCAGGGCGCGTTCCACGCCTGCTCGACCACGTAGGTGTTGAGTTCCTTGAACAGCTCCGACCGCTTGGCTCCGGTCGCCTTGCCGATGCGTGCGACGAGGTCGTCGGCCTTCGGGTCGTCGTACTTGAAGGGGTTCCAGGTCGACTTCTTCGTCAGCTGAAGCTGGACCTTGTCCCATACCGTGGGCGCACCCAGCTTGAAGTACGACATCGCGTACTTACCGGACAGCATGCTGCTGAAGACCTGGTCGCCCGGCAGGTTGTCCAGCTTCACCTTGATGCCGATGTCCTTGAGGGACTGGGTGAGCGCGGCCTGCTCCTGCGGGAACATCGCGGAGAGGTCCGGGATGGTGACGGAGAAGCCGTCCGGGTAGCCGGCCTCGGCCAGCAGCTTCTTGGCCTTCGCCGGATCGTAGGAGTAGGTGTCGTCGAGCCCGGCGTCGTGACCATCCTCACCGGGCGCGAACAGCTGCGTGGTGGGCGTGCCGAGCCCGGTCTTGGCCGACTTGATGATGGCCTGCCGGTCGAAGGCGTGGTTGAGCGCCTGGCGGACCTTCAGCTTGCCGAGGGCGGGCACCTTCTTGCCGGCGCGGTCCCAGATGTACAGGCCCTCGATGTCGCCGGGCTGGTAGGTGACGACGTTCAGACCGCGGCCCTTGACGGTCGCCACCCGGTTGAGGTTCAGGGTGGCGCCGTCGAGCTGCCCGGACAGCAGCGCGTTGGTGCGCGCGGTCGGGTCGGCCAGGTACTTGACGACGATCTTGTCGTAGGGGAACGCCTTCGTGTTCCAGTAGTCGGGGTTGCGCTTGTAGGTGTACGTCTGCCCGGCGGTGGTGGCCGACGTGTCCAGCTGGTACGGGCCCGAGCCGACCGGGACCTTCGGGTTCTTGAGCGACTTGGGGCCGGCGATCATGCCGGAGACCTGGCCCAGCGCCGAGAGCAGTGACGCGGTGGGGTGGCTCAGCTTGATCGCCACCGTGTGGGCGTCGACGACGTCGACACCGGTGATGTCCTGGATCTCTCCGGCGGCGGTGCCCGTGCCGCTCTTGGTGTGCAGCAGGCTCTGCCTGACCGCGTCCGCGTCGAGCGCCGTGCCGTCGGTGAACTTCACCCCGGTGCGCAGCTTCAGCGTCAGGGTCGTCTGGGTCTTGTCGTACGACCACGACGTGGCCAGGTTGGGGGTCGGCTCACCCTTGGCGTCGAGCCGGATCAGCGTGTCGAAGACCGGCTGGTAGTACTGGGCCTCGGGGCCCATGCTCGCCTTGGCCAGGTCCCACGGCGTGGCCGTGACCGACTCGGCGAGGGTCAGTGTCTTGTCGCCGCCGGCGGCCTGGGTACCGCCGCCGCAGGCCGTCGCCGTCGCTGTCAGAAGTCCGGCGCCGATGATCGCCACTGTCTTGCGCATGTTCTCTCCACCTGGTTCACGTACTGGATCACCTCGTTGTCCCCCGTACCGCCCTGCCGTCGGCCGTGCGAAGCCGGTCCAGCTCCGCGTAACCCGGTCACGGCTACGCGTACTGGGCGGCCCACTCCCCGCACAGCCGCACGCTCTCCTCGGGGGTCGGCCGGGCCCCGCGGTCGACCTCGACGATCAGCCAGCCATCGAAGTCGTCGGGCAGCGCGCCGACGAAGCCCTCGATGTCCGCGTTTCCATGGCCCGGCTCCGACCACAGCCCCGCGAGCACCGTCTTGCGGTAGTCCCAGCCCGCCTCCCTGGCCTGGGCCGCGAGGCCGAGGTCCAGATCCTTGATGTGGACGCTCGCCACGCGGTCCGCGTAGTCGCGCACCAGTTGCGCGGCGTCCGCGCCCGCCCAGGCCAGATGGCCCATGTCCGGCCCGAAGGCGAGGACGGAGGCGTCGACGGTGTCGAGGACGAAGCGGGTCTCCTCCTCGGTCTCGGCCCAGGTCCCGACGTGCGGGTGGAAGGCGGGGGCGATCCCCTCGGCCCGGATGATCCCGGCGATCTCGGCCAGGAGGTCCCGTACCCGCTCCAGCCGCCCCTGGTCGGCGAGGTGGCCGACCGCGGGACGGGCCACCCGCTCCGCGTCCTTCGCCATCCCCATGGCGAGGAAGACCGTGTCCACGCCCAGCTCCGCGTGGTGTCCGGCGACGCGCGCCGCGGTGTCCCGGAACGTCCGCCGCTCGGCGTCGTCGTCGGTGAGCCGGACGGGGATGTAGCCGGGCGCGGGGCTGATGCCGTGGTCGGCGAGGCGGGCCGCGTACGCCTTCGGGGTCAGGTCGCCGGGCACGGCGCTGTGCAGGGCCTTGATGCCCGCGTCGCGGATGACGGCCAGCTGCTCGTCGAGGGGCGGGGCGAGCGTGGGATCGATCCAGCCGTCGGCGCTCGCGACCCACTGCAGGGGGTTGATGGCGAGGCGGTCCTGCCTGATCTTCATCGTCTGTGGTCCTTTCAGTGGCCGGTCACGGATCAGTGGGCGTAGCGCGGCTCGGGGCGCTCGCAGCTGCTCCGCAGCTGGACGACCCGGTTCTCCCGCTGTGCGGTCTCGAAGCTCGCCAGCACCTCGAGGGTGTGGAAGGCGAACTGCGGATTGGCGCGGTGCGGGCCGCCGTCGATGGCGCCCGCGAGGTCCCGCACGCCCAGTCCGCGGCGGTGTTGCTCGGGGGTGTCCACGGCGCCGAAGAGCTCGGTGACCGGGGTGAGCACCCGCCAGTCCTCGTCCTGGTGGCGCTTGATGCGCACATCGCCGTCGAAGAAGTTGGGGTTGGGCAGGGCGAGGGTGCCCTCGGTGCCGTAGATCTCGATGCGCGGCAGTTCGGTGTCCCAGACGTCGAAGCTCATCAGGGTGGTGCCGATGGCCCCGGAGGCGAAGGTCAGCACGGCCGAGGCGTGGGTGGGGACCTCGACGGTGATCTCGTCGACCACCCGCTCGGGGCTGGTCACCTTGCGGGTCTTGGCGCCGATGCGGGTGGCGGCGGACACCTGCCGGACCGGGCCGAGGCAGTTGACGAGCGCGGCCAGATAGTAGGGGCCCATGTCGAGCACGGGCCCGCCACCCGGTCCGTAGAAGGCGCGGGGGTCCGGGTGCCAGGTCTCTGCGCGGCTGGAGCGTACGAAGGCGGTGGCGCCGACGGGTTCGCCGATCAGGCCGGTGTCGATGGCCTGCCGGGCGGTCTGCACGGCGCTGCCGAGGAAAGTGTCCGGGGCCGAGCCCAGCAGCTTCCCGCCGGCCGCGGCGGCTTCCAGGACCTCGCGGGCCTCCTCGACGGTGGCCGCGATCGGCTTCTCGACGTAGACGTGTTTACCGGCTTCCAGCGCGGCGATGACGGTCTTGGCGTGGAACCGCGGCGGAGTGATGTTGATGACGATCTCGACGGCGTCGTCGCTGAGCAGTTCGTCGGCGCCGCCCCAGGCGGGGATGGCGTACTCGGACGCGGCCTGCTTCGCGCGGGCCTCCTCGACGTCGGCCACACGGACCACTTCGAGCTCCGGAAAGTTGCGCAGGCCCTCGACGTAGCGGCCGAATATGTTGCCGGCGCCCAGAATCCCGATGCGGTGCCGTGCTGGTTGCTGAGCCATGAATCTCCTGCGATACGTGGTGAGTTGGGTCAGGCGACGATCAGGGGGCGCAGTGTCCGGTGGGCGATCTCCAGACCGGTTTTGACCTTCTCCTCGGTGCCGCTCCACACCGGGTCCTCGTGTTCGACGGAGAGGGTCCCGGTGAAGCCGTTCTCGTACAGCGCGTCCACGACGGCGTTCCAGTCGACCTGGCCGCGGCCCGGGACGCGGTAGCGCCACCAGCCGGTGTCCCATGGGTCCTCGCGCCGGACCGCCTTGCCGAAGAAGCCGTAGCGGTCGACCTTGCCGGGGAGGATCTGGAGGTCCTTGGCCTGGGCGTGCACGATCTTGTCGGCGTAGGGCGCGATGGTCGTCACCGGGTCGATGCCGATCCAGGTCAGATGTGACGGGTCCCAGTTCAGATACAGCCCGAGGGAGAACATCCACTCCCACAGCTCTGGTGAGTAGGCGAGGTTGCCCGGATAGCCGTCCGGGTGCCAGCCCTCCATCACACAGTTCTCGATGATGATCCGCACCCCGCGCTCCCCCGCGTACTCGACGAGCTCGGGGAAGATCTTCTGGGCCTCGCCGAGGTTGTGGGCGACGGGCCTGGTCCAGTCGCGGCCGACGAAGGTGCCCACGTACGGGACGTCCAGCGCCTGCGCCACGTCCACCACCGCCTTGAGGTGGGTGTGGATCTCGGCCCGCCGCCCGGGGTCGGGATGGAGGTTGTTCTCGTAGTAGGCGAGCGCGGAGATGTCCAGGCCGTGGCGGCCGAGCAGCGCCCGGGTCTCGTCGGCCGCGCGGTCGTCGAACCCGGTCACCGGAAGGTGGGACGCCTCGAAGTCACGGCCTCCGGTGCGGGGCCAGGCGGCGACCTCCAGCGCCTGGTATCCGGCGGCGCCCGCCCAGGAGGCGATCTCGGCGAGGGAGAGCTGGGGCAGGCAGGCGGTGAGCATGCCGAGTTTCATGCGGTGGACTCCAGGGCTGTCAGTGCAGTCGGTGCTACGGGTGCTGTCGGTGCGGGGTCGACGTCGACCCAGCTGAGCGAGGCGGAGGAGGTCAGCACCGCCTCGACGATCCGGGCCGAGCGGACGCCGTCCTCCCCGGTAGGCAATCCCTCGGGCGCTTCGCCGCGGATCGCCGCGTAGGCGTCGGCGACGAAGGAGTTGAAACAGTCGGCGTAGCCCTGGGCGTGACCGGCGGGCAGCCGGGAGAGCCGTCGCTGCTCGGCCGATCCGTGGTTCGGGTCCCGGACCAGCACACGCGCTCCGTCCGGGGCGCCGAGCCATACGGTCTCGGGGCTCTCCTGGTCGAAGACCGCGCTCGCGGCCGAGCCGTCGAGCTCGAACCACAGCCGGTTCTTGCGGCCGGCCGACACCTGGGAGACGGTCAGCGTGCCCAGGACACCGCCGTCGGTGCGCAGCAGCACCGTCGCCACGTCCTCGGTACGCACCCGCACCCGCGGGCCCTCGCCCGTCGTCGCGAAGCTGGCGCCCGTGCCCGCGGGGCGCGTGGCGACGGTGGTGCCGAGCCGCGCGGTCAGTGTGGTGAAGCGGACCCCGGTCACCCATTCGACAAGGTCGCACCAGTGCGATCCGATGTCCGCGAACGCCCGCGACGGTCCGCCGTCAGCCGGGTCGACCCGCCAGGACATGGCGTTCTCGGAGAGCATCCAGTCCTGCAGATAGCTGCCGTGGAGCAGTTGCCATGCCCCGAACTCGCCACGCAGCCGGCGCTCGCGGATTTCCCGGACCAGGGGGTGGTAGCGGTAGACGAAAGGCACCGCGAGCACCAGGCCCGCTTCCCGGGCCAGCCGCGTCAGCCGTTCCGCGTCGGCGGCCGTGGTGGCGAGTGGCTTCTCGCAGATCACATGCTTGCCCGCGCGCAGCGCCGCCTCGGCCTGCCCGACGTGCAGCGCGTTCGGGGTGCACACATGGACCACCGAGACACTGTCGTCGGCGAGCACCGCCGCGAAGTCCGGGTAGCGGCCAGGCACTCCCCACTCATCGGCGGCCCGCGCGCTTCGCTCGGGGGTCGAGGCCACCACTCCGGCGAGTTCGCCCCCGGCCGCCCGGATCGCGGCCGCGTGCACGGCACCGATCATCCCGGCCCCGGAAACCACCACCCGAAGCGAGTCATTCATCGTGTGCACCTCCGCCGTCCGGCAGTCGACCGCAGCCTGAACGCCGCGCTGCGCATCACCATCGTTTAGTTCACACAGCAAGCACAAGATGGGATATTTAATTTTTTTCAAGGCCTAAGTTCGGCCAATCTTCGGTCGTCATGCCCCATTAACTCCTGATGGAGGGCATTGGTACAGGCCTGAGAAGAGAACCGTTGACGAACACAAGCATGCTTCATTACGGTCACTTGAATGCATAAAGACGACGGCTACGCTGAGGAACCACCTGCCCCCGGATCGGTCTCGCAGGCCCTGCGCCGGGTGTTGGGCCTCGTGGTCTCCGGGGAGGCGACCAACCGCGCCGAAATCGCCCGGCGCAGCGGCCTGGCCCGGTCCACCGTGGGCCAGCAGGTCGACCACCTCGTCGGTACCGGCATCCTGCAGGAGGTCGAGTCGAGGCGGTCCGTCCGGGGGCGGCCGCCCCGGGTGCTGACGATCAGCCCACAGGCCGGAACCGTCGTCGTCGCGGACGTCGACACCGCCGCCTCCCACGTGGCCATCGCCGATCTCACCCGCCGGCTCATCGCACAGAGCACGGTCGACATCCGGATCGACGCCGGCCCGCAGGCGGTGCTGGACGCGGTGACCGAGCGGCTGCGAGAGCTGCTGGAGAAACACCACCGCGATCCCGACCGCGTACGCGAGGTGGTCATCGGCCTGCCCGGACCGGTCGACTTCCAGCAGGGCTGCGCGGTACAGCCGACCGGCATGCCCGGCTGGGACGGCTACCCCGTCGCCGACCACCTCCGGACACGTTTCCGCGCCCCCGCCGTGGTGGACAACGACGTCAACCTGATGGCCCTGGGCGAAGCCGTACAGGGCGGGGCCGAGACGCCCCTGCTGTGCATCAAGATCTCCACCGGCATCGGGTCCGGGCTCATCACCGCGACCGGCCAGGTGTACCGCGGCGCCGACGGAGCCGCCGGCGACATCGGCCATATCCGGGCCGTCGGCGGCGGCAGCGTCCTGTGCGTCTGCGGCAACATCGGCTGCGTCGGCGCGATCGCCTCCCACCGGGCCGTCCTGCGCGGCCTCGGCATCCCCGAGTCAACGGATGACGACCTGCTGTACGGCACGCGCGTGCTCGCCGAGCGCATCGCCAACAGCGACCCGACGGCCCTGCATGCCGTGCGTCAGGCCGCCACGGAGATCGGCGAGGTGGTGGCCATGCTGGTCCATATGTTCAACCCGCGCAGCGTGATCCTGGCCGGCCCGCTGAGCGAACTCCGCGACGACCTGGTCTCCGCCGTACGAGCCGCTGTGTACCAGCGCGCCCTTCCCCTGGCCACCCGCAAACTGACCATCACCGCGACACAGCTCAAGGGCAGCTCCGGACTGCACGGCGGAATCGCCCTCGCCACACAGGACGTCTTCGGGCCCGCGGGCATCGCGCGACTCCTGGCCGACGCACCCGGGGCGGGCGTTTAGGGCGCATCCTGGACCGGGCCGGATCAGCGAGCGGCCGAAATCGCCTCCGGGCCGCCGTTGAGCAGAAAGACGCCCAACGGGATCTCGGAATGCGCGGCGAAGCGCGCGCACCAGGCGCTCGCTGTCTCCGCCGCGGACACGTGGCCGTGCGCCTGGATCGCCTGCCAAGCGCGCAGCTGCCGCATGCACCTCGGCAACCATTCCGAGACAATCAGGTTCCCCATCCGGGACCGCGGCGCGCACTTCACCAACAGCTTCGGCACCGCCTCCAGACCAGCGGTGTGCAGGTCCTCCTGACACTTGCCACGGTGCTCCCGGATTGACGCCATTGCAGAACACCGCCATGGCCCGCCCGTCGCAGCGGACCGTGGTGCCGGGACACTCGCCCCGGCACCGCCCAACCCACACCGCTGTTTCTCACCATCACACCCCTTGACGTGCTGGGCATCCCGTTGTGCAATCGATGCCGTCATCGATTGCACAAGGAGTGCGTGTCATGAATCCCATGGATCTGCGCGGTCTCGTCCCCGCCCCGGTCACCGCGTTCACGGCCGACGGCGAGGTCGACCACGCGGCCAACGCCGACCTCGCGCGCTGGCTGATCTCCGTCGAAGGGGTCAAGGGCCTGGTCTGTCTCGGCCATGCCGGTGAGGGCACCTACCTGACGGCCGAGGAGCAGGTGGCGCTCATCCGCACGCTCGTCGAGGCCGTCGGCGACAGGGTGCCGATCATCGCGGGCATCACCGGCGAGGGCACGAAGACCGCGGCCCTGGAGGCCAAGCGGGCGGCGGAGGCCGGTGCGATCGGCGCCCTGGTCTACCCCTCGCACGGCTGGCTGCGCTTCGGCTTCCAGCCCGGGGCGCCGCAGGAGCGCTACCGGGCGATCCACGAGGAGTCCGGGCTGCAGTGCATCCTGTTCCAGTACCCGGACGCCACCAAGGCCACATACGACCTGGAGACCCAGCTGGAGATCGCGGCACAGCCCGGCGTGGTGGCCACCAAGAACGGGGTGCGCAACATGCGTCGCTGGGACACCGAGATCCCGGTCCTGCGAGAGAACTTCCCCGGCTTGCAGATCCTCACCTGCCACGACGAATACCTGCTGCACACCATGTTCGATGTCGACGGCGCCCTCGTCGGCTACGGCGGCCTGGCCCCCGAGCCGCTGGTCGAACTCATCGCTGCCGGCAAGGCCAAGGACTACCCCAAGGCGCGAGAGGTCCACGACCGGCTGCTGCCAGTGACCAAGGCCGTCTACCACCGCGGCTCCCATATGGAGGGCACCGTCGCTCTCAAGATCGGCCTGAAGGCCCGTGGCATCCTGAAGGACGCCACCGTCCGGCAGCCGTTGCAGCCGCTCGGCGAGACCGCGGTGGCCGAGATCGAGTTCGCCCTCAAGCAGGCCGGGATCGTCTGACCGGCATCCCGCCGCTCGACACCAGACCTCGCCCAGCCCCGCCCGGCCGTGGCGAGATCCACGGTCTTCCCTACCCGGTCAGGACCTCCCGGCCGGGCCCTGGCAGGACCGGCAGCGGAAAGCTGCCGGTCCTGTGTCCCCACCCGCCGGCCAGCAACCCCACCTCAACGGCGAGGAACCACATGACAACTTTTGTCGCCGACCCGGGAGCAGCAAGAGCCACCAGCGCCGCACTGGTGGCCCGCCTCGAACGACTCCCCGTCACACGCCGGCTGATGCTGATCCGCGTCATCGTCGGCAGCGCCACCTTCTTCGACGCCTACACCGTCCTGGCCATCGCGTTCGCGATGCCGGAACTGGTGGACGCCTGGCACCTCAGCTCGTCCCAGGTCGGGCTCATCCTGTCGGCCGGCTATCTCGGCCAGCTGGTCGGAGCGCTCGTCTTCGGGGCGCTGGCGGAGCGGATCGGACGCCTGCACACCCTGCTTATCACCATCGTGCTCTTCGTGTCGATGGACCTCGCGTGCCTGTTCGCGTGGAGCGGCACGTCCATGATGGTGTTCCGCTTCATCCAGGGCATCGGCACCGGCGGTGAGGTCCCGGTGGCCAGCGCCTATATCAATGAGTTCATCGGCGCCCGCAAACGCGGCCGCTTCTTCCTTCTGTACGAGGTCATCTTTCCGACCGGCCTCATGTTCGCCGGGATCGCCGGATACTTCCTGGTGCCGATCTTCGGCTGGAAGGCCCTGTTCGTCGTCGGCATCATCCCCTCCGTGCTCGCCATCCCACTGCGCTGGGTGATGCCGGAATCCCCACGCTGGCTCGCCGCCAAGGGGCGGTACGAGGAGGCCGACGCCGTCATCCGGAAGCTGGAGGACGACGCGACCAGGCAGGGGCTTCCACTGCCCGAGCCGACCATCCGTCCCGTGGACACCAAGTCCGCGGCCCGCTCGGGCTGGCGAGAGCTCTTCGGCGGCATTTACCTCAAGCGGACCCTCATGATCTGGGTCCTGTGGATCTGTGTTTACACGATCAACAACGGCCTGGTCACCTGGCTGCCCACCCTCTACAAGAAGGTGTTCCACCTCCCGCTGGAGACCAGCCTTGCCTACGGCTGGATCACCTCGGGTGTCGGCGTCGTCGCCTCCGTCATCTGCGCCCTGCTGATCGACCGGGTCGGCCGCAAACGCTGGTACGCCACCGCCTTCCTGGTCGCGACCGTGCCGCTGCTCCTGCTCACAGCACTCGGCGCGACCACCGCCACCCAGGTGGTCGTCCTCGCCCCCATCGCCTACGCGATCCTGCAGACCATCTCCTTCTCGCTCTACCTCTACTCCGCCGAGCTCTACCCCACCCGACTGCGCGCCATCGGTACCGGTTTCGGCAGCGCCTGGCTCAGGGCCGGATCCTCCATCGGACCGGTCATGGTGGGCTGGATCGTCGCCGACCTCGGCATCCGGTACGTCTTCACGGCCTTCGCCGCCGTGGCCCTCATCGGCGGCCTGGTGACCACAGTCTTCGCGATCGAGACCAAGGGAAGAGTCCTCGAGGAACTGTCGCCCTGAACACGTGCCCGACCCGCCCCGTCCGCGGATTCCTTCCGCGGACGGGGTTGGCGTTACCGGACCAACGACGCCCATCGGTTGTGCAATCGTTTTCCAACGAGTTGCACAAAGGGGTAGGCTTCGCGTGTCGAACGGGCCGGGAGAGGGGACATCGAGACGATGGGCAGTCCGGAAGCCAGGGACTCCACGCCTGCGGCAGCCGGTAACAAACCACCGACCATCGCCGATGTGGCCAGGGCCGCCGGGGTCAGTCCCTCCACGGTTTCCCGCGCGCTCAACCGCGAACACCGTTTCTACCGCAGCCCGTCCGCCGCACGGATCCGCGAGGTCGCCGACGCCATCGGCTACGCCCCCAATCCCGTGGCGTCCAACCTCCGCCGGCGGCAGACCAACACCATCGGCGTGCTGGTTCCCCGCCTCACCGACACCGTGATGGCCATGCTGTACGAAGAGGTCGCGGCCGCCAGTCTCAGGCGCGGCTACCACACACTGGTCGCCACCACCCACGACGACCCCGCCCGCGAACACGAGAACGGCGACGTCCTGCTCCAGCGCCGCGTCGACGGCCTGATCCTCACCACCGCCCGCACCGACGGCGGCTTCTGCCAGGACCTGACGCACAAGGGTGTGCCACACGTCCTGGCCCTGCGCAGGTACGGGGAGAGCTCGGCCGCGGTGGGCGACGACCACCTCGGCGGCTATCTCGCCACCCGCCACCTCATCGACCTCGGCCACCAGCGCATCGCCCTGATCGCCGGCCCCACCTACGCCTCCAGCGCCCTGGGGCGCCGCGCGGGCTACCAGGAAGCACTCCGGGAAGCCGGGCTCCCCCTCGACGAACGGCTGATCCTGCCCTCCACCTTCAGCATGGAAAGCGGCGAGGAAGCCGGCCAGCAGTTGCTGGCCCTCACCCCGAGGCCCACGGCGGTGTTCGCCGTCAACGACAACACCGCCATCGGCGTGCTCGCCGCCGTCCAACGCGCCGGCCTGCGCGTACCCGAAGACCTCTCCGTCGCGGGCTACAACGACATCCCCCTCGCCGCCCGTCTGGCCCTGCCGCTCACCACCGTTCGCGTCCCCTTCGACGCCATCGCCACCGCAGCCGTCGACCAACTCATCGACCTCATCAACGGCGCACCCGCCGAGACCCGGACCTTCGCCCCCACCCTCATCCCCCGCCGCACCACCGTGCGCGCAGCCTGACCACAGGCGACACCAACCCGACGCACGACGAACCCACCACCTGCCATGCGCGGACCATCCTCGGCCACACCTCCGGCCCGACCTCCACACCCGCTCCGGCCGCCCGGTCGGCGAGGTGAGCAAGTCGTCGAGGCCATCCTCGTACGCCCGCGACAGCGGCCTCAACCAGCGGTTCCAGCGGCGAGCGGCCTGCCGACAGTGCGTGCCCGGCGGGTGGTGGCGCCTATTGCCACCACCCGCACCGGCCCCCAGCGGCCCGGCACACACCGCGTCCTCCGACGCCGGAGACCACCGCAACGCCGGCTTCAGCTCCAGAAGGCCAGGGCCTGTGACCTTTCCCTCTTAGCGTAGAGACCACAGCTGCAGGGGAAGTTGGGAGTCATGGCGGGCAAGAGACGGAAGTTCGACACGGAGTTCCGTGAGGGGGCTGTGCGGATCGTCACCGAGACTGGCAAGCCGATCGCGCAGGTCGCGAAGGATCTGGGGATCAACGAGACCACGCTGGCCAGCTGGGTGTCCCGGGCCCGCGGGGCCGGCGGGGCCGGGCCGGTGGGTGAGAGCGAGGAACTCGCGCGGCTGCGGCGGGAGAACGCCCAGCTGAAGAGGGACAACAAGGAGCTGGCCATGGAGCGTGACGTGCTCAAACGCTGCATGGTCTTGTGGGTGAAGTAGCTGTGGCGGACCCGGCGGTGCTCGTCGGGGTGATCAGCGACCAGAAGACCGTGCACAGCGTTCCGCACCGCACCTCCTGTCGGGCGCTCGGCATGTCGGAGGCGTGGTTCTACAAGTGGCGCCGCCGGCCGTCCGAGCCGACGAAGCGCGAGGCCAGGCGGGCGGTGTTGGCCGAGCGGATCCGCTACTTCTTCGACCGCTCGGGACAGACGTACGGCTCGCCGAGGATCACGCTGGACCTGTGGGAGGAGGGATGGCAGGTGTCGCAGAACACCGTCGCCGAGATCATGGCGGAGCTCGGTCTGCAGGGCCGCAAGCCGCCACGCCGACGCCGTTCGCTGACCCGCCCCGGCAAGCGGAAAGCCTGAAAGGTGTCTTTATTGCCCTACGGAGGTTGACCTGGGGCTTTGCGATCGCTCAAGTATGGGCATGATCACTGATCGTGGGTCTGCGACTGCTCTACCTGATCTTCTGCCGACTACTGGGCTGCCTCCTCCTGCTGAGCCGATCGACCGCCGCGAACAACGCCGAGATCCTTGCCCTTCGCCATGAGGTCGCTGTGCTTCGCCGGCAGATCGAGCGGCCGCGGCTCTCATGGGCTGATCGTGCCGTGCTCTCCGCTCTCGCACGGCACCTGCCACCCTGTGGGACTCTGTCGCCCGATCCGCGTTGAGGACCGACTCGATCAGCGCCACCTGGGCGTTCCCCGCCAGCGGTCCGCCGGTTTCGCCAGGTCGACTGAATCGGGCGACAGAGTCCCTCGTGTTTCGCACTTTTGGGATCACTGGGTCGGTGGACGGGTGTTCGTTGATGCGCTCGATTGGGTGGCGCGAGACTGTACTGGTCATGGAATGTGACAGGTAGGCAGAAGCATCGGCGGTGTCTGTTTCACCCAGTTGAGAGTGATCCGCCGATGCTTCCAGTGGGCACGATACCGCCGTCCTTATCCGCTTTGCTGGCTGTCTGCCGTTCCTGCTTCACCACTCCGACGTTCCGCACGTCCTGTGTTCTGCTGACCGGGCTGATCACACAGACGCGCCGCCGCACGGTGTGCGGAATGTTGCTGGGCACGGGGTTGGAGCGGGTGTGGCACCACGCCCGGTGTCACCGCCTGTTCTCCACCACCCGCTGGTCGGCCGACGAGGTCGGCCTCGCCCTGGCGGCTCTGGTCGTGGCACGTCTTCTCCCGGACGGTGCACCGCTGCAGGTCGCGGTCGATGACACCCTGTTCAAACGGTCGGGGAAGAAGGTGTTCGGCGCTGCCTGGCAGCACGACGGCGCCGCGAGGGGGCCGCGCCCGGCCGGGCCGAGCGGCTCCGCGACAGCCTGGCCGAACACCAGCCGCCCCGGGTGCGCCCGCCGGGCAAGGTGTCCAGCTACGACAACTACGGCGTGGCGCTGGCCGGATACCTGGTCGAGCTGGCCTCGGGCGAGCCCTTCGCCGCGTACGTCGACCGCCACATCCTGCGGCCCCTCGGGATGACCCGCACCTCCTTCGCCCAGCCGCACCCCGCCGCCATCGCCACCGCACGCGCCGACGGCTACCGCCCCGACGGCAAGCGGCAGGTGCCCGCCGAGGGCCAGTACGGCGCCTGGACCCCGACCGGCGCCGCGGCCGTCACCACCGCCACCGACATGGGGCGGCTGATGCTCGCCCAGCTCGCGGGCGGCAGCCTCGACGGCCACCGGGTGCTCGGTGAGCGGCTGACCCGGGCCATGCAGCACCGCCAGTTCGCCAACGACCCCAGGCTGCCCGGCATCGGCTACATCCTTGAGCAGCGTGATCGGGACGGCCACCGCATGCTGGTCAAGGACGGTGACATCCCCGGCTTCCACGACAACCTCGCGCTGCTGCCCGACCGGGACACCGGCGTGTACGTCGCGTACAACGGCGACGGCAAGGACGGCAGCGCCTCCTGGGCCGGCCAGGAACTCGTCAACCACGTCGCCGACCACACCTTCGGCACCCCGCGCCACGCGGCCGCCGCCCGCATGGGCGAAACCGGCAAGTTCACCGGCTTCTACCGCTCCACCCGCACCAGCCACTCCGACCTCACCCGCGCCGCCGCGCTGAC
>NZ_JBIRSJ010000036.1:0-60112 GCF_044334165.1 Streptomyces sp. NPDC020845 | reverse complement strand
ACCGTCGCCGAGCTTTCCGGCGGCCACGGCGGCCCCGAAGTACCGCCCGGACTGGGCCGCCTGAGCGCCCAGGGTGGACGCCTGAACGGAGTCAGCGGCAGCGCCGGAGTCAGCGGCAGCGGCAGTGGCGGACGCGGGCGCGGCGGTCCCGGCCACCGCCATCACGCCGGCGGCCAGCAGCCCTAACGCGAGGGTTCGGTATCGGCCGGGTGGCTTCACAACAGTCATGGTTCTCCTTGGAGGTCGAGACGTTCTCATTGGGAGCGCTCCCAATGACGGCTGTGGTGCGGTCATGCCCGTGTTGAGGAAGGCTGCTGACGGCCCCGACGGCCGGGTGGCCGCGGTCGCCGGTCGGGTGCGGGTACGGGGAAGCTCCCTGTGTCGGCTGGGGATGGCTCCCCTGAACGTCGCCGCCCGTGTCTTCGAACTCCGGCACGGTGATGTAGGGGGGAACCTCACCGGATATGGCTGTCAACGGTGGTCTGTGGGGCCGACACAAACCTGTCCACTCCGGATTGTCGTTCGGGATATCGAACAGCAATCGGAAGGCCGGACAAGCATGGATGATAGGCGGACTCCGTGGGACGTCAACACCCCTTGCGCCAACCAGCCCGCCGATGGCCGATGAAGGCTGTTTGTGTGTCCGGCACTTGGCTTACGTGGCCGGAACGGCACTCGCGCTGCCTTTATTCGCCGGCGCCGTGCCACGGGCCGGTGCTCTCGCGGACGATCAGGGCGGGCTCGTCGCAGGGGTCGGGAGCGGGTGCCGCGGGGGCGAGCAGCCGGTGCAGCAGTCCGAAGCAGGTGCGGCCGAGCCCCGCGAAGTCGAGTCGGACCGTGGTCAGCGCTGGGGCGAGGAAGGCCGCAACGGGTACGTCGTCGAAGCCGGCCACGCTCAAGTCGTCGGGGATGTGACGTTCGGCTTCGCGGGCCGCCCGCATCACCCCGGCGGCCACGTCGTCGTTGCCGCACAGCACCGCGGTCACCGACCGGTCCGCGACCAGCTCCCGCGCGGCAAGGTAGCCGGTACGCGGCGTCCAGCCGCCTTCCACCACGGGCGGTTCCGGGGCACCGGCCGCGCGCAGCGCGTCCAGCCAGCCCTGCGTGCGCTGGGCCACGTCCGCGGTCGAGGAAGGCAGCGCCAGGTAGTGCACCGTGCGGTGGCCCAGGCCCAGCAGATGGCGGGTGGCGTGGGCGGCGGCGAGCCGGTCGTCCAGCCAGGCCTGCGGCCGAGACGAAACCGGCTCGCTGCCGGAGGGGCGCTCTACCGCGGCCACCACCGGTGTGTCCGCGGGCAGCAGCCGCAGAGCATGCACCCCGGGGGCGTCGAAGGCGATGACCACGACGGGTTCGCCCGGCCGAGCGAGGCGGGCGCGTAACTCGGCCCGGTCCGGATGGGCGTGGCGGTCCAGCACACTGACCGCGACCGCGAATGAGGCGGCTCGGGCGGCCTCTTCGATGCCGCGCAGTGTCGAGGCGGCCCCGTACAGGCTGGTGTCGCTGGTGAGGACGGTCAGTGAGCGGGCTGCCTTGCCCGCGAGTTCGCGGGCTGCGTGGTTGGGCCGGAATCCGAGCGAATCGATGGCGGCTTCGACCCGGTGACGGGTGGCATCGGCCACGGCGGAGTGGCCGTTGATGACGCGGGAGACCGTCTGGTGGGAGACGCCGGCTTCCCGCGCGACATCGCGGATGGTCACGGTGGGGGCGCCACTGGTGTCAGGGGCCGCGCACATCAAGCTGTGCCGACTCCGGGAAGGCGGCGGTAGCCGTTCGGCATGGCTGGCTCCTTGCTCCTTGTCGGTGCGGCTATGTGACCGGTCACTCAGGCGCGGGTCCATCCTCAGCGATCATCTGCGCGGCCGCCGGGCCCGGTCGGGCGGACGAAGCCCGGAGAAATCCATGCTGCGCGAACTCTTGACACTTCGGATTCCGACGCCACAATCATGCGGTGATGTGACCGTTAACACAAGTGGTCGGGAGCGGACGGAAACTGAACTCCTGCCGCGCCTGGGGCTGCCGTACCCGACGACCACTCCTGAACGGGTCCACGGTCGTCAGGGCCGGCGCCGTGAACCCGTGATCGACGGCTCCCAAGGGCGCGGCTGCTCAGCCCCGGAGCCGAGTGAACAGCAGGATCACCGGGGCGTGGGTACGTCCGGCCTGATCAGACCCTGGGCGGGAAGATCGTCCCAGAGGCCTTCGGGCACGCCCCGACAGTGGAGTTGCACATTGCGGCTGACCTGTTCCCGGTCCCTCATTCCCAGGGTGACATTGACGGTACTGGGATGGCTGAAGGGGAAAGCGATCGCGGCGGCGGGCATGGTTGTGCCGTGACGTTCGCAGACCTCGGCGATGGCCAGGGACGGGCGACCAAGTCCGGAGGGACGTCCTTGTAGTCGTACTTCATGCCCGGCGCCGGCCGTTCCTGGGAAAGCAGGCCCGAGTTGAACACGCCGACGGCGACGACGCTCTTGCCGTGGTCCTGCGGGGCGGGCAGCACGTCGTCCAGCGCCGACTGGTCAAGGAGCGTGTAACGTCCGGCCAGCATCACCACGTCGGCCGCGGTCTCGCGCAGGAAGCGGGCGAGCATGGCTGACTGGTTCATGCCGGTACCGATCGCGCCGATCACCTTGGTCGCGCAGGTCCGCGAGGATGGGCAGGGCTTCCTCGGCGGCCTGCCGCCAGCGGGCGTCGGGATCGTGCACGTAGACGACGTCGAGGCCGGATCGGGGGTCACCGTCCCAGCCATCCGCCGTCGACCGGAGGCACGGTGCCGTGGACATAGGCGGCCGCGTCGGAGGCCAGGAACACGGTGGCGCCCGCGAGGTCGTCGGCGGTACCCCAGCGCCCGGCAGGGATGCGGTCCAGGATCGCCTTGCTGCGCACCGGATCGTCCTGCAGTGCCTGGGTGTTGTCAGTCGCGATGTAGCCCGGGGCGAGAGCGTTGACGTTGACGCCGTGCGGTGCCCACTCGTTGGCCAGGGCCTTGGTCAGGCCGGCGATGCCGTGCTTGGCGACCGTGTAGCCGGGGACGGTGATGCCGCCCTGTCCCAGTCGGTGTCGGTGTGTTCGGCCGCGGGTGCGCGACGGATGGTGCCGGCGTTGTTGACCAGGATGTCCACCGGCCGCGCCCGTGCGGCGAGGTCCGCGCCCAGAGCACGTACGGCGTCGATGTCGGCGAAGTCGGTGCGGATCGCCTCGAAGGTGCGTCCCGCGGCGAGGACATCCTTCTCCACCTCGCTCCCGGACTCCTCCAGACTGGCGCTGACGCCGATGACATCCCTCGGGGTCGGTCACCAAGCAGTGGACCTACGGAAGCAGCACCAACCTGCTGTGGACGTTCACACCCCTGTGACCAGGACGGACGCGGCCGGCGCGAGCGCGTGCCCGTGGCTTGTGCAGCCATGGCGATCCCCCGAGGAGACATGGGATGAATTTATAGGGTGCCACGGAAATGGTGTCCGTACCTCTCGCGCGCAAAAGTGACCGAGACGCGATCACCTGCGGGTACGGGGAAGTCGATGCGAACCCTGATGATGCGATCACTCCGCTCCTTCCTGGGCTGTGGGATGTATTGGTACGCTGCCGACGCTCGGGGATGAGCAGGGGGTAGCGCGGCATGTCACTCACCGACAAGGCCATCGACCGCATCAGGGAGCTCGTCCAGTCGGGCGAGCTTCCCCCGGGTGCCAAGCTGCCGCCCGAACAGCAGCTCGCCGCGGAGCTGGGGCTGTCCCGCAATCTGATGCGGGAGGCGGTCAAGGCGCTGGCTGTCTCGCGGGTGCTGGAGATCCGGCGCGGCGACGGCACGTACGTGACCAGCCTGGAACCGGAACTGCTGCTGAGCGGCATCGGATCCGCAGTGGAGTTGCTGCGCGGCGACACTCTGCTGGAACTCACCGAGGTCCGCCGACTGTTCGAGCCAGTCGCCACCGGCCTGGCCGCCGGCCGCATCTCGGCCGAGGGGCTCGCGGAGGTGGAGCGACACCTGGAGGCCATGCAGGCGGCCCGCGACGACGTCGAGGAGCTCAACGAGCACGACGCCGCGTTCCACCGCGCGGTGATCGCGGCCACGGGCAACGCGACGCTCGCCACTTTGCTGGAGGGCATCGCGAGCCGGACGCTGCGCGCGCGTGTCTGGCGCGGACTGGTCGACGAGGATGCCGCCGGCCGCACGCTGGCCGAGCACAAGGCGATCTACCACGCGCTGGCCGCCGGCGATGCCGCCCTCGCGCAGGCCGCCGCCCTCATGCACGTCAGCACCACCGAGCAGTGGCTGCGCGAGCACCTGGACCGGGACGGCGCCTCGTAGCCGCGAGCGCTGCGCGTGGGCCCGTGGGCTCCGAAGCCCCATTGACCGCTGACATCGACGGCGCGTTCCTGGCCGTCACAAGCGCTCAACGGGAGGTGTCAGAATGGCGGCGGGAGCAGGCGAGGCGACGGGGAAAGGCGATTGTGCCGGACAACCGATCGGGAAGATCTTCGGCGGATGACGACAGTGAGGGTGGCGCGGGACCCGCGTTGGTGACGATCGCGTACATCGCCGAGTCGGCGGGCGTCTCGGTTCCCACCGTGTCGAAGGTCCTCAACGGCAGGTCCGGCGTGTCGGACGAGACTCGCGCCCGCGGATCGACGACACGGTCGGACGGCGCCCCCATTGCGTTCTGTCGGTGGCACAGCTCTCCGAAGCGGAGCGGGAACAGCTGAAGCGAATGGCATCCCGTTCGTCGTCTTCGACCCGATCGACGAGCTGCCCGACGACGCGCCGTTCGTCAGCGCCACGAATTGGCGGGGCGGCCAGACGGCGACCCGGCATCTGCTCGACCTGGGACACCGGCGCATCGCCATGATCAGCGGGCCGGATCACCCCTACTGCCGCGCCCGGCTGTCCGGTTACTTCTCCGCTCTCTCGGAGGCCGGTCTGCCGATGGCACCCGAACTGGTGGTGAAGACCCAGCTCACGCGCGAACACGGGTACACCGCGGCGCGCGAGCTGTTGTCCCGCCCTGATCGCCCCACCTCGGTGTTCACCGCGAACGACATGCAGGCGCTCGGCGTCTACCAGGCCGCGCGCGAGCTCGGTTTGCGCATCCCGCACGATCTCAGCGTGGTGGGCTACGACGACGTCCCGGCCGTGGCCTGTGCGGATCCTCCCCTGACCACTGTCCATCAGCCACTGGCCGAGATGGCGACAGCCGCCACCGAGCTGGCCCTGGCGCTCGGCCGCGGCGACGATGTGCCGCGGCTCGGACTGGAGATCGCGACGACCCTCACCGTCCGGGAGAGCACGGCTGTGCCGAAGGAGGAGTGAGGTCGCGCGGAGTCGCGGGTGTGCCCTGGCTGCCCGGGGAGCGGGCAACCAGGGCGACGGGCCGGTCGGTCAGGATGTCGTGCCGGTGACCGAGGATCCGGACTTGGCGACGTGGTACGTGACGGTGGCGCCGCTCCAGAAGTGGAACGTCAGCGTCACCGGTGCGCCGTCGCGGAGTGCGTTCAGGAAGTCGGAGGTCAGGATGGTCTTGCCGCCCGGGTAGTCCGGCGAGAAGGCCGCGTTGAACTCCTGGAACGGAGTCCAGGTGGCCTGACCGGCGTTGCTGCCGTCGGCGTACTTGGCCTCCATGGTCGCCAGCACGTCACCCCGGTACTGCGTGGGGATGGTGAACGAGCCGGTCGTGCCGGAGGCGTTCGACAGCACCGGAGGGTCATAGGTGATGATGTCGATCTGCCAGGGCAGCCCGCCGGAGAACCGGGCCTGGAGCGTTGCGTTGACCCCGTAGTCCCGGTTGCCGGTCAGCCGGGTCAGCGCGGCGGCCGTGAGGGTGAGCTGATCGCCGGAGACGGAGTAGTCCCGTCCCTCGACCAGCTTGGTGTCGCCCTGCCACAGGCCCTGGAAAGTGGTGCCGTTCGGGTTGAGGGTGAGTGTCTGGGCGGTGATCGGGCTCGACTTCCGTACGAAGACCTTGTCGAAGGAGGCCGTAGCCGAGCGGGTGGTCCAGCCGGACTTGATCCAGGCGAACAGGGCGGGGTCGCGCCATTGCATGGTGGAGCGGTTCAGGTAGGCGAAGCCGGGGTCCCACAGGGCGGTGGTGACACCGGCGGCGCGTGCCGCGTACCCGACATGCTCGTAGTACTTCAGTGCCTCGCCCCGCTCGATGCGGGAGGGGTGGTTGTCGTCGGGATATCCGAGCAGACCGTACTCGCCGAGGTAGACGGGGATGCCCTTGGCGACGAACGTGTCGCGCATGCGGGCGAACGCGTCGGTCAGGTCCTTCTGGGCGTTGTCGTCGTACCGGGTACCGCCCGCGATGTTCACGCTGAACGGGTACCAGCTGTAGTAGTGCACGGTGGCGACCAGGTTGCTGTCGCGCAGTGCGCCGATCGTGGTGGACAGGTCGTCCATGAGGGTCTGGGACGGGGTGCAGGCCTGCGTGGGCAGGACGAGCAGGCGGTCGGTGTTCCCGCCGCCTGAGGAGCGGACGACCTTGTGGAAGGAGGTGTTCAGCTCGTTCAGGAGCTGGGTCTTCTGCGCGTCCGTGGCGTTGTCGAAGACCGGCTCGTTGACGCTCTCGAAGAGCAGGGTGCGCGGCTCGTCCCGGAACGTCGAGGAGATCTGGGTCCAGGTGGCGTTGAAGCGGGCGAGCACGTTGTCATGGTCGGTGGGCATCTTCGAGATCCACTGCCACGAGTCGTGGTGGACGTTGAGCACGACGTAGAGGCCGTCGGCCAGCGCCCAGTCCACCACCTGCTTGACGCGGCTCATGTAGGCGGCGTCGATGGTGTAGGGGGCGGTGGCTGACTGGTGGTCGTTCCAGGTCACCGGGATGCGGACGCTGCGGAAGCCCTGCGCGCGGATGGTGTCGAACAGGTCCTTGGTGACCTTCGGGTTGCCCCAGGACGTCTCGTCCGGAATCGCGTCCAGGCTGTTGCCCAGGTTCCAGCTGGGCTGCATCGCCGCCACGGCGTCCTTGGCGGCGGCCGGAACCCTCACCGCCGCCCGCGATGGCTCCCTGGTGCCGTCGGGCGCGGCGGACGCGCTGCCACCGGACAGCCCCAGGATGACGAGCAGCGCCAGCAGCAGGGCCGCCAGGCGTCCAGGACCCCGGTTCCGGTGGTGCGCGGGTTGCCGTATGTCCTTCACGTGCCGTTCCTTTCGGTCGGTCGTGCGGATGGTGATCCGATCCCTGGCGATCAGCCGCCACAGTCGGCCCTGCCTGTCCGTGCAGGTCCATTGGGTGGTGCCGGTTCAGCGGCTGATGGGCTCGTAGTCGAACCAGTCGAAATGGACGGTGCCGGCCGCGGCGTACATGCCGATGACGCGGCCGGTGAAGCCGCCGGCGACCTCGGTCGACAGGTAGCGGCCGTCGAGCGTCGCGAGCACGCTGAGGGTGCCGTCGGGCTGCTCGACGCCGAAGGAGACGGTGTCGGGGCCGGTGCGGGCGTCGTGCGGAGGCGGCGGGTCGCCGATCATGAGGCCGAGGACCACCGGCCCGTCGGGTACGGGCTGTGCGGCCACCACCGTGCGCAGGGAGCCGACGCGCGCGACCACCCGCACCTCGCCCCCGGACACCTCGATGGCGTAGTGGTGCCGCTCGTCCAGCCGCACGGCCAGGCCGCCGCGTCCCTCCGAGGGATCGACCAGGGTGCGCGCCCGGCACGACAGGTGCTGCTGACGCCGGCCGGTGAAGACGACGTCGGGCTCGTCCAGGGAGCCGCCCCGCGCGCGCAGCGTCAGCCATCCGGGGCGCTCCTTGGTGGTGCAGTGCTCTGCCGGGCGGTCCCGCACAGAGATCCACAACGGCCGCAGTTCGCTCAGGTCGAAGTCGTCCCGCTGCTCCTCGACGGGGCCGGGGACAAGGGGCCAAGGGAGCTCCGGCAGGTCAAGTGCGACCTCGCCGACGACTGGCCAGCCGTCCACCCAGGTCACCGGCGCCAGAAAGGTCTCCCGGCCGAGTACGTGCCAGCCGGGCGTGCCGCCGCCCGGCCGTACCCCGAGCAGCACCATCCACCACGAGCCGTCCGGGGCCTGGACCAGATCGGCGTGCCCGGTGTTCTGCACGGGATGGTCGGTGCTCCGGTGGGTGAGGATCGGGTTGGCCGGGCAGGGCTCGAACGGGCCGCTCGGCGTACGGCCGCGGGCGATCGCCACGCCGTGGCCGCGCTCGGTGCCCCCCACGGCGATGAGCAGGTACCAGTAGTCGCCGATCCGGTACAGATGCGGCGCCTCCGGCGCCTTGGCGCCGGGTGTGCCGGACCACAGCTCCTGCGGTGGTCCGTACGTCCGACCGGTGTGCGGGTCGATGCGGACCTGCGCGATCCCGGCGACGGTGCACCAGCAGGTGCCGTCCTCGTCCCAGGCCAGGTCGGGATCGATGCCGGGCACGCCGGGGAGCCGGACGGGATCCGACCACGGTCCGGCCGGGTCCGTGGCGGTGACGACCAGGTTGCCACCGCCCTTGCTCACATTGGTGACGATCAGCCAGAAGCGTCCGTCGTGGTACCGCAGGGTGGGGGCGTAGATCCCGGCGGAGGACGGCACGTCGGCCGCCAGAGGCAGCTGGCTCGGCCGGTCCAGAGCGTTGCCGATCTGCGTCCAGTGCACCAGGTCACGGCTGTGGAAGACGGGCACACCGGGGAAGTACTCGAAGCTCGAGCAGACGAGGTAGTAGTCGTCGCCCACCCGGCAGATGCTGGGATCGGGGTGGAAGCCGGGGATCACGGGGTTGGCGGGTCCGGTGTCTGACAAGTCACCAGGTCCTTTCGAGGTGTCGGGTGTCATGGCCTGCGCAGCACTGCGCAACCACCGGGTGGCAGCTCATGGGCCGTGGTGTCGGTGAGCAGGTCGTGGACGGGCTCCGGCAGGGGCACGGCGTCCGCGCCATGGTTGATCAGAACTTGCCAGCGGCGGCCGTCGGGCGCGTGCCGGGTGACGGCTTCCACACCGCCCGGCAGACCCGGCGCTTCCGGGCCGGCACCGGCCTCGTCGAGCAGTCGGCGGATCAGAACGCCGTAGTCGGCGTCGTCGAGGCGAGTGGAGAGATACCAGCCCTGTCCGGTTCCGAATCGGTGCCGGGTCAGCGCCGGGCTGCCGGCCAGCATGCCGTGGGTGTAGGCGGCGAGCGTCTCGGCGCCCTTGGTGTGCAGGGACTCGCTCCAGACCGTGCCCAACGACCCGTCCGACAGGGCGATCCGTTCATCCGCCCGCAGCGGTCGGTGCTCCTCGACACGGATGCCCAGGGCGTCGCGCAGCGGCCCGGCGGGATAGCCGCCGAGCCGGGCCTGCATGCGGTCGTCGACGCATCCGTTCGCGTGCTGGACGAGGAGCGTCCCGCCGTCGGCGACGTAGCGGCGCAGGTTCTCGGCGCCCGCGTCGGAAAGGAGGAACAGGGCCGGGGCGATGACGAGCGCGTAGCGGTTCAACTCGTGCTCGGGATGGGCGAAGTCGACCGTGACCCCGGCGTCCCACAACGCCCGGTGCGCTCGGCTCAGCTCCTTGTGGTAACCGAGGCCGGCGGAGGGCAGGCCGTCGACGCTCAACGCCCACCAGGCGTCCGCGTCGTGCAGGACGGCCACGGACGCGTCGACCGTCGAGCCCGCCAGCTCGCCGAGCCGGGCGACCGCCTCGCCGAGCTGTGTGACCTCCCGGAAGATACGGCTGCCGGGCCCCGCGTGCGGCACCATCGCCGAGTGCCATGTCTCGGCGCCGGCCCGGGACTGCCGCCACTGGAAGAAGAGGGCGCCCTCCGAACCGCGCGCGATGTGGCCGAGGGTGTGGCGCAGGATCTCCCCGGGCTCCTTGCCGAGCACCCGGTCACCGTCGTAGACGGTGTTGGTGCCCTGTTCCATCAGCAGCCACGGGCGACCGCCGGCCAGGGAGCGGGTGCGGTCGGCGTGGAAGGCGACGTCGGCGGCGGCGTCCAGACCCGGTGACCCTGGGTAGTGATCGGAGGCGACCACGTCGAGTTCGCGGGCCAGGGCCCACAGGTCCAGGTTCTGGTAGGCGGGCAGCATCAGGTTGGTCGTCACCGGCCGGTCGCTGTGCGCGCGGATGGCGTCGCGCTGCTCGCGGAAGGCGGCGATTGTCTCGTCGGACCAGAAACGGCGGAAGTCCAGGGTCTGGCCCGGGTTCTTGTGCCACTGCGTCGCGCGTGGCGGCAGCACCTGCTCCCAGGAGGTGTAGCGCTGGCTCCAGAAGGCCGTTCCCCACGCCTCGTTGAGGACGTCCAGCGAACCGTGGCGCGCGCGCAGCCACTCCCGGAAGGCCGCCGCGGCGTACTCGCAGTAGCAGAGGGTGGCGTACTCGTTGTGCACGTGCCACAGCGCGAGGGCGGGGTGGTGGCCGTACCGTTCGGCCAGGGCGGAGGCGATCCGGCGGGCGGCGCTGCGGTAGGCGGGCGCGGCCAGGCAGTAGGTGTCGCGGCTGCCGTGGGTGAGGCGGGTGCCGTCGGGGGTGACCGGCAGTGCGTCGGGGTGGGTGAGGGTGAACCAGGGCGGCGGGGAGGCGGTCGGGGTGGCGAGGTCGATGGCCACGCCGTTCGCGTGCAGGCGTTCGATGTGGGCGTCGAGCCAGGCGAAGTCGTAGCGGCCCTCCTGCGGTTCGAGCAGGGCCCAGGAGAAAACGCCCACGGTGACCAGGTTGACCCTGGCCTTGCGCATGAGTGTGTCGTCCTCCTTCCAGACGGGCTCGTCCCACTGCTCGGGGTTGTAGTCCCCGCCGAAGGCGAGGCCGCTCAGGCGGTCGGTGATGCTGCGGGTGGTCATGGCTGCTTCTCCGGTACGGGAGTCGGGTCGTGCTCCGGCGGGTGGCCGGCACCGGCGCCGCCAGGAGGTGAAGGCCGACGGCCGTCGCAGCCGTGGCGGGGGAGCGATCCCTGTCACGTGGCGGCATAGTCCGACACCCCCTCAGCCGGACAGCAATGGTGTCGGTGCGGCCGTTCCCGCGACCGTGGCTGCTGCGCCGACGAAGCTTGTGCGGTTCAACTCGTGCGTCATGGAGGCGGCCCTTCCCCTGGAGAAGCGTCGAAGCGCTTCACTTGCAGGGCGAAAGGTAATGGACACGTTTCGGGCGAAACAAGAGGCTGAACACAACGAAAGTTTCTTTATGCAGGTCATTGACAGCCCCGCCACGGCGGTGGCAGCGTCGATGCGCTTCGACATTCCGGCCTTCAGCCCGCCATCCACATCCGTCTGTTGAGGGGTCTGACTCGTGGGATCTCCCTCCCTTTCCGCCGCTGGCGTCCGGCTGCCGTTCCGTGATCCCGCGCTTCCGCTCGGGGAGCGCGTCGGCGACCTGCTGGACCGGCTCACACTGGACGAGCGGGTCGCGATGCTGCATCAGTACGTCCCGGCCGTCCCACGCCTGGGCATCGCCTCGTTCCGCACCGGAACGGAAGCGCTGCACGGGGTGGCCTGGCTGGGAGTGGCGACCGTCTTTCCGCAGGCGGTGGGGCTGGGAGCCGCATGGGACGAGGATCTGGTGCGTGCCGTTGCCGAGGCGGTGTCGGTCGAAGTGCGCGCCTTCCACCGGCACCGGCCGACCTCGACCGGGTCCGGCACCAACGGCCTCCAGACCTGGGCGCCGGTGGTGAACCTGCTGCGCGATCCGAGGTGGGGCCGCAACGAAGAGGGTTACTCCGAGGACCCGCTGCACACCGCGCGCCTCGCCACCGCCTACTGCCAGGGCCTGGCCGGCGACCATCCCGACTTCCTGCGCGTCGCCCCGGTGCTCAAGCACTTCCTCGCCTACAACAACGAGACGGATCGCTGCGTCACCTCCTCCGGCCTGCGCCCCCGTGTGCTGCACGAGTACGACCTGGCCGCCTTCCGCCCGGTCGTCGCCTCCGGCGCGGCCACCGGCGCGATGGCCGCCTACAACCTGCTCAACGGCCGCCCCTGCCACGTCAGCCCGCTCATCGAGACGGAGCTGCGGACCTGGGCCCGGACCACCGGCCACGAACTGTTCGTGGTCAGCGACGAGGAAGCACCCTGCAACCTGGTGGAACTGGAGCACTACTTCGAGGACCACCCCACCTCCCACGCCGCCGCGCTGAAGGCCGGCATCGACAGCTTCACCGACCACCGCGAGGACAGCGCCACCGTGATCGGCCGACTGCGCGAGGCGCTGGAGCGCGGACTGATCGAGGAGGAGGACGTGAACCGGGCGGTGCGCCGTCAGCTGCAACTGCGCTTCCGCCTCGGCGAGTTCGACCCCGACCTCGACCCGTACGCCGCGATCGGCCCGGAGGCGATCGACAGCCCCGAGCACCGCGCCCTCGCCCTGCGTGCCGCGACCGAGTCCGTGGTGCTGCTCAAGAACGATGGGCTGCTGCCCCTGAACCCGAACCGCGCACCGCGGATCGCCGTCATCGGGCCACACGCCGACACCTTGTACGAGGACTGGTACAGCGGCACCCTGCCGTACCAGGTCGGCGTCGCGGCCGGCCTGCGCACCGCCCTCGGAGAAGACAGCGGCGAGGTGGCCTGTGTGCCGGGCGCCGACCGGATCACGCTGCGATCCCGCACCACCGGCGAGCCTCTGGGCGGGACCGCCTTCGACGCCGAGGAGTGGGGCGATGGCGTCCTCACCCTGCGCGACGCCGACACCGGCCGCTACCTCAGTCTCCAGGACGACGCCTCACTCGTCGCGGACCGGACGGTGCTCAAGACCTGGTTCATCAAGGAAACTTTCCGTCTGGAACCGGACCCGGGCGGCGACAACGACACCTTCCTGCTGCGCAACGTCTTCACCGGCCGCTACGCCGCCCTCGATCCCACCGACGGCCGGGTGCGCGTCACCGCCCGTACCCCCGAGATGGCCGAGCGGTGGCAGCGCGAGCTGCTGCGCGACGGCGCGGCCGAAGCACGGGCCGCCGCGAAGGAGGCCGACGTGGCGATCGTCGTCCTCGGCAACCACCCGATGATCAACGGCCGTGAGACCGAGGACCGTACCGGAACCGGCCTGCCCCAGACACAGGAAACGCTGCTGCGCGCGGTCGCCGCCGTTCGCCCGGAGACCGCGCTGGTCGTCATGAGCAGTTACCCCTACGCCGTCGACTGGGCCGATACCCACCTGCCGGCCGTGCTGTGGACCTCCCACGGCGGACAGGAAACGGGCCGCGCCCTGGCCGACGTCCTGCTCGGCGAAGCCGAGCCCGCCGGCCGGCTGCCACAGACCTGGTACCAGGGCGGCGACGCACTGCCGCACCCGCTCGACTACGACATCATCAAGGCGGGCTGGACGTACCAGTACCACCGGACAGCACCCCTCTATCCCTTCGGACACGGCCTGTCCTACACCGACTTCGCCCACCGTGACCTGCGGCTGTCCACGCCCCTCATGGACCAGGACGGCGCGGTGCACGTCTCGGTGACCCTGACCAACACGGGCACGCGCTCCGGCAGCGAGGTGGTCCAGCTCTACGTCCGAGCGGTCGACGCCCGCTACGAAGCCCCCCGGCTCCGGCTCGCGGACTTCCGCAAGGTGCGGCTCCACTCGGGGGAGAGCCGGGAGGTGACCTTCGACCTGTCTGCCGAACGACTGGCCCACTGGGATGTCGCCGCGGGCGCCTTCACCGTCGATCCCGGCCGTTACCAGGTGCTCATCGCCCGCTCGGCCGAGGACATCGTCCTCAGCGCGCCGCTCGTCGTCAGCGGTACCGCCCCCACGCCGCGCGAACTGGTGGGCCGACGTACTCTGGCCGTCGACTTCGACGACTACGCCGACATCACTCTTGTCGACGCCACCCGCGCCACGGGCGATGCCGTCACCCCAGCAGAACCCGCTCGCCCCGCGACCCTGCTGTTCCGCTCCGCGGACCTGACCGGTGCTTCGCACTTCGAAGCCGAGGTCGCGCGCGAGGCCACCGGACCGGGTGAGGCGCGACTGGAGGTGCGGGCGGGAGACCAGCTCCTTGCGGAGTTCGCCGTACCGGTCACCGGCGACCGCCACACCTGGACGACCGTGACCGCCGCGATGGCGGCGCGGGGCGACGGCCACCACGACCTGTGCCTCACCCTGCACGGCGACTTCCGACTGGCTTCCTTCCGCTTCACCGCGCCCGACGGCCCCGCCACCTAACCGCTCTTGCCCGGAAAACGCCAGTCCGCCCACGCCCACGTGTGCGGGTCGCCCGGCGCAGCCGAGAGGCTGCAGTACTCCATGGCCCGAAGCAGGTGTTTCAGCGGGTCGCCCAGTCCCGGGCACCACTCAACCGCCCGCGAACGTCACCACGCAGTGCGCATGGCCAGCCAGGCCGCGACGCCTTCGGCGAGGGGCTGGCCGGTCTCCAGCTGTTATATGGGGGTCACGTTGGCCTGGTGGCGCCGCTGGCGCCCGCCTCCGGCACCCGGGTCATCAGCCATGGTGGGCAGGGCGCCGCCAGCGGAAGTGGCGCAAGTGCCGCTGCCACCGTGGAAAAGTATCGCGGTGCCGGTTGCGAGGACCGGTAGCGCGGCCTCCCGGGGGCAACCTGGAGGCGTGAGGCGTGGCGGCGTCCGACTCTGTCGCCGCGAACTCCTGGACCCGACCTTGATCCGTGATCAGCGGCGCCTCCTCCACGCCCTGCGCGATTTCCAGCAGTTCTACAACGCATACCGACCACACCAGGGCATCGCGAACGCCAGACCGCTGCACCCATTACCTCCGCCGATCGACGATCCAGAAACGTGAGCCCGCCTCGACATACGAAGACGCGATCGCATCCGCGGCATCCTCCACGAGTACCGACGTGCAGCGTGAGTGCACGGATGACATTTTCGGCAAGGGCATCGATATGCCAGAAGCCAATGCCTCAAGGGGCCGTCGTCAGCCATGCGCCCCCTTCCTACGGCGGCGCGTGCACGCCTGCCTGGGGCGACCGCTCTTGCCGTGGGCCGCCCCAGGCGCTTCAATGCCTTCACCTCCCGCAGGAGAACACCCATCTCACGCCCATCGAAGGGGTTCTTCTTTGACCACCGTCCGCTACACCGCCGTCACCGCAGTGGCCTGCGCCACCGTGCTCGCCACCGCGATGCCCTCCTCCGCGATCAACTCCTACAACGCGACACCCGCCCCCGAACGCACCGAGGTCGGCGCACTCGTGGCCACCTGGGACAACGACAATGACTCGGCGACCCCGGACCGAGTCGACTGGGTCTGCTCCGGCACGATGATCGACGCGGACACGTTTCTGACCGCGGCGCACTGCACCACGGACTGGCCGGACAACGTGAGGTTCTACGTCTCGCTCGACCAGGACGTGCAAGCCGGACTGGACGCCGCCGCGGAGAAGTACCCGGCCGATCCGGCCGCCCAGGCGAACGCCGTCGCCGTCCAGGGCACGGCCCACAGCCACCCCGACTACCCGGGCCCCGCCTCGGACCCGCACGACATCTCGGTGATCGAGCTGCCCGTCGCGAAAGTCACGTCGCGGTGGTCCTTCACCCCGGCCACCCTGCCGACCGCCAACCAACTGGGCGCACTCGGCCCGCAGGGACTGAACACCACCGACTGGTTCGTCGCCGGATACGGCACTCAGGAAGCGGCCAACGGTCCAGGCGGCCAGACCCATCCGGGCGGCGGCGTCCGCATGAAGGCACCTGTGACCTTCGACGCCCTCAACCACGCCTGGGCGCGTCTGGCCATGACCGCGCCACAAGGCAACGGCGGTGCGTGCTACGGCGATTCCGGCGGCCCCAACTTCGCGATCCTGGGCGGCAAGAACGTCCTGGCGGCCACGACCATAACCGGCGACACCCCGTGCTACGCCACGAACGTGACGTACCGGCTGGACACCCCGGGCGCACGGACCTTCCTGTCGCCGTTCGTGAAACTACCGTAGGTCCGGCCGGCCCTTTCACGGACGAGGCCGTCACGAGGGCGGAATCACAGGCAGCATTTTCAGGTCCTGTTCGCGCCGTCGCACCAGTCGATACCGCAGGCCCCTTCGCGCACCATCCGGTGCCCAAAGGGGCCCACGAGGCCACGACTGGCAGTGCGGGCAGTTGCATGTTGCGGTCGGCTCCAACGGCTCTGGGCCGGGCCCCGAGCGGCTGATGGGTCGTCGGGTGGAGACGGAGACTCGGAGCGTGGCGATGACGGGTGGGGTGGTGCCTGAAGCTCTTCAACCGCCTGCTCGGCTGCCTCCACCGCTGCCTGACGCACGACATCCGTTACGACGAAGCAACAGCATTCCCCTGTGCGACTCTGTCGCCCGATTCTCGAGAATCGGGCGACAGAGTCGCACAGGCCTGGGAAGTGATGCGCCCGTCAAGTCGCCTACCACCCCGCGAACATGACAACCCGGGGCTCGGCGACCTTGATGTCAGATATGCCGTTGGCGCCGTTCCCACCGAGGATGTCGTGCTGCGAAGCCAGCATTCTTGCGGACGTTGCGGCGCGAAACCCAGCGATCAGAGCACAAGCAACAGCAGCCGGTCTACAGCGCCCTGTCATGGGCGGTATCTCCAGGACGACAGTGCCGCACGATCGTCAGCCGGTGAGGACCGGCCTCCAGCCACGGGCTCTTGGGCCCCGGAGGCACCGCCACTGAGGGTGATGTGGTGGCCGGCGGCGGGGTGCGACAGCCGTGCACGCATAGTCAAGTCACTGTGGACTGAGGGTCAAAGACATGCGGGCCCGTCACGGATAACTTCGAATCGGGGATCACGCCGACGGAAACGGCGCTCCTCTCAGAAATGCCTCACGGCCAATCACCGAACGCCCTTCCGTCAACGACGGCCTCTTCGTAAGAGGTAGAAGAATTCGGAGGCAGAAATGAAGAGAATGTCAACGAAGGTGTCGGCCCTGACCGCCGCTGTCGTTGCCGCTACCTGCCTGTCAGCTGGCGCCGCAAACGCCGAATCCCCGCGCCTCCTGGCAAGTACCGAATGCTCCAACACAAGCAATGGAAAGCTCTGCGTCAAGCTTCACCAAGACCCCAAACGCATCCAGGTGTGGTATGACAAGAATTACGGTGACGACATCATCGCCAGGTTGGGGGTCCGAGCAGTTGGGAGCGCCACTACCTGGGATCCAACCTGGTACAGGGTGAAAGCCGGACAAACCCTGTCTCGTACCTTCCCGGTCAACTACAATTGCAACTTCGATTGGAAGGGATTGATGCAAGTCGACGGACAGGGCACCTTTGATACCCCTCCCGCCACTTGCTGAAGCCCAACAGGCGCAAGGCTGTACCCTTCGTGACGGTCCGCACTTGTTCTGGCGGACCGTTTCGGCTTGCCGGGCGGCAAATGGGTACGCCGCCGGCCCGGCTATCGCTTCCATATCGAGGCATCCTCGGCCTTGGATTACTGGTCGGCTCTCGTATTCAACTGTCGCCGGTTCCCCGAGGAACCCAGCCCGCTGGTGACCGGCCATGATCACCAGCGGCGTATTCGCTCCATGTCCCACCGGTCTCTCTGAGGAGGCGGCTGGTGGTTTTGTCGTGGTAGCCGAGAGCGTCCGCAACAATGGGGGCCGGCAGTTCAAGGAGCTGCTGGCGGATGGCGGCGCCGTGGGCGGCGGCAGCCGGGACCCCGGTCTCGTGGAGGAGCGCGGACGGGTGGTCGGGACGGGCCGGCCGGCCCGCCCGGCGGCAAGGGAACAGCCAGCGGCTCGCCGGGTTTGTGACCGTGTTCATGTTGTCGCGGTTGTTGATGTACTCCAGCAGCAGTGAGGCGACAGGTGCGGGAACGGGCGAGGCGGGCTCACCGAGTCGTAGCAGTACGAAGTCGCCGTTGAGGACACGTCGTCCACGTTGAGCCGGACGATGCGGCTCACGGGCTGCGCGTGAAGGAGCACGATGACTCCCACGACACGGGGACGCATGGATATCTCCGTGTCGGTCAGCGGTCGACGAGCAGTACGAACGCTGGTACGTGGCCGAGTGCTGCCGCTGCGGCCGCCGCAGACACAAGGACGGTGCCGTTGTCAGGACGACTAGCCGCGGCCAGGACCGCGGCCTGGGCGACGTGCAGTATGGCGGCCTTGTCTGCGTGCGGTGCACGATCGGCCCACGAAGTCGCGGCCGCTCTGTCGGCGACCCACAGTGACCTCATGGCGAAGCACGAGGATCTCAGCGCTGCTCGCGGCAGACCAACGGCCAACAGCAGAAGGCAACCCAGTAGCCGAGCGCAAGCGGCTCCAATCGTTCCGCTGAAGCCTGTCGCCGAAGGGGAAGCGAGTAGGCACGGATCGGGGCGTCATGGCCACCGTCAGCAGGCGGGTGGTTGTGCTGTTTCCAACCAGGCGGCGTTGCCCAGAGCATTGAATGGCCGAGGGTGGAGGACGCCCTCAGAGGGCGAGGGTGCAGACGACCGAGGGGACGCGCGCGGCCGGGGCGGGCCGGCTGAGGGCTCCGGTGGGCAGGACGCGGAGCGCGGCGAGTGTGCCGCTGTGCTGGTTGGCCACGAGCAGATGGCCGGCGACCAGGGCAAGGCCGCGGGGCCAGATCCCGCCGCTGGGCACCTCGCCGATCGGCTGGAGGCCGGTGCCGGACACCCGGAAGGCGGCCACCGTGTCGGCGCCGCGGTTGGTCACCCAGACGAAACGCCCGCACGGCGAGGCGACAATTCCACCGGGCTGGTTGGAGACGTCCCGGACCGTGGTGGCGGGCACGCGGGAGACCGCGGTCAGGGTGCCGGCCTCGGGGTCGTAGCGGTGGCAGGTGAGGGTCGAGGACAGTTCGTCCGCGCTCCAGGCACAGGTGCCGTCGGGCGCGAAAGCCAGGTGGCGCGGTCCGGATCCGGGGCGTGCCCGGTTCACCGCGGTCTGCCGCAGGTATCCCGTCCGGGTGTCGAGACGGTAGGTGAAGACGGCGTCCGCCCCCAGATCGGTGGCCAGGACGAAACGGCCGTCCGGGGCGACCACCACCTGATGGGCGTGGCTGCCTTCCTGCCGTCCGCGGACCGGGCCCGCCCCTTCGTGGACGGCGACGTCGGTCAGTTCGCCTATGCGCCCGTCCGCGTCGAGCCGGTGCACCGCCACGCTGCCCGGCATGGTGTCGCTGCCGTAGTTGGCCGTCAGCAGCCAGTGCCCGTCGGGGTGGACGGTGAGGTGGCACGGGTTGGCGCCACCGCAGCCGACCGGGGCTCCGAGGGGGGACAGCGCATCGTCGGTCCCCCGCGCGACGGCGCTGACGGCGCCGGTGTCGGCCTCGTTCGTGCTGTAGACGACGTCCAGGGACGGATGCGCCGCGAGGAACGAGGCACCGCTGACGGGCACCGGGGACACCCGGGGCTCGTCCGTCAGCGAGCCGGTTCCCGGGGCGAACCGTACGGCGGCGAGCCCGGCACCGCTGCCGCCGGTGTCCGGTGTGTAGGAGCCCGTGAGGACGAGGAGCTCGTCGGGGGAGGGGGTCGGTGTCGGCATGCGGAGTCCTTGAGGGGCCGGAGGCGTGTTCAGCGGAGTCAGCGGAGGATGTCGTCGTGATGGTCGAGCAGGGCCAGCTCGGCGCGGCGGGGCAGGCCCTCCCAATCGCCGGTCGAGCTGACCGCGAAGGCGCCGAGGAGCGCCGCCGTCCTCAGCCGGCGCTCCGGCGGCTCACCCGCGAGCAGTTCGGCCAGATATCCGGCGGCGAAGGCGTCTCCCGCGCCCACCGTGTCGTGGACGCGGATGGGCACGGCGGGCTGCCGGTACGCCTTGCCGTCCAGGAGGGCGAAGGCTCCCGCGTCTCCTAGCTTGATCACGGCGCCGGCGGGCCCGAGGGCACAGATGCTCTTGGCGAGCTGCTCGGGCTCGCCACTGTCGGGCGTGCCGGGAACCATCAGCCGGGCTTCGTACGATCCCGCGAAGACCAGGTCGGCCCTGCGCAGCAGGGGCCGCAGGGCGTCCCCGGCCCTGGTCTCGTCCCACAGCAGGGAGCGGAAGTTGATGTCCAGCGAGATCGGCACTCCGGCGGCGGAGGCGATGTCGACCGCTCTGCGGACGGCCAGGGCGGGGGCGGCGCCCAGGGCCGGTGTGATCCCGGTGATGTGCAGGATCGCCGCGCCCGCCACGATGTGCTCGGGGATGTCCTGTGGGCAGAGCCGGGATCCGGCGGTGTGGGTGCGGTAGTAGCGGGTGCGGCCGTGGGTGGTGGTGCGTTGTTCCTTCAGAAGGAGCGAGGTGGGGGCAGTGTCCCGGGTGGCGACGGTGGTGACCCCTTCCGCGCGCAGTTCGCGCAGGATCAGCTCGCCTAGCCCGTCGTCGCTGACGCGGCCGATCCAGGTCGCGGACCCGCCGAGACGGCTGACCCCGATGGCGACGTTCGACTCCGCTCCGGCCACCCCCAGGCGCATCGTCGTCCCCAGGGCGAGCGGCCCGGGTTCCGGTGAGGACAGGACCGCCAGTGCTTCGCCGACCGTCACGAGGTACGGCTCCTCGCCCGGACCTTTCACGAGTCGGCCTCCTTTTTCAGTGCGGCTTCCGGTGCGGTGGCATTGACCGCTTCCAGCAGCGTTGCCGCTCTGTCGGTGAGGCGGTCCAGGGCTTCGGGGGGCGGGTCGCGATCCGCTCCGCGCAGCAGCGGGGAGCCGATGCCCACGGCGTGGGCGCCCGCGTCCAGGAAGAACCGGGCCTGGGTGACCCCGACACCGCCGACGGCGATGATCGGGACATGCGGCAGGGGCGCCCGCAGCTGTCGCAGATGGGCGGGGCCACCGGTGGAGGCCGGGAAGAGCTTGACGGCCGCCGCGCCCGCCTCCCAGGCGGTGGCCACCTCGGTCGGCGTCCAGGCGCCCGGATAGAACGGAGTGCCGCCGCGGGCCGCGTCGCCGATGACGGCGGTGTCCACGTTGGGCGCCACCAGGAACTGGGCTCCGGCGGACAGCGCGTCCCGGGCCTGGCCGGTGGTGAGGACCGTACCGGCGCCGACCGCGACGCCGGATCCCAACTCATCGCGGATACGGGCCAGGACGTCGAGCGCGCCGGGCGTGGTGAGGGTGACCTCCAGGCAGGTGATGCCGCCTGCCGTCAGGGCCCGGGCCACCGCGGGCAGCCCGGAGCCGTCGTCCGACCGGAGGATCGCCATGACCCGGGTGCGCAGCAGCTGCGGTGTGATGTCCGGACGGCTGGTCACTTGAGGCCCGAGGTGCTGATGCCGGAGACAAAGCCGCGCTGCATGATCAGGAAGAGGACGAGCACGGGCACGACGTACATCACGGCGCCCGCGGCGACGAGGTTGCTGAGCTGGGCGCCGTGTTCGTTCACGTAGCCGGTGGCGAGCTTCACCGCCAGGGTGGTGCGGTCGCTGTCCAGCAGCAGGGCGGGGGCGATGTAGTCGCCCCAGGTCCAGGAGAAGGACAGGATCAGGCTGGTGGCGATGACCGGCCACGACTGCGGCAGGAAGATGCGCCAGAAGATACGGATATGTCCGCAGCCGTCGACGATCGCCGCCTCCTCCAACTCCTTCGGCATGTTGGAGAAGAACTGGCGGAACAGGAAGATCAGGTACGGGGCGCCGCACAGGCCCCACAGGACCCACGGCATATAGGTGTTCAGCAGATTGAACTTGGCGAACACCAGATAGGTGGGGATGAGGGTGATGACGGCCGGCAGCATCATCGTCGACATCAGCAGGCCGAAGATGACGCGCTTGCCCGGTGCGTCGAGGCGGGCGAAGCCGTAGCCGGCCCAGGCCGAGGCCAGCGTCACCAGCACCGAGTAGATGGTGGCTATCGTCAGGGAGTTGCGGGCGTAGGCGAGGTAGGGGATGCGGGTCAGGGCCTCTTGGAAGTTGCCGAGAGACGGGTGGTGGGGCCACCAGTGGATGGGCAGGGCCCGCAGTTCGCCGACGTCTTTCAGTGCGGTGATGGCCAGCCAGCCGAACGGGCTGAGGAAGAGGACGAGGAGCGCCACCAGAACCATGTAGACGGCGCTGCGCTTGGCCAGGGTCATCGCTTGCCTCCGAGCGTGCGCGGCTTGGTCGTGGCCGTTTCCGGGGCTGTGTTGTAGAAGACCATGCCCTTGCTGAGCCTGAAGACGAGGAAGGTGATGACCAGAATGCAGGCGAACAGGATCCACAGCAGGGCCGAGGCGTACCCGTACCGGCCGTTGGCGAAGTACTGGGCGAAGACGTTGATCATGTAGAAGTAGTTGCTCTCGGGCACGGCGGTGACGCCGTGCGGGGTCGGGTCGAGCGCGATCAGCAGCGGCATGAAGCTCTGTAGGGCGGCGATGATGCCGGTGACGACTTGGAAGAAGAGCACGGGGGAGAGCAGCGGCAGCGTGATGCGGGTGAAGGACTGCCAGGCGCTGGCCCCGTCCATCCGGGCCGCCTCGTGCAGCTCCTTGGGGATGTCCTGAAGCCCCGCCAGCGAAATGATCATGACATTGCCGACTCCCCACAACGTCAGCATGATCAGCACCCAGCGGGCGTAGGGGTCCATCAGCCAGGCGACACCGTTCATGTTCAGGGCGTCCAGCACGCCGTTGGCGGCTCCGGAGTCGCGGTCGAAGATGAGCTTGAAGGTGAGCGCGGCGCCGACCGGCGGTACCACCGCCGGCAGATACAGCAGGGTGCGGAACAGACCGCGGGCCCGGATCGGCTGGTTGATCAGTACGGCCAGCAGGAGCCCCGCCACGATGGTCAGCGGCACGGTGATCGCGGTGAACACTCCGGTGCGGGCCAGGGAGTGCAGCGTGTCCGGATCGGTGAGGGCCTCTTTGTAGTTGGCCAGGCCCACGAAGTGGGTGCGGGGGGAGAGCCCGTCGGAGTCGGTGAAGCTGAGCCACAGCGCGTACCCCAGCGGGTAGACCGTCAGCGCCAGAAAGCCCACCAGCCACGGGCCGGCGAAGAGGTAGAAGGCACGGGCCCGGCGCCCTCGCACCGAGCGGAGAACGCTCGCCCGTGCCGGGCGGGAGTGGCGGGCCCGCCCCGCCGCCCGCCTGTCCGGGGACGGCGCGAGGGACTCGGCGGCCCTGGCGACCTCGACGCTCACCCCAGGACCTTCTTTCCGTTGGCGAGTTGCTTGTTCATGTCCGCGTTGAGCTGGTCGGCCACCTTGCCGGCGGCGGACTTGGACTTGACCGCGCCCGGCAGGATCTTGTTGATGGACGCGTCCAGGGCGGTGAGCTGGGCGTACGGGGAGAAGGTCAGGATGGAGAAGTGCTTCAGCTCCTGCTGCTGCACTTTGTACGCCTGCTTCTGGAACGGCTGGCTCTGGGGCATCTGCGAGTGCAGCGACTTCAGGGTGGGGATGCCCCAGCCGCTGGCCGCCCGGTCCTGGGCCGGCTTGCCGCCGAAGTACCACTCGAAGAACTTCCAGGCCAGGTCCTTCTTCTTGGCTTCTTTGGGAATCCAGTAGCCGGTGGCGCCGAAGCAGGGGCTGATGCGGTGGCTGCCGAGCTGGGGGGCGGGCGCGAACCGGGACACCTTGGCCAGCTTGGCGTCACCGCCGATCGAGCCGCCGAACCAGTAACCGTCGCCGGCCATCGCCATGCGCCCGGCCTGGTACGTGGGCCAGTCCCAGCCGTCCGGGTTGGGGTTGGACACGCTCGGGCCGATGTCGGCCCGGGCGTACTCCAGATACCAGTTCAGCGCCTTGAGCGCCTCAGGCGAGGAGAAGTCCACCGAGGTCAGGTCCTGGGAGAACAGGCTGCCCCCGGCCGAGGCCGTCATCCCCATGATCGTACAGAAGGTGCTGAGCCCCGAGGCGTTCATCCCGTACACCTTGACCTTGCCGAGCCGGCGCTTGACCAGGCGCTTGCCCATGTCCAGCCACTCGTCCTGGGAGAGCGGCTCGGTCTCGCTGGGCAGGTCCAGCTTGGCCTCCTCGAGCAGGTCGGTGCGGTACCAGAACATCGAGTCCTGCGAGTAGTCCTTGGCCATGCCGTAGCGGGGGCCGGCGCCCTGCTTCTTTCCGTCGAAACGCCACACGTCGTTGACCGGGTCCAGGTCGGAGGCCTTGAGCGCCTTGCTCTTGGCGAAGTACTGGTCGAGGTCGGTCATCACCCCCCGCGCGGCGAAGTACGGCGTGTCCGTCGCGCCGAGACCGCGCACCACGTCCGGCGGGGTCTTGCTGGCCAGCATGGCGTTGAGCTTGGTGGTGTCGTAGAGAACGAACTTGACCTTGCAGCCCAGTGCCGCTTCCGCGGCCTTGATCGTCTTTTTGTCCATCTCGCTTTCGACGGACATGATCGTGAGCGTCTCGCTACCGCCGCCGGAGCCGCTGTCGTCGACGGAAGCGGCGCAGCCGGGCAGCGCGGTGGCGGCCAGCGCGGCACCGGCCGAGACGGTGAGGAAGCGACGCCGTCCGAGGGGAGCCGTGTCAGGAAGGGACATCTTTGTCAGCCTTTCGTGTGCGGGTGTCCGGGCAGGGGGAGGAGGGCAGGCCGCAGTGGCCGAGGAGGAAACCGTTCCGGCCAGGGCAGAGGAGGGGGCGCGCGGCGCGTGGTGCCGCCTCGAGATGCCACCGGGCGTGGTGGGTTCGACACAGCTCCGCCCGCGGGGTGAAGTGGCGTCGGCGTGTCGGTTATGGGCTGAAACTTTCGACCTTTGGGCGTCTGCTGAGATTCAGGTACTTCGCCCAAGGAAACCGGTTGACTGGAGGTGCGGCGAACGTTAGGTTCCGGCGTCATAAGGTGTCAAGGGGTTGAACATCGTTCGACTGGTCGAACATCTAGGGGTGTTGGGCCATTGAGAAGGAGAACTGGAAATGCCGGACCCATCCGTCCCCGTGCAGCCGGTCCGGGCGAAACTCGTGGACGTCGCCCAGGCGGCCGGGGTCTCCAAAGCCACCGTGTCCAAGGTGCTCAACGGCCGCGACCTGTCCGTTCGGGAGGAAACCCGGCAGCGCGTCCACGAGGCCGCCCGGACACTCGGCTACCGTCCCCACTCCGGGGCCCGGGCGCTGGCCGGCGCCAGCACCCACGCCCTCGCCCTGCTGGTGCCCGCCCTGGCCAACCCCACCTACGTCACCATCGCGCGCGGCGCCTACCAAAGGGCCCGTGAACTGGGCTATCTCTCCCTGCTCGCCGAGGACTTCGACGGGCAGGAGGCGGACGAGTCCTTCAGCGAACTGGTGCAGGAGGGCCGGGTGGACGGACTGCTCATCGCCTCGGCGCGCCCCGGCCATTCCCTGGTGGACACCGTGAGCCGCAGCTCCATCCCCCATGTGTTCCTCAACCGGTCGGTGGAAGGGTCCGGTCGCAATGTCACCATGGATGTGGCGCGCTCCAGTGTCACCGCCCTCGACCACCTCCACAGCCTCGGCCACCGGGCGATCGGCCACATCGCCGGCCCGCCCGGGATCACCCCGAGCGACGCCCGTAAAGAGGCGTTCTTGCGCCACGCCGGACAACTGGGGCTGCATGCCGCACTCGTCGCCTCCGGTGACTTCACCGAAGACGGCGGCGTGTCCGCCACCCTGCAACTGCTCGGCGCCGCCAAAGGGGGCGGCCCTCCGCCCGTCACGGCCCTCTACACCAGCTCGCTCGCCCAGGCCATCGGCGCCATGGGGGCGATCCGGTCCCTGGGGCTGCGCATCCCCGAGGACGTGTCCGTGGTCGGCAACGACGACCTCCCCGTCGCCGGCCACCTCTGCCCACCGCTGACCACCGTGGCGATGCCCCTGTACGACCTGGGGACCACGGCAGTGGACGCCCTGGTCGCCGCCATCCGGGGGACACCGATGGGAGACATCGTCGTACCCACCGAGCCGCGTCTGGTATCGCGCGGTTCCACGACAGCACCAGGAGCAACACCATGACCTCCGCCGGACTGTCCCGCTTCACCGGCCGTACGGCGCTGCTCACCGCGGCGGCCTCCGGAATCGGCGCGGCCACCGCCCATCGCCTGGCCGCCGAAGGCGCCTTGGCCCTGGTCACCGATGTCGACGGCGAGGGCGCGCGCCGCGTGGCCGAGGAAATCAGGGCCAAGGGAGGGCAGGCCCAGGACCGCCGGCTCGATGTCACCTCGCCCGGCGAGTGGGACGAGGCCATCCAGCACGCCCGGTCCTGGACCGGCCGTCTCGACGTCCTCCATCTCAACGCCGGCCGCAACCTGTTCGGGGCGGCACACGAGTTGGACGACGAATCCTGGCACCACCAGTTGCGGCTGTGCTTGGATTCGGTGTTCTATGGCGTGCGGGCCGCGGTGCCACAGCTCCAAGCGGTCCGTGGCGCGGTGGTGGTCACCTCGTCCATCCACGCGGCCCTGGGGTTCAAGGGCTACCCCGCGTACGCCGCGGCCAAGGCCGGCGTCGGTGGCCTGGTGCGTCAACTGGCCGTCGAATACGGCGGACAGGTGAGGTTCAACGCCGTCCTCCCCGGCTCCGTGTTCACGGCCCTGTGGGCGGACACGCCACCCGAGCAACTCGCCGAGGCGGGCGCGCGGGCGCCGGTCGGACGGCTCGGAATGCCGGAGGACATCGCCGCGGCGGTGGCCTACTTCGCCTCCGACGACTCGTCCTTCGTCACCGGCCAGAGCCTGCTCGTGGACGGCGGCCGCGGCATCAGCGCCCAGGAGTAGCCCGCACGCGCCCCGCGCCCTGCTAAGCCCAGCCCCTCTTCCGCCCCCTCCCCGCACAGCAGCCGCCGGCCTTGGAGCCGTGCGCCACCAGCACCTGGAGACCGCACGTGAAGATCACCGGATACGAACTCTTCCTCGTCGAACCGCGCTGGCTCTTCCTGCGCATCGACACCGACGAGGGCATAGCCGGCTGGGGCGAGCCCATCGTCGAAGGCAAGGCACGCACCGTGGCCCAATGCGTCGAGGAGATGTTCGACTACCTCATCGGGCAGGATCCCACCCGCATCGAGGAACACTGGCAGGTCCTCGCCAAGGGCGGCTTCTACCGCGGTGGCGCCGTCCTCAACAGCGCCCTGGCGGGCATCGACCAGGCGCTGTGGGACATCGCGGGCAAGTCGCTCGGCGTCCCGGTCCACCAGCTTCTCGGCGGCCATGTGCGCGACCGGGTGCGCATCTACGGCTGGGTGGGCGGGGAGACCTTGCAGGAGTTGGCCGAGTCGGCTGCCGAGCAGGTCGCGAAGGGCCTGACCGCGGTCAAGATGAACCCCTGCGGTCAGCTGGAGCCGCTGGACACGCCGGCCACCATCAACGCCATGGTGGCCCGGGTGGCCGCGGTACGAGAGGCCGTCGGGCCGGAGTGCGATGTGGCGCTGGACTTCCACGGCCGCTTCAGCGGGGCCATGTCCCGCCGCGTGCTGCCGCTTCTCGAGCCGCTGCTGCCGATGTTCGTGGAGGAACCGGTCCTGCCGGAGTTCACCCAGGACCTCGGCGCCGTGGTGCGCTCCACCTCGATCCCCATCGCCACCGGCGAGCGGCTCTACTCCCGCTGGGACTTCCGCTCCGTGCTGTCCGACGGCATCGCCGTGGCCCAGCCCGACATCAGCCACGCCGGGGGCATCTCCGAGACCCGGCGGATCGCGGCCATGGCGGAGGCCCATGACGTCCTGGTCGCGCCGCACTGCCCGCTCGGCCCGATCGCCCTGGCCGCGAGCCTGCAACTCGACCTCGCCGTCCCCAACTTCCTCATTCAGGAACAGGCGCTCGGCATCGGATACGGAGACAGCAGCGGGCTGCTGAACTACCTCCTCGACCCCTCGCCCTTCACGCCCGAGGCCGGCTACATCCCCCGGCTGACCGGGCCCGGCCTCGGTATCACCATCGACGAAGACGCCGTACGTGCCGCCGCCGAGCGCGGACACAGCTGGCGCAACCCCGTGTGGCGCAACGCCGACGGCTCCCTGGCGGCCTGGTAGCGGCCGACGGTACCCACGGAGGGGGTGGCGGCGGCCGGCCATCGCTGTCGCCCCCGCCCGCGGTCCTCTGAACGAGCTGGAGAAGTAACTCATGCCTGTTTTCCGCATCGCTGAAGCCGCCCTCGAGATCCAGCAGGGGCACGAAGTCCTCCGGGTCGAACCATGGGGCGCCGACAGCGCCCGGGTGCGCGCCGCCCGGTACCGCATCCCCGCCGAGAGCATCGGGGCCCTGGACGAGCGCCCGCCGTCGGCCGACGACACCGTGTCGGTGAGCGTCGGCGACTCCTCCGGTGTCCTCGTCCACGGGGAACTCACCGTCTCGGCCGTCCACCACTGGGACCAGGTGCGGCTGACCTTCACCCGCACCAGCACGGGCGAGGAACTGCTCGCCGAGCAGACCCGCGGCTGGCAGGGCAACCGCACGGGCGTGTACGAGGCCCAGCAGCGGTTCGCCGCATACCCCGGGGAGCGGCTGTACGGCCTCGGCCAGCACGCCCACGGCAGGCTCGACCACAAGGGCCTCCGCCTGGACCTCGTGCAACGCAACGGCGAGGTCAGCATCCCGTTCGTGCTGTCCAGCCGTGGCTATGGCCTGCTGTGGAACGTGCCCGCCCTGGGCTCCGTGGAGTTCGCCGAGAACGGCACCTGCTGGACGGCCGACCAGACCCGCGAGATCGACTACTGGATCACCGCCGCCCCCACCCCGAAGGAGATCCTGGCCCGGTACGCCGACGCCACCGGCCACGCCCCCGAACTGCCCGAGTGGGCCAGTGGCTTCTGGCAGTGCAAGCTGCGCTACCGCACCCAGGACGAACTCCTGGCCGTCGCCCGCGAACACCGACGCCGGGGCCTGCCGATGTCCGTGATCGTCACGGACTACTTCCACTGGTCGGCCATGGGCGACTACCGCTTCGACGAGGCGGAGTGGCCCGACCCGAAGGCCATGGTCGACGAACTGGCCGACCTGGGCGTGGAGCTGATGGTCTCGGTCTGGCCCACCGTCTCACCGCTCTCGGAGAACTACGCCGCCTTCCGCGACCGGGGTCTGCTCCTCGGCTCCGACCAGGGCGCCGAGTTCCACCACCTCGTCCAGGACAAGGGCATGGCCACACAGATGCCCGTCGCCGTCTACGACCCGACCAACCCGGACACCCGCTCCTTCGTATGGGACCTGATCCGCCGCAACTACCTCGACCTCGGCATCCGCGTGTTCTGGCTGGACGCCTGCGAGCCCGAACTCGTCCCCGCCCACCCGGCGAACCTCACGCTGTACGCCGGTCCGGGCGCACAGGCCACGAACGTGTTCCCCCGCGACAACGCACGCCTGTTCGCGGAGGGCATGGCCGCCGCCGGACAGCCGGGCACGGTGCTGCTGTCCCGGTCCGCCTGGGCCGGCGCGCAGAAGTACGGGGCCGCCGTCTGGTCCGGCGACATCCCCGCGACCTGGGACTCCCTGAGGCGGCAGGTGCGTGCCGGGCTGTCCATCGCCGTCTCGGGCATCCCCTGGTGGACCACCGACATCGGAGGCTTCCAGGGCGGGGACCCGGACGACTCCGGCTACCGGGAGCTGATGATCCGCTGGTTCCAGTACGGCGCCTTCTGCCCGCTCTTCCGGCTGCACGGCGACCGCGAACCACGCATGCCATGGGGCCACGCCCAGACCGGCGGCCCCAACGAGGTCTGGTCGTACGGCGAGGAGGCCTACGAGATCCTCAGCGCCCATCTCCATCTGCGGGAGCGGCTGCGGCCCTACCTCCACGGGCAGATGCGCACGGCCTCCGAACACGGCACCCCACCGATGCGGCCGCTCTTCGTCGACTTCCCGCACGACCAGGCCGCCTGGACGGTCGACGACCAGTTCATGTTCGGCCCCGACATCCTCGTCGCCCCTGTCACCACCCCCGGTGCGTCCGAGCGGCAGGTGCACCTCCCCGAGGGCGTGACCTGGACCGACGCCTGGACCGGCCGCGAACACGCCGGCGGCGCCACCGTCACCGCCCACGCCCCGATCGAGCGCATCCCCGTATTCGTCGCCCAGGGGGCCGATGTGCTGGGGCTCTTCACACCGGCGGAACCGGCGCACCGCTGACCGCGGACCCCGAGCCCGCCGCCAGCCCGCTCACCTTTCTTGACACCCTCGCCATGCGATGCAAGTTTTTTATCGATACAAACACTCATCCTGGAGTACCTCCGTGCCGAACGCCACCGCGGTCATCAACCTCGACATCGAGGGCCCGAAGATCAACCGCCATATCTACGGCCACTTCGCCGAACACCTCGGCCGCTGCATCTACGACGGCTTCTGGGTCGGGGAGGACTCGCCGATACCCAACGAGGGCGGCATCCGCCTGGACATCGTGCAAGCGCTGCGGGCCCTGAACATCCCCAATCTTCGCTGGCCCGGCGGCTGTTTCGCCGACGAGTACCACTGGAAGGACGGCATCGGCCCCAGGGAGCAGCGTCCCAGGATGGTGAACACGCACTGGGGCAACGTGGAGGAGAACAACCACTTCGGCACGCACGAGTTCATGGCCCTGTGCGAACTGCTCGGCGCCGAGCCGTACATCAGCGGCAACGTGGGCAGCGGCACCGTCCAGGAGATGAGCGAGTGGGTGGAGTATCTGACCCGGGACGGCGACAGCCCCATGGTGCGGCTGCGCAAGGCAGGCGGCCGCGATGAGCCCTGGCGGGTGAAGTTCTGGGGCATCGGCAACGAGACCTGGGGCTGCGGCGGCAACATGCGCGCCGAGTACTTCGCCGACCTGGCCCGTCAGTACTCCACGTACTGCCGGGACCACGGCGACAACAAGCTCTACCGCATCGCCTCCGGTGCGAACGCGGACGACTACAAGTGGACCGAGACACTGATGCAGCAGATCAGCTGCTTCGGCTGCGAGGCCACCCCGCGCAACTTCTTCCAGGGGATCTCCGTCCACTACTACACGATGGCCGGCCCCTGGGACGCGAAGGGCAGCGCCACCGTCTTCGAGGCGGACGACTACTACCGGACGATGCTCTCCGCCCGGAAGATCGACCGCATCCTCACCGGCCACTCCACGGTCATGGACATCTACGACCCCGGCCGGTCGGTCGGCCTGGTCCTGGACGAGTGGGGCACCTGGTGGGACGTCGAGCCGGGCACCAACCCCGGCTTCCTGTACCAGCAGAACACCCTGCGTGACGCACTGGTGGCCGGCACCCACTTCGACATCTTCCACAAGCACGCAGCCCGCCTGTCCATGGCCAACATCGCCCAGACCGTCAACGTCCTCCAGGCGATGGTGCTCACCGACGGCGACGCGCTGGTCCTGACCCCGACCTACCACGTGTTCGAGATGAACAAGGGCCACCAGGACGCCACCTCGCTCCCCGTCCACCTGCGCACAAACGACGCCCGCCGCCGCGTCGGAGACACCGAACTGGACACCCTGTCCGCCTCCGCCAGCGTCAAGGACGGCACGGTCCTCATCTCACTGTCCAACCTGGACGCCGAGGAGCCCGCCGAGGTGACACTCGACCTGCGCGGCGGCACCGTCGGCGAGCCGACCGCCCGCCTCCTGACCGCCAACCGGCTCCAAGCCCACAACACCCCGGAGGCACCGGAGGCCGTCCACCCTCGCGCCTTCGACGACCTGAAGGTCACCGACCGGGGCCTGACCCTGACGCTGCCGCCCCACTCGTTCCTCACCGTCCAGGCCCCCCTGGCCTGACCGGCGCACCACCGCCCATTCCCGGGCCCAAGGAGTAGACGACGATGACTGAATCCACCGGACCCGCCGAGACGGTCGTCGAGGTGGACACGAACGCACCGGGCACCGCCATCTCGCCCGATCTGTTCGGAGTGTTCTTCGAGGACATCAACTACGCGGCGGACGGCGGTCTCTACGCCGAGCTGGTGCAGAACCGGTCCTTCGCCTACAGCCCCGCCGACCGGCCCGAATGGCACGCCCTGACCGCCTGGGAACTGCTGGAACGGGACGGCGCCACCGGGTCGGTCACGGTGTCCACCGACGCACCACTGCATACGGCCAGCCCGCACCACGCGGTGCTGCGCACCACCGCCGCCGGTGCGGCGGGCCTCGGTGTGGGGCTGCGCAACGAGGGTTTCGACGGCATCGCCGTCCGGGCGGGCGAACGCTATGACGTCAGCCTCTTCGCCCGCCTGGCGGACGGGGCCGCGGACCGTCTGGTGGCGCGGATCGAGAGCCGGGACGGCAGCCGGGTCCACGGCCAGGCGGAGCTGGGCCCGTTCCACGGGGCCTGGCAGCGCCACACGGCGGTGATCACATGTGAGGGGACCGACCAGGACGCCAGGCTCGCCGTGGTGGCGTCCGGGGTCGGGACCGTCCATCTGGACCTGGTCTCGCTCTTTCCGCAGGCCACCTTCCGCGGTCGGCCCGGCGGGCTGCGCGCCGACCTGGCGCAGGCAATCGCGGACCTGAAGCCGAAGTTCGTGCGTTTCCCCGGTGGCTGTGTCGCGCACGGGCTGGGACTGGCCAACATGTATCGCTGGCCCGCCACCATCGGACCGGTGCAGGGACGTCGGCAGCTGTCCAACCTATGGGGCTATCACCAGTCGATGGGCCTGGGCACTTACGAGTACTTCCAGTTCTGCGAGGACATCGGAGCCAAGCCGCTGCCCGTCGTGTCGGCCGGGGTCTGTTGCCAGAACACGCGGGTGACCGGCCAGGTCGGGCTTCCCGAGGAGGAGATGCCCGGCTATATCGAAGAGGTACTGGCCCTGGTGGAGTGGGCCAACGGCCCCGCCGACTCCCCATGGGGCGCCCTGCGCGCCGCCGCCGGGCACCCCGAGCCGTTCGGCCTCGAATACCTGGGGGTGGGTAACGAGGACACCATCACCGATACCTTCCGCGACCGCTTCTCCCGTATCCACGACGCCCTGAGCGAGCACCACCCCGAGATCACGGTCGTCGGCACCGTGGGCCCTTCGCCCTGCGGTGACGAGTGGGAGAAGGGCTGGGCGTTCGCGCGCGAACGGAGTGTCCCGGTCGTCGACGAACACTCCTACAAATCCCCGCGCTGGTTCCTGGAGAACACCCGCCGCTTCGACACGATGGACCGCCAAGGCCCGCACCTGTACATCGGTGAGTACGGGAGCTGGGGCAACCACGGCCGCAGCGCGGTCGCGGAGGCGGCCTACATGATCGCCATGGAGCGCAACGGCGATGTCGTCCGGCTGGCCTCCTACGCGCCGCTGCTCGCCAAACGCGGCCACACCCAGTGGGCGCCCGACCTGATCTACTTCGACAACACCGACGTCTGGCCCACCCTCAACTACCACGTCCAGCGGATGCACTCGGCGAACTCCGGGGACACCGCCCTGCCGGTCACCGTCGCCGGAGCGCCCCAGGCGCCGCCCGTCCCCGACGCGGCCCGGCACGGTGTCCACATCGGGACCAGCGCGGACACCCGCGCCGAGTTCACCGACGCCCGTATCGGCCCCCTGGGCGCCGAGCCCGCACCGGCCCGGGATCTCGCGGGCTGGGACACCGAATCCGGCACCTGGGAGCCGGACGGCGCGGGCGGCATCCGGCAGACGGTGACCGGCAGCGGCGCCAGACTGCTGCTGGCGGAGGCGGTGGACGGCCCGTCGTACGCCTTCTCGGTGCGGGCCAGGAAGAACGGCGGCGGCGAAGGCTTCGTCATCGGCTTCGCCGTGACCTCGCCCGGCGACTGGTACCAGTGGTCGGTCGGCGGCTGGCAGAACCGCTGGACGCGCCTCCAGCGCGTGGACGACGGCGTGCTGCACGACCTCAACGACCCCGTGGCCGTCCCGGTCGAGACCGGCCGCTGGTACGACCTGCGGGTCGAGGTGGACGGCCGGCGCATCCGCTGCTACCGCGACGGCGAACTCGTCCACGACATCGAGGACGCCCCGGCGACCCCCGAGGTCTTCGCCGTATCGGCCGTCCGCGACAGCGCCGCCGGTGATGTGATCATCAAGGTCGCCAACGCCACGCCCGAGCCCGTCACCGTCCGTTTCCGGCTGGCCGGCGCTGACGCCGACGCCGGTTTCGCGCGGACCACCCTCGCCGTCGCCCCGGATGCCACCAGCCGGTTCGAGCCCGCCCCGGCCACCCCCGCCGAGGACCGGATGACCGGGCCGGTCTGCGACATACCGCCCCACTCCTTCACCGTGCTGCGCACTCGACCAGGAAGAGATCAGCTGTGACCCGATCAGCACGCCCGATCCCCGAACCCGACACCGGGGGCCGCCGGGCTGAGGTGTAATGGTGTCGAGTGGGCCTGGAACCGCAGACCGGGGGTGAACGTGGCGACGATCCAGGACGTGGCAAAGGCCGCCGGGGTCTCCGCGATGACCGTCTCCAACGTCATCAACGACCACCCGAACGTGCGCAAGGCGACCCGGGAGAAGGTCCTTGAGGCGATGGCCCGGCTCGACTACCGCGTCAACGTGGCCGCTCGAAACCTGCGCAAGGGCCGCACCGGAACCATCGGCCTCGCCGTCCCCGAGGTGAACAGCCCGTACTACGGCCGGCTGGCCGCCGCCATCATCGCCGCGGCCGAGCGGCACGGCCTCCGGGTGAGCATCGAGCAGACCGGCGCCCTGCGGGAGAACGAACTGGAAGCGTTGTCCATGTCGCGCAACCGGCTGTACGACGGGCTCATCCTCAGCACGGTGGGCATGGGGCAGGCCGACGCCGAGTGGCTCAAGGTGGACTACCCGGTGGTCATCCTGGGCGAGCGGATCTTCGGCGGCCCCGTGGACCATGTCGCCATGCCCAACATCGACGCGTCACAGGCGGCCACCCGCCATCTGATCGAACGGGGGTGCCGGCGCGTCGCGATCCTGTGCGGAGCGGTGGAGGAGGTCGACGTGTCGAGCCTGCGCCATACGGGCTACCGGCTGGCCCTGGAGAGCGCCGGGCTGTCCGTGGACCCCGACCTGGTGCAGTGCCTGGACACGCTCACCATGCACGCGGGCGCTCGGCGCGCCCGGGAGATGGCGCACAGCGGGCTCGACTTCGACGGCGTGTTCTGCGTGACGGACACCGTGGCCATGGGTGTGCTGCGGGGCCTGGCCGACGCCAGTGTCCGGGTGCCGGAGCAGGTCAAGGTGATCGGTTTCGACAACGTCGACGAGAGCGAGTTCCTTGTCCCCTCGTTGTCCACCATCGACCCCGATCACGACACGATGGCCGAGCGGGCGGTGGGACTCCTGGCCGGACGGATCGACCGGGCCGAGCCCCGGGGGGATCGGCAGGAGTTCGTCAGCCGCTTCTCCGTGGTGGTCCGGGAGTCGACAGGCGGCTGACCGTACAGCTCGGCAGACAGCCTCCACCAGGCATTCAGGCGGATCAGGTTGAGTGCCGGGTTCGGGTGTGCCGGAGTGCCTCGGTCGTCTGTCTGGGGTGGAGGGAGCGTTGGCGGCGGTTCTTCTTCGCGGTGGTGCACTGGGGTTTGAAGGGGCAGGGGATGCGGTCGAGGGCGGCGAAGGTGACCACGGTCTTGGGGATACCTTCGCTCACGACGGGGTTCCAGGTGGCGCTGGTATGTCCGGCGGGGCAGGTGGCCTTCTTGGCTTCCCAGTCGATGGTGAAGTCGGTGGCGGCGAAGTCTGCTTGGGCTTTGGCTTGCCGGGAGGTGTCCAGCAGGACCGGTGTGATCAGTGCGATTCCGTAGGTTGTCACCGAGCCGTGGATGAGTTCGGCGGTGGCGTATCCGGAGTCGGGATAGTGCTCATCGGGGAGCAGGCCGCGTTGCTGGAGCGCGTGGTGGACGGCGTCGAGAGCCTTGCTGTCGTGAAGTGTGGAGTGGGTGGTGGCGATGTTTGTGATCAGGTTCGGGTGTGTGCGTGCCTTCTCGGGGGCGGAGGTGCAGGTTTCGCTGATGTGGAGTTTGTAGCCGTTCCAGAAGGTGTCGCGTTTGGCGGACCAGCGGGCGTCGGGGTTTGCGGCGAGGACAGACGTAGGTGGCCGGGCGGGCGGCCGTCACCGTGTGCCGTTCAGAAACCCTGCGTTTGCCCGTAGCGCTTCAAAAAGACTTCATCGGTTGTGAGCTGGGATTTTTCCTATGGTCAGCTGGCTCGGTGGTACTCGTTGATGAGGCTGGCGACGGCTTGTCGGCGTTTGATCCTGGCTGATGGCGGGGGGATGGCGTTCGGGTTGTCCTTGGGCGCGAGTTGGTCTCGGCCTTGGCGGGGTCGGGGATCTGCTCGACGAGCCCTTGCGGACCAGCGCGGCAACGACTCCGGTCATCGTTGCGGGTTCCACGCGCAGGACCCGTACGAGATCGCGCTGTTTGCTCGGGCCGTCATGGGCCAGGTGGTACAGCACATACCACAGGGTCGGGCCGAGACCGTGGGGCCGCAGAACCGATTCCAGGACTGCCTGGCTGGCCTGGTAGTACCGCTTCGCCCATGGTCCGGCCGATTCATGCTGATCACGTGTAATGTCGCTAGCCACCTAACAAAGTTAGGTGGCTAGCGACATGTCAAATCGGCGGCACCCTGCCGACGGCTGTCAGCTGTCCTGGCCGACGGGGATGAAGTTGGCGTACTCCTCGATGCGCTTGATCTGTCCGGCGTCGTCGAAGCCGAAGTAAACGGCGGCGTGGACCTCGCCGCGCATCCCGTTCGTGGTGGCGACGTGCACCACGTGCTGCTGAAGAACTTCGCCGGGCTGGGACATCTGGCGGGTGATGTCGTAGCGCATCGACTCGATGGATTCGATCTGCCCCTCCATTCCCGCGATGTTCTCCTCGATGGACTGCTCGCCCTTGCCGTCGTTGTGCCAGACGGTGGTCGTCTCGGCGCACAGGGCGCGGGCGCCCTTCCAGTCCCGGTTCTCCAGTGCGCGGAGATAGGTGACGGCCTTGTCCTTCAGGTCCTGGCTCATGAGGGTCTTCTTCCTTGTGTGGGCTACGAGTTATCGGGCGGTGGCGGTATGAATGAGGGCGCGCTCGCCGACCTCGATGCGCATCGGCAGGTGGTTGCCGGGCGGTGAGAGCGGACAGACGAACACGTCCGTGTTCAGGTGGTGGTGCGAGAGCGTGGCCTTGTTGAAGTCGACCGTCACCGTGCTGCCGGGCTCCAGTAGCGGCAGCACCAGCCAGCGGCCGATCTGCGGCGTTGAGTCGCCGTTGGTCTCGTCGGTGAAGATCACCAGGCGTTGCCCCGGCGACTCCTCCAGTACGGCGAGGACATATTCGGTGCCGTGGACGGTCACGACCAGGTCGACGGGGGCCAGGATCGCTTCGGTGGTGCGCGGGGCGGTCAGCCGTTCCACCTCGATCCGGCGTCCCTCCGGCGCGGCCCGGTAGTGGCCTTCGAACACCCATGTGGGGTCGTAGGGGAAGCGGTCGATGCCGCTGAGGCCGGAGCATTCCACGCGGCCCTGATCCATGACGATGACGCCATAGAAACCGTCGGCGCCGCCGGCGAACCCGTTCAGGCCGCCGGGGAAGTCCAGGGAGGCGCCCGAGGGCACTTCGGTGGTGCCGTCGACCGCCTCGCCGTTGACGCGCACGCCGTCCTCGGCCTTGGCCGTCACGGTCAGAGCGCCGGATTCGGTGGTGGTCCATGTGCCGGGCAGGCCGTCCAGGGTGTGCGCGTCGTGGCCGCTGATCTTGGCCTTGGCGGTGACCGTGCCCTTCCCGTTCGCTCCGGCGATCTCCTCCCACCGGCCCTGGCGCCAGGCGTCGTAGTCGGCCGGGATCTGAGGTGCAGTCATGGAGGTGTTTCCCCTTCCTCTCCACCGCGCCGTGGCGTGTGGCGTCGCGGCGGTAGCGCTGCGCGAGGCGTGCGCGGGCATGGTTGCTCAGCCCAACGACGCGCACGCCGGTGCGCGGCAGTGGTTGCGTATGAGGCAATTAATTGGGCGCTGGTGCTGCCCGGCAGGCAATCCGGGCGGCCCGGGTCAGGTGCGGCGGGCGGCCCAGACGGTGCGCTCGGTACGGACGGCGAGGTCGTCGCGGCGCAGGATGCTGTTCGGGCTGTCGGTGTCGAGGAGTTCGTCGAGTGCGGTGAGATCCTCGGGGCTGAGTGCGGGTGCGGCGACGCCGCGGATGCGCTGCAGGCTGCCGTAGGCGTAGCGGCCGATGGCCTCGCTGCGGCTGCCTTCGATGTTCACGGTGATGATGCGCTCGTCTTCGACGGTGAACCCGGCAGCACTCAGCATCGGCCCCCAGTCGGCGCCGCGGTGGGGGACGTGCTCGGCGTGGAAGCTGTCTGTGGCGGCATGGGCGCGGTCTTCGAGTCCGGGCCGGTCCTCGGGTGCGTCGGCGGGCAGGAAGCGGGGGAAGCCGTCCAGCTCGACGACGGCGAACAGGCCGCCCGGCGCGAGGAGTTCGTGCACGCTGTGCAGGGTGCGGTCGGGGTGGGCCATGTGGTGCATCGATGCCGAGGCCCACACCAGGTCCGGTGTGCCGAAGTCGGGCCAGTGGTTGGTGTCGAGGTCGGCCTGCACGGTGCGCACCCGGTCCGAGACGCCGCAGGCGCATGCCTTCTCGCGCAGGAGCTGCAGATGGCCGGCGGACGCGTCGACCGCGGTGACGTGCGCCTCGGGGAAACGCTCGAGGAGCGCGAACGTACCCGCGCCGGTGCCGCAGCCCAGGTCCACGATCTGGCGCGGCTCGGACTTCAGCGGCAGCCAGCCTGTAACGGACGCGATGTGCTCGGCGAGGACCTCGGCGTCCAGGTCGAGGATCTCCGCTTGGCCGCTGTCGCCGACGCCGTGCTCCTGGTGGTGGCCGTGCGAGCTGCCGTGGTGGGGGGTGTGCTGGTGTGCTGGGGGCATGACCCCACCGTAAGCAGCCCATGCGTGTACCGCACGACCACTTGCGTACTACGCAAAGAGGTGGCTTGGTGTGCTGCCCGCCACGCAAGATCGCCACCTTGATGGTGGCACGGGCCACTACTCGCAGGGGCCCTGCGCGCCGTCGCAGTCGACGGATTCGCCTGCGTCGCGTTGGTGGCCGCGGCGGGCATCGCGGTCGAAGATGCCCAGGATCTCGCACGGTCCGCCCTCGGCGCCGATCGCGTGCGGCATCATGGTGGGGAACTCGGCGGCCTGGTTGGTCTCGATGCGGAAGCGTCGGTGACCGAGCATGAGGATCGCCGTGCCGGACAGGACGACCAGCCATTCGCGGCCGGGGTGGGCGCGCATGCGGGCGGGATTGTCCGGCGGGGGTTCGGTCATCCGCTGACGCATGACGCTCATGCCGGGGTCGCCCTTTATGGGCCAGCGCATCAGGCCATGGGTGCCGTCGATCATCGGGCTGATGACGACGTCGTCGGCGGCGTTCTCCACGAGCTGGTCCAAGGTGGTGTCCAGGGCGCGGGCGAGGGTGACGAGCTGGTCCAGGGCGAGGCGGCGCTGACCGTTCTCGATACGGCTCAGTGAGGACTGGCTGAGGTTGGCGCGGGTGGCCAGTTCCTCCAGGGACCAGCCCTGTGCGACCCGCAGTGCGCGGATCCGTTTGCGTACGAGGCCGTCCAGCTGCCCATCTTCTTGCGTCACAGGCAACGTTGTATGCCCTGGCTGCAATGTGGGCTTAACCCGCGGGTTGGCGTCGGGCCTGGCTCACCGGAGGATCCCGGTGTCGCTCTGGACATACCGGAGCCCGGCGCGTTTGAAGGTCGTGAGGATCGGGGTTGTCTCGAGGGCGGTGATGTGTGGGAGGCCGTCGAGGGTTTCGGTGAACAGGCGGTAGAGGGCCTCGAGGTCGGTGGCAGCCACGGCGGCCAGGAGGTTGGCGGGGCCGGTGGTGGCCGCGGTGAATCGGACCTGCGGGTTGCCGCTGAGCGCGTGGGCGGTGGCGTCGAGGGCGTGGGGTGCGACGGTGATCCACAGCAGTGCGTCGGCGCCGATGCCGAGCAGGGCGAGGTCGACCTCGGTGGCCAGCCGTACGGCGCGGCCGATGAGCCGTTCGGTGCGCCGACGGGCGGCGAGCGGCGTGGTGCGTGCGCGCCGGGCGAGGTCGGTATAGGTGGCGCGTCCATCGGCGCACAGGGCCTGGATGAGGGCGTGGTCGGTGTCGTCGAGGGCGAGCGGACCGGGTGGTGGGGTCGGCGGGCGGAGGCCGAGCGCGTCGGTCTCGGCCTGGGTGAGCAGGCCGCCGGTCCAGCCGAAGGCGACGGGGAAGACCCGCAGCAGCGTGTGGGAGGTCCAGGACGTGACCGCGTCGGTGGCGGGCAGGTCTCGCAGGAGCAGCGTGTTGCGTGCCTCGGGTCCCTGGAGGAAGAGCACGGTGCTGATCTCGTTGCCGTCGCCCAGGATGTCGACCCAGACGGTGTCGGGGCGACGGGCGAGCGCGGCAGCGACCGTGCGGATGTGCTGCGGGCGGCAGCGGATGCGCAGCGCCAGCGGGACCAGACGGGGGAAGCAGCGAGGATGGCGGACGGCGGTGACGCGCACGGTGCCGTCGTGCAGCAACGGCCCGGCCCGGCGGACGACGGTCCGCTCGGACAGGTCCAGTGCGGCGGCCGTGCGACGCCAGGAGGCGCGCGGCGCGGCCAGCAGGGCGGCGACGATCCGGCGGTCGGTGTCGTCAAGGTCGTGGCGCATGATCACCTTTTTCGTGGGTCACTCTGTCTCATCTCCTGCGTGAGAATCCCCGCGGATGGCGTATTCGGGGCGGGCACCACAGGGTGGGAGTGGGTGTGACCGGACCGGGCCACACGGGCCGCCCCAGCCCTGCGCGGCACTCCGTATCGGCACGCCTTCCTCGGCAACCGGACGGCGGACAGGAGTGATGACGATGACCGGCAGGTCGGCGAACTTGGTGGTGCGCCCGGGCGCGGTGCACGCCACGCACGCGGGCGAGCGGCCCACGACCGCGCTGGCGGTGCGCGGGGACCGGGTGGTCGCGGTCGCGGGGCCCGGTGAGGAGGAGGCTCTGCTGCGGGAGTGGCGGGGCGCGGACACCGAGGTGTTCGACGATCCGGGGCTGGTGGTGCTGCCGGCGTTCGTCGACACGCACAACCATCTGATGCTGGCCGCCCGCAACGTCTTCGGCGTACCGGTCGCCCAGGCCGAGGACATCCCAGGGTTCATCGAACTGATCCGCCGGCGGGCCGCACAGACCCCGCCTGGGCAGTGGATCGTCACCGGCGCCAACTGGCACGAACTTCAACTGGCCGAACGCCGGATGCCCACCGCGCGGGAACTCGACCGGGCCACCACCGACCACCCGATCCTGGCCATGCGCGGGGCCCACAACGGCGTTCTGAACACCGAAGGGCTGCGCCTGGCCGGCTTCGGCCCCGACACCCCGGACGTGCCCGGCGGCTTCATCTCCCGCGACGCCGCCGGCCACCCGAGCGGCTGGTTGCAGGACGCCGCCCTGGACCTGGCCCTGAAGGTCGTGCCGCCAGCCCCTCCCGAGGTCCTGGCCGACGGACTGGCCACCGCCTCCGCCCAATACGCGGCTCACGGGATCGGCACGGTGCGCGACCCCGCGGTCACGCCGGATCAGTGGGAGGTCTACCGACAGGCCGAGGCCGCCGGGCGGCTGGCGGTCCGCAGCCACGCCATGATCCTGACCACGCCGGCCGCTCTCTCGGACGCCGGCTCGGTCGCCGCCTACCTCGACGCCCTCGAAGCCCAGAACATCACGCCGAAGACGGTGCAGGGACACCTGCGCCTGTGGGGGTTGAAGTTCGTCCTCGACGGCGGTGTCGAAGCCGCCGCGCTGTCCGAGCCGTATGCCGACCGCCCCGACTTCGACGGCGAGCTGCTCTGGGATCGGGGCGAGTTGATCGAGGCCCTGGCCATGTGTGTCCGGCGTGGCTGGCCCGTGGGCACGCACGCCTTCGGTGACCGGGCCATCGCCCTGCTCCTGGACGCCATCCGCGAGGTGACCGACAAGGAAGGTCCCATTCCGCCCGGCATGCTGGTGGTCGAACACGGCGGTCTGATCACCCCGGACCGGATCGCCGACGCCACCGCGCTCGGCGTGCACATCACCGTCCAGCAGGCCCTGCTCACCGGGCTGGCCCCCGCCCTGGTCGCCGCCTGGGGCCAGCAGCGGACGGCCTCTCTGTTCCCCCTGCGCGAGCTGATCGACGCCGGCGCCTGGATCAGCGCGGGCACAGACCACCCCATCGGCCCGCTCAACCCGCTGCACGGAATACACGCCATGTCCTCCCGTCAGACCTCCGCCGGGGTCCTCGGCCCCCAGCACGCCATCAGCCGTGCCGAAGCACTCCGCCTGTACACCGCCGCCGGGGCCTCCCTCCTCGGCCACCCCGCCGACACCACCCTCGCCCCCGGCTCCCCCGCCGACTTCGTCGTGTACCCCGCCGACCCCCTCACCTGCCCCGTGGACCGGCTGCTCGACCTCGCGCCCACCCTCACCAGCGTCGGCGGCCGCGTCGTGCACCACACCGGCTGACGTCCCCTGCACCCGCCGGCCGCCCCTCGACGAGTGCCGTCGAGGGGCGGTTCGCGCGGGACGCACCGATCGTGCGGGCGGGCGCGTCGCCGCGCCGACCCGCACGATCAGGCTTCGCCGCCGCTCGGGGCGGTCAGTCGCGTGCCAGCGCGCCGACACCGCCCCCGGTGGGGGACTCCGGTACGGACACCGGGGCGGAGGTGGCCGGTTCGGGGGCCGGGGCGGGCCGGTGGGGGACGAAAACGGTGACCGCCGCTCCGAGGACGGCGACGGCCGCGAACACGTAGAAGGCGTACCGCGTGGAGATTCCGGCGCCCAGGATCGCACCGGTGATGACAGGGCCGCCGATGCCGCCGAGTCGGCCGAACCCGGCGCACCAGGCGACTCCGGCCGCACGCGCCATGGTGTCGTAGTAATTGGCGACATAGCCGTAGATCAGGACCTGGGTGCCGATGGTTCCCACGCCCGCGACGGCGACGAGGGCCAGGAGCACACCGAGCGGCAGCCGCAGCGGGAGCAGCGCCAGGGAGGCGGCGGCCAGGACGAACGTAATGGCGACGAGACGCCCCGGGCCGAGTCGGTCGGCTTTCCGGGAGGCGATGAGGCCGCCGATGATGGCACCGCCGTTGAGGGTGAGCAGGAAGACCATGGAGAACGACTTTCCGTAGCCGTTGCGGCCCATGATCTCGGGCAGCCAGGTGTTGAGGCCGAAGCCGAGCAGCAGGGCCGAGAAGCTCATCAGGCCGAGCAGGAGCGTGGCGAGGGCGTAGCGCCTGGTGGCCAGGGCGGCGAAGCCGACCTTGGTCTTCTCCCGCGCCGTGTCCGATGCCGTGTGTGATGCCGTGCGTGATGCCGTGTCGGGCAGGGGGACGCCGGTGCGGCGGGAGACTTCGAGGGCCCGGGTGGTGTGCCCGCGAGCAAGCAGCCACTTGGGCGACTCCGGCAGCCGCAGCAGGGCTGCCGGCAGCAGCAGGACCAGCGGCAAGGCGCCGAACAGGAACAGCCCGCGCCATCCGACGGCGTCGGAGGTGAGCAGTGCCAGCAGGGCCGCGAGGACGCCTCCGGCGGGGAATCCGCTGTAGACGATCGCGTTGTAGAAGTTGGCCCGGTGCGGTGGGGCGAACTCCGCGACCAGGGCTCCGACCGTGGCCACGAGGGCCCCGATACCGATGCCCGTGAGGAAGCGCAGGACACCGAAGACGGTGATGTCGGTGGCGAGCGAGGTCAGGCCCATGCAGATCGAGAACCAGGCGATGTTGACCAGTACGACGCGGCGCCGCCCGATGTGGTCGCCGATGGCGCCTGCGATCAGGGCGCCGATCATGACACCGACGAGGGCGTAGCTGCTGAGGGCGCCGGCCTGGCCCGCGGTGACGGGGCCGAGCTGGCTCGGGTCGCGCAGGAGCAGGGGGACGACGGTGCCGTAGACGACCAGGTCGTAACCGTCGAAGACGAGGGTGGCGGTGGCGATGACGACGATCCAGCGGAGGCCGGCGCGTTGGCGTGGATCGGCCGTGCCGTGCTGTTGGGTGTTCATCTGGTGACCCCAGGTGTGTGAGCGGATGGGTGTTTCTCCGCCGCGCGGACGAGGGGGCGGCCGGGCGGCGGCGCACAGGGGTGGGGAGGTGATGCTCATGAATGCGATTGCTGCGGCGCGCCCGTCCGGCGCGCCGTACCGCTTCATCGGGGGACGAGACGGCGGTCCGGTCGACGATCCGCCGGCACCAGGACTTCTCCCGGTTCAGTCGGAGCGCTCTTGCGTGCGGCGGTGGGCGTCGTCCTCGAGAGCGGCGCGCCATGCGGCGGGCCACGGTGCGCTGTCGCGTTCACCGCGGGGGACGTGGACGGTGACGTAACGGCCGGAGGCCGCGAGCCGGCGCGGGTGCTGGTCGGTCTCTTCGCCCCACACCCCGAACCGGAAGGTCATGGAGGACGTCCCGATGTGTTCCAGTACGAGGTTCGTCGTGACCTCCTGCCCGAACCACAGGGGCGAGCTGAAGTCGACCTCGAACCGCACCCGGGGCGCGGCACCGAAGTAGCCGGTGATGCCGCGCTCCCGGATCAGTGTCGCCTCGGCCGCCTCGACGAAGCGCACGACGGCGGTGTTGTGGTGGTGTCCTGCGGCGTCGGTGTCCATCCACTCCACCCGGGAGCGGTGGACGGCGCGGGCGATGGCCGCGCCGTTCACCGGCTCAGGCGACCGGGGCCGGCTCACGGCGCGGAGTCCAGCGCAGGTGGATGTTCCGGTCGGACTCGTCGGCCCGCAGCAGCGACAGACGGGGCCGTACGGCGTCGGTGCGTGCGCTCGGTGGCTTGCGGCGGCCGGCCTGGTACTGGTCCGGCCACTCCGCGGCGGCACCGCGGTACTCCTGTTCCGCCGCCGCGTGCAGGGTCCAGTGCGGGTCGTAGAGGTGGGTGCGGCCGAGGGCGCACAGGTCGGCGCGGCCCGCCAGCAGGATCGAGTTGACGTCGTCGTAGGAGGCGATAGCGCCGACCGCGATGACCGCCGTGCCGGTGGCCGCGGCGACTTCGTGCCGGATCCGGTCCGCGAAGGGCGTCTGGTACGAGCGTCCGAAGGCGGGGCGCTCGTCCTTGGTGACCTGTCCCGAGGAGACGTCGATCGCGTCCGCCCCGTGGGCAATGAAGGCGCGGGCGATCTCGACGGCGTCGTGCTCGCTGTTGCCATTCGGTACCCAGTCGGTCGCGGAGATCCGCACGATCATCGGCCGCTCGGCCGGCCACGCGGCGCGGACCGAGTCGAACACCTCCAAGGGGAACCGGAGCCGGTTCTCGAGCGAACCGCCGTACTCGTCGGTGCGTTGGTTCGCGACCGGGGAGAGGAAGGAGGACAGCAGGTAGCCGTGTGCGCAGTGGAGTTCGAGCAGGTCGAAGCCCGCGTCGGCACCGCGTCGCGCGGCGGCGACGAAGTCGGCGGTGATCCGGTCCATCTCGGCGCGGGTGATCTCCCGGGGGACTGGGGATCCATCGCCGTACGGCAGCGGCGACGGCCCGGCAACCTCCCAGTTGCCCTCGGGCAGCGAGGCGTCCATGCCCTCCCACATCACCCGCGTGGAGCCCTTGCGGCCCGAGTGGCCGAGCTGGAGCCCGATGCGCGCGGTGCTCCGGTCGTGGACGAAGGACACGATCCGGGCCCAGGAGTCACGCTGCTCGTCGGTCCACAGTCCCGTGCAGCCGGGGGTGATGCGGCCCTCGGGCGAGACACACACCATCTCCGTCATCACCAGCCCGGCACCGCCCATGGCCTTGGAGCCGAGGTGGACGAGATGGAAGTCACCGGGTATGCCGTCGACGGCGGAGTACATGTCCATCGGGGAGACGATCACCCGGTTCCTGAGCTCCAACCGCCCGAGCCGGAACGGCTGGAACATCGCCGGCGCGACGCTGTCGAGGCCTTGGGACGCGGCGAACGCGGCGTCGACGCGGTCGGCGAACTCCTGGTCGCGGGTGCGGAGGTTGTCGTATGTGATGCGGCGCGAACGCGTCAGCAGATTGAAGCAGAACTGGGTCGGCTCCTGGTGGACGTACATGCCGATGTTCTCGAACCACTCCAGCGACGCCTGCGCGGCCCGCTGCGTGGACTCGACGACGGGCCGCCGCTCGGCCTCGTAGGCGGCCAGCGCGGGGGCCACGTCCGGGTGTTCGTGCAGACAGGCGGCGAGGGCGAGCGAGTCCTCCATCGCCAGCTTGGTCCCCGACCCGATCGAGAAGTGCGCGGTGTGCGCGGCGTCACCGACGAGGACGAGATTGCCGTGGTGCCACCGCTCGTTGCGTACGGTGGTGAAGTTGAGCCACTTGGAGTTGTTGGCGAACACCTCGTGGCCCGCGAGCTCCTCGGCGAAGAGTTCACGGATCCGCTCGACGGCCTGCTCGTCGGAGACACCGGGCGGGAACTCGACCCCCTCGGTGGCGTCGAAGCCGGCCCGGCGCCAGACGTCCTCGTGCATCTCGACGATGAACGTGGAGCCGTCCTCGGAGTAGGGGTAGCCGTGGACCTGCACGGTCCCCCACTCCGTCTCCTTGACGAAGAACTGGAAGGCCTCGAAGACCCGGTCCGTGCCCAGCCACATGTACTTGTTGTGCCGTCGGTCCAGGGCGGGTCGGAAGGCATCCGCGTAGACCGTTCGGGCCAGGGAGTTGAGCCCGTCGGCCCCGACCACCAGATCATACGAGGCGCGCAGGTCCTCGACGGCGGGGGCGAGCGTCGAGTAGTGCACGACGACGCCGAGGTCGCGGCAGCGTTCCTGTAGAAGGCGCAGCAGTTCCTTGCGGCTCATCGCGGCGAAGCCCTGGCCGCCGACGGTGTGGCTCTGCCCCCGGTAGTGGATGTCGATGTCGGTCCAACGGGCGAACCGCCTGGCCATGGCGTCGGCGAACTCGGGATCGGCGTTCTCGATGCCGCCGAGGGTCTCGTCGGAGAACACCACGCCGAAGCCGAAGGTGTCGTCGGGCGCGTTGCGCTCCCAGACGGTGATGTCGTGGGCCGGGTCGAGCTGTTTCATCAGAGCGGCGAAGTAGAGCCCGCCGGGGCCGCCGCCAATTATCGCGATCTTCAAGGGGTTCCTCTCACTGCTCGACGGTGGCCGCGGCGGCCTGCTCGTCCTCGATGATCTTACGGAGCGCGAAACGTTGCAGCTTGCCGCTGATGTTGCGGGGCAGGGAGGTGCAGAACCGGATGTCGCGCGGGTACTTGTAGGGAGCGATGACCTGCTTGACGTGGTCCTGTATCTCCTTGGCCTTGGCGGCGTCGCCCGCCTCGCCGTCGCGCAGTACGACGAAGGCGCACACGACCGAGCCTCGTACGGCGTCGGGACGGCCGACGACAGCGGACTCCAGCACATCGGGATGGGTGTCGATGGCGGCTTCGACCTCGGGGCCGCCGATGTTGTAGCCCGAGGAGACGATCATGTTGTCGCCGCGGGCGTGGTAGTGGAAATAGCCGTCCTCATCACGGTGGAACACGTCACCGGTGACGTTCCAGCCGCCCACGACGTAGGCCTTCTGGCGCTCGTCGTCGAGATAGCGGCAGCCGACCGGGCCTATGACACCGAGCCGCCCCGGCTCGCCGGGCCCGAGCTCCGAGTCGTCCGGGCCGAGGATGGTGGCGCGGTAGCCGGGTATCGGTTTGCCGGTGGCGCCGGGCCGGATGTCGTCACCGGCGGCCGAGATGAAGATGTGCAGCAGCTCGGTGGCGCCGATGCCGTCGATGACCCTGAGCCCGAGCCTGTCCCGCAGGTGCTCCCAGGTGTCCTGGGGTATGTGTTCGCCGGCCGACACCGCGGTCCGCAGCCGGGCGAGTCTGTCTTCCTTGCCCTCGCGCTGGATCACCTTGTACGCGGTGGGCGCCGTCGCGAGCACGGTGACGCCCTGCTGCTCGACGATCTCCGCGAGCTCCAGCGGGGTGGCGGCCTCGATCAGCAGGGCGCAGGCGCCGGCCCGCAGCGGGAACACCACGAGCATGCCGAGGCCGAAGGTGAAGGCGAAGGGCGCGGTACACGCGACCAGGTCGTCCGAGACCAGCCGCAGCACATGCCGGCCGAAGGTGTTGTCAATGGACAGGATGTCCCGGTGGAAGTGCATGGTGATCTTCGGGACGCCGGTACTCCCGGACGTCGGCGCGAGGAGCGCCACATCGTCTGCGGCGGTGTCCACGTTGGTGAACTCGCCGGACTTGGCCATGGCGCGGGCCACGAGGTCGTCCGGTCCGGTGCCGCCGTACTCCACCACGGTCAGCGACGGCAGGACGGTGTCCCGGACGGCTTCGGCCTCCTCGGCGAACCGATGGTCCACCAGCGCGATCGAGGGCCGGGTCCGTTCCACGATCGGGGTGATCTCACGGGCGCGCAGGGCCGCCATGGTGGTGACGACGATGCCGCCGGCCTTGAGCACGCCGAGCCAACTCGAGACGGTCCAGGGGTTGTTGGGCGAGCGCAGCAGGACGCGCTGTCCGGGTACCAGGCCGAGGTCCTCGGTCAGCACCTGGGCGACCTGGTTGGCGCGCGTGCGCAGCTCGCCGTATGACCAGGTCTCCCCGGCGGGCGTACGCAGCGCCGGCCGGTCGGGCCCGTATGTCGATACGGGGATGTCGATGAGCGCCGTGGCGGCGTTGAGCCGGTCCGGGTAGTGCAGCTCCGGCGTCGTGAACTCGATCGTCGGCCACAGGTCCGCGGGAGGAAGGTGGTCGCGAGCGAAGGTGTCCAGGTGGGCGGAGGTCGAAGGGGAGGGGGGAGGAGTCAACGCGGGAGTCCTTCCGGGAGCCCGTCGGCAGGACGGCGGATCAAGCGGGGCGGATCAGGCCCTCCTGGACCACGGTGGCCAGATGACGGTGGTCACGGGTGAAGAAGCGGCCGGAGCCCAGGCCGCGGCCCGCGTCGGCGGCCACCGCTTCCTGGACGTAGAGGAGCCAGTCGTCGACGGGCCCCGGGCGGTGGAACCACATGGCGTGGTCGAGGCTCGCGGTGACCAGTCCGGGCCTGGCCCACGGCAGGCCGAGGACCCGCAGGACGGGTTCGAGGATCGTATAGTCGCAGACGTAGGCGAGGGCGGCCAGGTCCCGCTGGGCGTCGCTCAGTCCCTCGACGGGCCGCAGCGGGTCGAACGGCTTGAGCCACACCGCCTGGTGCGGGAGCCGCTCGCCTTCCACGGTGAGGTAGACGGGCCCGGGCACATGCCGCATGTCGAAGCCGCGGCCGCCGGACCAGTAGGCCTTCGACTCCTCGGTCATCGAGCCGCCGCTCTGCCCGGCGAGGTACGCCGCCGAGCCGGGCAGGTCCTCCGGAGCGGGCACGCCCTCGGTGAACTCGGCCTGGAACGTCCCGCCGGGCTCGCCCGCGGCGAAGTTCGCCAGGCAGACGTAGAGGGGTTTGCCGTTCTGGTAGCCGCGCACCTGCCGGGTGGCGTAGCCGCGGCCGTCGCGCACCACCTCCACCTCGTAGCGAACGCTCGCGCCGATGTCCGCCGGGCGCAGGAAGTAACTGTGCATCGAGTGCAGCGTCTTGCTGTCCGTCACCGACCGCATGGCCGCCGCCGCCGCCTGGGCGACCAGGTCGCCGCCGTACGCCTTCGGCCACGGGCAGGGCTGGGTGACGGCGGTGAAGGCGAGGTCGAAGTGGACCGGCTCCGCGGGCGTCAGGGTGACGGCCGCGGTGAAGACCGCGGAGGTCGGGAGCGTCCCGGTCGTCGTCGGGCCGGCGCTCGTCATCGGTTCAGCCAGTCGCGCAGTTCGGCGTCGGCGACGTCGGGCAGGTTGACCACAATGTTCTCCGGCGTCCGGGTGGTCATCCAGGTCAGCGGCTTGCTGCGGGAGAGGTTGCACTCGATGTGCGGCATGAAGGGCGGTACGAAGACCCAGTCACCCTCCGCCATGTCAACGTAGTCCTCGAACTTCTCACCGAAGTAGATGCGCGCCCGGCCCGACAGGACGTAGCCGCCGGTCTCGGCTTCGCCGTGGTGGTGGGTGACCGAGCGGTAGCCGGGTTCGTTGCTGACCTTGCCGAACCACAGCTTTGTGGCCGGGGTGTGCTGGATGCTCACGCCCGAGACGCGGATGGCGCCACCCGAGTCGGCGGTGCCCGCGTCCTCGAAGCCGCCGCGCGTCACCACCGGAGCGACGAGCCCGCTGGGCAGCCGGTACATCGAGTTGTCACCTTCGAGGCGGTACTTGCTGAGGTCGGGCTCCATGGGATTCGGCTCCGTTTCAGTCGTAACGGGTCTGGCAACGGCTTGTCGTGCCTCGCGGTGCGGGGGAAGGTGTCGGGATTCGCTCTTCGGGGTCCCGAAGGGCCGTTGCGGTGTCCGTGTCGCCGGGTGTGCCCTCGCCCTTGCCGATCAGCAGGGCGGGCAGATGGTGTCTCGTATTTTTCACGGTCGTCATTTATTGTCAATATGCATCCGCCGGATTGGCCGGACCGCACCCCACCCCGACCTGGAGGCCGCATGACGCCCATCGCCGTGAACCCGGACGCCCTTCCCGCACCCAGCGGCTACTCGCACGGAACCCTCGCGGGGAACACGCTCCACCTGGGCGGACAGACCGCCCTCGACGCCGACATGAAGATCGTCCCGGGTGGCATCGTCGAGCAGTTCCGCCAGGCGTTCGGTAATGTCCTCGCCACCCTCCGTGAGGCGGGTGGCGAGCCGAAAGACCTGGTCAGCGTGACGCTATATCTCACCGACATTCCCGACTACCAAGCCCACGGGAAGGAGATCGGCAAGGTCTGGCGCGAGCTGGCCGGCCCCGTCTACCCGGCCATGGCCGGCATCGGCTGCACCGCCCTGTGGCAGCCCGAGGCCATGATCGAGATCCTCGGCGTGGCCGTCATTCCGGAGCACCGGCTCGTGGTGCCGCGCGGCTAGCAGCGCGCTGCACCAGAACGCCTCGCACGCCTCCTCCCGGGCTCAGATATGTCGTTCTCCTGACGGATGAAAGGAAAACGTTCCGCGCTTCGGGCGGCGCGCCGCCGGCATTCCCGTATGTGACGTACCATCAGGAAAGGTTCAGGAGTGAAACTCGCATCCCTCACCGTCGGCGGCGTCCGGCGCGCCGGTGCCGTGAACGACGCCGAGCAGGGGCTGGCCCTGCTTCCCTCGTCCATCGGCACGGTCGACGACATCGTGCGCGGCGGCCCGGCCGCACTCGACGCGGCGAGGGCCGCGCTCGCCACGGTCCCCGGCGCCGACACGCTGCCGCTGGCCGGGGTCCGCCTCGAGTCGCCGCTGCACCGCTTCAACCGCGACATCCTGTGCACCGGCTGGAACTACTGGGACCACTTCGAGGAGTCCAAGGGCAAGCGCGACGGCCAGGATCCCGCCTCGCACCCCGACCACCCCACCTTCTTCACCAAGGGTCCGGACACCGTCATCGGCCCGGCCGACGACATCGCCTACGACCCCGGCGTCTCCGCGAAGTGGGACTACGAGGCCGAGATCGCCCTCGTCATCGGCCGCGACGGGAGGTCGATCCCGGAGGAGAAGGCCCTGGAACACGTCTTCGGCTACCTCGTCGCCAACGACGTCTCCCAACGCGACCTCCAGCGGGCGCACGGCGGGCAGTGGCTCAAAGGCAAAAGCATCGACGCCACCATGCCGCTCGGCCCGTGGATCACCACCGCCGACGAAATCGACGACCTTGGCGGCCTGCGGGTGCAGTGCGAGGTGAGCGGCAGGCTGCTGCAGGACGCCACCAGCGCCCAGATGGCCTTCTCCTTCGCCCGGATCATCGCCGAGCTGAGCCACGGCATGACCCTGCGCGCCGGGGACGTGGTGCTCACCGGCACCCCGAGCGGCATCGGCAACGCCCGCGAGCCGCAGATCTTCCTGGGCGACGGCGACATCGTCGTCACCCGCGTCAGCGGACTGGGCGAGCTGCGCAACAAGGTCGTACTTACCCGGCTGACGTGATCTGGGCGAGGGCGCGCCGCCAGAGGCGTGGACCTTGACCGCGGGATCGAACGATAAACTTCCGCACGGCTGATCCAACAGCCGGAAGCGGCCCGCGGGAAGGACAGGAAGGGCACGGACGTCGAGTGCCGACGACAGTGACCATGGTGCAGACATGACGACGGAGCCGACCCCCCACACCCCAGGCGGACGCGACACCCGCCTCGGCCCACTCATCATCACGATCTTCGGTCTCTACGCGCGGGGCGAGCGCAACTGGCTCTCCGTGGCGTCCGTGGTCCAACTCATGGCGGACCTCGGGGTCGAAGGCCAGGCCGTACGGTCGTCGATCTCCCGCCTGAAGCGCCGCGGTGTGCTGCTCAGCCAGCGCCACGCGGGCGCCGTCGGCTACGCCCTGGCTGACTCGACCCTCGAGACACTCGCCGAGGGAGACGTGCGGATCTTTGAACGGAGCCGGGCGACCGTCGAGGACGGCTGGCTCGTGGTCGTGTTCTCCGTCCCCGAGTCCGAGCGCGAGAAGCGGCACGAACTGCGCACGAGCCTGACCCACCTGGGCTTCGGCACCGCGGCACCCGGGGTCTGGATCGCACCCGGGAACCTGGCCGCGGAAACCCGGCGGACCCTGGAGCGCCGCGGCCTGTCCGAGTACGTCGACATCTTCACCGGCGACCACTTCGCCTTCGGGGACCTGCGGTCGAAAGTCCGCACCTGGTGGGACCTGGACGAGCTCACCGAGCTGTACGCGGGCTTCCTGCGGCACTACCGCCCCATCCTCGACGCGGCCTCGTCGGGCGGGACGACTCCGCGGGAGGCGTTCCGGACCTACATACCGATGCTCACCCAATGGCGCCGACTGCCCTACCGCGACCCGGGGCTTCCGCTGTCGCTGCTGCCCCCGGGCTGGAACGGGGTGACCGCGGGCCTGCTGTTCGACGAGCTCAACATGACGCTGGGCGCACCGGCACGCGAACATGCCCTGGCGGTGATCCACGGGCGCGGGTAGCGCCGCCCTGATCACCGGCCGGCCCGTTGCGTCAGGCACTGCTTCGCGCATTCGAGACGTGCATTGTGGTGCGTGGTACGAGACCTGCGTTGTGGCAGCGGCGGCCGAAGACCTGCCACTCCTGCTCCGGCTCATGCCAGGGAACCTGTGCCGTTCGGAAACCCGTCGTGGCTTGTCAGGCCGCGTGTCTGTACTCGTTCATCAAGCCGCCAAGGACACGCGTGCGGAGTAGCCATCACCTGTAGTTCGGGGCGGTCAGCGGCGCGGTCTGGCCGTCGGCGAGGGGAGGCAGTTGCCCTCGGGCCTGATGCGGTCGATGCCTGTTGTAGTGCCGCGCATAGGGTTCGAGAACGTGTCGAGCGTGGGTCTCGTGCCAGATCAGCACCTGGTCGAGGGCCTCGCACCGTAGCGTCCCGATGGCTCTCTCGCAGTGCGCGTTCATCCGCGGGGACCGCGGGGCGGTCTTCATGGTCTCGATGTCCTCGGCCGCGAAGACCGCGTCGAAGGACTCGGTGTATTTGCCGTCCCGGTCGCGGATCACAGAGCGCAGCGACTCGAAACGCTCGCCCATTTCGACGGCGAGGTCGCCAGCCTGCTGAACTGTCCACCGAGCGGTCGGATGCGCGGTCACTCCAGCGATGTGGAGGCGGCGCGTGCCGTGCTCGAGGAAGACCAGCGCGTAGACCCGCCGAAGATCCACCAGATCGAGGTGGAGGAAGTCGCAGGCGATGAAGGCCTCGGCCTGGGATGTAAGGAACTTGCGCCATGTCGGCCCGCTGCGGCGGGGAGCCGGGTCGACACCGGCTGCCGTCAAGATCTTCCGGACCGTGGAGGCGCCGATCCTGTGGCCCAGCCGGGCGAGTTCCCCCTGGATCCTGCGGCAGCCCCAGCGCGGGTTCTCCCGCGCCAGCCGCAGCACCGCCTTCTTCACGGCTTCCGCTGTCGCCGGCCGGCCCGGCCTGCTGCGGCACTCGCTGTAGTCCCACCTGCGTGCAACGAGACGCCGATGCCAGCCCGGCAACGTCCCTGGTGTCACAGGGAACACCTGCGCCCAGCGACACCGGGGTATCCGCGAGGACAATGCCGCGAACCACAACCGGTCCGCCCACTCGTACCGCACCCGCCCCGCGAGTTGCCTGTGCAGCACCGCGTTCTCGTGCCGGAGCACGAGTAACTCAGCGTCTCTGGCCATCCGCCGAGGCAGCAGCACCGCTGGGATCGACAGAAGCTTCCGCGTGACCTGATACACCAGTGAAACGATCACCTGGACATGGTCCCAACGCGCCCACTGATCCCGCCATACCGCCTACGACCTGCAGCGACGCATTTCCCAACGGCACAGGCATCAGGTGGCTGCGGCACGGTCTGGTGCTGGGGTGCCTGGGAGCGGCCGCCTTCTCGACCCGGTTGATATTCCCCGACACTCGGGAGAATGTGGCGAACGTGGTGTCTGACCAGTCAGGTTGCGAGTGCCCCGGGTCACGGCTGTGGGCCCTCAGGAACGGGTGACCGAGACAATCCACGGGCGCAGGCGTGTGATGTCCGCGAATGACGCGACAGTCTCCCGGTCGGATCCGGAGAGAACCCCTACCAGCACCTCATGACCGGCCTGGTTCCGGACCGTCGCCGGGCCGCCCGAATCGCCTCCCGCGGGGAGGCCGTTCCCCCGCGCGGCGCAGAAGTCGTCCGCTCCCACCATGAGTTCGCACCGCCGGTCCGAGTGTGCCGTGACCTTCAACTGCGCCTGCTTGAGCACATTGGACTGGCATGAGGACTCAGGCTTCGGGGGAGCGCACGTGGCCCCCCAACCGTATGCGCGAACACTCCGGCCCACCTTCACGTCTCCGCTGCGCCCCAGCTCGATCGGCTTGACCTTGAGTCGGGGAACCTTCACGAGTGCCACGTCGGCTTTGGGAGTGAACACGGTGGCGTTCTCGATCCGGCGCACGACGGTGCCGTGCCGCTGGTCGAGGCTGCCGACCCGCAAGGTGATGCGCCAATTGTCGTATCGGACGCAGTGGCCGGCAGTGAGCACCCACTCGGGGTCGACCACCGTACCTGTGCAGGAGGGGTCGCCGTCGGCGTAGACACGGACGGCCCACGGGCCGTGCTTGCTGACGGACCCGCCCTGGATCGCCCAGGCCGATTCGGGCAATGCCAGGACGGCGAGGAGCGTGGTGAGTATCGCGCCCACTCCACGTAGTTTGATCAAGATGCGTACTCCTTGTCCGGTGTGCCCACTGGCCGGTGAGCCTCTCTCCGTGAAGAGTTGTGGTTGGGCCTTGGGGTTCCCTGAGAACACGCCGTCTCAGGTGGCGTTCCACGGGCGTCGGTAGAAGTCGATCCGTTGCGGTCGGGACCGATGCCGTAGGCGTCAAGGAGGGCGTCCGCCCAACCCGGCCTGTAGTCCAAGTCGGCACTCCAGGTGGCGACGGCCAGGTCCGCCCGCCGGTCGGCGACGCCGAGGGGGGCCAGGTCCATGTGAGCGGACCACGAACGTTTCTCGTGCGGGAGCGTGTTGGGGGCGCAGGGGTCGCCGTGGCACACGGCGAGGCGGTCGACCGGCGGCGCCTCGGGTAGGTCTGCGGGCACCTCGATGCCCGCGCGCCGGGCGACGCCCAAGCGGTGGTCGACCGGCCAGCTGAAGGGGCAGACGGCCACGGGCAGCCGCTCGTGCAGGGCCCGGAGCGCGGTGTGCCGATCGAGTCATGGGTGGGCACGGACCGAGCCGTTGCTCCCGGACCGGACGCCGATGCGGGGCGGTCGCTGGAGGGATCACCGGGAGGTGATCGACGCGATCGCCTTTAAGTTCCAGACGGGAACGCAGTGGGCGCGCCTGCCGGAGACGTACGGAAACTGGTGCGGCGTCTCCAACCGGCTGCGGATGTGGGCCGTCGACGGCACCTGGGAGCGGGTGTTCACCGCTTTGATGGCTCAGGCCGACACCGATGAGGACCTCGACTGGGCGGTTTCGGTGGACTCCACGATCGTGCGAGCCCACCAGCATGCGGCCGGGGCCCGCAAAAAGGGGCCCCGGCCGGCGAACCCGACGACCATGCCATCGGACGGTCCCGCGGCGGACTGACCACCAAGATCCACCTCGCCTCCGACGGCCGCGGGCGTCCCCTGGCCATCCTCGTGACACCGGGCCAACGACACGACAGTATCTGCGCACGCACCCTGCTGGAGCGCATTCGGGTTCCTCGTCTCGGCCTTGGCCGACCACGCTGCCGACCCGGCCAGATCATCGCGGACAAGGCGTACAGCTTGCCCGGCCTCCGCGCTTACCTGCGTAAACGCGGCATCGCACACACCATCCCCGAGAAGACCGACCAGCAAAGGCACCGTCACAATCGCGGCAGCCGCGGCGGGCGGCCGCCAGTCTTCGACCGCGAGACCTACCGCCGACGCAACACCATCGAACGCTGCTTCAACCGGCTCAAGGGCTTTCGCGGCATCGCCACGAGATACGAGAAGACCGCCACCTCCTACGAAGCAGCGGTCACACTCGCGTCTTTCCTGCTCTGGGCAAGATCCGTTTGAAGACGGACTCTAGTGCAGTTCGGTTACAGAACGGCGGTTCCCCGCACCACCGATCTGTACGAGGATTCCAGGCATCGACACACTGACCTGGATCAGTCGTCATACTGACCTGGTCCATCGGGAATGCACGGGGGGATTTCATGCGCCGTTCCATCGCGGCTGCCGCCGCAGTCGTCACGCTCACCGCCACCCTTGTGGCATGCGGGGGTTCGGACGGGGGCAGCGACAAGGCCGGGCCCACGGGGCCCACGAAGGGCGCCGGCTCCAGCAGCACCGCCCAGCCGGCCGGCGAGCAGTCGCCCGGCGCCACCGCCGGTAGCACGCAGGCGCCGGTCGGCAAGCTCGGCGACACCCTCAAGCTGGTGGGGATGGAAGGCAGCCTGAACGGCACTGGCACGATCGAGGCCGACTTCACGTTGGAGAAGTTCGAGGACCACGCCAAGCCGGCGCTCGGCGCACCCGAGCCTGCCGCCGGGAACCGCCTCGTGGCCGCCAAGTTCACCATCGTCGAGACCGGCACCGGCACCTACCAGGACTCCGGGTACGCGGAGGCGATGGTCTACGACGCGAACGGGCAGGGATATCAGGGCAAGCCCGGAAGCCCCACCGTCGGCAAGTCCCTTGGCGGCCTCCAACTGATTGTCAAGCCGGGTCAGCGGGTCTCCGGCTGGATCGTCTTTGAGGTGCCGGAGGACGCGAAGATCACGTCCGTGACGTACGTGATGGAAAAGGTCGGGCCGGACCCCGAGCGCACGGGCAAGTGGACCCTCGACTAGGCGGTTTCGTTTGGATCATCGGGCGGACCAGAGGAAGATGCCGGCGATGTGGAGTCCGGCCAGGTAGATGGTGGCTGTCTTCTGGTAGCGGGTGGCGATGCCTCGCCACTGGCTTGGGGCGGTTGATGCACCGCTCGACGGTATTGCGCTGCTTGTAGGTCTCGCGATCGAAGGCCGGTGGTCTGCCGCCTCGGCTGCCGCGTCGCAGTCGATGGCCGCGTTGGTCCGCCGGAACGGGGGTCACGGCCCGGATGCCGCGTCGGCGCAGGTGCTCGCGGATCGCGCGGGACGAATACGCCTTGTCCGCCAGGACCACGTCCGGTCTGGTGCGTGGCCGGCCCCGTCGGCGGGGAACACGTAGGCGGGCCATGACCTCGGTGAAGGCGGGTGCATCGCCTGCCTGTCCGGCGGTGAGGACGAAAGCCAGAGGCCGACAGCCGGCATCGGCAGCCAGGTGGATCTTGGTGGTCAGTTCGTTGCGGGACCGTCCGATGGCATGGTCGTCGGGTTCGCCGGCCGGGGCCCCTTTTTGCGGGCCCCGGCCGCATGCTGGTGGGCTCGCACGATCGTGGAGTCCACCGAAACCGCCCAGTCGAGGTCCTCATCGGTGTCGGCCTGAGCCATCAAAGCGGTGAACACCCGCTCCCAGGTGCCGTCGACGGCCCACATCCGCAGCCGGTTGGAGACGCCGCACCAGTTTCCGTACGTCTCCGGCAGGCGCACCCACTGCGTTCCCGTCTGGAACTTGAAGGCGATCGCGTCGATCACCTCCCGGTGATCCCTCCAGCGACCGCCCCGTATCGGCGTCCGGTCCGGGAGCAACGGCTCGGTCCGTGCCCACTGCGCATCAGTCAATGACACATCAGACCAACGATCCGATGATCCAAACGGCACGGCCTAGATGGCCCGAATCGCCACCCTGGACACCGGCAAGTCGCTGTTCTTCGAGCACCGTGCCCCGGCCATGGTCAGCCGGCTCGGCAACGTCCGCCTCCCTGACTGACCAGCGGTGGTCGACCACGATCGCCGAGGCCGGACCGGCCTCGGCGATCGTGCTGCCTGCGATGGGCTGTGGTCAGCGTGTGGCTCGGGTCTGTGCCCGGTGTTCCGTGGTCCAGTAGAGGAGGGCGATCAGGGGGAGGGCCGCGCCCAGGACGGTGAGGGCGGTCCAGCCTCCGGAGTGGTAGACGACGGAGCCGAGTTCGGAGCCGGCGGCGCCTCCGGCGAAGAAGATGGCGATGAAGGCGCTGTTGAGGCGGGCGCGGGCGGCGGGGTCGAGCTGGTAGATGGTGTGCTGGCCGAGGATGAGGGTGGTCTGTACGGCCATGTCGATCAGGATGGCGGCGAGGCCGATCAGGACGATGCTGTGCCGGCCGAGGCCCGCGAGGGCGAAGGAGAGTACGGCGACCGCGAAGGCGGCACCGGTCATGGGACGCGCCAGCTTGCGGTCGGCCCAGTGTCCGGCGAACGGGGCGATGGCGGCTCCGGCCGCGCCGACGAGGGCGAAGACGCCGACGCCGATCGAGGAGTAGTGGAAGTAGGGACCGGTGAGGACGAAGGAGACGGTGGTCCAGAAGGCGCTGAAGGCGCCGAACATCGCCGCCTGGTAGAGACCGCGGCGCAGCAGCACGGGGTGGGTGCGGACCAGCCGGACGGTGGAGCGCAGCACGTGGTGGTAGGGGATGGCCGTGGTCGGGGCGTGCTGGGGCAGGGCCGCGCGCAGGGCCACCGCGAGCACGGCCATCAGGACGGCGGAGCCGAGGAAGACGGCGCGCCAGCCGGCGAGGTCGGAGACCAGGCTGCTGAGGGTGCGGGAGAGCAGGATGCCGGTGAGCAGGCCGCTCATCACCCGGCCGACGATGCGGCCCCGGGCGTGGTCGGGGGCGAGGCTCGCAGCGAAGGGCACGAGGATCTGGGCGACGACTGAGGTGGCGCCGCTGATCAGTGCCGCGATCAGCAGCATGGGGAAGCTGGTGGCGAGTCCGGCCGCCACGAGGGCGAGGGTGGTGACGGTCAGCAGGGCGGTGATGAGGTTGCGCTTCTCCAGCCGGTCTCCGAGCGGGACCAGGAAGAGCATGCCCAGGACGTAGCCGACCTGGGTGAGCGTGATCAGCCCGCCGGCGGTCGCCGTGCTGATGTGGAAGACGTTGCTCAGCGAGGACAGCAGGGGCTGGGCGTAGTAGAGGTTGGCGACCGTCATGCCGGAGGCGACCGCTAGAAGCACGACCAGCCAGTTCGGCACGCCGTGGGTGGCCTTTCCGGTGGTGGGCGCGGTCGCGGTCGCGGGCCGACGCGAGGTCTGGCGGTGAGTGGTCGCGGACACGGGCACCTTCTCGGAGACAGAACCGCGGGTGCGGTTCGGGGAAATACTTGTCGTTGGTCGAGCAGCCCCGTCGCTGCCCGCACGCTCCGTCCAGCGCCTGACGCGCCTCGTTGCTTCCCATGTCAAGGAGATGGTTCTCGATAATGGTTATCTCGATAAGAGATTAGTGTCGGAACGGACCGGCCCTGGGACACCGCGGCGTCTCAGGTGACGGGGGGCGGGAAGGCCATCCAGGCGATCTTCCCGCCGTCGTCCGCCAGGCGGAAACCCCATTCCCCCGCGGTGAGTTGGTCGACGATATGAAGGCCACGGCCGCGTTCCGGGAGCTCCTCACCTGGCTCACCCCACCCGCCGCCATGCGCGTCCGGGCCGGCCGCGAGCGGTGCCACTGCCGGGAAGGCCGGGATCCGCGGGTCGCGGTCGTGGATTTCGCACATGAGCTGTGCGCCTGTGTGCCGCAGGGCCATCAGATACGGTCCGGTGGCGTGCTCGGTGGCGTTGGCGACGAGCTCCGACGCGGCCAGCACGGCGTTACCGACGACCTCTGCCGACAGCCCCGCGCGTTCCAAGGCGAGCCGAAGGGCCCGACGAGCCGAGGACCCATAGCCCGGTGTGCCGCTCGTCCACTTGTAGAGCGTGCGGCATCCCGCGTGGCGGTGCGGGTCGGATGACGATTCCGGAGATGGGGACCGGGTGGGGACTTGGCGGTCGTGGGGCACGGAGGACACCTTCTCGGGACGAGTTCCGGTAGTGCGCTTCGGGCGGAAACGCGCCGCTGTGCTCGAGCGACTCGTCGCGCTCGTACATCGGACAAAACTGGATCAGCTGCCCATGGCTTCCTCAGTGGTGGCGATCATCCAAGAGAAGAGTCATCTCTACATGAGATGAGCGGTGCCGCCGACATCGGCTGCCGCGAGTGCGGCGGTGAGCTGCAGCAGCGAATCGGGCTGAGCCACATTGACGTCGAGCAGGTCTTCGATGCGTTTGAGCCGCAGGCT
>NZ_JBIRSJ010000035.1:0-60678 GCF_044334165.1 Streptomyces sp. NPDC020845 | reverse complement strand
CACCGGTTTCTCCGGGCGCTTCCCTTCGGTGTTTCCAACCTTACCAGATCCGTTTTCCGGTCCGTTCCCGGTCCGAATTTCATTTCTGGTGGCCGCTGGAGTGGCCTTTGCCTTTCGGCTGTCCCCGACTTTATCAGAATTCTCTGAGTCGGATTCCCACCCGCCTTCCGGCTCCTCCCTCGTACGCTGAGTGCTCGGGGTTCCCCTTCTGGCGGAGCCGTAAACGTACTGGAGCGGGGCTCCCGGATGCAAATCGGGGAGCCCCGCTCGTGAGTCGGCGCCGTGCGGGTGCTGAGGCTGCGTCAGACCTCGACCACGACGGGGAGGATCATCGGGCGTCGGCGGTAGCTGTCGGACACCCACTTGCCCACCGAGCGGCGCACGAGCTGCTGGAGCTGATGCGGCTCGGCGACGCCGTCGGAGGCGGACTTGGCCAGGGATTCCTCGATCTTCGGGATGACCGCGGAGAAGGCGGCGTCCTCGATACCGGAACCCCTCGCCTGGATATGCGGGCCGCCCACGATCTTGCCGGTCGTGCTGTCGACGACCACGAAGACCGAGATGATGCCCTCCTCACCGAGGATGCGGCGGTCCTTGAGCGAGGACTCCGTAACGTCTCCGACCGAGAGGCCATCGACGTACACATAGCCCGCCTGCACCTTGCCGACGATCTTCGCGACACCGTCGACCAGGTCGACCACCACCCCGTCCTCGGCGATGACGCAGCGGTTCTTGGGTACGCCGGTCAGGGCGCCCAGTTCGGCGTTGGCGCGCAAGTGGCGCCATTCGCCGTGCACCGGCATCAGGTTCCGGGGCTTGCAGATGTTGTAGAAGTACAGCAGTTCCCCGGCCGAGGCATGCCCGGAGACATGGACCTTGGCATTGCCCTTGTGGACCACGTTCGCGCCCCAGCGGCTCAGGCCGTTGATCACGCGGTAGACCGCGTTCTCGTTGCCCGGGATGAGCGAGGACGCCAGGATCACCGTGTCGCCCTGGACGATGCGGATCTGGTGATCACGGTTGGCCATCCTGGACAGCGCGGCCATCGGCTCGCCCTGCGAGCCGGTGCAGACGAGGACGATCTCGTCGTCCGGCAGATCGTCGAGCGTCTTCACATCGACGACGAGTCCGGCCGGTACCCGTAGATAGCCCAGGTCGCGCGCGATGCCCATGTTGCGGACCATCGAGCGGCCGACGAAGGCGACCCGGCGCCCGTACTCATGGGCCGCGTCGAGGATCTGCTGGATGCGGTGGACATGGCTGGCGAAGCTGGCCACGATGATCCGCCGCTGTGCGTCGGCGAAGACCTGACGCAGCACGCCGGAGATATCGCGCTCGGGCGGGACGAAGCCGGGGACTTCAGCGTTCGTGGAGTCGGAGAGCAGAAGGTCGATGCCTTCCTCGCCGAGCTTCGCGAACGCGGGCAGGTCCGTGAGGCGGCCGTCGAGCGGCAGCTGGTCCATCTTGAAGTCGCCGGTGTGCACGGCCATGCCGGCCGGGGTGCGGATGGCAACGGCGAGGGCATCGGGGATGGAGTGGTTCACCGCCACGAACTCGCAGTCGAAGGGGCCGATCCGCTCGCGCTGGCCCTCCTCCACCTCGAGCGTGTACGGGCGGATGCGGTGCTCCTGAAGCTTCGCCTCGATCAGGGCGAGGGTCAGCTTGGAGCCGATCAGCGGGATGTCCGACTTCTCGCGGAGCAGGAACGGGACGCCGCCGATGTGGTCCTCGTGGCCGTGCGTGAGCACGATGCCGTCGATGTCGTCGAGCCGGTCCCGGATGCACGTGAAGTCCGGCAGGATCAGGTCGACTCCGGGCTGCTCCTCCTCGGGGAAGAGCACTCCGCAGTCGACGATCAGCAACCGACCGCCGTATTCGAAGACCGTCATGTTGCGGCCGATCTCGCCGAGCCCGCCGAGCGGGATGACGCGGAGTCCCCCCTCGGGGAGCTTCGGCGGAGGGCCAAGTTCAGGATGCGGATGGCTCAAAAGACTCTCCTCACCACGCGCGCCACGTGCCCCCCTGGGGCACATGGCGCGCGTGACATTCGTGCACTTGCTTGATGTGTCTGTATGAAGTTGTGAAGTACGAAGTTGCGAAAATCGCCACTAGTTACAGCTGTACCCCGCCAGCGGCCAGATCGCGCTTGAGCTGCCCCGTTTCCTCGGCGCTGAGCTCGACGAGCGGCAGGCGCAGCGGGCCGGCCGGCAGGCCCTGAAGGGTGAGCGCGGCCTTCGTCGTGATGACGCCCTGGGTGCGGAACATCCCGGTGAAGACCGGGAGGAGCTTCTGGTGGATCTCGGTTGCCTTCGCGACATCGCCCGAGAGGTGGGCTTCGAGCAGTGCGCGCAGCTCGGGCGTGACGAGGTGGCCGACCACCGAGACAAATCCGACGGCACCGACGGACAGCAGCGGCAGGTTCAGCATGTCATCGCCGGAGTACCAGGCCAGGCGCGAGCGGGCGATGGCCCAGCTGGCGCGGCCGAGGTCGCCCTTGGCGTCCTTGTTCGCGACGATGCGCGGGTGCTCAGCGAGCCGGACGATGGTCTCGGTGCTGATCGGTACACCGCTGCGGCCGGGAATGTCATAGAGCATGACCGGCAGCTCGGTGGCGTCGGCGATGGCGGTGAAGTGCCGGAAGAGGCCTTCCTGAGGGGGCTTGCTGTAGTACGGCGTGACGGCCAGCAGACCGTGGGCGCCGGCCTGCTCGGCGGCCCGGGCGAGCTCGAGGCTGTGCCGGGTGTCATTGGTGCTCGCTCCGGCCACTACATGGGCACGGTCACCGACCGCCTCTACCACGGCCCGTACAAGCTGGGCTTTCTCCACATCGCTGGTGGTCGGGGACTCGCCGGTGGTGCCGTTGACCACCAGACCGTCATTGCCGGCGTCGACCAGATGAGCGGCGAGTCGCTGAGCGCCGTCGAGGTCGAGCGCGCCATCAGCGGTGAATGGCGTGACCATGGCGGTCAGCATGCGCCCGAAAGGGGTCTGCGATGTGGATGTCGGTGCCATGGGTCCCACGCTACTCGTAGCACGCCTCACGGTGCTCCCTCGGGGCAGCGACCGGGACGGCGGTCATGGGACCCGGCACTGCCTGCTCGGGGGTTCAGACAGTGCCGGATCCGTTTGTTCAGCCTAGATGAACTTCACGAAACGCCGCAATACGGACACCGCTCGCGCATGGCCCGTCCGGGGAGTGTCCAGGGAGTGTCCGAGGACCGCCATGCGCCGCGGTGCGGGCGGCGCTACGGGGCGACGCGCCCGTTGGCGTTGAAGGCGGCGTGGGTGAGCGGCATCAGCTCGGCCCAGATCGCCTCCATCTTCTCGCCGACCATCTCGATCTCCCGCTGCGGGAAGGACGGCACGGCGGCCTGCTCGTGCTGGGTGCGCAGACCGAGGAAGTGCATCAGCGACCGCGCGTTGCACGTCGCGTACATGGAGGAGAACAGGCCGACGGGCAGGACGGAGCGGGCCACCTCCCGGGCGACGCCTGCGGCCAGCATCTCCTGGTACGCCTCGTACGCATGGCGGTAGGCGTCTTCCATCACGCGGCCGGTCAGCTCGTGCTGCGCCGCTGTGCCCTCCACGAACTCGTACTTGCCCGGGCGACCCTGCTGGATCAGCTTGCGGGACTCTCCGGGGACGTAGAAGACCGGCTGGAGCTCGCGGTAGCGGCCGGACTCCTCGTTGTACGACCAGCCCACGCGGTGCCGCATGAACTCCCGGAAGACGAAGATCGGGGCGTTGATGAAGAAGGTCATCGAGTTGTGCTCGAAGGGGCTGCCGTGCCGGTCCCGCATCAGGAAGTTGATCAGCCCTTTGGAGCGCTCGGGGTCCTTGGTGAGCTCCTCGAGGGACTGCTCGCCGGCGGTGGACACCCGGGCGGCCCACAGCACATCGGAGTCGGCCGCGCTGTGCTTGACCAGCTCGACGGTCACATCGCTGCGGAAGCCGGCCTTCTCGCTCTCGGCGGGGATATCGGTCACCAGCGGGTCCTTCCATGGTTCATCGCTCAGGGCGCGCCCAGCTTACGGGGCGGCTCCGACATCCCCTCCGACCGGTCGTAACGCTGAAAATGCCGAAGGAAGTCGTTGAAAAAGGGCACCTCGTCACTCGTTCACGCGTCCTACCTACTGAAGTACCCACGTTCGAGGTTCCAAGGAGAGCCCCCGTATGTCCCGCCGGCGCGAGCCCGTCCCCTTTGCCTTCATCGCCGAAGCCGACCGGTTCCGCAGTAATGTCACCCCGCCGCCCCGGCCCCGGGCCACCCCGTCGCAGATAGCGGGCCGCACACTCATCACCCTGACGATCATCGCCGGATTCGTGGGCTCGCTGATGTTCGGGTTGCCCGCGCTCGAGAGCGGGCCGCGGACCACTCACCAGGTGCAGCAGTCGGAGGCGTCGGACGGCCGCTGAGCCCCTGGGATAGCCTCAGCCAGCACAGGCCCATCCGGACGTGTGTGTGAGTGAGGACCTTCCGTGCCCCTGCCCTTCCTGACAGCGGACCGCGCCCTTGACGAAGACGGACCGGCGGCCGGAGACGCCTCCTTGCCGTACGAGGACCCGAGCCGCCGGCGCCGCCCCTACCGGCCGGGGCCCTGGAGGATCGGCGGAGGCGCGCTTCTGCTGCTGCTCGCCTCGTATGTGCTCTTCTCCGCGATGATCATCGCTCTCGCAGGATCTGTGCCCGCCGCCGGCATCTGTGTCGGGGGCGCCGCGGTGGTGATCCTGTGCGCCGTCCGGCTGGTGCGTGCGGGGGTGTGGATCGACGAGAAGGGGCTGCGGCTGACGGGCCTGTTCTCCGCCACGACGGTGCGCTGGTCTCAGGTCGCGGCGATACGCACCGCCCAGCAGCCGGTGCGGTGGCTGGGGCTGCCGCGCAGTGTCCAGGGGCAGGCGGTGCTCATCGAGCTGACGGAGGGCGGGGCCCCGCGGGTGGCCTTCACCGACCACAGCGCCGACTTCCTCGGCCGCCCCGAGGCCTTCGTCATGGCGGCCGACGCGATCGAGGGCCGGGCGGCCCGATACCGCTGAGGCCGCCCCGAGCCGCCTGACGATCCCGCCGCCGTCTGACGATCCCGGCTTGATCCCGGGCTCCCTGAGCCCGGGATCAGTCTTGGGCCCGAGATCAGCTCTGGGCCCGTACCGGCCGGCCGTCGTGCAGGGCGATGGCGCGCTGCATCGCCTTGCGGGCGCGCACCGTGTCACGCGCGTCGTGGTAGGCGACGGCCAGCCGGAACCAGGAGCGCCAGTCGTCCGGCGACTCCTCCGTCTCGGCCCGCCGCTTGGCGAAGACCGCGTCCGCGGAGTCCCGGTCGATCCGCCCGCCGGGCGTCCGCACCAGTTCGTCGACCGGGAGGCCGCCCTCGGCCTCCAGCTCGCGGGCCAGCCGGTTCGCGCTGCTCGCGAATACGGTCGTCTTCCACAGGAACCACGCGCCGATGAACGGCAGCACCAGTACGGCCACGCCGAAGGCGACCGTCAGCGGCGTGCCCTGCTCGATGAGCAGCACGCCCCGGCTGCCGACCAGGACGAAGTACACGACCAGGACGGCCGCGAGGACGAAATACGTGATCTTTGCGCGCACCGCTGTGCCTCAGTCCAGATCGAGGAAGTGTTCCAGGCCGAGGGTCAGGCCGGGAGCGGACACCACACGCCGCACACCCAGCAGCACGCCGGGCATGAAGCTGCTGTGGTGGGTCGAGTCGTGCCGGATGGTCAGGGTCTCGCCCTCCCCGCCCAGCAGGACCTCCTGGTGGGCGAGGAGCCCGCGCAGCCGCACCGAGTGCACCCGCACCCCGTCCACATCGGCGCCGCGCGCCCCCTCCAACGCCGTACTCGTTGCGTCGGGCTGCGGTGCGCACCCCGCCTGCTCCCGGGCCGCCGCGATCAGCTGCGCGGTGCGGGCCGCGGTGCCCGAGGGGGCGTCCACCTTGTTCGGGTGGTGCAGCTCGATGACCTCGACCGACTCGAAGAAGCGGGCCGCCTGTCGGGCGAACTGCATGGTCAGCACGGCGCCGATGGAGAAGTTCGGCGCGATGAGCACACCGGTGCCCGGCGCGGCCTCGAGCCATCCCCGCAACTGCGCCAGGCGCTCGTCCGTCCAGCCGGTGGTGCCCACCACGCCGTGGATGCCGTGGCGGACGCAGAATTCGAGGTTGCCCATCACCGAGTCGGGGTCGGTCAGCTCGACCACGACCTCGGCGCCCGCCTCGACCATGGTCTCCAGCTTGTCGCCCCGGCCGAGCGCGGCGACCAGCTCCATGTCCTCGGCGGCTTCGACGGCCCGTACGGCCTCGGAACCGATCCTGCCCTTGGCACCGAGAACGGCCACGCGGAGCTTGCTCATCGTTCGAATCCCTTGTGTCGTCCGCCGGTGTACGGCGGTCTTGCGCGGTCTTGCCAGGCGCTAGGCGACGGCCTCGTGCAGGCGCGACGCCTGCTTGTCCTTCAGCGGGCCGATGACGGACAGCGAAGGACGCTGTCCCAGTACATCGCGGGCCACCTCGCGCACCTCGTCCGGGGTGACGGCCGCCATCCGCGCGAGCATGTCGTCCACCGACATCTGGTCGCCCCAGCACAGCTCACTCTTGCCGATGCGGTTCATCAGCGCTCCCGTGTCCTCCAGGCCCAGCACCGTGGAGCCCCGCAGCTGGCCCACCGCGCGCCGCAGCTCCTCATCGGTCAGCCCGTGCTGCGCGACATGGTCGAGCTCGTCACGGCAGATCTTGAGGACGTCCGCCGCCTGGCTCGGGCGGCAGCCCGCATAGACGCCGAACAGGCCGCAGTCGGCGAAGCCCGAGGTGTACGAGTAGACGCTGTAGGCGAGCCCGCGCTTCTCCCGCACCTCCTGGAACAGCCGGGAGCTCATACCGCCGCCGAGCGCCGTGTTGAGCACGCCGAGCGCCCAGCGCCGGTCGTCGGTGCGCGCGATGCCCGGCATGCCGAGGACGACATGCGCCTGCTCGGTCTTGCGGCCCTGCACCTCGACTCGCCCGGCCGCCCGGATGGTGCGGGTGCCGTCGCGCGGGGCGACGGGGACCGCGTCCGTACGGGACAGGGCGCCCGCCTTGTCGAACGCCTTGCGCACCTGCCGGACGACCGCGGCGTGGTCCACATTGCCCGCGGCGGCGACCACCAGATGGGTGGGGTCGTAGTGCTTCTTGTAGAAGCGGGCGATCTGGTCGCGGCCGAGGCCGTTGACCGTGTCGACGGTGCCGAGGACGGGGCGGCCGAGGGGGGTGTCACCGAGCATGGTGTGCGCGAACAGGTCGTGCACACAGTCGCCCGGGTCGTCCTCGGTCATCGCGATCTCTTCCAGGACGACGCCGCGCTCGGCCTCCACGTCCGCGGCGTCGATCAGCGAGCCGGTCAGCATGTCGCAGACGACGTCGATGGCCAGCGGCAGATCGGCGTCGAGCACCCGCGCGTAGTAGCACGTGTACTCCTTCGCCGTGAAGGCGTTCATCTCGCCGCCGACCGCGTCGATGGCGGAGGAGATGTCGAGCGCGCTGCGCCGCTGGGTGCCCTTGAAGAGCAGATGCTCCAGGTAGTGGGTGGCGCCGTTCAGCACGGGCGTCTCGTCCCGGGAGCCGACGTGCGCCCAGATCCCGAAGGTGGCCGAACGCACGGACGGCAGGGTCTCGGTGACGATGCGCAGCCCCCCGGGCAGGGTGGTCCTGCGGACCGTCCCGATGCCGTTCTCACCCTTGAGAAGCGTTTGGGTACGGGCGACGGCCCGCCCCTCCGAGGAGGGGCGGGCCGTCGCCGCATGGGCGCGGGACGTCACTTGGCGTCCGCGGCGGAGCCGCTGTCGGCGGCGTCCTTCGCTTCGTCCTTCGACGCGTCCGAGCCCTCTTCGTCCTCGATGACGGGGATCAGCGAGAGCTTGCCGCGCTGGTCGATCTCGGCGATCTCGACCTGGACCTTGGCGCCGACCTTCAGCACGTCCTCGACGTTCTCCACGCGCTTGCCGCCGGCGAGCTTGCGGATCTGCGAGATGTGCAGCAGGCCGTCCTTGCCCGGGAGCAGGGAGACGAAGGCACCGAAGGTGGTGGTCTTCACGACCGTGCCCAGGTAGCGCTCGCCGACCTCGGGCATCGTCGGGTTGGCGATGCCGTTGATGGTGGCGCGGGCGGCCTCGGCGGCCGGACCGTCGGCGGCACCGATGTAGATGGTGCCGTCGTCCTCGATGGTGATGTCGGCGCCGGTGTCCTCCTGGATCTGGTTGATCATCTTGCCCTTGGGGCCGATGACCTCACCGATCTTGTCCACCGGGATCTTGACGGTGATGATCCGCGGCGCGTTCGGCGACATCTCGTCCGGGACGTCGATGGCCTCGTTCATCACGTCGAGGATGTGCAGCCGGGCGTCGCGGGCCTGCTTGAGGGCCGCGGCCAGCACGGACGCCGGGATGCCGTCCAGCTTGGTGTCCAGCTGCAGGGCGGTCACGAACGTCTTGGTGCCGGCGACCTTGAAGTCCATGTCGCCGAAGGCGTCCTCCGCACCGAGGATGTCGGTGAGGGTGACGTAGTGGGTCTCGCCGTCGATCTCCTGGGAGATCAGGCCCATGGCGATACCGGCGACCGGGGCCTTCAGCGGCACACCGGCGTTCAGCAGCGACATGGTCGAGGCGCAGACCGACCCCATCGAGGTCGAGCCGTTGGAACCGAGCGCCTCGGAGACCTGGCGAATGGCGTACGGGAACTCCTCGCGGGACGGCAGCACCGGGAGCAGCGCCCGCTCGGCCAGCGCGCCGTGGCCGATCTCGCGGCGCTTCGGGGAGCCGACGCGGCCGGTCTCGCCGGTGGAGTACGGCGGGAAGTTGTAGTTGTGCATGTAGCGCTTGCGGGTCTCGGGCGACAGCGTGTCCAGCTGCTGCTCCATGCGGAGCATGTTCAGCGTGGTGACGCCCAGGATCTGGGTCTCGCCGCGCTCGAACAGCGCCGAGCCGTGGACCCGCGGGATCGCCTCGACCTCGGCGGCCAGCGTACGGATGTCCGTGACGCCGCGGCCGTCGATGCGCTTCTTCTCCTTGATCACGCGCTCGCGGACCAGGGTCTTGGTCAGCGACCGGTACGCGGCGGAGATCTCCTTCTCGCGCCCCTCGAACTGCGGCAGCAGCTTCTCGGCGGCCAGGCCCTTGACGCGGTCCAGCTCGGTCTCGCGCTCCTGCTTGCCCGCGATGGTCAGCGCCTGGGCGAGCTCGTCGCGGACGGCGGCGGTGAGCGCCTCCAGGACGTCGTCCTGGTAGTCGAGGAAGATCGGGAACTCGCCGGTGGGCTTGGCGGCCTTGGCGGCGAGGTCCGACTGGGCCTTGCAGAGCACCTTGATGAAGGGCTTCGCGGCCTCGAGGCCCGCTGCCACGACCTCCTCGGTCGGCGCCTCGGCGCCGTCCTTGACCAGCTGGATGGTCTTCTCGGTGGCCTCGGCCTCGACCATCATGATCGCGACGTCGCCGTCCTCCAGGACGCGGCCGGCCACGACCATGTCGAAGACGGCGTCCTCGAGCTCGGAGTGGGTCGGGAAGGCCACCCACTGGCCCTTGATCAGGGCGACCCGGGTGCCGCCGATCGGCCCGGAGAAGGGCAGGCCGGCCAGCTGCGTGGAGCAGGAGGCGGCGTTGATCGCGACCACGTCGTAGAGGTGGTCGGGGTTGAGCGCCATGATCGTCTCGACGATCTGGATCTCGTTGCGCAGGCCCTTCTTGAAGGACGGGCGCAGCGGGCGGTCGATCAGGCGGCAGGTGAGGATCGCGTCCTCGGACGGGCGGCCCTCACGACGGAAGAACGAACCGGGGATGCGCCCGGCGGCGTACATCCGCTCCTCGACGTCGACCGTCAGCGGGAAGAAGTCCAGCTGGTCCTTGGGGTTCTTGGATGCGGTGGTGGCCGACAGCACCATGGTGTCGTCGTCCAGGTAGGCCACGGCGGAGCCGGCGGCCTGACGGGCCAGGCGGCCCGTCTCGAAACGGATGGTGCGGGTGCCGAAGGCGCCATTGTCGATGACGGCCTCGGCGTAGTGGGTCTCGTTCTCCACCAGGAAAATCTCCTCTTCTGCGTCCCTCGTCCGTGTGACGGAGGAACGGTGGTGGAGCAGCGCCCCTGGCCTTGGTCCGGCGGCCGGGCCGGTCTTCGATCGAAGCCACCGGAATTGCCAGTTCCGGGAGCCACTACCGAGGACCGGCTCCTGTGGCGCCGGTGCCGCGGGGAATGAGGCGCTCCTCCTCGTTCGTTATGGCGTTGTTGGGACCAGACTACAAAGCTTCGCCCGTCCTCACGACGGCTGTGGATATCGACGAGGACGGTGCGTGCGCTGCGCGGGCGTCGGCAGGTCCCGGGGTACGGCGCCCCGCGCGGGTGTTACGGCTCGTACGGCAGCCGATCCTCGGCAAGTACGGCAAGCCGATCCGCGGCACGTACGGCAAAGGGAGCGGCCCCCTGTTCCGGGAACCGCTCCCTACCACGGCGTCTTACTTGGCGCCCGCCGCACCGCGGCGGATGCCCAGGCGCTCGACCAGCGCACGGAAGCGCGTGATGTCCTTCTTCGCCAGGTACTGCAGCAGACGGCGGCGCTGGCCGACCAGGAGCAGCAGACCACGGCGGGAGTGGTGGTCGTGCTTGTGGGTCTTGAGGTGCTCGGTCAGGTCGGAGATGCGGCGCGACAGCAGCGCGACCTGGACCTCGGGGGAACCGGTGTCGCCCTCCTTGGTGGCGAAGTCGGCCATGATCTGCTTCTTCGTAGCGGCGTCGAGCGACACGCGGTACTCCTTCAGGGTTCTTCTGTTCAGCCGCCGAGTGCCCCTGGTCTTGGTCTCAGGGGAGCTTCCGTGACTCGGGAGGCGGGGTCCGCTGGGCGCTGTCTCCAGAGTGCTCTTACGAGAGCTCCGGGGGCGCGTACACAAACGGCCGTCACACAGCGTACCAGCCGACGGCCATCCGTTTACCCGTCGGCCTCATCTGAAGGATTCACCCACGGCCCCGCTCCTGCCCCACCCCTGCTTCAGCTGGTCAGGCCCCTGCTTTAGCTGGTCAGGCCCCTGCCTTAGCTGGTCAGGCTGCGCGCGGAGGAGTAGACGTCCAGCACGGCCAGTGCGAGAGGCACCAGGGACAGCAGCAGGGCGCTCTCGGCCAGGTCGGAGAAGCGGCCCCAGAACGGGGAGAGCCCCTTCTTGGGAATGATCAGCGCGATACCGGTGATCAGCGCGGCCCCCGCCACGACGGAGGCGGCGAGCCAGATCGTACGGACGTCCAGCGGCCCGCTGTCATGCCGCACCAGCAGCTTGAACATGGCGTCGGCCGGCGGGTTCAGGGACAGCCCGAGCACGAGCAGCCCCAGGCCGATCAGGCCCGCGGCGAGGACGGAGGCGACCTGCGCGGTGTAGCGGAAGAGGCGGGCGCGCAGCAGCATCGCGAGGCCGGAGACGAGGGCCAGGACCTGGCCCCAGACGTTGTCGGAGAAGCCGAGCACGGCCGAGGCGCCGACGACGACGGCGGAGCAGCCGCCGACCAGGCCGAGCAGCATCTCGTGGCCGCGGCGGGCCTGGGCGGCGATCCGTTCGGCGTCCACGGGCTCGGGGGCGGGCCCGGACACCGGGTCGAGGTCGTCGTCCTCGGCCGCCGAGCGCGGCGCGGCGTATCCGATGGGTAGCCGGGCGACGCGCGCCGACAGGCCCGGCAGGAACGCGACGGCGCCGATCGCGACGGCGGCGCACACCGCGGCGGTCTCGGTGGGGCTGACCTCGGTGAGGATCGCGCAGAAGGTGGCGAGGGTGCCCACGGTCGAGGCGAAGACCGCGGCGACGAACGGCGCGTCACCGGTCGGCATGGCGACCACCAGGGCGACCGAGACGACGAGGACGGCGACACACCCGAGCAGGAACTGCAGCCGGCCGATGCCCTCGCCCTTGTCCAGGGCGAGCAGCCCCGAGCCCGCGATCATGGCGTGCGGCAGAGCGGCCAGACCGAGCGCGATCGCGGAGGCGCGGTCCTCATAGACCCGCGCCCGTACCCCCGCGAGGGCCGTGAGCAGCACCGCGACGGCGGCGGCGATGATGCCCGGCAGGCCGTGCATATCGTGTTTGAGGGGATCGGCGAACCAAAGCACGAATCCCATGAGGACCAGCAATAGGGAGCCGCCGAACAGCCCGAAGGCACGCAGGAACCGATCGCTCCACAGCGTGCTGTCGCGGGTGACGGCGGAGGCGATCGCGTCGGAGACGTCGTCGTAGACGGCGGGCGGCAGCGACTCCGCGAAGGGGCGCAGCGACAGCAGTTCGCCGTCGAGCACCTGCTGGGCGCCCAGCGACAGCGCGCCGTCCAGGACCGTGCCGTCGCGGCGCACCAGGTGGTAGCCGGTGGGGGCGCCCACGGGCTGGGTCTGGCCGGTCAGGCGGAGGATCTCGGGGTAGACGTCGGCGACGGCGATGTCCTCCGGAAGAGCCACATCGATCCGACTGTCAGGTGCGACCACGGTCACCCTGCAGAAGCCGGTCGTGGCGGACGTACTCACCTTAAAGGCCCCCTGTTCGCTGTGGCGCGGCACCGGTACCACCGCGTGCGGCGGCCACCCTACCGGGGCCTGGCAGCTCGTACGTCGGTAGGATCGCCGTCTCGCAGAGGGAGTCCGTCGCCACGGGGGTGCCGGAGAGGAACTGTTCATCTGCGTTGAGGGGTTGAGAGATCCGGTGAGCCAGGTCGTCGTCAAGCGCCAACCGCGGGCTCTCCCGCCCGAGGTGCCGAGCGAGGAACTCCGCCTCGAATCGCCCCCTGAGCTGCCGCGCGGCCAGCAAGAGGGCGTCCTGATGCAGCTGCTGCCCACCCTGGGCATGGCTTCGTCGATGGTCTACTTCTTCATGCCCGGCGCCGCGCCGATGATGAAGATCATGGGCGTGATGATGATGTTCTCCACGCTCGGTATGACCGTGGCGATGTTCATCAGGCACCGGCAGGGCTCGCAGGGGCAGCTGGCGGACATGCGCCGCGACTACCTCAAGTACCTCGCGCAGACCCGCCGTACGGTACGGCGCACCGCGCGGGCACAGCGCGACGCCCAGTTCTATCTGCACCCCTCCCCCGATCAGCTGTGGTCGGTCGTGGCCGAGGGCAGCCGGGTGTGGGAACGCCGCGCGAGCGACAACGACTTCGGACAGATCCGGATCGGGCTCGGCTCGCAGCAGTTGTCCACCCCGCTGGTCGCCCCCGACACGGCCGCGGTCGACGATCTGGAGCCGCTGACGGCGGGCGCCATGCAGAAGTTCCTGGCGACCCAGGGGTCGCTGGAACACATGCCGATGGCGGTGTCGCTGCGCGCCTTCTACCACGTGACGGTGTCCGGCGAGCCGGACTCGGTACGGGGCACGGCGCGGGCCCTCGTCGGCGAGCTGGCCACCTTCCACTCGCCCGAGGACCTCGTCATCGCGGTCGTCGCGCCGCGCAGCTCGGCGGCCTACTGGGACTGGACGAAGTGGCTGCCCCATCTGCAGCTGCCGGGCGCGCTCGACGGGGCGGGCTCGCGGCGGCTGTTCAGCGACTCCCTCGCGGAGATCGAGGAACTGCTCAAGGGGCGCCTGGAAGGACGGTCCCGGTTCAGCAAGGACGCCCAGCCGCTGCTCGACCAGCCGCATCTGGTGATCGTGCTGGACGGCGGAATGGTGCCGCCGGAGTCGGCGTTCGCGGCGCAGGAGGGCCTGCAGGGCGTCACGGTCATCGAGGTGGTGGCGGGCGACCTCGACGAGCTGCGCGGCGGGCTCTCGGTGATCGTACGGCCAGGCAAGCTGGAGCTGCTGTCGCAGGTCGCGGCGTACGACGGGGCCCCGGACTCGCTGTCCCTCGAGGCCGCGGACGCGCTCGCGCGGCAGCTGGCGCCGCTGCGCATGGGCGGGGGCGACGACGACGAACCGCTGCTGGCCAACCTCGACTTCACCGATCTGCTGGGGCTCGGCGACGCGGGCTCGGTGGACGTCTCCCGGACCTGGCGGCCGCGGTCGCTGGCCGAGCGGCTGCGGGTGCCGATCGGGGTCGGCGAGGACGGCTCGCCGGTCATGCTGGACCTCAAGGAGGCGGCGCAGGACGGTATGGGCCCGCATGGCCTGTGCGTCGGCGCCACCGGCTCCGGCAAGTCCGAGCTGCTGCGCACCCTGGTGCTGGGGCTCGCGGTCACCCACTCGTCCGAGACGCTGAACTTCGTTCTCGCGGACTTCAAGGGTGGTGCGACCTTCGCGGGCATGTCGCAGCTGCCGCATGTGGCGGCGGTCATCACCAACCTCGCCGACGACCTGACGCTCGTCGACCGTATGCGCGACTCGATCACCGGTGAGCTGCAGCGCCGCCAGGAGCTGCTGCGCGCGGCCGGCAACTACGCCAACATCCACGACTACGAGAAGGCGCGAGCGGCCGGCGCCCCGCTGGAGCCCGTGGCCTCACTCGTCCTGGTGATCGACGAGTTCAGCGAGCTGCTGACGGCCAAGCCCGACTTCATCGACATGTTCATCCAGATCGGCCGTATCGGCCGCTCCCTGGGCGTACATCTGCTGCTGGCCTCGCAGCGGCTGGAGGAGGGCCGGCTGCGCGGCCTGGAGACCTACCTGTCGTACCGCATCGGTCTGCGGACCTTCTCCGCCGCCGAGTCCCGTACGGCGCTGGGCGTGCCCGACGCGTACCACCTGCCGTCCGTCCCCGGCTCCGGCTATCTGAAGTTCGGCACGGACGAGATGACGCGCTTCAAGGCCGCGTACGTCTCCGGCGTGTACCGCACCGGGGCGGCGCCCGCCGACTTCGACGGCACCTCGCTGCCCATCGAGCGCCGGCCGGTCATCTTCACGGCCACCCCGGTCCCGGTCACCTACACCACCCCGGACCCGGCGGCGCTCACCACCCCGTCCCGCCAGGAGGACGACGCGCTGGCCGATACGGTCCTCGACGTCATCGTCCGCCGCCTGGAGGGCCAGGGCGCCCCCGCCCACCAGGTCTGGCTCCCGCCGCTGGACGAAGCCCCCTCGCTGGACCAGCTGCTGCCCGCGCTGTCCCCGGTCGAGGGCCGCGGCCTGACCGCGCCCGAATACCCGCGCCTGGGCAACCTCGTCGTTCCGCTCGGCCTCATCGACAAGCCCTTCGAGCAGCGGCGCGACGTGCTCTACCGAGACTTCTCCGGCGCCGCGGGCCACATGCTGGTCGTCGGCGGCCCGCAGTCCGGCAAGTCCACCCTGATGCGCACCCTGATCTCGGCCTTCGCGCTCACCCACACCCCGGCCGAGGTGCAGTTCTACGGTCTGGACTTCGGTGGCGGCGGTATGAGCGCCGTGGCCGACCTGCCGCATGTGGGCGGCGTCGCCTCCCGACTGGACCCGGAGCGGGTACGGCGCACCATCGCCGAGGTGGCCGGCATCCTGGCCCGGCGCGAGGAGTACTTCCGCGCCAAGAACATCGACTCGATCGGCACCTACCGCCGCCAGCGGTCCCGCGGCGAGCATGCGGAACAGGGCTGGGGCGACGTCTTCCTCATCATCGACGGCTGGGCCAACTTCCGGCAGGAGTACGACATGCTGGAAGGGGTCGTGGCCGATATCGCGGGCCGCGGCCTCGGCTACGGCATCCACATCGTGGTGACCGCTTCCCGCAACATGGAAGTCCGCGCTTCCTTGAAGGACCAGCTCCTCAACCGCCTCGAGATGCGCCTCGGCGACACGATGGACTCCGAATTCGACCGCAAGGTCGCAGCGAACGTCCCCGTGGGCGTCCCCGGCCGCGGCCAGCTCCCCGAGAAGCTGCACTTCATGGGCGCCCAGCCGCGTATCGACTCGGGCAGCGACCCCGAGGAGATCACAGACGCCGCCGGCGAGCTGGTCCGCGCGGTGACCACCAACTGGAACGGCCCGCACGCCCCCCGCGTACGCCTCCTCCCCCGCCGGCTCCGCGCCGAGGACCTGCCCAAGGGCTTCGAGTACCCCCAGCACGGCATCGCGATCGGCATCGACGAGACCAACCTCGAACCGGTCTTCGTCGACTTCGAATCCGACCCCTTCTTCCTCATCTTCGGCGAGAGCGAATCCGGCAAGACGGCCCTGCTCCGGCTCATCGCCAAGCAGATCACCGAGCGGTACGGCCCGGACGAGGCGAAGATCGTGGTCGGCGACTACCGCCGCTCCCTGCTCGACGTCATCCCCGACACCCACCTCCTGGAGTACGCCCCGATCGCCTCGGCCCTCCAGGTCCACACCACGGCCCTCAACGGCCTCATGGAACGCCGCGCCCCCAAGCCGGACATCACCCCTCAGCAGCTGCGCGACCGCAGCTGGTGGAGCGGACCGCAGTTCTTCATCATCATCGACGACTACGAACTCGTCTCCACCAGCAGCGGCAACCCGATGGCCGTCCTCACCGACAACCTGCCCTTCGCACGCGACGTCGGCATGCGCTTCATCATCGCCCGCAACTCCGCGGGCGCCTCGCGCTCGATGTTCGAGTCCTTCATGCAGCGCATCAAGGAACTCGGCGCCCAGGGCGTCATGCTCTCCGGCGACCCCACCGAAGGCGACCTCCTCGGCGGCGTCCGCCCCCGCCCCATGCCCCCGGGCCGCGGCTTCTTCGTCTCCCGCAAGCGGGGGACGCCGCTTGTGCAGCTGGGGTGGCTGCCGGACCAGTAAGCCCGCACCCTGGATCGCCCACAGACCTCTGCCTCAGGCCGCGCGGCCCGGGGCAGAGGTCTTTTTGCACGGCGACACGCCCCGTCAACTACCCGTACGTACGGTCAACTCCCCTAAGCTAAGCGTGACTTATGATTTTGACTTTCGAACACGCACACCAGGGGAGAGAAGCGTGTCGTTCGAAGAAGAGTGGAACGGGCTCCGGGCCGAGGCGACGACGCGCATGCGTCTCAACGAAGCCGGCAAGGGCTCGTCCGGGGGTGGCGGCGGTTCCGGCGACCTGATCGTGCACCAAGACGATCTGGGACGGGTCGGCCACGAGGCCTTCTTACTCCACGACCGCCTCAAGAAGGCGGGAGACATGACCCGGGGAGCGAAGGACGACGGCTCGACGGCCAGGGCCGCCAGCGCGCTTACCACCCACCACTTCACCTTGGGCGGCGCTGTCACCACCATGGCCACGACGTGGAACGACCAGCTCAAGACTCTGTTACAGGCCTGCGCCCATATCTCCAACCACCTCGACTACTCGAAGAAGTCGCAGGCCCATACGGACGCGAAGATCGCCACCGACATGGCACGCCGGGACGGGACCGCCATGCCGGTCTCCGAGATTTCTAAGTACTACAAGTAGGGACGGGACGGGGACCGCATATGGCACACCTGACTTTCGACGACCTGTATCACGTCTCCTTAGCGAGCCTCGGCTCGGCAGCCGACGACTGGAAGGAGATGGTGGACCAACTCGAGACCCTGGCCACGGACGCCAGGGACGGCATGGTGAAACAATCCGAAGCCGCCCGCTGGGCCGGCGTCAACGCCGATGTCACCAGGCCCTTCGTACGCAAGACCGGCAAAGAGTTCGGCGACGCCCATGCCGAGGCCAAAGCCATCTGGGCCATGCTCCGCGACGCCCATAAGGAGCTCGCGGCACTCCAGTCGGCACTGAAGCAGGCCGTGGACGTCGACGCCAAGCACAAGTTCATTCAGGTCACCGGCCTATCGGACGGCACGGTGTCGTGCGTCTACCTACACCGGCGCGACACCAATGACGTGCAGACGCAGGCGCAACTCGACTACAAGGACCGCCTGGAGAGCCGGATCAACAAACTCATCGCTCAGGCCGATGACATCGACAAGTCCACGGCACACGCGCTGAAGACGATTCATGGTGGCAACAGTCACGACTTCGGCCACGCAAAATACGACTCCCTGGATGACGCCCAGTCCGCGCGAGCAGTTCAGCTTGCCAGGAAGAGCCTCGCGAAGTACCGGGACGGTGGTGAGCTCAGCATCACGGAACTCGCCGAACTCAAGCGGATTTTCGCGCAAAACTCCAAGGACCGCGAGTTCGCTGTAGATTTCTACAAGGCTCTGGGCCCGAAAAATGCCCTGCGCTTTCAGGCCCAGATCGCGCTCGACGCTTCGGCAGAGGGCGACAAAACGCAGTTCAAGCTCGCCCACAGCATTCAGACAAGCATGGGCGAGGCACTGGCCACGGCGACCCGGCCGCCCACTGGGAAGGACGACCCCAATACCGCCTTCCGCGAGGACAGGGACTACCTCGGGAAGGCTTGGCAGACCGAACTCAAGCGGGTAGGCCGCGAGCGACTTCCACTCTCCATGAATGACGCCAGAATTGAACCACGCGGCTATCAAGTGCTCTCGACCCTGCTGCGCCACGGAAGCTACGACAAAGAGTTCCTCACCTCCGTCGCAGAGGACATGGTCACCTTCGAGCGTAAGCACCCGAGATCGTGGGGATGGGCGGACAACGCATACACGGGTGATGGGATGGATAAGTTCGGCCTCAATCTCGACAAGGAGGGCGGCCCCGGCTGGGACCCCATGACCGGCCTCCTGGAAGGTCTCGCGCACAACCCTGACGCGTCTACGGAATTCTTCAGCGGATCCACCGGCGAGGGCGAGCACGACGGCCTCAAGAAGCTCAGCAATCTTGACTACTTTCTGGGCGACAAGCATGGAGAGAATGCGCGTCAGTGGCTCCCCGACGCCACGGGCGGCACGGGCTCCCCGGATGCTGAGGACAAGATCTTCGGCAAGGAGGCACTCGGCCACGCGCTTGAGTCCGCCACGTCCGGAAACCCGTACGGCAGCGACGCTCCTTCAAAACACCACACGCAGGCCGAGGCAGATGTCTTCCACTCGATCGTGAAAAAGGTGGCCGCAAACCCAGAGCTCTTCAAGGGTGACGGCGAATTCGCTCCGATCGTCGGCAGCCTTGGAAATATGTCGGCTGAATACATGCACGATATTCAGAGAGTTTACGCGGGGGGAGATGATAGTGGCTTCATCAGGCACACAGGAGCTGAGCCAGATTTCAGGAAAGAAAGGGGCAAGCTGGATCTATTCCTGGAAACAACTGCAGAGGATCCTAAGGCATACTCAACCATCACACATGCCCAGCAGGCCGTGACGACTGAAATGTTCCGCGAAGTAGTAGCACAGAGCGGAGACAGCAAGGACCTCAAGGGCGTTGCCGCGATTGCCGCTGAGGCGGGAGCGCGACTCGAGGGCGTCACCGCCGAAGGTCGAGCCAATGCGATAGCAGCAGCCGACAACAGCCTAGAGAAGATCGATGAATACAACGAGTCACTGGAAAAAGGAGACGCATGGCTCGGTCGATTCGTGGACCTAGGGATGAGCACCCTGGATAACATCCCCGTGGCCGGCGAAGTCGCAGGATGGGTAATCGAAGACTTTCGGGAGGCCATCCTGAACCATAAGGTAGAGAGTTCAGACGATGCAGTCGAGCAAATCGAAAGGCACCGGAAGGAATTTCTGGACAACGAGCACGACCGCATAGGCCAGGCATCGAAAAAGGCGTTCCTCCTTGCCGCGAAAGACGCAGGCCTTAGCATGAAAAGCGACAACATAAAGAATGCCGCCGACAGTGTTTACAACGGGGCATACGACGCGAATTCGGGCGAGAATTCCTGAAGGAAGCAGGCGCTTTACAGATGCGGCTCAAATCATGGAACTCAAGTCGAGGCAGAAGCATTACAGCCACCCTGATCTTGTTGACCGCCGGAACCGGGGCATGGTGGGCTATCTACTCAGACAGCGACGCCACTAGTTTCCCTGAAACGCTCTGCAATCACCGCATATCTGGAGATAGGGCAGAGCCTCTACTGCCCCACAAGGGGGCGAAGCCACAGGAGGACACCTACAACTTCGATTCATGGACATCTCTGGGGCACTGCATCATCAAGAGCGGCGGGGATACGGTTTACGTAACATATGAGGATGCCCTAGGAGAGAAACCCGCCCAGAACAAGGATATCCCGGTCTCCCTCGGTGACGCCTACGGATATTTGTCACCCAGAGGCGGCATTGAAATGTATTTATCCTGTAGGTCGATCCCTAGATCGGTTTCAAATAAAATTTTGATAGGCGCAACCGCCTCCGTTGTGGAGGACAAGCTGGAGGCAGGAAGTAAGCTCGACGAGTCGACCAGCGGCCTGTCTGCCTTCACCGCGTTTACCGCTCAGGTGCTCCGTGACCTGACCCAGAATTGGTTCAAGTGCCCCGGTGCCGACAAACTTCCGGACGGCCCCGTAACCATCCACTGGGACAAGCCAGTCGTTCGCTAACCTCGATCTTGAGAGCGGACAGCGCAAGATCCCTGTAGGCGGACAGATCAGCTCCCTCTCTGCGGACAGCTGATCTCCCTGTCCGTGGACCCATTCGTGTCGGTTCCGAACAAACGATCCCTCCGGCGGTTGGCTCAGTGCTGCCTGGCATCTGACCCGACCGACCGGAGGGACGTTGAAGAAGTCTGACAGGGAAATCATTGAAATCTTCGAGGCCCTGGACGCCACCGAATGTGCTCATTCGGCGGCTGCACTGGCGGGGGTCGATCCCAAGACCGTGCGGAGGTATGCACGGATGAGGGACACCGGTCGCCCGGTCACCGGCACTGTCCGGCGGCCGAAGATGATCGACCCGTTCATGCCGAAGAACCCGGTTGCACCCGCTGCCGGTTGAACCTCACACACTCGCGCTGGGCGAGTCGCGGCAGGTGCTGCGGGACCAGACCGTCCGCTTCGGCTCGGTGCGGTATTCCACCCCGCCCGGCCTGGTCGGACGGGAAGCGTTCGTCCGCGTCGACAGCGACGAGCTCGTCATCGTCGTTGACCTCGCCCGCCTGGTCCGCCGCCCGGAGTGGCTGCAGGGACCCGCGGGGCTGACCGAGGTGGCCCATCATCAACTGGCCCTGCCCGGACGTCCGGTGATCGACCCGGCTCACTATCCCGACCATCCGCAGGAGATGGACGGATCGCCCAGGCCGCCGCGGCCGAAGTCGGCCGACGACGCGGAGGCCGCGTTCCTGGCCCTGCGGCCGGGGACGAAGTCGTGGCTGATCGAGGCCGCCGCCGCAGGGACGACGCGGATGCGGGTGAAGATGGCCGCCGCCGTCGAGCTGGCCGCTCTGATCGGCGTCGCCGAGGTCGACATCTCCCTCGGCCTGGCGGGGATCCACTGCTCCGGGTCAGATGGTGCTGTCGCCGGGACGTGGAAAGTGTCGGTCAGCCGGGATCCGGAGTTGAGCGAGCCGATCGAGGGCGGCCGCGATGTCGCGAGTCCAAGGTCAGCGACCGACAAGGCGGAGGATCCAGCGGCGGCCCATGGTGACGAGTTGTCCGGCCACGGTGAACAGGCGGAGCCGCAGACAACGGGGCTCCCAGAGCCAGACTTTGCGGGTCAGGACCAGCGCCACCTGATCACCAGCCCTGCGAACCGCTCGGCCTGCCCGTGCGCACATCAGCGTAGGCCCTCGCTTTAGGCAGCGGGCATGCCCCAGGACTCGACATCCTGTGCCTGATCGGGTCGGGTGCGCGGGCGGGCCTATACCCCTGCACCCGTGGATGGTCGAGGTGTGTGCGGTCCTTGACAGGCAAAAATATTTGACCTGCAAGGTAGCCTGAGAGCCTATAGGCATGGGCACGCGCATAGTGTCGTGTGGAATGGAGGGGGAGTTTTCTTTGAGTGATTCAGCGGACAACGGCGAGCTTCATGAGCCTTCAGGTATATATCTGCCACTTCTTCCCGGGGAAGAAGGGTTTACGGCCCCACCGCCACTGAAGGCCCGGTCGCCCAATCAGCCGAAATATCTATGACCCTGATGCTCCGCCGCCCAAGCGCTCGCTTATGCCCGGAACGTATGGACCGGTCCCGCAGAACCTCAGGATCGCGGACAAGGTACTGGAAGGGGCCGCGGATAAGGCGGATGAGGTGCATGACGCCTTCTCTGTCCCGGCCGCCTCATTGGAGGGGCTGACGAAATCGGCCGTCACGACCCTTGAGGGATTCCAGACATCCAATGCGTTGACGAGATCGCACGAGAAGTGGGAGGAGCAAGCGGGATTGGTGGCCGGTTGGCTCACCAATATCGCTCAGAGCCTGCGAATGGCGGCCCGCGCGTACGACGGTACCGATCACGGTGTAAAAGACGCCCTCGGGCTGTCTGTGCAGCAGAATGCGGCACCTGCGTCATCGGATGTGGAGTACCCGCCCTCGTACTTGCCGTACCTGACGCACGATGGGGATGACTGATGCCTGCCCTTTACCGGAAGTTGATGTCTGCCGACTTCTCCACGTTGGACGCCCTTGCCACGCAATGGGGAGAGGTGCACAGGAAGCTGGAGAAGCTCCCGGGGCGAGTACGCGATGAAGTGCTCAAACCTCTTAAGGACAAGGGATACTGGGAGGGGGCCGCGGCTCCCTATGCATGGACGCAGATCGACGACATTCAGCGTCAGGTCGCGGCCGCCGTCAAGGTGGCAAGTGCCGTCAAGAAGGCCCTGATGGACGGGGCCGGGGAACTCAGGGCGGCGCGGAGGGAGATGAAGGACGCGGTCAGCAGGGCAGAGAAAAAGGGATTACAGGTCAGCTCTGATGGTCTCGTATCCCTGAAAGGTGGTCGCGGTGAGTCGGCGGATTCGGCCGGTGTCGCCACCCAGAAAGATGTGGATGGAGCCCAGGATGAAATAATAGAAATTCTTCGCAGGGTATACATCGTCGACGAGAATCTGTCGATCACCCTCATGCAAGATATTGGGGTCGATCAGTGGTTCAATGCCAAACCACAGCTGACCGACATCAACCACACGTCTTCGCTCAGCATTGCTCAGTGCAATGCTCTGAACTTGGCTTTGGATGGCAAGGACGCCCATCCTGAGCGAAATAACACCACCCCGTACGAGCTCGGCTTCGATTGGCTCGGCAATGCCGGGCCGGATCATCAGGAATTCACACTCGGGGACAAATTTACCGAGCTCATACAGCGCAGCAAGAGTACGGAAGATATTCGAAGGCAGACGATGGATGGGTGGAGGGCCGGCGAGGGAGCAGGGAAGGCGGATTACTCCATCTCGGAGGACGGCAAGGTTGGTGCGGCAAGAAAGTTGCTTAGTGAGGATCTGCCAGCCATCCTCACTAATGATGAGAACGGGCTGGGGCAGGCGTATATCGGTTCCTATAACGTTCGATACCAGATCAACGGCGTCGATCCCGATGGGTCGGTCGTTGTGAAATACACGCTGGACAACGAAACGAGCGTTTCATCGTTCCTGCATTACATCGGCTACTACGATTGGCTGGAATCTCTCGACCCAGGGTCAGGGCCCACAGGCACCATCACCCAGACTGTCACGTGGACCGAACGGATTCATCCCGATGCCTACTGAGACGGGAGGCAGGATCGTTCGTCGCATGATGCGGTGGATGTACGGCTCGATGACGCGCGGCGTCATTTTCTCGTGCATCTTCATGCTGGTGCTGGCGGTGAGCTATCTGCGTCTGATGCATGCGATCAACGGGGAGCCTTCGCACGGCTGCCCGCGGGCAGCCTCCGACCTGCGCAAGTCAGCACTGCTCGGGCAGTACGCGGGAACGGGCGGGATGGAGATCGACCTTGCATACAACCGTCCCAGCGCCCCCGAGGGGCAGGCTGCCTTCCGGGTGAGGAACTGGCGGTACAGCGACTACGAGCATGGGGACGAGAGCTCGGGAACTTTCGACGGCTCCGGATCCTGGGAGTACGAGCCCCGCAGCGGGGTCAAGGGCATGCAAATCAGATTGGACTTCGACGAAGGACCGCAGCCGGGCAAGCCAGCCCCGATCAGCTTCCTGGTCGTGGGCGGCGACAGCGGGCGCCCTGCGCTGTTCGACGATGTGGACCCAGACGTGTGTCCAGACATCGTGATGAAAAAGAGCGACTGAAGGCGCTCGCGAGACGGCTCGCCCAGACTCGTCCACAGCCAACGAGACCTTCAGTGCCAGGCCAACCTCGAAGAGCACCGAGGCCGTACAGCGGGCGGCGTTATCGCTCGTGTCATGCAGCACATCCTTGCGCTGACCGCCTCGATCTTGCACAACAACCACACCGGCCAGCCCGTCCTCCGCTCACTGACCGCCTACGACGACCACTACTGAGCTTCAAAGCGTGGTGCCAGCAGGGGCTGACGGCCGGTGCCAGGAACCGTGGACCATGCTCTGCGTCTGCCGGGACCAGCGTCACCTGATCACCGGCCCTGCGAACCGCTTGGACTGCCCGTGCGCACATCAGCTAGGCCCTCGCTTCGGCAGCGGTGCCGGATTCAAAGAGGGACTCTGCCTAACCCTGAGCCGGAGGCAAAGGAACAACAGAGCATGTCGGCGGGCATATTTCAGGGCCCCTGATACCCCAGAGCGTTACTCTCGGCAGATGGCCATTGTCGTGCTCACAACGAGGACGTCATGAGCGAGAAAGAATTGCCGGAGCCGAAAGACACCCAACTTCCGCTGCTACCCGGTAAATCGACTGACCTCGGCCTCTTTGCCCCTCCGCCCTTGATGGCCCAGCAGGGGACGCCCAACATCTACGACCCCAACTCGCCCAAACCCGGGCGCGGTCTCGCACCGGGCGTCCAGGGCCCAGCTGCGCAGCATCTCGCGATCGCACCTAGTGTGCTGCGGGGAGCCGCGGGGAAGGCAGACGAATTTTCTACGACACCCTCTATAAACACGCGGCGTCGTTAGAAGAACCGACAGCCACGGCGGCCAAGGCCGGCACAATCGTTCCCCGCCAAGAGAAGTACGGGATTATCGACCTGAACTTCTCCGAGGGCAGCTCCGACAACAACATGCCCCTCAAAAACCAAGAATTGTTGGTCGGCGGCACCCCGGTGAACCCCATCCTGTTCCATCAGACCGACCCCGACAGTTGTCCCGATCCAGTGTTCCGGCAGTAGCCGGAGCACACTCGCGCGTCAGGTCCCGTCGAGCGGGGATCTCAACAACCTGGCGGACGCTCATGGAGGATGGGGCTCAGCGCGTCGAGCGGCAGGATGATCTTGCACCACACCTGTTTCACGTCCGTGCCGATGCGGTGCCACCCCCAGCCGGCCGTCAGCGCCGTGACCATATGCAGTCCACGTCCGTGTTCGCCGAGCTCGGCGTTGGGATCATCGGTGATCCGCGGATGCGCATGGGGCCGGTAATCGCCGACCAGAATGCGCAAGCTGGGCGGGCAGTAGGCCGTCGCCTCGCAGAGGATCAAGTCCAGCGAGGCGAGACCGCCACCGTGACGCAGAGCGTTGGCGCATAGCTCGCCCACGACGGATTCGATCTGGAAGGCCGCCTCAGGCAGGCGCCACTCCTCGCGAACCCATGACGCAGCTCTGTGTCGCGCGTGCACCACGACACGGTCGCGGCCCAGCACCGGGCCTTCCCAGCCGACTCGTGTCGGTGGGCAGCCAGACAAGGTTGGGGATGAGGGCACGCCCATGTGATCACCTCGCACAAGGAGTTGGCGGCAGCAGAACGGCAAGCCGTGACGCGCTTGCCACGATCCGTAACCATGCCAGCGCAATCTGCTACTCGGCAAGCCGATGGGAAATATTCCTCGCGTTCGATTGCTCCTCCCTGCACGTCCCACCACACTGTGATCCATGGCTTGGAAGAAGAGCACGGTGTCGAAGTCCGTGTACCGCCGCCAACTTGCAGCGCGGCTCCGAGAGTTGCGCGAGGACGCGGAGCTGACCCTGGCCGACGTCGCCCGCCAGGTGGAGGTCAGTCAAGGATCACTGAGCCGCATTGAGACCGGTGATCGCGGCACCACGCCGCTCCTCGTCAAGGCGCTTCTCGACTGCTACGAGGTCACCGACACGGCACTTCGCGAAGACCTCCTTGATCTGGTCCGGGCCGACCAGGCCCAGAAGCGGCCGTGGTGGAAGAAGTACGCCACCGTGGTCAACACCACGCAGTACGGCGGATATTTGACGCTGGAGTCCAGCGCCACTTCGCTACGTACGTACCAACCCCTGCTCGTGCCCGGACTCCTGCAGACCGAGGCGTACGCACGGGAGATCATCACCGAGATGCGCCCCGACCTGTCGGCCCGGCAGGTTCAGGCATTGGTTGATGTACGCATGCGGCGCCAGGAGATGCTGGACACGGACAATGCGCCCACTCTGTGGGCTGTCATCGACGAAGCCGCAATCCGACGCCACATCCGCTCGACAGAGACTGCGAGACAGCAGTTGGAGAAGCTGGTGCATGCATCTGAGCACCCTCGCATCACTATCCAGTTCCTGCCGTTCACAGCGGGTGCACACGCCGGCCTCTACGGTTCGTTCATGCTCATGGATTTCCCTGCGCCCACTCCCGAAGTAGTGTGGGTCGAGAATCTGACCAACTCTGTCTGCTTTGAGGATCCCGGGGATGTGGATCGATACATCGAGGTTTTCGACCACCTGAGGTCCCGAGGGTTGGAGCCATCAGAGACCTGCAGACGTTTCCGGACAATCGCGAGGGAGTTGCAGCATGAAGAACCTTAACGCCACCCTCTCAGTGCTCCATTCCGAAGGCGCTCATTGGCGAAAGAGTACGTACAGCGGGGGCAATGATGACTGCGTTGAGCTCGCAATCACCCAAGGTCACATAGGCGTCAGGGACTCCAAGCGCCCCGACCTCACCTACGCCTCTTTCACCGCCCCCGCTTGGCGTGAGTTCGTCTCCGCCATCGCGGCAGGCGCCCTCACCTGAGAGCGCCGAACGAGAAGCATCCTCAACTTAACACCCCGCTAACCCAAGGCGCCGGCGCGATGACTTAAAGTGTCGGGCTACCACGGCTTGGGCCACAGTCACTTCATAGCCCGCGAATGACGTCCGCCATGGAACCCAAAGAGACGCGCACGCGTCTCACCCCGTAAGTTTCCCTTCCGGACACCACTGGTTCGAGCTTCCGGTACGCGGCGTAGTCGTTACGTCATTCTCCGCAAGGAGAAGCAGTGCACTCAAGGGCCGAAACACACAAACCGACCGATCGTTCGACCAGTGTGCCCGGAAAGGGGTGAATAACAAGGCACCAGCGTGCTAACTTCGGAAGGCTAATCGCCGTATGCGACGCGCCACTTGATGCCTAGCCATGGGGGAATCATGACCTTTGAGGACGAGTGGTCCAAGCTCCGCACCGACGCCGCGGCGGGGCGGAAGTCCACCCACATGCAGCTCAACCAGACCGACCCCCCTGGTCCGAGCCTTCCTGGAACGCTCACCCTGAAGTCGAGCGCGTCCAAGAAGAAGAGCGCCGTCAATGCTTTGACAACCGACGTCGAGCCGGACACCAAGAAGGCCGGCGAGTGCGTCGATGAATCGACCGAGAAGGCCGAGAAGGAGTTCAAGGACTGGGCCACCGGGAGTGGGCTCACCGAGGCCCTCAAGGGCTGGCACACCTCGGTCAAGGCGCTTCAGGCGCGGCTCTCGCAAGAGAAGGCTGCGCTGAGCGGTACCAACAAGTATTTCCTGGGCAATGACTTCCACGTCGGGTCGGAGCTCGCCACGGCCGTTCCGTCCGCCCAGTACTCGGACAACACTCCGTTCTCGTCTCGTATCTCGGACTACTACCGCTAGGGGGGCTCGTGCTCACGTACCACCAGGTCATGACCATCGACCTGTCCCTCCTCGAGATGGCCGCCACCAAGTGGGATGAGGCCGCCAAACAGTTCGAGGCGGTCCGGAAGATTTACGACAGCAAGGTCAAGTCGGTCGGACTCGACGGGACTTGGAATGGTGTGTCGCTGCTGGTCGCGCGCCCCAACATGCAGGTGACCGACGAGCAGTTCACCGCGGCACCAAAGGAAGCCCGTGCCGTCGCGTCGATCCTGCGGGACGCGCACAGCCAGTTCGTCGATTTGCGCGGGAAGGTGAAGTCGGCGGTCGCGGACGCGGTGAAGGCCGGTATGAAGGTCTCGGAGGCCGGCATCGCGAGCTATGACTATTCGAAGGCCAGTGCATCCGAGGCCAATGCCGCTCGTCATGACCCGGATCTGTACAGCACCGAGCAGTCATGGACCCGGTATATCGAAGCGGCGGTCAGGGCGGTCGACGACGCCGACCAGGGCGTGAAGCTCGCACTCAAAGCGGCGGTGCAGGACCCCAACGTCCTCGACCCCGCGGGCAGCGGGTTCAACGGCAAGGCGGAAGGTGACATCGAGAAGGTCGAGGCCAAGGAAGCCGAAGACCTCGCGACCCGGATCAACTCCGGCGACAAGCTCAGCGACAAGGAGATGGCCGAGTTCCAGCGGCTGTTCCGGGACAACGAGCACAACAAGGTGTTCAGCCAGACGTTCCTGGCCGGGCTCGGCCCCAAAGGCACCATCGATCTGAACCTCAAGTTCAACGACCTGGCCAAGGGCGACGACAAGAAGGACTTCCGCGCCCTCCAGGAAGGCGTAGCCACCTCCCTGGCCACCGCCACCAAGTCCCCCTCCGACTCCTTCTACAAGAAGTGGCGCGAGGACCTGCGCAAAGCGGGTGCGAAGGACTTCGACGGGGGAACGGTCCCGCTCTACGGGTATCAGTCGTTCGTCGAGCTGATGACACACGGAAAGAACTACGGAAAGCAGTTCTTGACCGACGTCGGCAACGACATCATCGCCCTGGAGAAGAGCGATGATGTAGGGACCGGCAGATGGGACTCATGGGTGGGCAACGGATTGGGCCCCCACAAGGACATAGCGACCGACCCGCTCGACACCCTGCTCGGCATCATGAGCCAGCAGCCCGACGTCGCGACCTCGTTCCTCGACCCCGGTGCGGACGGCAAGAACGATCACCTGCAGTATCTGCTCAAGGATCGTCATTGGCCGACGACGGCCTCGCCCAACTACATAGGCGTCAGCCACACGGACCTCCCCGGCACCCGTATGGGCTTTGGTGCGGCGCTGGAGGCGGCCGCCACCGGGAATGTCCCAGGCTCTGACCACACCCTCGGCTACCACACCGAGGCCGAGTCCCGGGTGATGCACGACACCATCAAGATCCTCGACGACGGCCGGAAGGGCACCGACGTACCCTACAGTCTGCGGTCGAACTTGGGCCGCATGCTTGTCGACTACACGCCCGAAACCCATGAAATCCTGAGCGGCACTGGTCCATACATGGACAAGGACGGCGTGTGGCACGACGGCACGGGTGGCAAGGACGCCCATATGTCCGTTCCCAAAGAGAGCCTCACCCGCATCATGCGTGGTGTGGCAGAGGACGGTAAGGCATTCGGCGAGATGTTCGAAGCTGAGAAGTTCTACTCTGCGGGGACCCTTTCCCAAACGAACTTCAGCGATCCGAGCGAACGTGCCGCAGCCATCGAAGGGGCGTCGCACGTCTTCGGCTTCTACGACGGCATCAACTCCGACATTGTTCGCGACGACAAGGACCACGCCGTCGCGCGAGCGAATCACATTCAGACAGCCGAATTCGTCGTCACAGGCGGCATGCAGGCTGCTGCCAGCGCCCTCAAAGGCCAACCCACCGGCTTCATCACGGATGCCGCCTACCGCGTTCTCTACGCGGCCGCCTACGACTGGAAAGAGGACCAGATCGCCCAGGCGAACGCCGCGGCGGCCCAGAAGACCGAATATCACTTCACCACCGGCCAGAAGCAGGTGAACCATATGGTCGCGGGGTGGGCCCAGGAGAACGGCTACGGTAAGGAAACCGGGCTGTCACGGCACCTCGTCGGCTCCGGGCAGGAGCGTTACGACAGCGCGCGGTCGGAAGCGCTCATTTATCTGGACTGATGAGCCGACGAGCCGATCGTCCGGGCAACCGTTCGGCTTGCTGGCTCACCTGCCTGTGTCTGCCTGTCAGCCGCCGGTGGAGGCTTCTGCCTCCCCGGCGGCTTTTGCATATGGCGCAAGAGCCGGTCACTGTTCAGCCGTTCGGCGCCTGTGCGGGACTCCGTAGAACGCCGATGGGGTGGGCGGCGGTGTAACCGCTGCCCACCCCATCGCGGAGGCAAATCGCTCAGCTCAGTAGCTCACGCTGAACAGCTTCGACGCCTTCACGTCCGTGGCGTGGTACGCGTCCTTACCCGACTCGACCAGAGTCGCGACCCTGGTCACGAGACCCTGGATGTGGTCGGCCCGGGCCTGGAACTGCTTCTCAGCCGCGAGCATGGCCTGGTGAGCCTCACCCTCCCAGCCCGCGGTGACCTTCTTCACAGCCCCTTGGATGTCCTGCATCTCCTTGCGGACGTTGCTGGCCGCCGTGCGGAGCTGCGTGGCGAGCTGCTGTACCGACTCGTAGTCGACGAGCATTCCGTCTGGTGTGGACACTTGTCCCCCAACTCGATAGTTCTGTATGCGTTGTTGTTGGCCGCTGAAGGGGTGCCACGAGGCAGAAAGGCACCCCTTATTGCATGGCTTAGAAGCCGTCGACCTTCGAGTACGAAGCGATCGGGGCGTCGGTGCCAGCACCGAGGCCGCCCACGCTGCTGCCCGGGGTGATGTGTCCGCCAGCGGCAGCGCCGTTGACGTCGATGCCCTTCAGCTGACTGGCGATGTCGTCGTCGTTCGCGCCACTGGCACGGTGGGTCAGGGCCACGGCTTCGCGGATGCCGTCGACCAGGCGGCGGACGGCGTCGTGGTCCTGCTCCAGGTCCATCTGAGCCTTCTTGAAGGCGCCGGCGCCCTGCCCCTGCCAGCCCGAGTCCACCGTGGCGAGGATGTCCGCCATGAGCTTCATGTTGCTGGCGAATCCCTGGATGGACTGGTCGAGCTCATTCGTGAATATCCGGAACGCGTCATCGCTAACCCGCTGCTTGCTCATTTTCCACCTTCCCCCATGAAGTGTTGGTGAGTTGACATGGGGTTTCGCTCTTCAACTCACCGCTGTGCGCGAATCCCGTGGGATTCATCGTACTGCTTACAGGTGTCCTACACATTGTAGTAAGCGTCCGCAACACCTCGCTCAACGTTCACGGTTATTTCATTTGTTGAACGAGAGCTCAGTGCTCGGCAGCACCCCAGCTCCCTGGGGGTGTCTTGGCGGAGTCCCCAGTCCGGCACCCCGCAGTGGCAGTTGGTCATAGGCCGACCGATGCGCTGCCGCGGCGACGGACGAGCACGATGGCGACGGCGGCCGCGAGGAGGACGGCGGCACCTACGCCAATGGCGATCCAGAGGGTACTGCTGTTGTCGTCGTTCTTCTTCGGCTCCGCGACGTTTTTCTTGTCGCCCTTTTTGTCGTCGGTGGCCGTGGGTGTCGACTGTGGGTCAGTGCTTGGGGACTTGGAGGCGGAGGCCGATGCGGAGGGGTCTGGCTTCGTCGCGCCCTCGCGGGCCAGGAGAGGGTTGACGTTGGCTGGGCCGGGGTCTCCCTCTCCGTCCAGGAGGACCTTGCGGGGGCGGATGGAGCCGTAGCCGACGTAGGAGCTTGGGATTTCTCCGCTTTCGGGTTTCGCGGCGGTCTGCATCATGACGCGGAGGACTTGGTTGTTGGTCCACTTGGGGTGCTTGGACCAGATGAGGGCGGCGGAAGCGGAGGCGATGGCAGTGGCTTGACTAGTACCTCGGGACATGCACATGCTTCCGGTTTTCGTCAGACAATGCCCGACGATCTCGCTGCCCACCGCGACCAAGGCAACCTGATCCCCAGTGGTTGAAAATTTGGCTGCCTTGCCCTCGCGGTCAATCGCGCCAACTCCAACCACACCACGCAGAGAGGCAGGGAACTCTGCCGAGTTAGCCGCATCTCCTGTGTTCCCGACAGCAGCGAATACCAACGCCCCTTTTTGGAGCGCATAATCCACGGCATGCTGCGTTTCGTTGAACTGGGAGGGAACTCCAGCTGATCCAAGCGAGATGTTCAGGACTCGCGCACCGTGATCAACAGCATACCGAATAGCTTTGGCCATGAGCGGCCCGGCGACGTCCGAACCACTCACCATCGCCTTTATTGGCAGTACCTTTGCCCCGGGTGCCAGCCCTTGAATCCCATCACCAGCTCCCGTACCCGCGATCAGCGCAGCCATGTTGGTCCCGTGGCCGTTTTTGTCCTCACGGACATCTGTCGGCGTACGGGATACATCCACCCCTTTCAAGACCTGACCGCGCAGCTCGGGAACCTCTGCATTCACGCCCGTGTCAATCACGGCAACCGTGATGCCTTTCCCTTTACTCACGCCCCACATGCCTTCGGCCTGCATCGCATTCAGATACCACTGCTGAGAGCTGACGTCCTGTGCTGCCGCCGAGGATGCAGAGCCAATCAGCGGAATGAGCCCGACACCGAACAACGCCAGAGCCGACAAGGCCCGCTGACGCAGCTTGGAGTTCGCCCGTGGCATGTGGAGTGGTCTCCTCAAAAGTTTCGGAGGGTGCGAGTTGAACTACTCGATGACAGGCGGAACCGTGTTGCGCCGCCCACCGGACCACGTCTCTTCATCCTCTTCAAGGTAGCCAGGCCTGGTCCCGTGAGTGCGCTGACCACCGTTGGTCGGCAGGCTTCCGGAGTGCGGTGCCACCCCGGGGCTTTGAATCCCGCGCACGAGCCCCGAACCTCCCTGAGTGAACTCGGAGCGCCCCTCACGCGGAACCCGCGGCCCTCCCGTGATACCGCCAGGCTCCGACGTCAACCGTCGGGCCGAGCTTGTGCCGCCGGGAGCGTGCGCACCGCCGTCGACCGGGTGAACTCCCGCGCTCAGAGGCCCACGAGGCAGAACACCACGCTCCTCTCCCACGACCATGCTGCGGGGCAAACTCCGCCCAGGCGGGTTCGTTCCCTTCGGGCGGTCAACCATGCCTCCCGGCTCCGTCACAAGTCGTCGTCCGGAACCGCTGGCCGTAGTGGGGGTGGGGCCGTGAAGGAAATGACCGCCCGGTCCGACGGGGCCACGGGCCATCGGGGCGTGCGGTTCCTCACCGACCACCATTCCACGCGGAATCCGGGGAGCGTTGGTCGGCCCGACGGTGCGCTTTCCTCCGACAATTCCATCGTTCGTCGGAATACGCGGGGGCAGACTCGACGTCCGCGGTGTGCTTGGGGCGGTCGGGGGGAGCTTGCCCAACTGCCCGGGTCCAGGGATCGGTGCAGTTCGACCAACAGACGGAGCAGTGGGGATGACCGGCCTCGGCCCAGGGAGGCCGGGGACCGGGGGCATCGAGGGACCCTGCGACGGTACGTTGGGAACGTCGGGCATCGGATGAAGAGTGCTGGGCCTGTTGATCGTGTCCGGCGCTGGCGGGACCTTGACGGAGTCAATAGCAGTGTTAGTCGGATCCGGGACACCCACTCCCGGGATCACGCTGCCGCCGTTCGGGGTCACAGGTGTGTGGGGGCTCACCTCAGCCGGGTGTACTGGCGCGGCCTTCGGGCCTACCAGAGTGTGGTCAGAGGCGGACAGCGACGTAGCATGAGGAACACCTCCTCCGCCGCCCGCTGCGTATGACGCCGTTCCCGTCCCAGGGATGGCGCGTTCGCCGCCAGCGTCGCTCGGAACGAAATCAGGTGGCAGGACCGGGAAGTTCGGCTCTTCAAGCCCTGAAATGTCCGTCTGCGCCGTCGTGTAGTAGGAGTCCAGTTTCTCGATCTGCTTGATGGCCTCTTGGCGGTTGGGCTCGGCATTCTTCAGCCGAGCCTTCTCCTTCTCCTCGTCCGCGTAGCACATCGTATCCGGCTTCGGCATAGCCGACTTGACGTCTGACAGCCCTTGACCGGCGATGCTCATGTTCGTGCCGACGAGCAGCGTGTAGTCAGCCATCTTGCGGGTCTGCTTGGACATCTCCTCGACCCACGTACGGAAAGACTCGCTTCCCGTGCCCTTCCACTTGACGTTGTCGGCATGTGCGAGCATCTCGTCCGCAATGCCGTCCAAGTCGGTATACGCGGTCATCAGCGCAAGTCCCGCGTCGCTCAACTGAGTCGGATTGGAGGACCGCACCATCTCGTAGAGCTCATAGTGGCTGGCGCTTTCGAACTTCCCGGACTTCCCCTCACCCATCTGCTTCTACCCCCTCAAAGTGCATCCGGGCCGACAGACTTGGCGCCGTGTGGCGTGTTGTCCCCTACCACCGGCTTGCCGGTCTTGGGATCACGATAGTTCTTCATCGACTCGGCTTGGATCTGCTGCAAGCGGCGCCTCTGCTCAGCGTCAACGCCGTCGATTCCCTTTTCGGCAATCAGTGCCGCAATACCCATCGCCTCAAGTTGATCACCAAAGATCTTGGACCAGCTCTTGAGCTTCTCGTGAACCTGATCGTAAAGCTTAGACAAATCGTCAGCAGAGCTGATCTTGCCCCCGTACGAAGCCCTGGTGATTGTTTGCTCGTCAATCTTCTTCTTGGACGCCGGCGACTTCTCAAGTTCGGACAAAACCTTGTCAATCCGGCCCTTGAACTTGGCCAAGGTCTCGGCTTCCTTGGCCATGCTCTTGCCGAACGGCGACTGTGGAGCCGGACCGCCTGGTTCGACTGGTTTCGCCATCGCATCCTCCCCGTATGACACCCACGATGCCCTAAGCCACTCTAGTGGTCTCACCAGTGCGGCCCAACTAGCATATGGTCAAACTAACTCGACGACTCTGTAACAGACGTTATCCCTTGGTGTCCATAAGTCGTCAGGGACGTCCCGCAGTTGCGGAGCGGCGTCGCTTGTGTTCGTGGAGTACGGCTGCGGCGCCGGTGATCATCGCGACGAGGAGGGCGCCGCCGCCCAGGGCGTAGGTGGCTAGGCGTTCGCGGCGTTCCTGGGGGGTTTCGCCGAGGGTGAGGGTGGCGGGTTGGGGGGCGTCGACGTTGTGGGCGGCGCCTTTGTCGAGGGTGACGTGGTCGATGGGGTGGTCGTCTTCGGTGAGGGCGCGGACGGGGTCCACGACGCCCCAGCCGACGTAGGGGTCGTGGCCGTTGACCGCGCGTTCGGCGGTCTGTTCGATTTGGGCGACGACCTGGTTCTGCTTCCAGTCGGGGTGCTTGGCGCGGATGAGGGCGGCGACGCCGGCGACGTAGGGGGCGGAGAAGCTGGTCCCGTTGTCGACGCACTGGCCGCCGCCGGGGACGGTGGAGACCATGTCGACGCCGGGGGCGGCGACGCCGACGAAGTCGCCGGCCTGGGAGAAGGGGGCGCGCTCGTTGTTGCGGTCGGAGGAGCCGACGGCGAGGACGCCCTTGTAGGCGGCGGGGTAGGTCTTCTTGACCTTGCCGTCGATGCCGTCGTTGCCGGCGGAGGCGATGACGACGACGTCTTTCTGAAGGGCGTTGTTGATCGCGCGTTCGAGGTTGTTGTTGGCTAGCAGCGGTTTGACGGTGTCCTGGGAGATGTTGATCACTCGGGCGTGCCTGTCGACCGCCCTGTCGATGGCGTCCGCCATCGTGTCGGTGGTGCCCGAGCCCTTTTCGTCGTTCTGGCGGATCGGGAGGATCTTGGCGGCCGGGGCGAGGCCGACGAAGCCCGTGCCGTCGTGGGGGCGGGCGGCGATGATGCCGGCGACCTTGGTGCCGTGGCCGACCAGGTCGTCCGTGCCGTCGCCCTTCTTGCCCTTTTCCAGGCTGTTCTTGCCGGGTTTGCGGACCTCGAAGCCTAGCTTGGCGTCGACCGCGTCGGTGAGCTGTGGGTTCTTGTTGTCGACGCCCGTGTCGATGACGGCGACGAGGACGGGGCGGCCGGTCTTCTTGTCGATGCCCTTGGTGTCCTGCCACAGCTGGTCGAGCAGGACGCGCTGCAGCGACCAGGGGGTGCCCTTGATCTGCTTGGCGGGGTACGTGCACTCGCCTGTGCCGGCCAGGGAGAGGGGCCCCGCCGGTATCACCGGTCCCTGGGACGCGGAGAGGGCTGTGAGGGCGGCCGCTGTTGACAGGAAGAGTGCCTTCTTCGTGTTCCTCATGCGCTACGACCCCTGCGGCTGCTTGGCGCTGTTGGTGTCCAGGCGCGGTCCCCTCGGCAGGAACTCCGACCAGTTGGCGGGTACGGGCACCGGAATGAGTTCCTTGTAACCGAGCCTTATCTGAGCCTGATTGACGTCCTGCTGCGCGGAATTGGTTCCCGACTGATCGGAACTGCCATCGCTGATCTTCGACTTGTCCGTATCGCTGTCGTTATTGGACTGGACCACATAGCGAAGCCCGGTGTCCGTGACGAGAAAGATCGCGCCGCTCGTGGTCTGGCGGCCGGTGACCTGGCGATAGAGGAGGCCGGAGCCCGGGGTCACATACGCGCTGGTGGCGCCGTCCGGGATGGTGGCGGGGAAGTCGGTGCCCGCCCAGGTGGCCAGTTCGGGCGTGTGCTTGGACGTCATTCCGCTCATGATGCTGCAGACGGTGTCCCGCTCGGCGCTGCCCTGGGTCTCCTGCTGCTCGATGGAGTTGGCCTGCTCCGGGATCTTCGTCGGCCACTCGTACTTGTCGTAGAAGTCCCCCTCCGGGGTGAAGGTCGCGCCGCTCACCCGCTCCGCCCGGCCGGCCTGGCCGAGGTCCTTGAGCTGTTCGCTGTTGAGGAGGAGCTTTTCGATGAACTCCGAGATGCGCTGCACCTTGCCCTGCAGGACGACGTAGTACTGGGTACCGGTGCCGGTGTTCGCTTCGAGGACCATGCCGACCTTGTTGGCCTCGTCCGGGAGGGTGCCGACTCCGGCGTCGGCGCCGATCCGGCCCGGGACCTCGGGGAAGGAGATGGGAGCGCCGTCCCGGAAGGTCGCCAGCCAGTCCTTGGTGACGCGCTGCGGTTTGGCGCCGTCCCGGAAGATGGAGCGGAGCAGGAGGTCGTACTTCTCCGACGGCAGTTGCTTCCACTTGGCGCCGCCGATCAGATACTTGGTGCCCTGTGGATCGACCAGATAGCGGGCGCCGTCCTGGCCCTGCACATAGAGGGCCTGGGCGCCGCTCAGCCGCTGCGAGCTCCGCAGCTTCTTGCCCTTCGGGTCGCGGTCGGAGAAAAGGAAAACCGCCTTTTGGGTGGTTTTCCCATTGCCTCCGGGCTGCTCGCAGACGGCCCACTCCTTCTGCTTGCCCGCCTCGTCGGCGCTGGGCAGGCGGTCGGGAGCGTACGGGATGCCGATCGTCGGGCCGCGCGGGATGTGGCCGTTGTCGAGCTCGGACTCCTTCACCTTGACGACGCTGGACTTGTCGCCGGTGAGCAGGAGCTTGGCGGATGCGAAGTTGAGAACGGGGTGCAGCTGCACCTTGCCGTCGGTCTTGAGGATGACATAGCGGGTGGTGGAGTTGGAGCCGACGATGACGTGCGCGCCCACCTCGTCCCAGCCCTTGGGGGCGACCGGCTTGAACATGCCCCAGGCCCCGAATCCGGCGAGGATCAGGGCGCCTATGACGACGCCGGGGAGGACCGTACGCAGCGGGCGCGGGGCGCCCTCCTCCGTACCGCTCGGTGAGGGTTGCAAGAACGCGGCGACTGTCCGCTTCTTCGCGAATGTATAGGCGTTGAGCTCATCCCGCCGTGATGCCATCTTTAGCCGTATCTCCCCGCTTTTCGGCCTCGGCCTTCGGGCACTGCCCTCGGTCCGGGTGTCGTACCGACCCTCTACTATGCCGGGAAGGAATTGGCTCGTGTCGCTCGGGGACGATCCGGCCACGGACGTCCGCCGGGCCTTTCGGGTGTGTTTCGGACTTTAAGGGGCTGACGGGGATGGCTGCCGCCACGCGCGCACGCACCGCGGGGAGCGGATCCGGTCGGAGGGGGTCGGGCGAATCCCGCTCGCGGGCGTCCTCCGGGTCTTCGCCCGCCCCCGCGCCCGCCTCGGCGGCGCCGCCCGCCTCGGGGGCGGTCACTCCGCGGCCGGCCTCCCGGTCGGGCAGTTTCGGGCCGGTGCGGCTGCAGCAGCTGGTGCTGATCGAGGTGGCCGCGGCGATCGTGCTGGTCGCGTGGGTCGTCGACGAGCTGTTGCTGGTGCCCGCCGCGGCCGTGGGCCTGGTGCTGGTGCTGCTCGCCGTCGTACGCCGCCGTCAGCAGCCCATATCGGAGTGGCTGAGCACCGCCGGCTCGCTGCGGCGGCGCAAGCGGCTGGCGGCGAAGCCGCTCGACGCGGGCACGGACCCCGGCTTCGCGATCGCCGTGGAGTGCGAACCGGCGCTGCGCACCCTGACGTTCATCGACCGCGACCGGCGCGCGGTGGGCATGGTCGGCGACGGCACCTTCCTGACCGCGGTGATTCAGGTGGAGGCGGTGGACGCGCCGCTGCGGCCGCAGCGCGCGCAGCAGCCGCTCCCGCTGGCCCTGCTGCGGGACGCCATGGAGGTGGACGGGATCCTGCTGGAGTCGGTGCAGGTCGTCCAGCACACGCTGCCCGCGCCCGCGTACCATCTGCCGGCCCAGTCGCTGGCCTTGCGCAACTACGCGCCGCTGCAGGCGCAGACCGGCGCGCCCGCGGTCCGTATGACGTGGGTGGCGCTGAAGTTCGACCCGGAGCTGTGCCCGGAGGCCGTGGCCGCGCGCGGCGGCGGTCTGGGCGGCGCGCAGCGGTGTCTGCTGCGCGCGGCGGACCAGTTGGCGAGCAGGCTGCAGGGGGCCGGCTTCGGGGTGACGGTGCTGACGGAGGAGTCGCTGACCGCCGCGGTCGCGACCGCGGCGAGCGCCAACCAGCGGGCCACGGCGCAGGCCGGGCGGCGGGACACGCTCAACCGCCGCACCCTGGAGAGCGCGCGGGCCTGGCGGTGCGACGACCGCTGGCACACCGCCTACTGGATCGGCCGCTGGCCGCAGTTGGATGCGGCGTCGGCGCCGCTGCCCCAGCTGGCCGCGCTGCTGACCTCGCTGCCCGCGCTGTCGACGACCCTCAGCCTCACGCTGCGCCGCGGTGGCAAGCTGGGCGGTCGGCACGCGCCGACCATCAGCGGCCATGTGCGGATCACCGGCCGTAGCGCCGATGAGCTGGTCAGCATCCGCAAGGAGCTGGAGCGTACGGCGCGCGGGGTGCGGATCGGGCTGGTGCGGCTGGATCGCGAGCAGGTGCCCGGTGTCCTCGCCACTCTGCCCCTGGGAGGGACCCGCTGATGGCCACGCCCGCAACCGCCCCGAACGGGGCCGCTTTCCCCGGCCCCGGCGTTCCCGGGCCCGGATTCCCCGGCCCCGGCTCCAGTCCCGGCTTTCCCGGCCCCGGCTCCGGCTCCGGCTTTCCCGCGGCCACCGGCCCCGGGCAGGCGCCCGAGCCGGAGCCCGCGCCCGCGCCGCCGCGCAAGCAGTGGTCGGGTTTCGGGCTGCTCGGGCCGCGCCGGCAGCGGCATGAGGTGCCGCCCGAGCAGTTCGAGTCGCTTGCGCTGCCCGTCGGCGACGACGGCATCGTGATCGGCGCGGACGGGCAGGGCCAGCCCGCGGTGCTGGGGCTGCACCGCCCCTCTCCGTTCAACGTCCTGCTGGTCGGCGGCCTGTGGACGGCGCAGGTGATCGGCCTGCGCGCGGTCGCCACGGGCGCCCGGGTCACCGTGGAGACCGGTCGGCAGCAGATGTGGACGTCGCTGGCCCAGGCCGCGAACAACAACCAGCAGTGCATCACCCTGCATGACGTGGGGCGGGTGCCGCCGCAGGGCGCCTCGGTCAGCAGCCCGGTGCTGGTCGTCCGGGACGCCGGGATGCGGCCGCCGCGGGGTCGGGTGACCGCCGCGCCCTGGCAGTCCGTACTGACGCTGCTGCCGTATCTCAGCCCGGTCGCCCCCCGGTTGATGGAGAACGCGGGCCTGGTCGGCATCCAGCGGGTGTCCCCCGACGAGGCGACGCAGATCGGCCGCATCATGGGGCTGCCCGCCGTCGACGTGTCCGCGCTGTCCACGCTGGCGGACGGGGTCACCCTCTGGTGCACCCGCCATGCGCGGCTGTACGTGGCGACGCAGCCGACCGACGCCGAGTCGGGTCTGCTGGGCGCGCCGCGCCGTATGGACTGACGCGCGGATGGACTGACGGACAGATGGGCTGAGTCAGGCGAGCGAGGGGCCGGTTCGCGCTTCAGGGCTCCGGGGCGGCTGTCAAGTTCGATTGCCTCGGCGCGCTCGGCGGACGACACTGGCCGCGACAGTGTCCACGCGGCTCCTTTCCGTGAGCACGTTGGTTTCCGCAGTTTCCGAAGGGACGTACGCACCAATGGCCGACGCCAACGAGAAGGCAGAGCTGTACGCGCTCGACATCTCCGATGTCGAGTGGCTCAGCGCGCCCGGCAGCGCCTCCGAAGACCGGGTGGAGATCGCCTATCTGCCGGGCGGCGCGGTCGCCATGCGGAACTCGGCCGATCCCGAGACGGTGCTGCGCTACACCGAAGCCGAATGGCGCGCCTTTGTACTCGGCGCGCGGGACGGTGAATTCGACCTGCAGTGAGCGGGCCGACGGCGGTCAGGGGACGGCGGTCAGCGGCAGAAAGCCATGATCATCTCTTCGGCCGCTCCCGAACCCGTCAACCGGTCGGACGCGATATAGAAAACGCCGTTCCGGTAGACCCGGGTCGCGGAGGCGAGGCCGGCCTCCGCGACCCTGGTCGCGCTCGGCAGCCGCAGCAGTGTCCTGGGCCTGCCGCCGCTCGTACCGATGCCGACGACGGAGCCCGCCGTACGGTCCGTCGGCTCCTCGTACGCGATCAGGGCCCCGCCCTCCACGCTCAGCGGAAACAGCGTCCGGCCGGGCACCTTGGCCGCCCACTTCCGCTGCCCCGTCCTCAGGTCGAAGGCGTGGATCTCGCTGCTCGGGCGCCCATCGCGGGCCAGCGTCAGCTCGGTCGGGAGGTACAGCGTGTCCGAGGAGACCGCGACGCCGCGGCAGCCGCCCAGCTTGGTGCCGAAGAGGTCCAGGCCGCACTCCGGTTGATAGGACCGCTTGCCCAGATCGAGGGTCGGGCGCCGCTTGCCGCGATCCGATAGCGCGAGAACGCCACCCGACTTGTGGTGTTCATCGGCGAGGGCGATGACGACGGGGGCGGTCGAGAAGATCGTGCTGACCTTGTAGCCCTTGCGTACGCGGTAGGTCCAGGAGACCTCGTCCGTGGATGTGTTGATCCGCTGCAGCCCCGCGGTGCCGTCGTCGCAGGAATAGGCGCGCAGCAACGCCCGGCCGCCCGCGAAGCCGTCCACATCGCAGCCCGGGCCCGGTGCGCCGGGCGAGACCTGGCGCCCGTCGTCGACCTTGAGGACGGCCGAACCGCCGTACCAGGAGAGGCCGACGAGATCACCGCTCTGTGCCAGGCCCATGCCGAGGTGGTCGCCGCCGGAGGCGGTGGGGGCATGGGGAGTGGAGGCGCCCTGAGTGGCGGCTCCTGGGGTGGGGGCGCCCGGTGCGGAGGGGGCCGTATACGGGGCGCGCCGGTCCCAGAGCTTGACGCCCTTGCCGAGGTCGATGAGCGCCAGCCGACCGCACTCGTCCTTACCGCCGCCGCGGTAGGCGATGACCACCTTGCCGTCGGTGGGGGATTCGGGGACCGCGCACACCGCGTCGCGGAGCTTGACGGTCCACTTGGGCTCGCCGTGGTCGCCGTAGGCGATGACCCTGTTCTGGACGGGCTTGACGGCATAACCGTCCATCACCCAGAAGCCGGGGATGTCGGCGCCGGTCCTGGGGGCCTGGGGCGCGGGTTTCCGGAACAGCACCCTCGCCTCGCCCGGCCGGCGCGCATCGTCGGGGCCGCTCTCACCGCCGTGCCGACCGCTGGTGGTGCCGGTCCCGCCGCTGGGCCCGGTCGGGACCGCGTCCGTATGCCGTCCGGCCCGGTCGGTGTCCCGCGTCCTCGGCCCGGCGTCGGGCCGCCCGCCGCCGTACCCCACCGCGGCCCACACCCCGGCTCCCACCGCGAACAGGGCGGCCACGGCCGCGCCGACGACGAGGGACTTACGCTGTCTGTCGCGCTCTCGTCGGCTGCCTGTCGGAGGCGACGGCGGCCGGTCGGGGGGCTGGGGCGGCTGCGGCATCGCGCTTACCTCTTACCCGGGTCCACGGACCGGTCGGCCTCCTCCCGCGATCCAGAAGGCCGTTCCTCCCGGAAAGGAGCGATTCGGTCGGGATCCCGCTGTACGAAGGGCATTCGAGCGGGGAATCTTTGTATCACCCGGGGCAGGCGCACACCGATGGTCGTGCGGCGACCAGTTGGGTGCCGGCCGGTCCGTACGCGCGCCGGGCCATGGGCGTATTGACGGGCACAGCGCTCGAAGAGGTACAAGGAGAAAGTGTGCGCGCGGCATACGGGATGTTGCCATGACACGTGCGTCCGGTACCGGACAGGTTTGAGGGCGGGGACGGGCCTGCCCTCACGGCGCCCATGGTGATTAGTCTTGGTGTGCACGATGGAGAACCTGAACTCGGGTTCCCGGCGTCGCAACGGGGAAAGCCGAGCGGTCGGACGACAGCAACGATCGGCAATGATCGGCCTCGCCAAGAATTTCAAAGGTGCTCGACCACACCAGGAGGCATTGTGAGTAGCGATCGGGACGAGATCCGCGCGGGCGGAACCACACCCGGCGATGATCGGTCCGACGCGGAGACCGAGCACACGGGCGAATTCACCATTGATTACACCCCGCCTGCCTGGTACACGCAGAACGCCTCCTCGTCGTCGGCGACGCCGGGCGGTCCGGGTGCCGGGATCGGCGGGAGCGCATCGGCACCGCCTCCGCCCCCGGCGGGCGGCCCGGTGACTACGCCCGGGGTTCCCGAGCCGAACGGCTTCACACCCGCGTGGCCGGCGGCGGGTGCGCCCGCCCCCGGTACTCCCCCCGCCGGAACCCCGGTGGGACAGGCCGCGGGCGAGTTTGCTGCCGAGCGCCCCCAAGCGTCGGGCGCGCCGTCGGATTTGCCGGATTCATCCGACTACACGCTCCAGCCCAGCGCCCCCGCCCCTTCCACGGCTCCCGCCCATCCCACGGCTGACGCCCCGGCAGCTGACACCGCGTCGCCGTCCGGGGCCGGTGGGGAGGGACCGGCCGGGGACGGCCTCGCGGCGGGCCAGGCCCCGGGCGCGGGCGACGCACCCGAGGGGCGGGAGCCCGCGGCTCCCCAGGTCGCCGATGTCGCCGAGGCTCCCGGGGCGGGGGACGTCGGCACGGCCGCCGCCGGTTCCGGCGACGTCCGGGACGACGCGGCGCCGCAGTCCGGCGGTTCCGGTTCCAGTTCCAGTACCGGTTCCGGTTCCGGTTCCGGCGACGTGGGTGGCCACGCCACCATGCGGTTCTCCCCCGCCGCCCTGCACCGTGAGATCGCGGAGCGGGCGGGCGACGGGGCCGGCGGCGCTGATGGCCCCGGTGGCGTCGGTGGCGTCGGTGGCGTCGGCGCGGCTGGTGGAGCCGCAACTGGTGGGGCCGGGCCGTCCGATGCTGTTCCCGCCGACGTGCCCCCCACCCCTCCCGCGCCCGCCGACGCCGCCCCGCCCGCCGACGCGGCGCAGAGCGGCGACGTACGCAGCGAGGGCACCCTGCGGTTCTCCACCGCCTCCCTGCGCCGCGACATCGCCGAGCGCAGAGCCAAAAGCACCGAAGGGGCGGGCCCTGTGGCGGCTGAAGGCCAGGGCTCCGAGCCCGTGCCTCAGGACGCGCCGCCCGCCGGGCAGCCGCCGCAGTCCGGCCAGCAACCCGCCGCGTGGGCCCCGCCGGGTGCTCCGCAGGCCGGTCTGCCCCCGCTGCCCCCGGACTTCCAGCCCGCCGCGCCGCAGAGCGCGGGCGGTGCTACGGGCGCGCCGGGCGCGGCCGAAACGCCGGGTGGCGGCGCACAGCCCGCCCCGGGCGCGGCGTGGCCGGCCCAGGGCGCCGCTGCCGCGGGTCCGGGCGCACCGCTTCCGCAGCAGCGTACGGTCGCCCCGCAGCAGGCGCCCGGCGCGACCGGCGGGCCCGGTGCGGACGGCTCGTTCGCACAGCAGGCCGCCGCGTGGCCGCCGCCGGCCCCGGGCACCGAGGGGCAGCCCGCCCCCGGCACCCCGACCGGCCCTCAGGCCTCCCCGGCGGCCCCCGGCCAGGCCCCGGCGGGCCCGCAGCAGGGCGGCTACGGCTTCCCCGGCCCGGCCGCCGGACCCGGAAACCCGCAACAGCAGCCCCAAGGCCCGGGCGCACAGGGACCCGCCGCACCCGGACAGCAGGGCCAGCCGGGCGGCTACGGCTTCCCGCGCCCCGTTGACAGCACTCCTGTCGACGGCACCCCGATCCCCGGCACTCCGATCCCCGGCACTCCGATCGCCGGGCAGGCCGTCCCGCCCCAGGCCATGAACGCGCCTGGTCCGCACGGCGCCGTGCCACAGGGCGGTCCGGCGCAGCCCGGCCCTGACAACCGTGGTTACGGATATCCGCAGCCCGGAGCCCCGGTTCCGAATCCCGCACAGCCCACGCCCCCGGCCGTCGGCCAGGCCCCCGCGTCCCCGCAGCAGGGCGGCTACGGCTTCCCCGGCCCGGCCGCCGGACCCGGGAACCCACAGCAGCAGCCCCAGGGCCCCGGCCCGCAGGGCCAGCCGGGCGGCTACGGCTTCCCGCGCCCCGCCGACGCCACCCCCACCGGTGGCACTCCCACCGGTGGCACCCCCGCCGCCGCGCAGACCGGGCAGCCCGGCCCCGCCGCGCCAGGCCCCCAGGCCGTTTACGGCTACCCGCAGCAGAATCCGCAGGACGGCTACGGCTACCCGCGTCCCGGCGAGGCCGCGAACACGCCCAGCAGTGACAACAACGACTCCCCCCTCGACCCGCGCACCGGCGGCTGGCCCGTCATCAACCCTGAGCAGCGGCAGCGCCCGGCGGGCGGCGCGGGGGCCCCGCTCGGCTACACCGCCGCGGTCGAGCTGTCCTCGGACCGGCTGATCCGCGGCAAGCAGAAGCCCAAGAAGAACAACAACAGCGGGCCCTCGCGGTTCAAGATCGGTGGCCGGAAGGAGGAAGCCGAGCGGCAGCGCAAGCTCGAGCTGATCCGTACGCCCGTCCTGTCCTGCTACCGCATCGCGGTGATCAGCCTCAAGGGCGGCGTCGGCAAGACCACCACGACCACCGCTCTGGGCTCCACCCTCGCCAGCGAGCGGCAGGACAAGGTCATCGCGATCGACGCCAACCCGGACGCGGGCACGCTCGGCCGCCGGGTGCGCCGCGAGACGGGGGCGACGATCCGCGACCTGGTGACCGCGATCCCGTATCTCAACAGCTACATGGACATCCGGCGGTTCACCTCGCAGGCGGCCTCCGGTCTGGAGATCCTGGCCAACGACGTGGACCCGGCGGTCTCGACGACCTTCAACGACGAGGACTACCGCCGCGTCATCGACGTACTGGGCAAGCAGTACCCGATCATCCTCACCGACTCGGGCACCGGCCTGCTCTACAGCGCCATGCGCGGGGTCCTCGACCTCGCCGACCAGCTGATCATCATCTCCACCCCCTCCGTGGACGGCGCCAGCAGCGCCAGCACCACCCTCGACTGGCTCTCCGCCCACGGCTACGCCGATCTGGTCTCGCGCAGCATCACGGTCATCTCCGGGGTGCGGGAGACCGGCAAGATGATCAAGGTCGAGGACATCGTGTCGCACTTCGAGACCCGGTGCCGGGGCGTGATCGTCGTGCCGTTCGACGAGCATCTGTCGGCGGGCGCGGAGGTGGACCTGGACATGATGCGGCCCAAGACCCGGGAGGCGTACTTCAACCTCTCCGCCATGGTCGCCGAGGACTTCGCCCGCGCGCAGCAGGCACAGGGGCTGTGGACGGCGGACGGCAGCCAGCAGCCGCCGCAGATGGCTCCGCCACTGCCGGGGCAGCAGCACGGCGATGCGTACGGGCAGCAGCCTCAGCAGCCGTACCCGCAGCAGCACCAGCCCCAGTACCCGGGACAGCCGGGGTACCCACAGCCCGGGCAACCCGGGCAGCCGGGACAGCCTGGACAGCCACAGCCCGGATATCCGCAGCCCGGTCAGCCCGGTCAGCCGGCCCAACCCGGTTACCCGGGCGCACCGCAGCAGGGCTGGCAGCAGCAGCCTCAGCAGCCCTATCCGGGCGCGGCGCAGCCGGGACAGCAGGCCCAGCAACCGGGCCAGCCGGGACAGCCCGGCCAGCCCGCTCAGCACGGCCAGCAGCCGGGCCAGCCCGGGCAGCCGTGGCAGGGCTGGCCGCAGCAGCCGGGCGGGCCCCAGGGCTGAGCGCGGCGTCGGCGAGGCAGGTACGAAGACGCCGGACGGGCTGGATGGATCCAGCTCGTCCGGCGTCTTCGTCTTCGTCGTCCGGTTGCCGCCTGGGCCGCCGCCGGGCAGGCAGCGTCAGCGGCTGTCGCCGACCCGGAAGGCGGCCTCGGGAGAGTCGGCGGCCTCGACCAGCTCACGGGCCCGCTTCACATCGACCGCCATGCGCTCGAGCAGGGCTTCGATGGACGAGAACGTCTCCTGGCCGCGCAGATAGGCGAGGAAGTCCACCTCGACGTGCAGGCCGTACAGGTCCAGGCCCACGCGGTCGATCGCGTACGCCTCGACCGTGCGCTCCGTACCGTCGAACTGCGGGTTCGTGCCGACCGAGATCGCCGCCGGCATGGCCTCGCCCTGGGCGGTCAGCCAGCCCGCGTACACCCCGTCGGCCGGGATCGCGGTGTGCGGCAGGGTCTCCAGGTTGGCCGTCGGAAAGCCGAGCTCGCGCCCGCGCTGGGCGCCGCGCACCACCACGCCCTCGACGCGGTGCGGCCGCCCCAGGACCTCCATGGCGCCCGCGACGTCCCCCTCGGCGACCAGCCGGCGCACCAGGGTGGAGGAGAACGGCTCGCCGCCGCCCGCCGCCCCGCGCTGGTACAGGTCGACGAGCTCGACCTCGTAGTCGTACGTCGTGCCGAGCTCCTGCAGAAACGCGACGTTCCCGGCGGCCTTGTGGCCGAAGCGGAAGTTCGGGCCCTCCACCACGGCCCGCGCGTGCAACTTGTCGACCAGCACCTTCACCACGAAGTCGCCGGGCGACAGCCGGGAGAACTCCGCTGTGAACGGCAGGATCAGCACCGCGTCCACGCCAAGACCGGCCATCAGCTCGGCCCGCCGGTGGTGCGGGGCGAGCAGCGGCGGATGGCTGCCCGGCCGCACAACCTCGCTGGGGTGCGGGTCGAAGGTCACCACGACCGCCGGTACGCCCAGCTCACGAGCGCGCGCCACCGTACGGCTGATGATCACCTGGTGTCCCCGGTGCACCCCGTCATAGGAGCCGATGGTGACGACGCTGCGTCCCCAGTCCTCGGGGATGTCCTCCAAGCCACGCCAGCGCTGCACTGTGCCCGCTCCTCGCCCGAACTCATGTCTGTCCACTTCGCAGGTCTAAGACTGCCATGTCGTCGGCGTACGCTTCGCATCGGTCGGCACGACGAGCCGCCCGACCGGCGTCCGTGCAGGTGACAGCGGTGCCCACACACCGGAACGCGCCCCCGTCCGCTCCCGCCAGTCCTCCTGAGCGCCTGCTCGATGGGGTGAATTCGGGCGTTGGGGTGGACAGAGACCCCAGGGGGGTAAAGGGGGGCGCGACGCACCGCGGAACGGCGAAGGCCGCCCCGCGGTGCGGAGCGGCCCAACAGGCAGCCTCAGGCGAACACGGCCAGGCTCTTCGCCTTGCCCTCGTGCTCCTCCACCAGGGCCAGAAAGCGCCCCTCCGGACCGAAGACCGCCACCGGCCCGGTCTCCTCCCGCGCCGGCATGCCGATCCGTACGCCGTTGCCCAGCAGCCGGGCCCGGTCCTCATCGACGTCCCAGCGCGGGAAGGCGGCGGCCGCGGCCTCGGCGATGGGCATGATCTGAAGGGACTCCTCCAGCTGCGGCAGCGTCCTGGCGGCGGCCAGCCCGTACGGACCGACCCTGGTGCGCCGCAGCGCGGTCAGATGGCCGCCGACGCCAAGACCGGCGCCCAGGTCGCGGGCCAGTGCCCGGATGTAGGTGCCCGAGGAGCACACCACGGTGACGTCCAGGTCGAGGACGGGGGTGCTGTCCTCCGCCTTGGCCTCGCGGTGCGCGTGGAGGGTGAAGGACGACACGGTCACCGGCCGCGCCGGGATCTCGAAGTCCTCGCCCTCCCGCGCCCGTGCGTAGGAGCGCTTGCCGTCGATCTTGATCGCGCTGACCTTGGAGGGCACCTGCATGATGTCCCCGGTCAGCGCGGCGATCCCGGCCTCGACGGCGGTCAGGGCCGTCCCGGTGACGCCGGCGGAGGAGGTGATCTCCCCCTCCGCGTCATCCGTGACGGTCGTCTGGCCGAGCCGGATCGTCGCCGAGTAACCCTTCTCGGTCAGCGCCAGATGCCCGAGCAGCCGGGTGGCCTTCTCCACGCCGATCACGAGCACGCCCGTGGCCATGGGGTCCAGCGTCCCGGCGTGGCCGACCCGCCGGGTCCCGGCGAAGCGGCGCATCTTGGCCACGACGTCGTGTGAGGTGAAGCCGGCCGGCTTGTCGACGATCACCAGGCCGTCCGGGGCCGTGGAGCCGGCCCGTCCCTTGCGCGTCATGCGTCCGAGGAGCCCTTGCCATCGGTGCGGGCGCCGTCGGCGGCGCCAGGACCCTCGGCGGCCTCCTCGGCCTCCTCGGCCTCCTCGGCCTCCACAGCCTCCGCAGCCTCTTCGGAGTCTTCCCCGGGCTTACGGTACGGGTCGGCGTCACCGGCGTACGTGGCGCCCGAGGACGCCTCGCGCACCTGGGCGTCCGCCGCCTTGGCCTTGGCGAGCAGGTCGTCGATCGTCCGGGCGTTGTCCGGCAGCGCGTCCGGGACGAACGTCAGGGACGGGGTGAAGCGCACCCCGGTCTGCCGGCCGACCTCGGACCGCAGCACGCCCTTGGCGCTCTCCAGAGCCGCCGCGGAGGCCGCCCGCTCCTCGTCGTCGCCGAAGACCGTGTAGAAGACGGTCGCCTCCCGCAGGTCACCGGTGACCCGGGTGTCGGTGATCGTGACGTAGCCGAGCCGCGGGTCCTTGATCCGCCGCTGCAGGGTCTCCGCGACCACGACCCGGATGCGGTCAGCCAGCTTGCGTGCCCGCGCGGTGTCGGTCATGCGTCTTCTTCTCTCTTCTTCGGTTCGACAATCGATGGTCGGGGACGCTCAGCGTTCATGCAGTCACACGGCTATTCATCGTGGCTGCCGTGGAACCGGCGCCGCACCGACAGCAGTTCCACCTCGGGCCGTGCGGCGACCCAGCGCTCGCAGCGGTCGAGTACGTCCGTCAGATGGCTCGCGTCCCCCGAGACCACCGCGAGGCCGATCTCGACCCTGCGGTAGAGGTCCTGGTCTCCGACCTCCGCCACGCTCACCGCGTAGCGGCGGTGCAGTTCGGCGACGATCGGGCGGACGACGGAGCGTTTCTCCTTGAGCGACCGTACGTCGCCGAGGAGCAGGTCGAAGGACAGCGTCCCTACATACATGCAGTCCGGGTCAAGCCACCCGTGGGGCCTTAGGTGTGCAGGCTCTTCGAAACCGTACACGCAATGGCCGGGGCCGATCGACGGAAATACCCGCCGACCGGCCCCGGATGAGCAGCAGCGCGTCAGCCGCGCGGCTTCTCGCGCATCTCGTAGGTGGCGATGACGTCGTCGACCTTGATGTCGTTGTAGCTGCCGAGGTTGATACCGCCCTCGAAGCCTTCGCGAATCTCGGTGACGTCGTCCTTGAAGCGGCGCAGACCCTCGATGTTGAGGTTCTCCGCGATGACCTTGCCGTCGCGGAGGAGGCGCGCCTTGGTGTTCCGCTTGACCTCGCCGGAGCGGATGAGAACACCCGCGATGTTGCCCAGCTTGGACGAGCGGAAGACCTCGCGGATCTCCGCCGTACCGAGCTCGACCTCTTCGAACTCCGGCTTCAGCATGCCCTTCAGGGCCGCCTCGATCTCCTCGATCACCTGGTAGATGATCGAGTAGTAGCGGACGTCCACGCCCTCGCGCTCGGCCATCTGCGTGGCACGCCCCTCGGCGCGCACGTTGAAGCCGATGACGATGGCGTCGGAGCCGGTCGCCAGGTCGATGTCGGTCTCGGTGACCGCACCCACACCGCGGTGCAGCACGCGCAGGTCGACCTCGTCGCCGACGTCGAGCTGGAGCAGCGAGGACTCCAGGGCCTCGACCGAACCGGACGCGTCGCCCTTGATGATGAGGTTGAGCTGCTGCACCTCGCCGGCCTTGAGCACCTTGTCCAGGTCCTCCAGCGAGACCCGGCGGGTCCGCTTGGCGAAGGCCGCGTTGCGCTCGCGCGCCGCGCGCTTCTCGGCGATCTGGCGGGCGGTGCGGTCCTCGTCGACGACGAGGAAGTTGTCGCCCGCGCCGGGGACGTTGGTGAGACCGAGCACCAGGACCGGGGTCGAGGGGCCTGCCTCCTCCAGCGCGTTGCCGTTGTCGTCGAGCATCGCCCGGACGCGGCCGTACGCGTCGCCGGCCACCATCGTGTCGCCGACCCGCAGGGTGCCGCGCTGGACCAGCACGGTGGCCACGGCGCCGCGGCCACGGTCGAGGTGCGCCTCGATCGCGATGCCCTGCGCGTCCTGGACGGGGTTGGCCCGCAGGTCGAGCGAGGCGTCGGCGGTGAGGATGACGGCCTCCAGGAGGTCGTCGATGTGCAGACCCTGCTTGGCGGAGATGTCGACGAACATGGTGTCGCCGCCGTACTCCTCGGCCACCAGGCCGTACTCGGTCAGCTGACCGCGCACCTTGGTCGGGTCCGCGCCCTCGACATCGATCTTGTTGACCGCGACCACGATCGGCACATCGGCCGCCTTGGCGTGGTTCAGCGCCTCGACCGTCTGGGGCATCACACCGTCGTTGGCCGCCACCACGAGGATCGCGATGTCGGTCGACTTGGCACCGCGGGCACGCATGGCGGTGAACGCCTCGTGACCCGGGGTGTCAATGAAGGTGATCCTCCGGTCCTCGCCGTTGACCTCGGTGGCGACCTGGTAGGCACCGATGTGCTGGGTGATACCGCCGGCCTCGCCCGCGATGACGTTCGTCTTGCGGATCGCGTCCAGCAGTCGGGTCTTACCGTGGTCGACGTGACCCATGACGGTCACGACCGGCGGACGGGAGACGAGCTCTTCCTCGCCGCCCTCGTTCTCGCCGAACTCGATGTCGAAGGACTCGAGAAGCTCGCGGTCCTCCTCCTCCGGGCTGACGATCTCGATGTTGTAGTTCATCTCATCGGCGAGGAGCTGAAGCGTCTCGTCGGACACGGACTGCGTCGCGGTGACCATCTCGCCCAGGTTGAACATCACCTGGACCAGGGACGCCGGGTTGGCGTTGATCTTCTCCGCGAAGTCGGTGAGCGAGGCACCCCGCGACAGCCGGACCGTCTGGCCGTTGCCGCGCGGCAGCATCACGCCGCCGATGGACGGGGCCTGCATGGCCTCGTACTCCTGGCGACGCTGCCGCTTCGACTTACGGCCACGACGCGCCGGACCGCCGGGACGGCCGAAGGCGCCCTGCGTGCCACCACGGCCACCGGGACCACCCGGACGGCCGCCGAAGCCGGGACGGCCACCGCCGCCACCGAAGCCGCCGCCACCACCGCCGCCGCCGGGACCACCCGGACGGCCTGCGAAACCGGGACGGCCACCGCCGCCACCGCCGCCGCCGGGACGGCCGGCGAAGCCGCCGCCGCCCGGACGACCGCCGCCGCCACCGGGACGACCGGCGCCGCCGGGACCGCGACCGCCGCCACCGGGGCCCGGACGCGGGCCCGCGGCGGGACGCTGCGGCATCATGCCCGGGTTCGGGCGCGGGCCGCCGCCGGGACGGGGACCGCCACCCTGCGCGCCCTGGGGACGCGGCATCCCGCCCGGGGTGGGACGAGGACCGCCGTGTCCGCCACCAGGGCCTCCGGCAGGACGCTGCCCGCCACCCTGGCCGCCCTGCGGACGCGGACCGGCGCCGCCCTGGCCGCCGGGGCGCGGGGCGCCGCCGGGACGGGGCGCCTGCGGGCGCGCCATACCGGTGGAGCCGCCGGAGGTGAAGGGGTTGTTGCCCGGACGCGGACCGGCCGGACGGGGACCGCCCGGACGCGGGGCGCGCTCGCCGCCGGGGCGCGGAGCGCCGCCGGGACGGCCGCCCTGGCCCTGGTCACGACCCTGTCCCGGGCCACCCGGACGGGCGCCGGGGCGCGGGCCGGGGGCACCGCCGGGCTTGCCCGGACCACCCGGCTTGGCGCCGGTGGGCCGCGGGGCCGCCGGGGCCGGCGACGGCGGGGCGGTGAACTCGGGCTGAGCCGGAGCCGCGGGCTGGGCCGGAGCCGGCTTGGGGCCGGGGGTCGGCCGTGCACCAGGGGCACCAGGGGCGCCGGGGGTGGGCCGCGGGCCCGGAGTGGGCGCCGACGGCATGCTCTTGGGGCCCTCCGCCACGACCGGCTTGGGGCCGGGGGTCGGGGGCTTGGGGGCAGCAGGACGTGCCGCCGACGCCGGAGTGGGCGCGGACGGCTTGGCGGGCGCCGCCTTGCGCGGCGCCGAGGGCTTACCAGCAGCCCGGCCGGAGCCGCCCTGCTGGAAAGCGTCAGTCAACTTGCGAACAACCGGCGCTTCGATCGTCGAAGACGCCGAACGGACGAATTCGCCAAGTTCTTGGAGCTTGGCCATGACGACCTTGCTCTCAACTCCGAACTCCTTGGCGAGCTCGTATACCCGGACCTTAGCCACTTCGCTCCTTCTGGTCCGGGGTGGTCGTCCGCCGGACCGTCGCTACTTCATGGGCGTACTCATCGCGTACTCATCGAGTGCTCATCGCAATCTCGACCTACTTCCGACTCGCGAGGTACCTGACCGCACGGTGACCCGTGCCGTTCTTCTTACTTCTTACGGCTTCTTACTGCGCCGCTGCCTGCTCGGCGTGCTCGACATAGCGGCGCAGCGCCGTGGTGTCGAGCGGCCCCGGCCCCCTGAAGGCCCGGGGAAAAGCCCGGCGGCGGACCGCCAGGTCGAGGCAGACCCGTGTGGGATGCACATAAGCACCCCGACCGGGCAGCGTACCGCGCCGGTCGGGGACGCACGCGCCCTCGGCCGTCACGATCCGCAGCAGATCGTCCTTGGCCGCCCGCTCCCGGCATCCCACACAGGTTCTCTCAGGGCATGCGCAAGCACGCGTGCGGCCAGACACTGGTTAAGTCTACCTCCCTGAGCCGACCGCACCCCTTGGGGGATGTGATCGAACAGCCAGATGTTTTCGGCTGAATCCCGGACGGCCGTCCGGTGAATCAGCCTTGCTCGGCGGGCTGTTCCGTATCGGGCCGGATATCGATCCGCCAGCCCGTCAGCCGGGCAGCCAGCCGAGCGTTCTGCCCTTCCTTCCCGATCGCGAGGGAGAGCTGGTAGTCGGGCACGGTGACGCGCGCGGAGCGCGCCGCCATGTCCACCACCTCGACCTTGCTCACCCGGGCCGGTGACAGCGCGTTCGCCACCAGCTCCGCCGGGTCGTCGGACCAGTCCACGATGTCGATCTTCTCGCCGTGCAGCTCGGCCATCACGCTGCGGACCCGGCCGCCCATCGGGCCGATGCACGCGCCCTTGGCATTCAGGCCCGAACGGGTGGAACGAACGGCGATCTTGGTGCGGTGGCCCGCCTCGCGCGCGATCGCCGCGATCTCCACGGAGCCGTCCGCGATCTCCGGCACCTCGAGCGCGAAGAGCTTCTTCACCAGGTTCGGGTGGGTGCGCGACAGGGTGACGGACGGGCCGCGCACGCCCTTGACGACGCGCACGACATACGAGCGCAGCCGGGTGCCGTGCGCGTAGTCCTCGCCCGGGACCTGCTCCTGCACCGGCAGGATCGCCTCGAGCCTGCCGATGTCCACCAGGACGTTCTTCGGGTCCTTGCCCTGCTGGACGACGCCCGTGACGACATCGCCCTCCCGCCCCGCGTACTCGCCGAAGGTGATCTCCTCCTCGGCGTCCCGCAGCCGCTGCAGGATGACCTGCTTGGCGGTCATCGCGGCGATCCGGCCGAAACCGGAGGGGGTGTCGTCGAACTCCCTGGGCTCCTCGCCCTCCGCCAGGTCCTCGGCGTCCTCCCTGGCCCACACCGTCACATGGCCGGTCGCCCGGTCCAGCTCCACACGGGCCCGGCGGCGGCTGCCCTCCGTGCGGTGGTAGGCGATGAGGAGGGCCGACTCGATCGCCTCGACCAGCAGGTCGAACGAGATCTCCTTCTCCCGAACCAGACCCCGCAGGGCACTCATGTCGATGTCCACGGCTACGCCTCCTCCTTGCTCTCGTCGCTCGCGCCCGCGGCCTTCTCGGCGGTCTCGGCGGGCTCAGCGGGCTTACGGTTGAATTCGATCTCCACGCGTGCCTTGGAGATCTCCTTGAAGGCCAGCCGTCGGGCGGTGGGCCTGCGCCCCTTCACGCCCGGCACCTCCACGTCGAGCCCGTCGTCGTCCACCGCGGTGATCCGCGCGACCAGCTCGCCGCCCTCCGCCAGCCGCGCCTTGATCAGACGGCCGGCGGCCCGGCGGTAGTGGCGCGGCTCGGTCAGGGGCCGGTCGGCGCCGGGAGAGGTGACTTCCAGAACGTACGGGTGCTGGCCCATCGCGTCGGTGTCGTCGAGCGTCTGCGAGATCGCCCGGCTCAGCTCCGCACACGCGTCCAGCTGCACGCCGTCGTCGGAGTCCACCACGATACGGAGCACGCGCCGCTTCCCGGCCGGCGTCACCTCGACCTCTTCCAGATCCAGGTCCCGCGCGCTGACGAGCGGTTCCAGCAGTCCGCGCAGCCTCTCGCTCTGGGTGGTGCTCATCCGGGTGACTCCTCGGCCGCGTGTGCTGTTGTGGGAAGGTCGCGTGTCAGGTCAAAGCCTATCCGTTCCGGCGGCCGACTGACGATTCGGTGGCTGGTGCCCGGCGGTCGCCCCGCGCGAGGGTACGCTCGCCTGCTGTGATCACCAATGGCGGCCGTGAGTGGCCGCAGCCGGGAAAGAGGAACGTGCCGATCACGACTCCCCCACCGCCCCCGCGCCCTGCCCGCGCGCCCCTGTCCTTTGGCGCGCCGCCGCGCCCCTCGTCCTCGTCCGTGTCCCGGTCCCCGTCTCCGTCCCCGGGCCGGCGGAATCTCCTGCTGGCCGGCGGTGCGATCGGGGCCACGGCGCTGCTGGCCGGCTGCTCCGACGACTCCGGATCCCGGCCCGACGCGGCCGGCGCCCGGGCGGGCGAGGAGCGGCTGCGCACCCGGGGCGCGCGCGACTCCGCCGCGCTTCTGGCGCGCTACGACGCGACCGCCGACGCGCATCCGAAGCTGGCGGACCGGCTGCGGCCACTGCGCGAGGAGACGGCCCGCCACCTGGAGGCCTTCCGCTCGCCCGCATCCGCGTCCGCCTCGCCCTCCTCCGCCTCGCCCTCCTCCGCTTCGCCTTCCGCTTCCGCTTCCCCGTCCGCTTCCGCGAGCGCGACGCGTGTCCCGGATGTCCCGAAGGACGAGAAGAAGGCCCTGGCCGCGCTCGCCCGCGCCGAACGCCACACCGCCGACACCCGCACCGCCGCGCTCCGCGACGCCCCACCCGAGCTCGCCCGCCTCCTGGCCTCGATCGCCGCCTGCGGCGCCGCCCACGCGTACCTGCTCACATCGGGCAACTCATGACCCCGCCGCCCGACAACTACCGAACGGCGGCGCCGGGCGCCGCGGAAGGGGACTGAGATGACCGCCTCGACGGCTCGCGTGCGTCGCGAGGAGCGCGCCATGGCGCTCAAGGCCACGCAGGCGGCGCTGGCCGCCGAGCATGCCGCGGTCTACGGGTACGGCGTGGTCGGCGGGCGGATCGGTGACGACCGGCTGCAGGAGGCCCGGGACGGGTACGCCGCGCATCGGGCGCGGCGGGACGCGCTCGCGCGTACGGTGCGCGATCTGGGTGGGACGCCGGAGGGCGCGGCGCCCGCTTACGCGCTGCCGTTCGCGGTGCCGGACGCCGCGGCCGCGGTGCGGCTCGCCGCGGAGCTGGAGAACCGGGTGGCCGCCGTCTACGCCGATCTGGTGCGGGCCGCCGACGGCGCCCTGCGCCGCGAGGCGGCCGGGGCGCTGCGCGAGGCGGCGGTCCGCGCGGTGCGCTGGCGGGGCAGCGGCGTAGCCTTCCCTGGGCTCACCGAACGCGCCGCCGTGCCAGGCCCGACGCTGGGGGTGCCCTCGGCGAGCGCGTCCGCGGGCGAGTTGTGACGGTCGGCCGCGGCTGTTGGATCATGGTCTGTCGGCAGTCTCGACCGAGCCCGTACGGAAGCCGGTGAGCTGCGGACGTAACCGCGCACAATGCAGATGAAAAGGGGACAGCTCGGCGATGGCATCGGCACCGCAGCCCGGAGGCCCTGAGGCGGCCCCCATCACCCTGCCGCAGCGGCTGCTGGACTCGCTGAGCGACGACCCCGAGAGCCCGGCCCGCGTCTGGCTGGCCAAGCTGCCCGAGCTGGTCGCGCACCAGCTGCGGGCCTGGGAGTTGACGCTCGAGCGGGTGCCGAGCCCGGGCGGCCGGAGCAGCCTCATCGTGCTCGTACGGCAGGCCGACGGCACGCCCGCGACGCTCAAGTTCCCGGCGCCGGGCCCGTACGCGGGGCATGAGCGGGCGGCGCTCGCGCACTGGAACGGCTGGGGCGCGGTGCACCTGCTGCGCGACGACCCCGAGAGCGGGGCGCTGCTGCTGGAGCGGCTGCGGAGCGCGGTGTCGCTGCGCTCGCTCCCCGAGGCCAAGGCGCTGCTGGAGGCGGCGGGCACGGTGCGCCGGCTGTGGGTGCCGCCTGCCGAGGGGCACCCCTTCGACTCGGTCGCGGCCCGGACCGGCAAGGGGGTCGAAACGCTGCTGCTGATCGCCGCCGGGACCTGGGCGGTGGACGCGCGGCCACTCGTCGACGAGGCGCTGGTGCTGCGCGAGGAGCTGTCCGGGCAGGCGCCGGAACACCTCCTGCTGCACGGCGACTTCCGCCAGGGCAAGGTGCTGGCCGGGGAGCGCGCCCCGTGGCTGGCCGTGGGGCCCGCGCCGCTCGTCGGCGAGCGGGCGTACGACCTGGCGCAGCTGGTGCTCGACCGCTTCGAGGACCTGGCGGCCGGTTCGGGGCCCGCCGCGGCCGCGCGGCGCCGCGTCGCGAAGCTGGCGGACTCACTGGACGTCGACCGGGACCGGCTGCGGGGCTGGACGCTGTTCCGCGCGGTCGAGGCCGGGCTGCGGCACGCCGCGGTCGGCGACCGGCGGCGGGGCGAGCTGCTGCTGGAGTTCGCGGGCTGGTTGTAGGCCCGCCCGGCGCCCCTCCCGCGTCCCTCCCCGTGCCCTGGCCGCTCCGCGGAGCGGCCAGGGCACGGAAGGAGCGCCGGGCCTCTGAAGCCTGTCAGACGGTGAGGCGGGACAGCGCCTCGTCGACCGGCAGCTCCTCGCGCTCGCCCGTGCGGCGGTCCTTGAGTTCCACCACGCCGTCCTTCGCGCCACGGCCGACGACCAGGATCGTGGGCACGCCGATCAGCTCGGCGTCGGTGAACTTCACGCCCGGGGAGATGCCGGCCCGGTCGTCGACCATGACGCGGACGCCCGCCGTCCCCAGCTTGTCCGCGAGCTCCAGGGCCAGCTCGGTCTGGAGCGCCTTGCCCGCCGCGACGATGTGGACGTCGGCCGGGGCGACCTCGCGAGGCCAGCACAGCCCGGACTCGTCGTGGGTCTGCTCGGCGAGCGCGGCCACGGCGCGCGAGACGCCGATCCCGTAGGAGCCCATGGTGACCCGGACCGGCTTGCCGTTCTGGCCGAGCACATCGAGCTGGAAGGTGTCGGCGTACTTCCGGCCGAGCTGGAAGATGTGGCCGATCTCGATGGCCCGGTCGAGCTCGATACCGGCGCCGCAGCGGGGGCAGGGGTCGCCGGGCCTGACCACGACGACGTCGAGGTACTGGTCGACCTCGAAGTCCCGGCCGCAGACGACGTTGCGCGCGTGCTTGCCGGGCTTGTTGGCGCCGGTCACCCAGGCGGTGCCGGGCGCGACGCGCGGGTCGGCGAGGTAGCGGAAGGACTTCCCGGCCAGGCCCTGCGGGCCGATGTAGCCGCGGACCAGGTCGGGGCGGTCGGCGAAGTCCTCGGCGGTGACGACCTCGACCTCGGCGGGGGCGAGGTGTTCGGCGAGCTTGCCGAGGTCCACCTCGCGGTCGCCGGGGACGCCCACCGCGGTGATCTCGCCGTCGACCTTGACGAGGAGGTTCTTCAGGGTGGCGGAGGCCGGGATGTTCAGGTGCTCGGCGAGGGTGTCGATGGTGGGGGTGTCGGGGGTGTCCAGTTCCTCGACCGGGCCGTGCTCGGCGCCCTCGACGGGGGTGAGGGCGAGGGTGACGGCCTCGGTGTTGGCCGCGTAGTCGCAGTTCGGGCAGTCCACGAAGGTGTCCTCGCCGGCCGCGGCCGGGGCCAGGAACTCCTCGGAGGCGGAGCCGCCCATGGCGCCGGAGATCGCGGAGACGATGCGGTAGTCGAGGCCGAGGCGTTCGAAGATCCGCTGGTAGGCCTCGCGGTGCAGCCGGTAGGACTCGGCCAGGCCCTCGTCGGTGGTGTCGAAGGAGTACGAGTCCTTCATCTGGAACTCGCGGCCGCGCAGCACGCCGGAGCGCGGGCGGGCCTCGTCCCGGTACTTGGTCTGGATCTGGTAGAGGATCACGGGCAGGTCCTTGTAGGACGTGCACTGGTCCTTGACCGTCTGGGTGAAGATCTCCTCGTGGGTCGGGCCGAGGAGGTAGTCGGCGCCCTTGCGGTCCTTGATCCGGAACAGCAGGTCGCCGTACTCGTCCCAGCGGCCGCTGGCCTCGTACGGCTCACGGGGCAGCAGGGCGGGCAGCAGGACCTCCTGGGCACCGATGGCGTCCATCTCCTCGCGGACGATCCGCGCCACGTTCTCCAGGACCTTCTTGCCGATGGGCAGCCAGGTCCAGATGCCCGCGGAGGTGCGGCGTACATAGCCGGCGCGGACGAGCAGCTTGTGGCTGGCGGTCTCGGCATCGGCCGGGTCCTCGCGCAGCGTCTTCAACATCAACCTGGACATGCGCTGGACGTGGGCCTGGGCCATGGTTCTTCTCCTGCGTACGAGATGGGATGTCCAGGAGATTAACCGCTGCCGCCACCCACCGGGAAATGAACCAGGGGAAGGCGTACCGGGGGAAGGCTACGGGGAATCAGCGGCGCAGCGGGAGCGGGGCGCCCATGACCGCGTACGGGGTCGGCGCGCTCGGGAAGAGCACGGGGCGGGCGAGGTCGTGGTAGCCGAGGGCGCGGTAGAGGTGGCGGGCGGGGCTGTCGGCGTCGATCGCGGAGAGGATGGAGCGCGGCTGGTCCGCTCCGTCGGTGATGGTGGTGATCAGTGACCGGCCGATGCCGTGCTGCTGGTAGTCGGGGTGGACATGCAGTTCGGTGATGACGAAGGAGTCGTCCAGCCAGTCCTCGTGGCCGGTGTCGCGCAGATACGGCTCGACGACGGTGGACCACCAGTGCGTGCGGTCGTTGGGCATGCCGTAGACGAAGCCGACGAGCCGTCCGGCGGGGGTGGTGGCGCCCAGCGCGCGGGCGCCCGGGCTGGTGAGGTGGCGCAGCACGATGTGGCGCCGTACTCCGGCCTCCTCGTCGGTGAGCCCGAAGGCGATCGCCTGCACGGCAAGGGCCTCGTCCACGCGCGCGGCGAGGTCGAGCGGCCCCACGACGACGCCCTGCGGGTCCGGTGGCCCCTCGCCTGGTTGATGCAGCATGGGCGGCACCCTACTGGGCCGTCGATCAGAACAGCACACTCATGAAGGCGCCGACCTCCCGGAAGCCGACGCGGCGGTAGGCGGCGCGGGCGGCGGTGTTGAAGTCGTTGACGTAGAGGCTGACGACGGGCGCGACCTCGTTCAGCGCGTAGTGCAGGACGGCGGCCATACCGGTCTCGGACAGCCCGCGGCCGCGGTATTCGGGGGCGACCCAGACGCCCTGGATCTGGCAGGCGTGGCGGGTGGCGGCGCCGATCTCGGCCTTGAAGACGACCCGGCCGTTCTCGATGCGGGCGAAGGATCGCCCGTGGCTGACGAGTTCGGCGACCCGGGCCTGGTAGAGCAGCCCGCCGTCGCCGGCGAGCGGCGAGACACCGACCTCTTCGGTGAACATGGCCACGCAGGCGGGCATGATCACGTCCATTTCGTCCTTGCGGACGCGGCGGACGAGCGGGTCGGGCGCGATACCGGCGGGCATGGTGGTGGTGGCCATGAGCGGCTGGTGGGCGCGGACCTCGCGGGCCGGGCCCCAGCTGGGCTCGAGCAGCGACCAGAGTTCGGTGGTGGTGTCGGCGGGGCCGACGATGGAGGAGCAGCGGCGGCCGGCCCGGCGGGCGCGCTCGGCGAAGCCGCGTACGGCCTCGCGGGTGGCGCAGATGGGGACGAGGTTGGCTCCGGCGTAGCAGAGCGATTCCAGCCGGCCACCGGTGTACCAGCCCCACATCTCGCCGCCGAGCCGCCAGGGGTCCAGGCCGGCGACCTGGACGCGGGCGGCGACGAAGGCGTTGGAGACCGGGTCGCGGTCGAGGACCGCAAGGGCCTCGTCGAGCTCGTGGGGCTCGAGCACCCTGGTGATGGACGTCGTCAGCACGTGTCGGTATGCCTCACCGGTTGCGGCCGAGGGCCAGAAGATTCGATTCTCCGCACTGTACCTCGGGGGTCGCCCAGGCCACCGCCCGCGTTCACCGACCGGGCCGTGGTCCGGTCGGGTGCGGGCGGCGCAGCCGCGGGCGCGGGGTGGCGTCAGCCGGTGACGGAGACCTCGGGCTCTCCGGAGGCGATGCCGTCCTTCTCCATCTGCTCGGCGATCTTCATGGCCTCGTCGATCAGGGTCTCCACGATCTTCGACTCGGGCACGGTCTTGATCACCTCGCCCTTGACGAAGATCTGGC